>LDAQ01000184.1 GCA_001028025.1 Faecalicatena fissicatena | reverse complement strand
GCCAGGATCAGGCTGCCCCATTTTTCGTCCCCGTAGAACATGTAGCAGCTGATGATCAGGATCCCGTACACGCCCGCCTTGGTCAGAATCCCGGACAGCAGCGCCGATGCCGGTGCCGGTGCCACAGGATGGGCCTTGGGCAGCCAGATATGCAGCGGGAAAGCGCCCGCCTTTGCCCCGAAGCCGAACAGCATGCAGCCTCCGGCAATGTAGAGCATCCTTTTATCCGGGAAGTTTCTGCAGGCCTCAAAGAGCGCCCCGATCTCCAGGGTCCCCACGGACGTATAGAGCAGAAAGAGCCCCATCAGCAGCACCAGCCCCCCGATGACCGCCACCGCCAGGTAGGTCTGGGCCGCCCTTAAGGATTCTTTCCTTTCGTCCTGTGCCACCCACACGTAGGAGGTAAAGGACATGATTTCAAAAAAGATAAAAGTCGTATATAAATCCGCGGAAAGAAAGACCCCGATGGTCGCCCCCAGGGTGACCAGCTGGAACAGGTAATAGCGGTTCCGGTTCCGGTAATGCCCGAAATACTCCCGGGAAAACACGATGGTCATCATCCACATAAATGCCGCAACCACCCCGTAGATTCCCCGGAAGCCGTCCAT
>LDAQ01000183.1 GCA_001028025.1 Faecalicatena fissicatena | reverse complement strand
GTATTTTTTAATGATCAAAGTTCAGATCCAATAATCCGCTGGTGTCTTTCTGGTATTTTGGCTGGAATTGAGTTGGGAGAAGTAAACAGCTCTACTCTTTTTACAATTGCATGTAAAGATGGAGACGATTTTGAAACATTCGCTTACTACTTTACATCTCCAGATATCATACTTAAAACCACTGGTATCTGTTCGCCTGAAGAAATTATGCAAAATTGTCAAATACCTTTTGATAAAGCACATAAGAAAAGTAAAAAGCTCAAGTTCTCATTTATTGAAAAAAACACTTGTCTTGATAAAATATTAAAATACAACTTTGATGATTACATAGAGTCGCATAATAATAGATCATAACCACGAGGGAGGAAATTCCAAATGGAAGTTCGCAAGGTTAACACCGATCAAAAGCACTGGAAAATATCCAATATCTGTTTTTACATAGTTGCAACGATTATAGCTGCCTTTTTAATTTTCCCTATATTATCATATGCCGCTGATCTGGTCACTGCAAGAACTGCAAAATATGATCTGAACAGCGCTGAGAGTGTTGTAATCCCTGATGGTATAAGTGAATTGAGCAGCAATGATAACTATAATGAGTTCACAAAAAACATGTATATTCCTGATACGATATCTAAAATACCATCTAATTTTTTTGATCGTTTTACTGATCTGGAGAATATCTATTATGGAGGAACCTGGGAAGAATGGGGCGAACTGCTGGGAAGTAATCAGCCCAGCAATGTAACAGTGTATTTCGATGTTTCCGAAAATAATTTGAATATAATTTGATGTTACGCCAGATGGCTTAACATAAATGTGGTGTAAAGGTACAGAAGAGAGGAAGGAAAATTATGAAAAAGAA
>LDAQ01000182.1 GCA_001028025.1 Faecalicatena fissicatena | reverse complement strand
CGGAAACTCAAGTTTTTTCCTATATTGACATCGAAGTATTTTTCTGTTACAATTCCTATACAAATCGTCTGATGTTCAGACGCGCGTGGATCTTTGGTGACTTATACTTTTCGCCACGCAACTATTCTTCGGGAATAGTTGCGTGGTTTTTTTATTTCATAGGAAAATGCGTCCTATAAAATAAAAAGCCCTCCCGGCGGGATGCGCACTGCGGCGTAAGAGGTAGATGTCGCGATGCGACCGCCGCAGGCGTGGGGAGTTCAAGTGAAACTTTATTCTTATTTTACAGTTTAAGATCACCAATGTTCAATTAATAAACAAAGAGGAGTCCTGAATATGAAACAAACTTTTATGAAAGAAAAACCAATCCTGCCACTGTTATTGTCCATGTCAATGCCCATGATTTTATCCATGACAGTCGCATCACTTTACAATATCGTTGACAGTTTTTTTGTGGCCAAAATCAGTGAGAATGCCATGACCGCACTCTCACTGGTATTTCCGGTACAAAATTTTATTAATGCGGTTACGATCGGGTTTTCCATAGGAATTAATGCGGTGATTTCATACTGCCTGGGAGCGCAGAAACAAGAGCAGGCCAATACTGCAGCTACGCAGGGAGTGCTGTTGAATGGGGTGCACGGTGTACTGCTGACCATTGTCTGTATTGCGGCCATGCCGGCCTTCTTAAAAATGTTTACTTCCGATATCCAGGTAATTGATCTTGGATTAAAGTATTCGAATATTGCATTTGGCTTTTCCATTATCATTGCGCTTGGGATGGCTTTTGAAAAGATATACCAGTCTGTGGGCAAAATGAGTATCGCAATGGTTAGTGTGCTGTGCGGCTGCATCGCAAATATTGTATTAGATCCTCTCTTAATCTTCGGGATCGGTTTTTTCCCTGAAATGGGCATCAGGGGTGCCGCCTTAGCTACTGGTATCGGGCAAACATTAAGCTTTGTTATTTATCTTGGTTATTATTTCATAAAACCAATTTCTGTAAAAATAGGAGTGAAATATATTTCCTTTGAAAAAGAAATGAATCTGAGGCTTTATGCCATAGGCATACCCGCAACCCTGAATATGGCGCTGCCTTCCTTGTTGATTTCATCTCTGAATACCATTTTGGCGGCTTATTCTCAGGCTTATGTAGTAGTGCTTGGGGTTTATTACAAACTGCAGACATTTTTGTATATGCCTGCCAATGGAATTGTACAGGGAATGAGACCCGTGATCGGTTATAATTATGGCGCAGGTGAGCATAAGCGGGTCAGGAAAATTTATATGACGGCACTTTCTTTAACTGTTATAATTATGGTGTTTGGAACCGTATTGTGTCTGGCCTTCTCCACACCTTTGATCAGCCTGTTTACGACCAGCAGTGAAACCATAACAGCGGGAACAACTGCGCTTCGTATTATCAGCATGGGATTTATTGTTTCCACGGTTTCGATTATATCTTCCGGAGCATTAGAGGGGCTTGGCAAGGGTGTTCCATCCCTGATAATTTCTCTGCTTCGCTATACTGTAATTACCATACCGGCCGCCTTTCTTTTCAGCCGTTTTTTAGGCGCGGAAGGTGTGTGGCATGCATTTTGGGCTTCAGAATTGATTACCGCGGTTATCGCATTCTTTATCTACCACAGGGCGACGAGGCAGAATCAGCCGAGACCCTCCAGATTCATGGAACATACTGCGGCACAATAGGAGGCTGGTTAGCCGGTAAGAAATTGTAAGGTGTATTTAGCCTGCAGAAAATAATCAAAATAATCAAAATTGGTTGAATTTCAGGG
>LDAQ01000181.1 GCA_001028025.1 Faecalicatena fissicatena | reverse complement strand
TTCAACTGTCAAACTCCCGAGTTTTACGGTTTTATTATAAATGTTATCTTTATAAACTGGCAATAATCATATTGGTCAGGTGTGCATATAGGTTGGTGGCTTTGATACTGACAAGAACAGCTCTTCATGATATAATTGAGAAAGATAGGAGACGAGTTATGAAACCACAAGAAACAAAATTTACCTTTGTATATAACGAAATGAAACAGTGTATTTTGGAGGGCCAGATACTTCCAGGCAATTCCCTGCCATCTTCAAGAGTGTTATGTGATCAATTTCATGTAAGCAGATATACAATTAACCGTGTCTTTGACGCATTACGGGAAGAAGGACTGATTGAAATTCAGCCTCGTCTTGCACCAATCGTTGTTTCAAGAAAAGATACCCCCAGATCATCGGATTCTCTTTTTGACATTTTGAAGCAAAAAGAAAGTATATTACAGGTATATCAGACCTTTGCCCTCATAATGCCTCCCCTTCAGGTTTTTGCTTCACAAAACTGTGATGTGGAGATAATGCCTCACTATAAGAAGGCTATGAAAGTATCCCGATTAGGACTTTCTGCCGGTGGGTGGCGCCCCCCTTCTAATTTGGGATACGATATATTAAGAATAGGTGGTAATACCTTGCTCAGCGAACTCTATTCTACGTTCGGTCTTTACAATAAGCTTACATTTTTTACAGAAGAATGCCCCTATTTCTCAAAGCACTTTTTACAGGGATCTGCATCTGTGACCGGCGTTATTATAGATATATTGAAAGGCGATGATCCATCCATAAAGTACAGCCAGTTATCAAATATGTATCAAAGACTCACGGATTCTATTGAAAGTACATTAAAATACTTATCAGACACGATGCCTGAATGTCCTGCACAAACTGGCAGACTGTTTTCGTGGAATCCAATGCGTGGTCAGGATTACTATCACTCAAAAATTGTTGACGACTTGAATCTAAAAATCGGCCTTGGAGAATATTCTGTTGGAATGTACCTTCCATATGAAAAGCAGCTGGCCCGCCAGTACGATGTCTCTATATCGACAGTCAGAAAGGCATTATCCGAACTCGAACAAAGAGGTTTTGTAAAAACATTAAACGGGAAAGGTACTATAGTTATAGAACCGGATGATACCGGAATTCATCAGCTTGTTCTCAATTCTGGTTATGCTGAAAAGGCATTACGTTATCTTCATGCCCTGCAGCTAATGGTGTTAATTATTCGTCCGGCTGCTTTAGCCGCGGCTCCGCGTTTCACCAGAAAAGAATTGGACGAGTTGGCAGACAAATTTACATCTCCAGGTTCTATTTATTTAGCAGATATCTTTGAAGCCATATTAAAACATACTACTTTAGAGCCTTTATATGTTATATTATCTGAAACCTGTCATCTTCTTGAATGGGGACATCATTTCACTTATTACCCGTCCAGGAGATATACACTCCCGCATCTCAATAAACAAGCCATTACAGCGCTTCAGCAATTAAGTGAAGGTAATACGGGTTCCTTTGCAGATGGCATAGCAGATTGCTATCGCTATATTTTAGTTCGAGTAAAGAAGTACATGGTAGAAAAATATCAGTTTAATAATGCGGCCAATATTCGGGTTCCAGAAAAATACTAGGTACAGGCAACGGGAAAGGTTCTCCTTTTGATCCTCTTTCTATGAAAAGAACCGCAGACTCATCTAGTTCTGCGGTTCACAATAAGATATTTAATTTCTATTGGGTGGCAATCTGTTTTCCGTCCACCCGTTTTATCCATAAAGCGGTTTCTTTTGGGTCTGCCCGATAGCAGCCCATTTCTTTCGTCACTGCTCTTTACCTTTATCAAAAGTTTTGCCGCCTTATTCTGCCACAGGCAGTTTTATTTCTATATAAAACTTTTCTTTTAATAATTGTTCTAACTGGCCATTAATGGTTTCCAATTTTACACCCTGTGGTGTTACTTCTTTATATGTATTGTCTCTGATCATGCGGTATCCTCCATCTATCCGCAGATTTATTACCCGGTGTGCACAGAACAGGGCCCGTTTATTGGTCGATTTATAATAGTTTAAGAATTGGAAATCGCTGTCAAAGCATGCGATGTCGGATATTACGACTTCTATTCTCTGGGTTTCCTGTTCTTTCTCCGGTTCTGCTTCCTGTCTTATGCGGGTTTTGCGGTGGATTGCAAGCCAGCCTTTCATGCAGGGAACAACGCGGAATGATTCTTCGCCAAAGGTCTGCCAGTCTACGGTTTCAATATTTAATGCCCCTGACGGCATTGGTCCGCCAAGACCAACGTCGCAAAAATATTCTGTGCCATCAAGCTTCACAAGGGTTCCTCTGTGGTCAATTGGCAGTGTTAAATCATCTGATCCCAGCAGAACCCGGGTAAAACAGGGTCTTGCATCATATCCAAGACTAAGGAGCAGACGGTAAAATAAGCTGTTCAGTTCCAAACAGTAACCGCCTCTGGGACTCTGAATGATTTTCTGAAACAGGTAGTCGCTGTCAAGATTTACCTCCATATGGAAATCATAGCTGTCTAAATTTTCAAACGCAATCGCACACTGATGTCGATAAATCAGTTCATCCAGTGTTTCTCTGGTAAGTTTTTCTACTTGCTGCATCCCTATACGGTTCAGATATTGATTGATTTGTTCGGGAGATAACTTTTTAATTCGGTCTTTCATCTTCTGATACCAATCCTCTCTCTTATATTCCTTCTTTATAGTTGCTATCTATCCTAAGTGGGAAGTCCCCGTTTATTTTTTCAAAAGATCTGACAGTATATCTTCTTATCCTCTCATTCCCCGGCCTTACAGCAGCAGATACACCAATATAAAGATCATCCCGATCCCCGCCAGCTGCAACCCATAAGACAGGCTGAACCGGATCATATCCCGGCTTTCCCTTCTCTCCAGCGCCCGCGTCCCCAGCTTCCACCGATAGGATACGGATTCCTCCTGCCTTTTGAGGTACCCTGCCCCTTTATCCAGCACCTTCCCTAGAATGGCATCCAGCTTTGGCAGCGAACCGGTTCGGTACGGAATCTTCCGGTCCTTATACAGG
>LDAQ01000180.1 GCA_001028025.1 Faecalicatena fissicatena | reverse complement strand
ATGGGGCAGCCTGATCCTGGCTCTGGGCGTGGTGACTATGTTCGGGGGCGCGGTGCTGGCGGTTTTTTCAGTGGACTTAAAACGCACCCTGGCCTGTTCCTCCATGTCCCAGATCGGCTTTATCCTGGTGGGGACCGGGATGCAGTGCCTGCTGGGGGCGGAAAACGGACTGGCGGTGCACGGGACCTTCCTGCACATGATGAACCATTCCCTGATCAAGCTCGTCTTATTCATGGCCGCCGGGGTGGTCTTTATGAACATTCACCAGCTGGATCTGAATGAGATCCGGGGCTTTGGCCGCGGGAAACCGTTTTTGAATGCCGCGTTCCTTATGGGGGCCCTGGGAATCGGGGGAATCCCACTGTGGAACGGCTATATCAGCAAGACCCTGCTCCATGAGAGCATTGTGGAGTACTCGGGGGCACCGGTTTTTGTGTTTGTGGAGTGGATGTTCCTGATCAGCGGCGGGCTTACTGTGGCGTATATGCTGAAGCTGTATATCTCATTGTTTTGGGAGAAGAATAGGGATCCTGCAAGACAGGCGGAGTTTGACGGCATGAACCGGCACTATATCAGGAAACAGAGCATGTTTGCCATCGGTGCCAGCACCATTGTCCTGCCGGTGCTGGGGATGATGCCTGTGAAGACGATGGAAAG
>LDAQ01000179.1 GCA_001028025.1 Faecalicatena fissicatena | reverse complement strand
ATTAACCCTGAAATTCAACCTTTTCTATTTTTATCTATTTTTAACACCCCTTAAAGTCCAGTCCCCCAGTTATTCAATTGCTAAATGGCCGGGGGACTGTTCTATTATCCACATATTAAGCTATTTATATCAGCTTTCTTTATTTGGTATTCTCTGAATTTTTATTACACCAGCGGCGCTTTCCGATAACTGCCACACCCCCGCATGCCAGTATCATTGTAATAAATAACATCACAAACTCCGTATTGTCTCCTGTCTTTGGTGTTTTACTTTCCTGCTTTACCTTATAGGAGGTAGCATCTTTGGAACCTTTATCCTTATTATTCCCGGAGTCATTTCCATCCGGTTTGCTTCCGCCGTCATTCCCGGAGCCGTTTCCGTCCGGTTTGCTTCCGCCGTCATTCCCGGAGCCGTTCCCGTCCGGTTTGCTTCCGCCGTCATTCCCGGAGCCGTTTCCGTCCGGTTTGCTTCCGCCGTCATTCCCAGAACCATTTTCGCCTGGCTTGCCTTCGTCATCATCCGTTCCTGCAGGTTCCTTAGTCACTAAGGCTGCTTTCGCATCTTCCAACTCTTTTACAGCATCATCTACTGTCTTCTGCGCCTCTGCCGGCAATGACTCTTCCCCCAGCACTAACTTCGCTTTTTCCAAGGCCGCATTAAATACACTGACAGATTCTTCTGTGTAATTCATCAAGTCGATACCTTCCAGACTTTTCAAAAGTTCTTCCAGGGCTGCTTTATCTGCTTTTAACCTAAGCTGGCTGATTGTATCAGTTAGGTCACTCCATGCCTGGTCAACCTCCTGCTGCAATGCATCTTCGTCTAGGATAACTTCTTCCGCATTCCCTTTCGCTTCCAAATATTCTGCCTGTCCTGCTTCCACATACTTGCTCAAGTCAATCAGATCGGTCATTTCTAATGCCATCATTAGATCCGTCTTGTTGCCTGCTTTAAAATCCAATGACTGGATTGCCGTCATTAACTTAGCTGCAGCACCTGTCACCTCAGCCTTTGTTGCATCTTCTTTTTCCATAAGGCTATCGCCTTCTGCTATTGCCGTATCAAACAGATTTCTGATTGATTCCACACAGCCTTCCACAGAACCATCAGCCACAAGACCTTTGGCCATATCTAAGAAATACTTCAAGGTAGCCTTGCTCACTCGCAAACCTTTAACTGCTGTCTCAAGTTCTGTCAGAGCTGAATTAATGGTCAACTGGTCTGACTCTGCATTCCCAAGAACTGTTTCTGCATTTGCTAATGCGATCTGGAATGTGTCCCAGGATTCCTGTGTATAACCGTCTTTTTGCTCATCCTTATATTTATTGTAGAAAGCTTGAAGCTGAGTCTGATCTGCTGCTTCCTCTTCTGACTCAACAACCTGCAGCTTTGGTGTCCACACGGCGCCGCCCTCTTTACTTCCGATATGGATACGGTTCCCTGCATTCTCTGAAAGTGCAAAAGATACCATTGTCGCTTCCGGATTTTCACTGATATACATTTTCAGCAGGTTCGTAACATCAATTTTAACTTCTGATTGCATATCATCCGCTGAAAATACTGATGATAATGCAGTTGTATTCGTACTATCTGCTACATCATAAATCAGGACAGGCTGATTTTCCCATATGA
>LDAQ01000178.1 GCA_001028025.1 Faecalicatena fissicatena | reverse complement strand
ATGGGGCAGCCTGATCCTGGCCCTGGGCGTGGTGACTATGTTCGGGGGTGCGGTGCTGGCGGTCTTTTCGGTGGACTTAAAACGCACCCTGGCCTGTTCCTCCATGTCCCAGATCGGCTTTATCCTGGTGGGGACCGGGATGCAGTGCCTGCTGGGGGCGGAAAACGGACTGGCGGTGCACGGGACCTTCCTGCACATGATGAACCATTCCCTGATCAAGCTCGTCTTATTCATGGCGGCGGGGGTGGTCTTTATGAACATTCACCAGCTGGACCTGAATGAGATCCGGGGCTTTGGCCGCGGGAAACCGTTTTTAAATGCCGCGTTCCTTATGGGGGCCCTGGGAATCGGGGGAATCCCACTGTGGAACGGCTATATCAGCAAGACCCTGCTCCATGAGAGCATTGTGGAGTACTCTGGGGCACCGGTTTTTGTGTTTGTGGAGTGGATGTTCCTGATCAGCGGCGGGCTTACTGTGGCGTATATGCTGAAGCTGTATATCTCATTGTTTTGGGAGAAGAATAGGGATCCTGCAAGACAGGCGGAGTTTGACGGCATGAACCGGCACTATATCAGGAAACAGAGCATGTTTGCCATCGGTGCCAGCGCCATTGTCCTGCCGGTGCTGGGGATGACGCCTGTGAAGACGATGGAAAG
>LDAQ01000177.1 GCA_001028025.1 Faecalicatena fissicatena | reverse complement strand
GATGCTGACCCTGGTCACCATTCCCCTGGTGCTGCACACCTTTACCAGGGAGGCGGTCCTGGCGACCCGGAAATATATTTATTTCTCCATCGGAGGGGCGGCCCTTGGCTTTATGGGGATGGTCTTTTTAGTCCGCTACGGGGACCCCTCCGGGTTCACCCTGGGGGGGCATCCTTACGGGGCATACGGCGGGGCTGGGGATGGACCTGGTACTGCTGCTGTATGTGATTGCCTTTCTGGGCTTCAGCATCAAGGCGGCCATGTTTCCCTTCTATTCCTGGCTTCCGGATGCGGGCGTGGCGCCCACTCCGGTGACCGCGCTTCTGCATGCGGTGGCAGTGGTAAAGGCGGGGGCGTTTGCCGTGATCCGGCTGACCTATTACTGTTTTGGGACGGAGCTCCTTCGGGGAACCTGGGCCCAGAACGTGGTCATGGTCCTGGCCATGTTTACCGTGGTGTTCGGCTGCAGCATGGGTGTGAAAGAGACCCACATGAAGCGGCGGCTGGCCTTTTCCACGGTGAGCAACCTGTCCTATATCATCTTCGGGGCCACCATCATGACGCCGGCCGGGCTTCTGGGTGCGCTGTGCCACATGGTCTTCCATGCGGTGATG
>LDAQ01000018.1 GCA_001028025.1 Faecalicatena fissicatena | reverse complement strand
AAAACTGCGGAAACTCAAGTCTTGTTACGGTATGCAAAATGGGGTATAATCATAAGAGTAAGAACAGCTTCACCTTACGGTGGAGCTGCTTGTAGTTTATAAGATCTGCTGCGGAAGCGGCAGAAGTTTGAACAAGGAGGATTTGATTATGTTGAGAATTGGTATGCTGACGAGCGGCGGAGACTGCCAGGCATTGAATGCAGCAATGCGCGGCGTAGTAAAGGGTGTATGTTCTAAGCGTGATGATGTGGAAATATATGGATTTAAAGATGGCTATAAGGGCTTGATTTATGCGAACTTCGAGATGCTGACCTCCAAGGATTTTTCCGGGATTCTGACACGGGGCGGCACGATTCTGGGGACATCCAGACAGCCGTTTAAGCTGATGCGGGTGCCGGATGCGAACGGGCTGGACAAGGTGGCTGCTATGAAGCATACATACCATAAGCTGAGCCTGGACTGCATTGTGATTCTGGGCGGCAATGGTACGCATAAGACGGCCAATCTCCTGAGGGAAGAGGGACTGAATGTGATTACGCTTCCGAAGACGATTGACAATGATCTCTGGGGAACCGATATGACCTTCGGGTTCCAGAGTGCAGTGGACATTGCCACGGATACGATTGACAGGATCCACACAACAGCGACCTCACACAGCCGTGTATTTATTATAGAAGTAATGGGACACAAGGTTGGGCATGTTACGCTTCATGCAGGGGTTGCAGGGGGCGCTGATATTATTCTGCTTCCGGAGATTCCTTATGATATTGAAGTGATCGCGGATGTGATCCAGAAGCGTTCTGCGGCCGGCAAGCCATTTACGATCCTGGCGGTTGCTGAGGGAGCAGTTTCCAAAGAGGATGCACAGCTGAAGAAAAAGGAATACAAGGAGAAGCTGGCAAACAGAAAGTATCCGTCGATTGCCTATGAACTGGCGGAACAGATTCAGCAGAAAACGGACAAGGAAGTACGTATTACCGTTCCGGGACATACCCAGAGGGGTGGTTCTCCGTGTGCGTATGACCGTGTATTTTCCACAAGAGTGGGTGCGGCGGCAGCAGAACTGATTCTGAAGGAAGAATTCGGCTATATGATTGCAATGAAAAACGGGGAGACAACAAAGGTACCGCTCCAGGATGTTGCAGGGAAGCTGAAGACGGTGGATCCGGGCTGCAGCCTGATTAAAGAGGCAAAGATGGTAGGGATCAGTTTTGGTGATGATGTTTTTAAGTAATCTTAAAAGGTAGAAGGTAAAAGAAAATTACTGTGCGTCTGGTATTTTTGCAGCCGAGGACTGTCTGGTTTGATTGTACAGTTACATGGAGCAGGGAGTAGTCAGATGCACTTTAGAGCAGAGGTGTGATTCATGTCGTATACGGCGCTTTACAGAAAGTTCCGTCCTACAGAATTTGCAGATGTAAAAGGACAGGACCATATTATTACAACTTTGCAGAACCAGATTAAGGCAAACCGCATCGGACATGCCTATCTGTTCTGCGGGACCCGGGGAACCGGGAAGACTACGGTGGCAAAGATATTTGCCAAGGCCGTAAACTGCGAGCATCCGGCGGATGGCAGTCCCTGCGGGGAATGTGCGATGTGCCGGTCGATTGCGGCGGGGACTTCCATGAATGTCATTGAGATTGATGCTGCATCCAACAATGGTGTGGACAATATCCGGGAGATCCGGGAGGAAGTGGCGTACCGGCCGACGGAAGGGCGGTATAAGGTCTACATCATAGATGAGGTGCATATGCTTTCCATAGGTGCTTTCAATGCGCTTCTTAAGACGCTGGAAGAACCGCCGGAGTATGTGATTTTTATACTGGCAACGACAGAGGTGCATAAGATACCGATTACGATCCTTTCAAGATGCCAGCATTATGATTTTAAGCGGATCACGATTGAGACGATTTCCGACAGGCTGAAGGAGCTGATGGTGACCGAACAGGTGGAAGTGGAGGACAGAGCCATCCGCTATGTGGCGAAGGCGGCAGACGGCTCCATGCGTGATGCGCTGAGCCTTCTGGACCAGTGTATCGCTTTTTATCTGGGGCAGAAACTGACCTATGATAATGTGTTGGAAGTGCTGGGGGCAGTGGACACGGATGTGTTCAGCCTGCTGCTCCGCAATATTATTAAGCGGGATATACCTAAGGTACTGGACACGGTAGAAGACCTGGTGATGCAGGGAAGGGAACTGACACAGCTTTCTTCCGATTTCACATGGTATCTCAGGAACTTGCTTCTGGTGAAAACTTCTGATAATATAGAAGATGTGCTTGATGTATCTACGGAGAATATGCTGCAGCTGAAGGAAGAGGCTCAGATGATTGAGTCCGATATGCTGCTCCGTTACATCCGTATTTTTTCCGAGCTGTCGGGACAGCTCAAATATGCGACTCAAAAACGGGTTCTTCTGGAGGTTGCGCTGATTAAGCTGTGTACTCCGGCCATGGAAGTGGAGCAGGATACGCTGCTTGACCGCATCCGGGCAGTGGAAGAAAAGCTGGAGCAGGGGATCCCTGCAGGCGCCGCTGCTGAACGGGTGGTTTATGTGAGCGGAGACCCAGGGGCTGCGCAGGCAAAACAGAAGGCCAGGCCGGAATTGCCCAATGCGATCCCGGAAGATATCCAGGAGGTTGTGAAGAACTTCAGACCCATTGCAGATGAGGCGTCCGGAATGCTTCGGACCTTTCTGAAGAAGGCCAGGCTGAGTCTTGGAGGAGACAACCGGCTGATGATCGTGATGCCGGGGACGCTGGAGGCAGATGTGGTCGGTAAGGAAGAACACCGGCAGGAGCTGGAGGCGCTGATTGAGAACCGGATCGGGAAAAAGGTGGAAGTGGAGGTCCGTCACGTAGAAGAGGGACGGCACTTTGAAGATACATTTGTAGACATCGAAAAGAAAATTAATATGGAGATCATAGTGGAGGATTAATCATGGCAAAAAGAGGCGGATTTCCAGGCGGCGGAATGCCTGGCAATATGGCAAATCTGATGAAGCAGGCGCAGAAGATGCAGCGCCAGATGGAAGAGCAGGCAAAAGAGCTTGAGACAAAAGAATACACAGCAACAGCCGGCGGAGGTGCTGTAGAGGTAGCCATTTCCGGCAAGCGCGAGGTTCTGCGTGTGAAGCTGGAGAAAGAAGTTGTGGATCCGGAAGACATCGAGATGCTTCAGGACCTGATTGTAGCGGCAACGAACGAAGCACTGAGAAAAGTCGATGAAGAGTCAAATTCAGCAATGAACAAACTGACAGGCGGACTCGGCGGCGGCATGCCCGGAATGTTCTAAATATTCTGACAATGGTGCTCAAGAGGGTCAGACCCCTTTGCAGAAGGGTCTGACCCTCTTGACCTGCTTTGTTAAGAACGTAACGAAGAAACAGGAGTGATACTAAATGGATTATTACAGTAATCAAATCAGCCGGCTGATTGAGGAATTTTCACGCCTGCCGGGAATTGGGGCGAAGTCTGCGCAGCGCCTGGCTTTTCATATTATTAATATGCCGCAGGAGCAGGTGGAGAATCTGGCCAAATCTCTTGTGGATGCCCGCAATAATGTGCGGTACTGTGCGCAGTGCTGTACGCTGACGGACCGGGAGCTCTGTCCGATCTGCAACAATCCCGACCGGGACCAGAAGACCATTATGGTGGTGGAGACACCCCGGGATCTTGCTGCTTATGAGAAAACGGGAAAATATAACGGCGTTTATCATGTCCTGCATGGTGCGATTTCTCCCATGCTTGGCATAGGGCCCGGGGATATTCGACTGAAGGAGCTTATGGAACGTCTTCAGGGGGATGTGGATGAGGTGATTATCGCCACCAACTCCAGCCTTGAGGGCGAGACGACGGCTATGTATATCAGTAAGCTGATCAAGCCCACGGGGATTAAGGTCAGCCGGATTGCCAGCGGTGTTCCGGTGGGCGGAGACCTGGAATATATAGACGAGGTAACTCTCCTACGGGCACTGGAAGGCAGAACCGAACTGTAGACAGATGAAACAGGTACTAAGGAAGTGGGATGATGTATAAGAAAAAAGTGACATCTTCAGATGTGGCGCGCAAAGCAGGAGTATCTCAGGCCACAGTCTCCATGGTTCTCAATAAGAAGTACAATGTTTCCTTCTCAAAGGACGTGATCCGCAAGGTTGAGGAGGCTGCCGTGGAACTGGGATACGAGCTGCCAAAGAGGAAACGGCATAAGGAAAATAAGCGGGAAAAGCTTCTTGTTGTGCTCTGTCCGAACCTGACGAATCCCTATTATGTTATGCTGCTGCAGGGAATTGAATCCCGGGCGACGGAGCAGGGCTTTGGGCTGTTCGTCTGTAATACACAGAGGAATCTGGAGCTGGAAGAACGCTATTTGAAAATGATGCCGTCGCTGAATCCGCAGGGGGTGATATATACCTGTAACCCAAGCAGGTGTTTTATGCCAATTGTGGAAGAATTGTCGGAGAAGATCCCGTTTGCTATTATAAATAACCAGAATGAAAAGCTGGACGTAGATGCCGTTGAACTGGACAATTCCAAGCTGGGCAGGATTATGGCCCGGCACCTGCTGGAGCTGGGACACCGGCATGTGGCATATATAGCACCGCCTTTGACTGTCAGACAGAAGCAGCGCTCCAAGCGGGTGGAGGGATTTCTTAAGGAATTTAAGGATGCAGGGCTGGGAGAAAATGTTATTATAAAGGCGGCTAATGAGCAGATCGATAAGGATATTCCGGGAATAGATTCAGAGTACAGAATCGGTTATGACCTGACCAAAGAACTGCTGGCAGAACATCGTAATCTGACTGCTATTGTAGGGCTGAATGATATGATTGCCTTCGGCATTATGGATGCGCTTTATGATGAGAAGTACAGAGTTCCGGGCGACATGTCCGTAATGGGGTGTGACAATACACTGTTTGCCAGAATGCATAATATATCGCTGACCACCATAGAGCATTTTGTGATTTATAAAGGGCGGGATGCGTGCGATATTATTATGAAGAAAATAAAAACCAGGGACAGGCAGTATTCGGAGATGGAACCTGTCAGCATTTACCATGTGGAATATGAACCCAGGATCGTTACGAGAGGAACGACTTCATATCCTCGAAGCAGAAAAAAGAAAAATTAATGTAATAGAAAAAAATATTACTAATAATTTAGAACATGAACTGCTTTGTTCATAAAAAAATTATATAAAAATATTGGATATGGGCGTGGATACGTTTTGAAAATAAAATAAAGGGAGTTATATCAATTTGAAGATAATTAATAATATGAAATTATTAATTGGAGAAAATTATTAATAATCTACAGCACTATTGACCCGCCACTCGCCAGCGCTTATAATCATTAATATGGAAACAAAGGGATTTTAGTTCAAGGAGGAACGAATAATGAAATTTTTTATCGACACGGCTAAAGTAGAGGATATTAAAAAAGCAAACGATATGGGAGTGATCTGCGGAGTTACCACAAACCCGTCGCTGATCGCAAAAGAAGGACGAGTTTTTGAAGAGGTAATCGCTGAAATCGCTTCAATCGTAGACGGACCAATCAGCGGCGAGGTGAAAGCTACAACAACAGATGCAGAGGGAATGATTGCAGAAGGAAGAGAGATTGCCAGGATTCATAAGAACATGGTAGTTAAGATCCCGATGACGGTAGAAGGTCTGAAGGCATGTAAAGTTCTTTCTTCTGAAGGTATTAAGACAAACGTAACATTAATCTTCTCCGCAAACCAGGCACTGCTTGCAGCAAGAGCTGGTGCAACATACGTATCACCGTTCCTGGGACGTCTGGACGACATCTCTGTACGAGGAACAGACCTGATCGCTGAGATCGCACAGATTTTCGAAGTTGCAGGCATCCAGGCAGAGATTATCGCTGCAAGCGTGCGCAACCCAATTCATGTGACTGACTGCGCTCTTGCAGGGGCTCATATTGCTACAGTTCCATACAGCGTAATCGAGCAGATGACACATCACCCGCTGACAGACGCAGGAATTGAAAAATTCCAGGCGGATTATAAAGCAGTATTTGGTGAATAATTTAACAAGCAGGGTCAAAGGGGTCAGACCCCTATGCAAAAGGGTCTGACCCCTTTGGGCAATCCCTGGAAATAAATAATGAAACAGGAGGAATTTCAATGAATAAGTTAGAATTGATGAAGACTGCAAATGAAGTCCGCAAGGGCATTGTGACTGCAGTTCACAGTGCGAAATCCGGTCATCCGGGCGGTTCTTTATCTGCAGCCGATATTTTCACATATCTTTATTTTGAAGAAATGAATATTGATCCTAAGGATCCTAAGAAAGCGGACCGTGACCGTTTTGTATTGTCAAAGGGACATACTGCTCCAGGCCTGTATTCTGCACTGGCCAACAGAGGGTATTTCCCGGTGGAAGATCTGAAGACACTGCGTCACACAGGTTCCTATCTTCAGGGACATCCGGATATGAAACACATTCCGGGGGTTGATATGTCTTCAGGTTCTCTGGGACAGGGTATTTCTGCAGCAGTTGGAATGGCAATTGCAGCGAAGCTGTCAGGGGACGATTACAGAGTCTATACGCTTGTTGGGGATGGCGAGATCCAGGAGGGGCAGGTATGGGAGGCTTCCATGCTTGCGGCTCACAGAAAGCTGGATAATCTGGTTGTGATCGTGGACAATAACAACCTGCAGATTGACGGGGCAATTGACGAGGTTAACTCACCATATCCGATAGATAAAAAGTTTGAGGCTTTCAATTTCCATGTTATTAATATAGAAGGAAATGATTTCGATCAGATAGATGCTGCATTTAAAGAAGCAAAAACAGTAAAGGGACAGCCGACAGCAATCATTGCTAAGACGGTGAAAGGGAAAGGCGTATCCTTTATGGAGAATCAGGCTTCCTGGCATGGTACAGCTCCAAATAATGAGCAGTACGAAGTTGCCATGAAAGATTTAGAGAAAGTAGGTGAAGCATTATGTCAGATGTAAAGAAGATTGCAACAAGAGAAAGTTATGGCAATGCTTTAGCTGAACTGGGAAAAGAACACGAGGATGTTGTAGTTCTGGATGCGGACCTTGCAGCAGCAACTAAGACAGGTGTATTCAAAAAGGCATTTCCAGAAAGACATATTGACTGTGGTATTGCCGAAAGCAATATGATGGGAGTTGCAGCAGGGCTGGCAGCAGCCGGGAAAGTGCCGTTCGCAAGCTCATTTGCCATGTTTGCAGCGGGACGTGCTTTCGAGCAGGTACGTAATTCCATCGGATATCCAAAACTGAACGTAAAGATCGGAGCTACACATGCAGGTATTTCTGTAGGTGAAGACGGTGCAACACATCAGTGCAACGAAGACATCGCTCTGATGCGGACAATACCGGGGATGGTTGTTATTAACCCGGCAGACGATGTGGAAGCAAGGGCGGCAGTGAAAGCTGCATATGAATATGCAGGCCCGGTATATATGCGTTTCGGAAGACTGGCGGTGCCGGTAATCAACGACAATGCGGATTATAAATTTGAAATCGGAAAGGGCGTTGTACTCCGTGAAGGAAAAGACCTTACTATCATCGCAACAGGACTTCCTGTAGCAAACTGTCTTGAAGCGGCAGAAAAGCTGGCAGCCGATGGAATTGATGCAAAAGTAATTAACATTCATACCATTAAACCTTTGGACGAGGAACTGGTAGTTGCAGCAGCCAAGGAGACCGGCAAAGTCGTTACAGTTGAGGAACATTCCGTAATCGGCGGACTGGGCAGCGCAGTATGTGACGCGCTCTCAGAGAAAGCTCCGACGAAGGTTATGAAGATCGGTATCAATGATACATTTGGAGAATCAGGACCAGCAGTGGAACTGGTTAAGAAATACGGACTTGATGCTGAAAGTATATATAAGAAAGTAAAAAGTTTCTTTTAACTTCAAAGGGGTCAGACCCCTCCGGCAGGAGGGTCTGACCCCTTTGATCATCTTTTGCTCTACCTCTGGCTTGTCTCCAAAGTTCCACAGTACTTGTCTGTAAATGTGGTTATCCATCCTTCTTTTGTACGGGGAACACGGAAAAGAGTTACCGGCCACATATGGCTCAATATGATATCTTCCTCTTTTGCATTAAGTTCAAAAAACTTTTTCGCATGCTTAAAAGCACATTTGGGATGTGTCATCCCGTGAAAATAATCCCCGGTCCGGGCTGCATGTGTGTGCCAGTCATACAAGAACAGATCATGAAGCATACCGCCGCGGGCGGCCGACCGCGCATCGAGTTGAAGAAAACGGCACCACACATAGTTATAATAGGCGACATGAAGGCAGTGCTGATAGCAGCTCGTATGGCCGTGGTGAGGATACAGCTTCATGCGGAGTACGACGGGATGCTCTGCGATATCCTTAATACACTCATAAAATTCATCTCCCCAGTCGCGCCGCAGGTCTTCCTTCTTATTAGAAGTCTCACTGCGCAGGTTATCCAGTAATTTATTACGAAATCTCATGATAGACACCTCTGTTTATATTTATATCAATACTTATATCAAATATTTATATCCATAATAACACTACAAATATGTAGATTCAATTTATCGTAGAAAAATTAAGAAAAATATGATATTCTATTTCTAATCTGATTATATTCTGTGCGGACGGCGTATGAAGTCGCCGGGAGAATATTTCATCACCAGCGGCGATAAGCCATTCCTATATATTTCAGTTCCGGTTCGGAACAACATTTCACAGTGAGCATACTAAAAATCATTTCAGGCAACAACTAAGGAGGAGTTATATGCCAAGAAAAAACAGAAGAGAGAGCGGGACCGAAGTTTACCACATTATAGTCCGCGGCAATAACAAAGAGAAGATATTTGAAAAGAACAGCGACAAAATAACCTTTATGAATATTTTGAAAAAGGGGCAAATATACTATCCGACTGAAATGTATGCCTACTGTATAATGATTAATCATGTACACATCATGTTAAAAGCCGGGTATGACGTCCTGCCCAGGTTCATGCAGCGCATCAATTCGACATATGCTGAGTATTATAATGCCAGATACGACAGAACCGGCCACGTATTCCAGGGTCGTTACTACAGTGACTGCGTAGAGACAGAAGAATATTACTGGTGCTGTCTGCGTTATATCCACAATAATCCGGTCAAAATCAACCTTGTCACACGGCCTTTTGACTATGGATTCAGCAGTGCGTCAGAATATTACTCAGAAACTCGGGAGTTGATAGACGAAGCCTCATATCACATGCTGAAAACCCGTTTTCATAATATAGAAGACTTCTGGGGATTTCATCGTCAGTTCGAACAGAAATCATTTCTCGATACCGTTGAAGATGAGAGGATTCACAACTCTGAACGGGTTAGAATATTAGTTGAGAAATACATGTTCGAAAATCAAATTGAAGATGTTCAAACAGTATTAACAATTGGGAAAATAAAAGAGAGTTTTTTAATGGAATGTAAGGATGCAACAGGACTTTCGGAGCGAAAAATTGAGAATATTCTGAAAACGGAGTGCAAAGGGGTCTGACCCCTCCACAGTATTTTTGTCGAACGCACCTGACACCAACCGATAAATTCAGCCTTTTCGTTATGCTATGCTTATGAAAAATTTTATTCAGAGGTGAGTGTAATGGAGAGACAAATTCCTAAAAACGTGCGTCAAATCGGGAATGTCAGTGACAGCCCGAAGATTTATGTAGAAGATTATGTAGATACATTTTTCGCCCAGTTATGCGAAAAAGGGGGGGAAGGACCGGTCGGTGCATTCCTTGTAGGAGATATACAGAAAACAGAAGATGAGGAGTATGTATACATATATGGAGCGATCCAGATGCACGATTTAAAATTATCGGGCAGCGACTATGTAATAGAGGATGATACATGGAAGAAAGCATACGAAGACTGTAAACAATATTTTGAAGATGGGGAGATGCTGGGCTGGTTTGTTGCGCACCAGGGCGTGCCGCTGACACCGGAACACAGTACGGTGAAGCTTCACAAAAAGTCGTTCCCCAAGAAGAATACAGTGTTTATTATGAAAGATCCTGTGGAAAAGGACGAGGTGTTCTTTGCACTGAAGTACAATGATCTGATGGAAATAGGCGGGCACTATACATATTATGAGAAAAACCCGTGTATGCAGAACTATATGATCTCGACTAGAAAGAAGAATGGGGTGAGTCCCTCGGAAACTGTTGAGGATAGAGCTGCAAAGGACTTTCGTAGTCTTGTTAGAACCCGCGAGGAGCAACAACACCAGAAAAGAAGCAACCACGTGATGTATGCGGTCAGCGCGTGTCTGGTGCTTATTGTCATCATCATGGGCGTTACCACGCTCAACAACTTCGATAAGATGAAATCGGTGCAGACCACTCTGAACAATCTCTCGAGTTCCGCATCTACGGACAAGCAGTCGGTGGAGGCGAAGGAGACCAGCGGGAATGTAACTGCCGTTACCAATGAACCATCGGGAGAACAGTTACAGCAGGAGGGCAGCCAAAAGGATGCCCAGGGGGATACCGGGCAGAAAGAAGAGGAAGGACAGGCTCCCGCCGATTCGGATCAGCCGCAGGATACTGACGGTGGCGGTCAGGATGCCGATGCGGCAAAAACAGACTCGGGTGCCAACGGAAGCGACGGTGTATATATCGTGGAACAGGGTGATACGCTGGCGATTATAAGCCGGAAAACATATGGCGATGTATCCCATGTGGATGCGATCTGCAAAATGAATGGCCTCACGGATGGGAACCTGATTTACGTAGGTCAGAAATTGCTATTACCATAAAATGATGTTATAATCTTTTGGTAAGACTAAAGAACGCAATAAGGGGATAGAAATGACGCAAAAGAAAAATCCACATTTGAAACTGGCCGGCCCAGTCGATTTGGAGAAGATAAAACAGTCAGCAAAGCGGCACAGGAAAGATGCGGTAAAACGATGGAGTATGGCTGCGCTGCTGATCATCATGATTGTAAGCGGGTCATACCTGCTTGTAAAGAATCAGTCCTACACAAGCGTACATAAAGCAGCATCCTACGAAGATGAAACTTCGGATACCAACCGGTATGCTCAGTTTGCCGATGGGATCGTGCGCTACAGCCGGGATGGCATCGTATATTTGAACAGAAAAAATGAAGAGCAGTGGATTCAGCCATGCCAGATGAAGAATCCGGTGATCGATGTGAACGAAGAAACATTTGCCGTAGCAGACAGCGGAGGCAACTCCATATTGGTATTTACGGAGGAGGGCCTGAAGGGCGAGATGGAAACGACGCTCCCAATCGAAAAAATGTCGGTTTCCAGCCAGGGAATTGTAAGTACAATCCTGAAAAATGAAGGCTCCCCGATGATCGTAACATACGATGCGACAGGAAATATTCTCGTAGAACATCAGGCCACCATGAACAGTACGGGGTATCCGCTGGCTCTTGACATATCGAGGGACGGTATGACACTTGCAGTTTCCTATCTGTCCACCAAAGACGGAGCCATGAAGTCCCGGGTTGCCTATTATAATTTTGGTGAGGCGGGCAAAGACAAAACGGATCATGAGGTAAGCATGGAGGAGTACGGCGGGAGTATTGTCCCGGAAGTATACTTTATGGATGACACAACATCGGTTGCGGTCAGTGACAGTTCCTTTATCATATATGAAGGAAAGGACACGCCTCAGAAGAAAAAAGAAGTGGAAATCAATCAGGAAATCAAAAGTGTATTTCATACAGACAAATATATCGGCTTTGTACTTTTAAACAAAAACAAATCAGGGTACGAAGCCCGCCTGTATAACAAGTCAGGCAAACAGGTCATGAATAAGGCATTTACCGGAGAATACAGCAATGTCAAGATGCACAAGGACGAGATCATCATGTATGATGGTACCAAGTGCTGTATTATTACAAATAACGGGATCATGCGGTTCAAAGGGGACCTGCAGACGAATGCATTGGAAGTCATCCCTGCACGGGGGATAAACAGATACCTGGTGATGAGCGCCGATGAGCTGAGAGTGGTTTATCTGGTGAAATAGGAGAAGATATGGATAACTGGTTATTAATAATGGTTGGCGTTGTATTTTTAATATGCATGGCAGTGGGATATTTAAGAGGCTTTTTCCGGATAGGGCTCTCGCTCCTCTCTGCGGTGCTGACAATCGTGCTGATGATCGTGCTGAATCCTTACGTGGCACAGGCACTGACCAAGTATACGCCAATTTCAGAAATGATAGAGACAAAATGTACAGAGGCATTCATGCCGGAGATTTCTGCAGAAGAGCTGTCAAAAGTTGATCTGAGCGGCACGCCCCTTTCCGGGCTGAGTCAGGACGATCTGGCGAATCTGAAAGAGCTGGACTGGGAGCGTCTGGGAATTACGGCGCAGGATGTTCTTGATGTGATCGGAGAGATCCCAAAAGATGCGCAGATAAAGCAGATCGAGAACTCGACGCTGCCATCATTTATGAAAAATATTATTCTTGAAAATAATAACTCAGAGATATACAGCGAGCTGAACGTACTCAGCTTTCCGGAGTACGTGGCTACCTATATATCCAGAATGGTAATAAAAATCATATCATTCCTGGTGACATTCCTGCTTGCTATCATTATTGTAAGGGCACTGATGGCCGCTGTGGATATCATCGGGGAACTTCCTGTCCTGGGCCTGATCAACCGTTTTGCGGGCGCACTGGCGGGTGTTTTTGTAGCGCTCCTGATTGTATGGTTTGCGTTCCTTATTCTGACGCTGGTATATTCTACGCCAGTCGGCAGAATGTGTTTTGACTTGATTGAGGACAGTGCAATACTGTCGTTCTTGTATGATAAAAATATTCTGCTTCAGAAGCTTCTGAAGTTTTAACATAGATGCAACGCAATTTTTTGGTAAATTAATATAATAAAGGGCGGCATAAATTAACTGAGAGACAGTTGTTTTATGCCACCCTTTTATCATGTGCGGCAGAAGTCTGTTTAAGGGGACTTCTGCCGCACAGAAATTTTGCTATAAATATTTTACCATGATATATTCTTCCCCGTTTTCCTTTACTACCTGAAAACCCAGATCCTGATACATTTTAGCAGCATAATTCGCCTTCTGAACAGACAGGGAGACCTGCCCTATGCCATTATTCTGCAGAAGGGAACACATACTTTTCATCAGAGCGGTTCCGATGCCCATCCCCCGATACTCTTTATAAACCGAGATCGCTAATGACGGTGTATCGTCATCGATATGCCCATAATCATTCATAACACGCGTCCAAACGGCCCCTGCTACTTTTCCACAGGCGTCTGCCACCAGGCATCTGTCCTCTTTCTCTTCGCCGAAACCGGAGACGTAAACCTGAAGGTCAGGGGAAGCAATGACGGATTTAGGAGGAGCTTCTGTGCCATCGGGAATAAATATTGCTTCATATAAAAAAACATCTAATAAAGGGTACTCGGATTCTTCTATTTCACGTATTGTATAATTCATGTACAGCCTCCTGTAATACATGGCCTGAAGTATGTATTTATCTTACAGGCCGTCTTTTCTCACTGTTTCCAGTATTCTGCGAAGGCTGTATGTATTGGCCTTCTTTGCAAATGTGTCCTGATTGAATGTTTTATGTATTTGCCGGAGTACCTTCTTACCCCTCATCACAAATACATTGAGATTCCCTTTAAAACGTGTGTCAATACGTTCGGATGTATATGAGGGGGATTTGGGGTCTGACCAGATCAGCTTTTTACCATCATCAAAATTGATTATAACTGTAAGATCCTTTGGTATAGATACCCCTTCAATAAATGTTACCTCAAATAATGCAGTATTGCCTCCGCCCCGTCTGCCGGCATCTTTCACTTCAAAATCTTCTGTTAGTATTTCCCTTAATACTGTTAACTGTTCTGCTGCACTGCTCATAATATTCCCTCCTTGTCTGTCAGGAAATTAAAAACTGCTGGTTATATTCTCAGTATATCACAGCGCGGTTAAACGCAAACAAAAAAGTTCTGCAGATAAGGAGATTAAATACAGTATTGACAGTTCCAGGTGCGGTCATGTTGTTCCTATAGTTGTTTGCGTCGAGAATTCCCGGCCCTTGCCTGTCAGGGCAATCGATATACGGACACAGGGGATTTTTTTCTTACGAAATTTTACTTATTTACCAGCCGGGGATTTTTGGATGCTCTTTTTATTAAAAGCACCTTGACACGGGGTTATTATAAATCTATAATGTAGTTATCGAAACTACGTTGCGTATTGAAGGAAGGTAATATAATGAAAAATATCAAAAATATAGAAGTTCTAGGAGATTCTATCCTGAAAGGTATTCAGGTAAATCCGGTCAGCAAGAAATATCAGACAATAAATGACATCGATTTCGATATGTTAAGCCGCAGATATGCCTTGTCTATCAAAAATGACTCCCGTTTTGGATGCACCGTCACGAAAGGCGCCAGCATTCTTTTAAAAAAGCTGGATACAGGGCTGGATTGTGACGCTGTTGTCATGGATTTCGGAGGAAATGACTGTGATTACAAATGGGCGGAAATAGCGGAGAACCCGGAAGGAGTATTTTTGCCGAATACACCTTTAGAACAGTTCGTTGAGGAGTATACCGGTTTGATAAAAACATTAAAAGCAAGAGGGATTCTTCCCATTCTGACGACGCTGCCGCCGCTCGAACCGCAGCGCTTCTTTAACTGGTGGTGCCGGAGTCTGAATAAGGAAAATGTTATGAAATGGCTCGGCTCAATCAGCCATATCTCGGACCATCAGGCCAGCTATTCTGCCACGGTAGAAGAACTGGCTGCAAGAGAACAGGTACCGCTGATTGATATCCGCTCTGCATTTCTCGAGCATGGATCGATCTCCGATCTCATATGCGAGGATGGGACGCATCCAAATTCAAAAGGACAGCAGATTATTACCGAAGTATTTCAAATGTTTGCTGCAGGCAGATTGTTATCGACCAATATATGAAGGGAGCTGTCAGTCATCTACACGGCAAAACAGTTCCGGCAGAAATGTAGTCTATATTAATTTATATTTGAGTTTTATAAAACAAAAAATCCTGTAAAACATGAAGTTTACAAGATTTTTCAAGCTCCCCGAGTTGGGCTTGAACCAACGACCCTTCGGTTAACAGCCGAATGCTCTACCACTGAGCTATCGAGGATTATTATTTAATTGTCTCCCAATGCTTCAGCACTGAGCGATAGTGGAGAATACGAGATTCGAACTCGTGACCTCCTGCTTGCAAGGCAGGCGCTCTCCCAACTGAGCTAATCCCCCATGGAATGTTATTGTCCCCAACAACTTTTATAAAATACCATATTCCATGAGAGCTGTCAATATATTTTATGATATTTTCTATATTTTATGCGTAAAACTTTTATATAAATTGGTTCGCCGTCATTTCCGAAGCAAAATAAAAGAATTAGCTGGAAAGTTGTCTTCAGCGGCCTGCTGGCAGCAAACGTTATAAAAAGAGTGATTTCCGAAAAATAATGATAAAACAAAGAACAGCCGCCAGGCGGGATTAAAAACCGCGGGGCGGCTGTACCTCATATGGACCGGACAGAAACAGCAAATCCCGGTTATTTCAGCAGCAGTATCTTATTCTCCGGAACCAGCAGATAATCCGGCATACCCTTTTCAACCAGTATATTCCAGTCGTCTCTCTGCACAAACCAGCAGATCTCCTCCGCGCCGTCTTCTGCACCTTTCAGGAAATATTTCTTTTCAAACTGCAGTTCTGCTATGCTGTTTACCTTTACAGGAAGGCAGTTTTCCACCGCATCTCCCCATACCGGTATGAAATCATGGGCACGAACTCCGATGTACTGAATATCCGCGGGAACTTCCTTTTGTAAATCCAGTTCGATGCCCCATTCAGGAACTTGAAGAGAGTGGGGCCCCAGCCTGCGGATCTGCGTAATATTTTTGCAGCCGGTTAGCCGGGCGGCTTCTTTCCACTGGGGGTTTTCAAAGATCTCTTTTGTCTTACCGCAGCAGACGATCCGGCCGTCATCCATAATCAGCAATTCTTCACTGAACCGATAGATTTCATCTCTGCTGTGGGATACCAGAATAACCGTTCCTTCATAATCTGCCAGTATCTCAAGCATCTCCTGCTGGAGCCTGTCTTTAAGAAACACATCCAGTGCGGAGAAGGGTTCGTCCAGAAGAATCATATCCGGCTCATATGCCATGATCCTTGCAAGAGCAACTCTCTGCTGCTGTCCGCCAGAGAGTTCACCTGGCAGCCGGTCCCCCAGACCGTTCAACTGGAACTTTTGGAGCATCTCTTCCACTCTGTCTGCTTTTTCGGCTTTTGTCCCTTTTAGCCCGGCGGAAATGTTGTCTTTCACGGTCATAGTGGGGAACAGGGCATAATTCTGGAACAGGTACCCGACATTCCGCTTCTGCGGCTTCCAGTTTACTTTATTTTCAGAATCAAAGACTTCTTTCTGATCTATCGCAATCCGGCCTTCATCCGGTGTGACAATTCCGGCAATGCTTTTCAATGTCATACTTTTACCGCACCCGGAGGCGCCCAGTATACCGATCCTGCGGCTGTTGCTTTCGTGATGCATGTCCAGCATAAAAGTTCCCAGCTTTTTTTTGAATTTCATCTCAACAGCCATATCATTTTACTCCTTTGTCGGCTTCCCAAGGCCCGCTCTTTCCGCCGGATTTTTTCAGCAGACGAATCCCGCTGATCTCCAAGCCTTTATCAACTGCCTTGCACATGTCGTATATTGTAAGCAGCGCAACGCTGACCCCTGTCAGAGCCTCCATTTCCACGCCTGTTTTACCCGTTGTCTTTGCGGTGCATACCGCCTCTATTGTACAGCAGTGGTCATGAAGAGTAAATTGAAGCTCTGCATTAGTCAGATTTAACATATGACACAGCGGTATCAGTTCGGGGGTCTTCTTAGTCCCCATAATACCTGCTATTCTGGCGGCCCCCAGGACATCCCCTTTTTTAATGCCGCCCGACTTTACCTTTTCATAGCATTCCCTGGACATCTGGATCATACCGCCCGCAGCTGCTTCCCGTTCTGTATCCTGCTTTTTACTGACATCTACCATGACTGCATTGCCCTGTTCGTCAAAATGTGTGAATTCGCCCATAATCTATGCCTCTTTTCTTGTTTATTCTATCAGGCCGTCTGTATCTTTGACGTTCTCTGTTAAATCATACCTTACTCTATTGAGAATGTCCATACTCCGCCTCAAATGTCTGAATCATCTTCCGGGTCTTATGGCGATTGAAATAAAGCGGAAAAAAATAGAACCAAATACTATGTTATTGATTTGACTGAATCAATAAATAAAACATTGTTTTTCTATTTTAAGTTTGATTACAGCCGTCAGCTGCGGTATGATATACTGTATGAAATATAGGAAAAGTTTTAAGATGAATAGATAATATAAGAAGGAGAGACACAGAGGAAGGAGAACAATGGAAGGTATTTCAATCAAGACAAGGGCGGCGGATCTGGAGCCTGTTAAAAAGTATGCAAAATATCTGATGTATAAAGAACTGGTAGATGGCCGGCATCCGGAGATGCTGACTTTTGAAAATCTGCAGGAAATCGTGCCTGCATGGAATGCTGTGAGCATGGCAGCAGGCATAGGCAGGTTATGCGAGGCGGCGCAGCAGGGGCAGGTTATGTATGATGTGTACACGGAAGAAGAATGCATGGACGATGAGGAAAAAAAGGAAGTGAAGATCTGGCATCTCCCGGCGAAGAAATCAGGTAACACCCCTTTTATGATTGTCATTGCAGGCGGTGCGTATCACAGTGTGTGTTCCATGGTGGAGGCGTTCCCGCCGGCTGCGAAGCTGAATGAGCTGGGATATACGGTATTTATACTCAACTACAGGGTGGGCAGCCGAAGGGTAATGCCTAAACCGCTGGACGATCTGGCGGCGGCATACAGATACATATGTTCCTGTAAAAAACAGTTTTGCCTGGAAACAGAAGAATATGTAGTGTGCGGTTTCTCGGCAGGCGGCAACCTGACGAGCCTCTGGGGTACAGAAAAGTACGGATATGCAAAGTATCATCTGCCAAAACCAAAGGCAGTCTTTCCGGTGTATGCGGTGATCTCTTCCAGGCTTATGTTTGAAGAATCCAGAGAGGAATTTCTGAAAACGCTTGCCGGAGAGGGAGAACTGGCTGATGCCTCGGTTCTGGATGTTCCGGATCTTATGACAAAAAACTATCCGCCGGCCTACATCGTCCACTGTCGGGACGATTCTGTTGTCCCGGTTGAAAATTCAATACTTTTAAAAGAACTGCTGGACGAACGGCACATACCTGCCAGGCTTGAGTTGGGAGAAAAAGGCGGGCATAGTTTTGGTGATGGCCGGGGGACAGATGCAGATGGCTGGATCGGCAGGGCTGTGACATTCTTGGAATCACTGCAGTAAACGATTACGATATTCAAGCGGTGTGCAGCCCATTTGTCCGCGAAAAACTTTTCCAAAATAACTGCTGGAAGCAAAACCGCACTTAAGTGCGATTTCGGTGATTCTGTCTGCAGTATTCTGCAGCAGGCTGCACGCTGTCTGGATACGGTATTCGCGCAGATATACAAAGGGGGACGTATGCAGTCCTTCCTGGAAACATCGAAGGGCTTCGCGTTCGCTGATGCTTGCTGAGTTGGAAATATCACTCAACGAGATCTCTTCCATATAGTGCTCCTGGATATACAGGAGCATTTTTTTTAGACGGTTTTCCCTTAGAAAAGAGCCGGCGGAATCAGAAACGGGAGATATAGCTACGGTATCTATCATATACAGCCAGATATCTGACATTAGATTTCTGGATTTCATTTCATATCCGAAAGTTTTACTTTGCTTTAATTCTGAAAGCCGAAGCAGAAGATCCAGAATCTCTTTCTGGATGGGTTCAGACTGAGATAAAGAGATTGATGAGGCCGCATTGGACTGAAGCAAAGGACCAATATACTTCTTGTCGAGAAGGCTGCCTTCTTCTGCGAGGAAATTTCTTCGAAACATATGTACTTCATAGACAATTTCGGTATCGGTCTTACAGGAAAGAAATTCGTGAAGGACATTGCTGTTTGTGAAAACACCGTCTTTTTCCTGGATCTGAAGGCTCATCTGCGGCGTGTTATAGGTTACAGCTCCTTTTTTTACATAAACAAGCTCCAGTTCTTCATGCCAGTGCCAGGGGGCGATCAGGGATTTTCCCCGCTGCGGATAGACATTTCTTATAATGTAGGGATATTCCGGTTCCATTTCAAATATTTTTTCGTGCTTATTAGATGTAAATATTAAGTCTTCAGGAAACATCTGATTTCTCCTTATGGTTCGGGCTGGCGGTTGTCTGGGTTTATGCCTGATGAATCGGGGGTGTCTGCTTATGGCGATATTTTACCATAAAACAGTCGTTAAGAGAATATATTTAATGTATTATGTGCGGTAAAATTATAATGGTAAAGTAATAAAGCTAACCCTGAAGAGTAAAGGAGGTGCTGGTATGCAGAATGCAATATTTGAAATGCTGAGGTACATAGAGCAAAACAGCAGTTCTGATTTTTGTGAACGGCTGTCTCAGCTTACGGAAGAAGAGGCGGTGAGGATATACGAGGAGGAGTTTCATCAAAAATCTTACTTACCGCAGAATGTTTAAACAGGAACTTAATTAAATGAAGTTGTGGACGAAAGAAGCAATGATGAAGAGCAAATATAGAGTGGAAATATTTACGGGACCTTACGGCGTTTGGCAATGAACTGCGCGGTGTAAGGTCCTTTATATGCTTATAAATAATGGAAACCAAAACGGTCAGACACCGGTCAAAACCATGGAATCTGTATGTTATCACACCCTTCCCGGACAGTCCCGGAAGAAATGAAGGAATCCCTACAAAACCGGGGATTCTGAGGATGTTCAGCGATGATGATCTGTCATTCCCAAAGGAATATCTCATCCAGTACATTATCTCTGCACATATTGGTATAACAAGTAAATGGCTGGAGGGCGGTATGAAGTACAGCCCCTCTTATCTCGCCGAGCTGCTGACGCATCTTACGTTTCAGGGGGTATTTCATGGACTGGAACTGGATAAGATTATTGAACTACCTAAATGACAATTCGCTGCAGAAAAACGTAAACTCACCATAGTGGTCAGGATTAAACAGATGCCTGAAAATTATACGCTGTCCTCTTCGTGATTAAGCGATTTAAAATACTGAAAGAGCAGATTCAAAGGCTCAGTCATTGGTGCACTTTTGGGACATACAAGACAGACTCTGGAAATAACTGGTTTTTCAAAATGTGTCACCCTGATATTAGGAAACGGTAAACCGGATACTAAGTTGCCGGGGATGACAGCCAGGCCAAAATTTGCATTTACCATGGACAGGATCTGCTCATGATGCTTGAAAAGATAAGAGAACTTCGGATATAAGTTTCTGGTCTGGAATAACTGCTTGATAGTCCGGTGCAGCGAAGAGGACTTATCAAAGGAAATGATGGGGTATTCCGCCAGTTCCTCAGGTGTAACATAATCTTTATTTAAATGCTCCATAGAGTCGGGATATATAACCACCAGCTCTTCAGACATAAAAGGAACAGATTCATACATGGACAAATCAAGAGAATCCGTGCGGATGATGGCAGCATCGATCTGTCGAAACTGAAGCATATTCTGCAATACATCCTGTTCTCGTTCGAGAAGGTTCACATAACTATTGGAAGAAGCTATCAGTTTTTGAAAGAAAACAATATCATCGTTCAGATTATACTCATTGATAATGGGAAGCACGCCTAAAATCAGGGGATGCTTGGACGTATTGTCATGCATTTTGTTTAAGTCTGACATCATAGAAGAATATTCTTTGGAAAACTTATCCGCAAATGCCAGAAAACGTTCCCCCTCTGGAGTTAAAATGTTTTCTTTGGCTTCTCTGATAAAAAGAGAATGTCCAAGCTCCAGTTCTAGTGCTTTTATTTGTTTGGATAAAGAAGACTGGGATATGTACAATTCATCGCTTGCAAGTGTAAAGGTTTTGCATTTTACAACTGTAAGAAAATACATTATCTGTGAAAGGGTCATACTTCACCTCCGTGATTTATGTGGGATTTGCGTTATACTTTGCACAAATTTGACAGGATATTTTTAAATTATATTAATTTAAGAAATATAGAAATAATCATTTAGAAATCAGAAAGTTTTCTGTGTTAATTATTATACAAAAACAATGATAAAAACGCAATTCTATTATGGAATAACACTGGTAACGAATGAGAATTGCGTTTTTATCATGCAAAAAAGTATAATAATAAAGGGAATGTAAGATATTTGTTGAACGATATATACAATAAAGCGGGATTCGCATTGTAAGCTTAGGAGAATTTTCTTCTAAAGGAAAAAATTTGATTGGGAAAAATCATAACAGATAGATTTTCTTAAGGGTTTTCTAATGCTTTTGACTAGGTTAAGCCGTTTAATTACACCTTATAGCTATGCTAAAAAAAACAGTAGATAAATTAGGCTAAGTTGGAAAATTAACTGAAAAAGATAGGAAAATATCACAATATTCAAATATATTGTTTTGCACTATACTGAAGATATAGTTTATCGCATAGAAAGAATCTGGACTTTCGAATGAGAAAAAAGAGGAGGTATTACACAATATGGGAGAAACAAAATCCGCGTTCCTGAAGTGCTGGAAACAGAAAAAACTTTAACATGGCCGTCATCAGCTAATGCAGAGAAGGAGATAACGGACTTCGTCGTAAAAAGCAGCAGGATGTACACCTGCTGACTGTACACAGCGACTGTTTGACCAATAGGCCGGAACTTGCAGAGGAGTTTCCGACCTATTTCTAACTTCTCTGAATCATTCTATTATGGAATCATTTATACCGTAAATCGAATTGATTCACCAAATGAAAAGAAATAAAATAAAATTAAGAAATGGATGATTAATAAACTAACCACAGTTATACATTGAGAACAGCCGATTATGCAGGCCTGCAATTTCTCGGCAGATACGGACTTTCTTTGTTAATAAGAGGGTTGAACATGTTTACCATTATATAAGGTATCAAACTTTGTGGACGTTGTTACATTTTGATAATACTGGTATGCTTGAAAAAAATTATACATTAAAATTAAACAAAATTCTTAGATATGAAGTGAGCATAATTTACTACTTGTTACAAAAATCAAAATGTTAGAATACATTCATAATAATTTAGACGTCTAAAGAGAATAAATAAAGGGAGAAGGTGAGGAGTTTATATTAAGAAAGATAACTGCATATAGCCTTTAGAAAGGGACGATGAGAATGAAGGAAAATAAGAGCGGGAAAATAGCAGCTATCTATATTATTTATATTTTGCTGGCCGGGTTTATCAGTATACTGTGCGGAATCAAGTATACGGCCATGATAGGACTGCTTCTGGGATCCGCAGCTGCGTTTGCTAATTACCTGTTATTGAAGTTAGTAATATGCAGACTACTGGGTACCAGAAATATTTTTGCTGTTCAGATATTTCTTTTCCGGTACCTGCTGTACATTGCAGCCGTATACGTGTCTATGCGGATCGGCAGAGCCGCTGTTATAATGTTTGCAGCCGGAATCATAGGCTTATCGCTGTCTATTCTCATCGTATATGGAATAGGAG
>LDAQ01000176.1 GCA_001028025.1 Faecalicatena fissicatena | reverse complement strand
GATGCTGACCCTGGTCACCATCCCCCTGGTGCTGCACACCTTTACCAGGGAGGCGGTCCTGGCGACCCGGAAATATATTTATTTCTCCATCGGAGGGGCGGCCCTTGGCTTTATGGGGATGGTCTTTTTAGTCCGCTACGGGGACCCCTCCGGGTTCACCCTGGGGGGCATCCTTACGGGGCATACGGCGGGGCTTGGGATGGACCTGGTGCTGCTGCTGTATGTGATTGCCTTTCTGGGCTTCAGCATCAAGGCGGCCATGTTTCCCTTCTATTCCTGGCTTCCGGATGCGGGCGTGGCGCCCACTCCGGTAACCGCGCTTCTGCATGCGGTGGCAGTGGTAAAGGCGGGGGCGTTTGCCGTGATCCGGCTGACCTATTACTGTTTTGGGACGGAGCTTCTCCGGGGAACCTGGGCCCAGAACGTGGTCATGGTCCTGGCCATGTTTACCGTGGTGTTCGGCTGCAGCATGGGTGTGAAAGAGACCCACATGAAGCGGCGGCTGGCCTTTTCCACGGTGAGCAACCTGTCCTATATCATCTTCGGGGCCACCATCATGACGCCGGCCGGGCTTCTGGGTGCGCTGTGCCATATGGTCTTCCATGCGGTGATG
>LDAQ01000175.1 GCA_001028025.1 Faecalicatena fissicatena | reverse complement strand
GGGAAGCGGAGAGTAAAGAGACCAGGACCGTGCTGATTCCCGGAGGCCATATCCACGTGGGCAAAACCATGGCGATTTATACCAGATATGCCAACTGGAAGGCGGAGAAATAAAGGCAGGGTTCCTGGAGAACCTGTAAAAATATGCAGAGGCGCGCAGATCGCATACAGTATGTATCCTGCGCGCCCTTTTAGAAAACAAAACGGGGGAATCCCCGAAAAACCGACGAGGTGATGGTATGTTCTTTCTTTTGTTTGTGCTGTGGATTATTTTAAACGGCAGAATCACGTTGGAAATCGCAGTATTCGGCGCAGTGATCTGCGGCGCCTTATACTTGTTCTTATATAAGTTTATGGAGTATTCCCCGAAGCGGGAGCTGGTCATTTTAAAGTGTACCGGCAGGATCCTGAAATATGTGGTCTTCCTGGTGGTGGAAGTCATCAAGGCGGCCCTGGCCGTGTCAAAGCTGATCCTGCAGTTTGACCGGGAGCCGGATCCGGTGCTGGTGACCTTCCGTCCGGGTTTAAAGACCCAGACCGGACAGACGCTGCTGGCCAATTCGATTACCCTGACCCCGGGGACCATTACCTCGGACCTGGAGGACGGAAGCTACATCGTGCACAGCCTGGACCGGGAGTACGCGGTGGGGATCCATGAATCGGACTTTGTGGAAAAGATCCGGGAACTGGAAATCCTGGCAGAAGGAAAGGGGGAGGGAGATGTTTCATGACATACCCGTATTGGGTGACGTAAGCGATACGTTTTTAATGTTTGTGCTGGCCGTGTTGTCTGTGATGTGTCTTCTGTGCCTGCTGCGGCTGATTTTAGGCCCGTCTGTTGCGGACCGGCTGCTGGCGGTCAACATGCTGGG
>LDAQ01000174.1 GCA_001028025.1 Faecalicatena fissicatena | reverse complement strand
TCTCTTTACTCTCCGCTTCCCGGATCTTTACCTCTCCCTTTTCCAGGCGCTTCAGTGCAAGGCTGTGCCCCGCCATATATCCTTCCTGTCCCGAAGCTTCCTCTACAATCACCATCTCAACTTCCCCGGAATAGAAGAGTTGCTGCGGCGTTACAATCTCCAATAAAAATCTATTTGCTGCCATGCGCCCTCCTCCGTCTTCTCCTGCGGCATTTCTGCTTCAGGGCATTTCTTATACATTCCCGCCCTGGGCGTACTTTTCTACCACATCTTCAATTCCTCCTGCAAACAGGAACATGGATTCCGGGATCTCGTCGTGTCTGCCTTCCAGAATCTCCCGGAACCCCCGGATGGTTTCTTTGAGCGGCACGTACTTGCCCGCCATTCCCGTAAACTGCTCCGCCACATAAAACGGCTGGGAAAGGAATCTCTGCAGTTTTCTTGCCCGGGACACGATGAGCTTATCTTCTTCTGAGAGCTCCTCCATTCCCAGGATTGCGATGATATCCTGCAGGTCATTATATTTCTGCAGCACCTCCTGCACCTC
>LDAQ01000173.1 GCA_001028025.1 Faecalicatena fissicatena | reverse complement strand
AATAGAGTAGGGAAATAATGGCTAGCATTATTTCCCTCTCATTGAACCGTACGTACGGGTCTCGTATACGGCTCTACAACTTATATTCCAACTTATCTTAGATAATAATTTAAAGGATTGAGCAAACCAGCTCCGTCCTTTATTTTTGTTTCAAGCACCATTGGGCTAATGATAAAATTAACTACGTTCATTCCACTCTGTCTGTACCATCCAAGTCTTGAGTTTGCAACTTTATAGATTGATTCATGGTCGAATCCACATTCATATTTTCTATTCATATAGCATAGATTTTTATATATGGTCTTGGACGTTTTCCATTGTTTCATCACAATTACTCGAATTTTATGCCTTAACCATTGTCCGAAATCATCCATAAAACCTTTCATCATTCCGATTCTGAAATAGTTAATCCAACCTCTTACAATCTCATTCACTCGCTTAATTGTTACCGCAAGTGGTCGGGCAATTGCTTTACTTCTTTTGAGGTATTCACTTAATTTCTTCTTTAGCTTCTTTTTCTTTTCCGTGATTGGTTTTACTTTCCATTCACCACCACTTTTCAGAAATGTGAAGCCGAGATACTTACTTCTTGTCGGTCTGACTACTTTTGTTTTTGTCACATTTACTTTTAGGAACAGTTTTCTTCCTATCCAGTCTGTAATGGATTTCATTACTCTATTGGCTGCCATTTCACTTTTCGTGAATACCATTGTGTCATCGGCATACCTTGTAAAACGAAGTCCTCTCTGTTCTAGTTCTTTATCTAACTTATCAAGATATACATTAGATAGTACGACCGAAAGTGGACCGCCTTGCGGCACACCGCTCCTTGTTGCTTGCTCCAGTCCTTTTTCCATTACCCCCGCTTTCAGATATTTCCGAATCAGGTTCAATGTGGTACTGTCGTTTACTTGTTCCCTAAGAATCTGAATCAATTTGTCATGATTTACTTTATCAAAGAATTGCTCTATATCAATGTCTATTACCCATTCATATCCCTCGTTCAGATATTCCAATGCTTGTTTTATGGCATCGTGACAACTTCTTTCTGGTCTGAAACCATAGCTAAAGTCACTGAATATTTCTTCGTAAATTTCTATAATAGGCTGAGCGATCGCTTGTTGTATCACTCTATCTAAGACCGTTGGAATCCCTAGTGGTCTCTGCTTTCCATTATCTTTTGGGATATAAACCCTGCGCACTGGCTTTGGCATGTATGTTCGGTTTTTGATTGACTGAATGATCCTGTTTTTGTTTTCCTTGATATACTCACCAAGTTCCTCGACTTTCATTCCATCTACTCCACCTGCGCCTTTGTTTGCCACTACTTTCTTATAGGCACTGTTTAGATTTTCCCTTGATGTAATCACCTCTATTAATTCCATTGTTGTTACTCCTCTGATTATCACAAAATTTATGCACATCATCCCTCTCGATATAAACAGTATTCCTCGGCTTACGTTCCTACTTTTCCCATCCATCTGATTTCTGACTAATGCATGATTTTCTTAATAACGATTTGTACTATAAATCGTTTCAGTCCTTCGGCTTTCACCTACTATGACATCATCTGACTCCCTCCCTAAACCTTTTTCGTCCACATCTATTGATGTGTGGGTAGGGCCTCCCAAGGGTAAGGCACTAATCTTTCATTCCACAACCTCTTGATTTACAACTTCGGTTATACGTTTACCTTTCGGGCTTTGGTTTGATGTGCAACCTTACCCACCTCATCGCCTTATCAAGTTTCTGTTCGTAGGCTCGTGAACTTTGCTATGCGCTTCCTTCATCCACATCATTACTGATGCCAACTTGCGCTCCGCTACACTTGGCGGTAAATACCCGTGACTAGACTTTCACTAGCTAGATTAGTGCCATGCCTGGCACACACA
>LDAQ01000172.1 GCA_001028025.1 Faecalicatena fissicatena | reverse complement strand
ATCGAGTAGGAGGCTGTCCATTAATTGGGCAGCCGACCTCTCACACCACCGTACATACGGGTCCGTATACGGCGGTTCTTTAGTTTTCGCACACTTTGGAATAATAATAAGAAAACGTTGGATACCCCAGTCTCTTGAGCTTCTTTATCCCCAAGGCCTGGTGTATGGTTTGACAGAAGGCGATTCGCCATTCTTTCTTTGAACTGTATGCCAGCTTTCTGGCTTCTGACTCTTTTACTTTCAGCCTTCTCAGCATCTTATATTTTGTCTTTGGTTTCTTCCACCTTCTCAGGTAGATTGCCCGGATACGCCTGCGCATCCACATGTCTATACGCTCCAGTATGCTTCGCATATCTGCCAGCTTGAAGTAGTTTATCCACCCCCGGATGTATTCCGTCAACTTTTCTTGTCTGACCTCTTCCGTCCATGGGCTTTTTCGTTTCGTCAGTTCCCTGATTTTCCTCTTCATCCGCTTCAGCGTTTCTGGATGCAGACGGATTCTGCTCCTTTTATGATAAAACCCATATCCAAGGTATTTTATTTCCGTGTACCTGCATACCTTTGTTTTCTCCCGGTTCACTTTCAGGAACAGCTTTCCTTCTATGTACGGCACGATCTTTTCGTATGTCCTTTCTGCACTTTTTAAGCTCTTGCAGAATACCACTGCGTCGTCGGCGTATCTTACATACTTATGGTTCCTTTTCTGTAGTTCCTTGTCCAGCTCATTCAGCATAATGTTACTCAGCAGGGGACTCAGTGGCCCGCCTTGTGCGACCCCCGTTTCCGTTGTTTCGTAACTATGTCCTACAATCACTCCCGCACTCATATATCTATGGATGAGCGAAATCACTCTCCCGTCTACTATCGTACGGGATAATATTTCCACCATTTTGCTCTGGCAGACGGTGTCGAAGAACTTCTCCAAGTCCATATCCACCACATATTCATACCCTTCTTCTATATATTCCCTGCATTTTCTCACGGCATCATGGGCGCTCCGTTTCGGACGGAATCCATAACTCGTCTCCTGAAACTGCTTCTCATAGATGGGACTTAGCTTTTGGGTGATTGCCTGCTGGATTACCCGGTCTACTACTGTCGGTATTCCCAGTTTCCTCATTTTCCCTGTTCCTTCTTTCGGTATTTCTACCCGCAGGACTGGCTTCGGCCGGTATTTCCCTGACAAGATCCTCTCCACCAGTTTCTCCTGGTGCTCCTCAAAATATTTCTCCAGTTCTTCCACTTCCATCCCGTCTACCCCAGCTGCTCCACGGTTGCCCTTTACTTTCTTGACAGCCCTTTTCAGGTTGCTGGGACTCAGGATGCTTTCCATTAGTTTCTTTTTCCATGCAATGTCAGCGTTGTTTTCAGTTATCATCCCCAGGACGCACACTTCCGGACGTTTCCCCTGTTCCGCAGGTTCCACCTCCAAATAGTCTTCTATCCGAAGTTGTCTGTACTCTGATCCTGTTTCTGTAACATTCATTTACTGCTTCCTCCTAAAGTTCGTCCTTCCCAGCGCAGTGCTGGTACTACGACATCTGCTGACTCCTCATGACAAATCTTGTTTCAACCGCACTTTCGTGCGTCCATGAGGCCTCCCTGGGTAAGAACAGGTTCTTTCCTTCCATCTATCTGCCACATGCACACCATAGGATTCCGGATTAGCTTTCGGGCTTCAGCTTTAAGAGCAGCCTTACCCATCCTACCATGCCTTATGTGATTTCTGTCCGTCAGACCGGAAGTTTGCCGCCGGCTTCCTTCAGATTCCACCTCGCGGTGGACACCCTTGCCCTTGGCTGTGTGCTTGGCGCTAATCAACCCGCACTCGGGACTTTCACCCGTTAGAACCTGCCCATGCCAGGCGCACTC
>LDAQ01000171.1 GCA_001028025.1 Faecalicatena fissicatena | reverse complement strand
CAGGGTGCATGGAGTGAAAGGGAAACTCAAAGAGATGTGTGACCCGTATCCGTTCATGTTCCCGCTGAAGATCCTGGAGGAGTGTACACTTCCAATCTCCCTGGGGCTCCGGCTTTTCGGGAACATACTGGGAGGGTTCATCGTAATCGAACTGTGGCTGCATCTGATGACGCATCTGAGCAGCATGGTCACAACAGTTCCGTTTCTGCGGGCGGTTACGGTACTGCCGCTGAACGCGATCTTCGATATAGCGGAACCGTTAATCCAAACGTACATATTTACCACGCTGACCGTGATTAATCTGGGAGCAGCAGTAAAAATAATGTCTGTGGGACACAGCGAGTAACAAGCCCGGCCGCAAAGGGCGGCACATAAGGGCTTACAGGGCACTTGCCCAAGGTGAGGGCAGGATGCAGGGAAGAAAAAAATAAAAAGGAATTAGATTACAGGAGGAAATAGATATGGGAATGGTTGCACTCGGAATTGGGATGTGTATGGGATTAGCA
>LDAQ01000170.1 GCA_001028025.1 Faecalicatena fissicatena | reverse complement strand
CTTCACGGTGCTCATTTCGCGTCGCTAGTGTATTCAAGGCGGGACGAAGACCGCGGGGGACTGTGTTCGAATACGAGGTGGGGACGGGGATGGGCGGAGAGGCAGTTCACATACGCTGTCACCGTTCCGGCGGCGCAGCCAAAAGCTGCTTCCGGTTTTTTGAGCGCATGCGACGGCAATGTCCGGTCGGATGAAACAGCCGCCTGTCCCTGCGTCAGCGGCGTCCCCTTCTGAACAACATTCCCATTTGCTCAACCTAAAAAAATTCCCGCAGCTTCTCCACCGCACTTTTTTCGATGCGGGAGACGTAGGAGCGGGAGATTCCCAGCTGCCTGGCAATTTCCCGCTGTGTGTATTCTTCTCCGTTGTAGAGGCCGTACCGCATCTTCAGGACGAGCCTTTCGCGCTGGGAGAGTTCATTTTCTACTTTGTCATAAAGCTTCTGGATATTTTCTTTGAGGTGGATTTTTTCGGGGACGTCTGCTTCGTCGGTTTCGATGATATCATAGAGTTTGATTTCGTTTCCTTCTCTGTCGGTACCGATGGGCTCATACAGGGAGATTTCCTTGCTTGTTTTCTTTTTGGCGCGCAGGTACATCAGAATTTCGTTTTCTACACATTTGGATGCGTAGGCCGCCAGCCGGTTGCCTTTATCGGGATTGAATGTGACGACGGCTTTGATCAGGCCGATGGTTCCTATAGATATGAGATCCTCAGGGTCCTCGTCAAGATACTGGTATTTTTTAATGACATGTGCAACGAGCCGCAGATTTCGTTCGATTAAGACATGTTTTGCCTGAAGGTCGCCCTCTGTATATTTTTGCATGTAATATTTTTCTTCCGATGGAGTGAGGGGATTTGGAAAAGATTTCAAGAACAGCACCTCTAAGCACATTTGATATAGTCTATGTGAAAAAAGTCAAAATTGTGCTTTTCCCATCAAAATAAATAGAAGATTGAGGAAGGGCCGCCTGTCCGGAAGGGGGCTTCTGCCGCAGGCCGGGAAACTTCCATGTCCCTTTTCGGATGCGGCCGTTTGCTTAGTCTCGCTAGATAAAAACCGCATCGGATGAGGAGGCACCAGCGGCATTCACCCCGCAATTCTGAAGAATTGCGCGGCTCAGGCCGCTTTGAAATCTGCTTCGGAAGCAGATTTCAGCCTCCCCATCCGATGCGGTTTTTATCAAACGAGACTACGCGCACTCTAAGCATCCGAAAAGGGACATGGAAGTTTCCCGGCCTGCGGCAGAAGCCCCCTCCCGGACAGGCTGGACGCATCCGGCCGGTTGGTTATTTTGTGTGAGGGGAAAGTTGCGGGGGAGGCGGATTGTGGTGGATATGCGGGAGTTTTATGTGAGCGTAGGCAGTTAAATAAAACTGGAGGAAATCTGGCAGGGTTGTTAACTATAGAATTGATCTAACTAAACAAAAATAAATACATCTCTCAAGCCATAGAAATCCCGCTTACCCACATCAAATCCGCCGCTCCCGAAACGTCTCCACCCAACGGGTTTCCCTTCCGCCCGGATGCGCCCAGCTGAGTGAGAGGTGCGCCTGGTTTCCGGCGGGGAGGTGTGTGCCATTTCAAAATCCATAGAGTGCGTCTTAGAATCCGTTGGAGAAAAAACAGGGATCAGGGAGGGTAAGATTTGATTTACAAAATCAAATCTTATTGCCGCCGGCGGTGCGAATGCATCGGCATTCG
>LDAQ01000169.1 GCA_001028025.1 Faecalicatena fissicatena | reverse complement strand
ATTTTGCGGAAACTCAAGTAATATCATAAGCCAGCTTCTTAAAATTCATTTTTTTCATAAGCGTCACCTCTCTAAAAATAGCATTCCCCAAATAAGCACAAAAAAGAACACCTACAAATTATAAAATATAATTCGCACGTGCTCTTCTCTAATCTTCAGTCTAATCCATCCGAACTGATTTGTCAACACCCCCGGTTAAAACTTTTGTGGCTGTTCACAGGCGGTGTTAATGTTCAGACCGTGCTGTGCATTCACTGCACAGCATCGGAGCGATAACAAAAACAGTCCCTAACTTTATCCCTAGAGCCGTTCACTGTTTGCAGTCATAAACTTGTACTCTGCGACAGACCTGTCAAATCCCTTAATATGGCGGTAAAGCCATTCGATCACGTTCTTATTCACCTGCTCCACAAACGCATCGGAAGGACCTTCCTCTTCTTCCAGCATCTCATACAGTTCCTTTACCACGGTTCTGAGCTTCTCATGCTCCTTCTTGTGTTCTGTAATCCCGGGATACTCAATCTCTTCCTGAAGCTTCTCTTCCTCAGAAAAATGGAAATCCGTATAATCAGCAAGATAATCCAGCGTCTTAATAGCCACCAGTTTATCCCTGCCGCTTTCACAGCTGTCCAGAAGCTTATTGATCTTATCAATCAGTTCCTTGTGCTGCGTGTCAATCATCTCATTTCCAGTTACCAGACTGTCATCAAATTCTGCTCTCATCTTATTTTCCTCCTAAATCTCTCCATTTTTAAACTTCATAATCATCTCATTTGTCAGGCTGTCTCTTAAGGGGCCGACCGGGATATCTTCCCGCTCAAACCATTCCGCCAGTGCCAATTCTTCTTCATCCAGCGTAATGGTGTCGTCTCCATCCAGATCACAGTAGAATCCCATCAGCACCGTCTCACTAAACGACCATGGCTGACTCTTATAATACCTGACATTCTTCACCTTCAACCCTACTTCTTCCATGACTTCTCTTTTTACCGTTTCTTCCAGCGTCTCCCCGATTTCAACAAAGCCTGCAAGAAGAGCATATCTTTTATAGGCCCTGCCGGCATATTTGGACATCAGCAGCCTGTTTCCATCGGTTACACCGATAATCGTTGCCGGACAGATCTTTGGATACTCCATATTATGGCACTCTTCACAATAGAGCATTCGCTCTTTCTTATCTTTTTTCATCAGGGAACCGCAGTGTCCGCAATACCTGTGATTCTTATACCAGTTAAACAGCTGATACCCCGTAATCCCTGCAAATGCAAGGTGCCGGGGATCAGACCTGCGGAAGATCTCTGTATTCTCCATGGTAAACACAGACAGGCGCTCTCTGTTGATCTCCTCTACCAGATAATAACGTTCCTCATCTATTGAAAATAAATATGTATACTCTTCATAAATATCCTCATTCAGCCGTTCCAAATCTTTAAACCTGGGCAGCTCAATTCCTTCAGGCGTATTCTTTACAAGTGTGGTATGTTCCTCATAATATAGGGCAACGCTGTCTCTGTCCGGGGGAGCCGGGGTATATGCGTTATCATAGCGATGTGGTGCAATATCCTGTATCATATTCCTTACCTGCTTTCTCTGTGATCTTCTTTATCATAGCACATTTTCCCCTTTGCTGCACCCTGGATATTGACTTATCCACAAAACTATTGAATAATGAAATAGAGTTTCGCTTAGGAAACCCGCGCCTGCGGCGGCCGCATCGCGGCATCTGCCTCGTACACCGCAGTGCGCATCCCGCCCGGAGGGCTTTTTATCTTGCAAGTTCAACGAACTTTCCTATAAGATAAGAATATTGGTATTGCCAACAGAAAAAGAAAGGAGTTCATTATGAAAATTGTATTTCTGGATGCAAAGACGATCGGGGAGGATATTGACCTGTCCTGTTTCGACAAGTTAGGGGATGTCGTCAAATACCCTTTTTCCACCTCCGCAGAAGTACCGGAACGTGTTAAGGATGCGGATGTACTCGTAATAAACAAAATAGATATCAATGAACAGACCATACACACCGCAGGACATCTGAAGCTCATCTGTGTAACAGCTACCGGGACGGATGTTCTGGACAAAGAATATCTTGACAAAAGAGGCATAGCCTGGCGCAACGTTGCGGATTATTCCACAGAATCCGTCGCCCAGCACACTTTTGCCATGCTTTTCTATCTCCTCGAAAAACTGAGCTACTATGACAATTACGTAAAAAGCGGCCGTTATGTGAATGATACTGCATTCTCTCATTTTGCAGAGGCCTTCCATGAACTGAAAGGGATGACCTGGGGCATTATCGGACTGGGGAACATCGGCCGCCGTGTGGCTTCCATAGCAGAAGCTTTCGGTGCTCATGTCATCTACTGCTCGCCCTCCGGTGCGCCGCCGCAGGCTGGTTACCAACAGGTTGACTTTGACACGCTTCTTTCTTCCTCCGATATCGTGTCCGTGCATGCCCCGCTGAACCAGTACACCGAAGGTCTGATGGACGGGCCGGCCTTCCAAAAAATGCAGCCGCATGCGATCTTCCTCAATCTCGGCCGCGGCCAGATCGTGGAGGAAAATGCGCTTGCTGCCGCATTGGATCAGAAACTGATCGCAGCTGCCGGACTGGACGTGCTCTCCCAGGAGCCAATGTCCAAAGACAGCCCTCTGCGCGCCTTTTCGGACAGCCGGAGACTGCTCATTACCCCGCATATCGGCTGGGCGAGCGTGGAATCCCGCACCCGCCTTATGGATATCATTGCCGGACAGATCAGTTCTTTTTTTTCTTAAAATTGAATATAGAAGACAACATCATAAGCACGGCTCCGGCCGCCAGGAAAAAGTCACCGAGATTATACGTAATCTTTGTGATTTTTTCCCATTTTGTCTTAAAACCAACATAATCAATCACATAACCGCGTATCCATCTGTCAAAGGTATTGCTCCACGCCCCGGCCGTCATCAGGGACAGACCTGCTTTTTTGAGGTAATGCCTTTTTCTGACCAGGGTGATACACTGATAGATCGTAAGCAGCATCGTCACTATGGCGGATGATATCTTCACAAAATCCTGATGATCCTCAAACAGGTTCAGGCACATCCCTTTATTATATACCTTGCGTATCATAACCCTGCCTTTACATGCCGTGCGTTCCTCCCCCTTTTTCATATATCCTTCTACGTAGGACTTAATCGCAATATCGGCAAGCGCAAGACTTAGCGTCAGACTCATTAAAACCAAAATAATCATGGAGTTCCCCCTACTCTTCTGTCATGGATTTTATTTTTTCTTCCGCTTCTTTTGCTTTTTCCTTCACCGCCTCTGCCGCATTCTCTGCCTTTTCCTTTACGGTCTCCACTGCCTCTGCCGTCTTCTCCTTCAGAGCATCTGCCGCTTCCGCAGTCTTTTCTTTTACAGTATCCGCTGCGTTTTCCGTCTTTTCTTTTACGGTATCCGCCGCGTTTTCCGCCTTTTCTTTTACGGTATCCGCTGCGTTTTCCGCCTTTTCCTTTACGATGTCAGCTGTATTTTCTGTCTTTTCCATTGCAGTATCTGCTGCCTCTTCGGTCCTTTCCCTCACAGATTCCGCTGTTGTTCCAGCTTTTTCTTTCACGGTCTCCGCGGTGCTTTCTGCCTTTTCCCGTACTGTATCGGCTGCAGCTTCTGCTTTCTCTTTCATCTTCCCGGCCATATCCACAACTTTCTCCTTCACGGCATCTGCGTAGTCGCTCTCTTTTGATTCGGTCTGCTCAGGAACCTTAGATCCGCAGTGCGGACAATATGCCATCTCTTTTGCTACGGACTTACCGCATCCGCCACATGTAACATCGCCCTTCACATCCGATATCTGCTGCTCATATTTTTCGATGCTTTCCTCTCTGTTCTGAATCGCATCACAGATGCCGATGGCCTCTGAATCTACCACTTCGCCTTCTTTATAATGGTCATAAACCATCTTACCAAGTTCAGCATAATCTCTCTCATTGCCCCGCTCCAGCGCTCTGATCTGATTGCGCAGTCTCTGAATCTCAACTGCCTCCCCCGCCTTATTCGTTACTGTTTCCGCTGTTTCACCGATTTTTCTGCCCAAGTCCTCAAAAAATGCTTTCATATCTGTGTATCTCCCTTCGTATTTAAATCCTGTCACATACGGATTCATTATTTATAATACATTATACCCCATAATATGCCAACTTCAACCGATTTTCCTTTATTTAATATTAATTTTAGCACTGGTCTGTCCCATGGCAGACAGTTAAGAATCCCCGCATATTCTGCTACCGGGTATTCATATACTTATTAAAAACAGAATGGATATTTGAAATGGATTCTAATATATGCAGAGAACGTATTCTATCTGAAGATTTCCGTGATTTTGTCATAACCGATACGCTTCCGCGTACACTGTCCAACATTCCAATGGATCAGTTGTGCGAGCAGGCAGGTGATTTCGATTATCACTGTATTTATGTATCCGCTATCCAGGCAGATCCCGTCAATCTTGGGAGATATCCTTACCGCACCATTCCAAAATGCTATTCCCTTCTAAGCATGGAAGCCCTGAACCAGGCCGGCATCCTGGCAATCCAGAACTATCCCACCCTGCAGCTCAAAGGAAAAAATGTTATGATCGGATTCGTGGATACAGGGATTGATTATACCAATTCGATTTTCCGAAACCTGGACGGTTCAACCAGAATTGCAGGGATCTGGGACCAGACAATACAGACCGGCGCGCCGCCGGAAAGCTTCGCCTACGGAACTGAATATACACAGGAAATGATTGATGAAGCGCTTCAATCTGATAATCCCAAATCAGCAGTCCCCTCAGAAGATGAATTAGGACATGGTACATTCCTGGCCAGCCTGGCGGCGGGCAGCGGCAACCCTGAGGAACAGTTTCTGGGGGCAGCTCCGGAATGTACCATTGCAGTAGTCAAGTTAAAACAGGCCAAACAGTATCTTCGTGATTACTATTTTGTTCCGGCCTCGACCCCCTGTTACCAGGATACCGATATTCTGCTGGGCCTCCGGTATTTAAATGACCTGGCAACGGCCAAAAATATGCCGCTGGTGCTGTGCATCGCGCTTGGAACCAATATGGGCGGACACATCAGCCTGACACCGCTCTCTCAGATACTGGAGCATTACAGTACCCTCAACAGCCGCATACCAGTTATTGGCGGCGGTAATGAAGCAGACCAGAGGCATCATTATTCCTATGACCTTCACAATGGCTCTTCGACAAATACGGTAGAAATCCGGGTTGGTGAAAATGTGCCCGGCTTCGTAATGGAGTTATGGACGGATATCCCCAATATTCTTTCCCTCACCCTGACCTCACCCTCGGGTGAGACAACAACGCCGGTTGCGGTAGAAACCAGCTCCACTTCTGTGTATGATTTTATCTTTGAGAGGACACGCGTCACGGTTAATTACCGGCTGATTTTGGAAGTAAGTACTTCAGAACTGGCCTTTTTCAGTTTTCGGGCCCCCGTCCCCGGTATCTGGAAGGTAAATGTCATACCGGTACAGACGATTGACGGACAATTTCATATCTGGCTGCCTGTCAAAGAATTTATAGGGGGTGAAGTATACTTTTTAAACGCAGACCCTTACTACACGCTGACCAACCCGGGTAATACCATCAGCACAATCGTTGTTTCCTATTATAATGGTGCCAACAACAGCATTGCCTTAAGTTCCGGCAGAGGATACACGCGATATGAACAGATCAATCCGGATGTTACCGCACCGGGAATCGATGTAAAAGGCGCTCTGCCAAATGGGCGTTACGCTGTCAGGTCCGGCTCCAGTATATCCACAGGTATTACGGCAGGTGCAACTGCATTGCTTTTGGAGTGGATCATTTACCAGCTTGGAAATCCCCGCATTGATTCTTACCAGATCAAAAGCCTGCTGATCCTGGGAGCCGTGCGTCCGCCCAATATGACATTTCCAAACAGAGAATGGGGGTATGGGCAGCTGAACCTGTATAACACATTTGAGCAGGCTCGTAAGTTCTGAGAAATAGCATTTACATAGCCCGGCTTTTTTACGGTATACCCCCTTTTTATACGCAGGAAGGACGCCTGATCAGCGTCCTTCTCCACGTATTTCATTTGCATTTTCATAGTAGCTTGTAACCATCTCATTTTCAGGAACAGGCTGCTCCTGAATCTGTGCTGTACCCGGCCTGAATACAACCTTTAACAACACAGGCGTAATTATTGTTGTGATCACTACAACAATGATAACCGGCCCGAGAAACGCAGAACCAAGCAGCCCCAGGCTGGATCCCTTGCTGGCCACAATCAGCGCAACCTCGCCCCTGGATATCATTCCCACACCAATACGTTTCGCCTGGTAATTCTGATATCTGCACATCTTGGCTCCCAGTCCGCATCCTACCACTTTTGTAAGAATCGCTACAATTGTCAGAACAACTGCAAATCCAACAATCGCCGCGGACATCTCAGGCAGTACAACTTTCAGTCCGATACTTGCAAAAAATACAGGTGACAGCAGCATGTAAGATATGGTATCAAACTTGCTTTCCAGATATGTAGAACGTTCCACGTTCGAGATAATCAGTCCCGCTATAAACGCACCTGTTATATCCGCAACGCCAAAAACTTCCTCCGCAATATAAGACATCAGAAGGCAGAACACAAATGCAACGATCGTATGGCGGTGCATTTCCTTCCTGGCCTTGTCCACCCAGTTCTTGTACAGCCGGTAAAATAGAAATCCAACCACACCCGCAAAAACAAAGAAACCGACAAGTTTCAGCAGAACCGTCCCCAGCTTCACAGAAGAGTCTGCCAGACTTGTTACAATCGTAAGTGCAATGATACCCAGAATATCATCTATAATAGCCGCCCCCAAAATGGCATTTCCTGAACGGGTTTTCAATTTTCCCAGTTCTTTCAGTGTTTCAACTGTAATACTTACAGATGTGGCCGTCAGAATCACTCCGATAAAAATATTCTGAAGAAACACACTCGTATCCACATCCGATGTGATCATCCCCGGCCTGTTAAAAAAATAAGCCGCTCCAAAACCGCCCAGAAGCGGAACAATCACACCGCAAAGTGCAATAACAAAAGATGCCTTACCACTTGCTTTCAGCTCCTTAATATCCGTCTCCATCCCCGCACAGAACATCAGCACAATAACCCCGATCTCGGCCACCGCATGAATAAAAGAAGTCTCCCCAAGAATCCCAATTCCGGCCGGCCCAAGCAAAAGCCCCGCCAAAAGCGCCCCCACAACCTGAGGCATCTGGACCTTCTTCGTCAAAAGCCCGAGAACCTTCGTGAATAACAAGATAATTGCCAAATCTAGTAAAAAACTGTAGCTGCTCATAATTTTCTCCTCACATTTCTCACACTTAATAATCCCGAACAGATACAACAATACACCTTTCAAAAAAAATTTTCAAGCATTTCCCCTCTCCCCATACAATTTTTTTATAAAAAACGTGCAATATTTACTTTTTATCCTTCTCAAATTCCCGACTCTCTCTTCCAATTCCCAGCCCAAATCCTCACCTGCCATTTTATCCATACACATCTCCGCCAAACACTCCCTGTTTAACCGTCCCCATATATCTCTCCCACGCACCCCCATCCCCATACGCCGCTCGCACCTAACGCCTTCCCCCATACCGGCCGTCTCCCGCCAGGATGCACCCAGCCTGCCCTTGATGGAGAATACGGCGCCGGCGGGG
>LDAQ01000168.1 GCA_001028025.1 Faecalicatena fissicatena | reverse complement strand
GAGCCCTTTGATGCGATCCGTGCGCCTGCCGCAGAATAAAAAGAGGATATCTTTTTCGTAGGGATCCAGATGGAAGTTGAACTTCACGATGGAAGCCAATCCCTCGATCCCACGACGCAGATCTGTATAACCAGCGGCAATGTAGACCTTCCGGAAACTATGAGCATCATTTAGCATTGAGAAGACCTCCAATCCGGGAGAGCAGTTGATCCGATGCAGAGTTTGCGATCTCGATCGTAACGCTTCCCTGCCGGATCACCACATCTGGAAGGAATGTTTCCTGTGACCAGTTCTCCGGCACCGGAAGTTTGATCTCGGCGAACGATACTGCACCCGGCAATTCCGTTTTTGTAAGTGCTGGAAGATTCTCGCCTTGTGATGCGAATGCCTCTTTACGCAGGATGCGCTGCCAGTAGAAGAATTGTTTTTCCGAGATGCCGTTTGCCCGACACCAGGTAGTTTTCTTCATGCCGCTGGAAAGACATGCCTGCATGATCTCTTTCCACTGATTGACG
>LDAQ01000017.1 GCA_001028025.1 Faecalicatena fissicatena | reverse complement strand
CCGGTTGGATCCCAGACCGGGCCAGTGGATGGAATAGAATTGGTGTAACTTTTATGTCTCCAGTATGTATGGTCGCTTTTATACTTTATGAGCTTGGATTTATTTTAAGCTATACTCAAGTCTATTAAAAAGACTGCCGGGGATATGAAAGTTACGCCAATTCTATTCCATCCGTTGCCCCGGTCTGAGATTCCACCTGGGGAAAAAGCCCTTTCCTACCGTTTGGAAAAACCGGCTTAATGACAGGGATGCCGGGGAGGTCGTGGGGCTGAAGCTCGTTCCTTATAAGAGGGCAAGAAAGATATATCTCTTTTTGCCCTCTCTTTTTATGCAATCAAAGAAAATTTAAAAAAGGTTAAATTTGAGTACATAACAAGTGGTACTGCCATAAGAGTTTGAGGCAAAAGCCTGATAAAATAAGACCAGATCAAAAATGGAGGTGACGGGTGAATGGAAGCACAGGTGAAAACACAAAACGGTATGATCCTGGGGAGGGAATATGACGGATACATCGTTTTCAGAGGGATTCCTTATGCGAAACCGCCGGTTGGAGAGCTGCGCTGGAAAAAACCGGAGGAGATGGATGCATGGGACGGGATCTTTCATGCAGATAAATTTGGAAATATAGCAATACAGGATCTGCCGGAAGAGAATCATCCGGTCATGGGGAGATTTCGAAAAGAGTTCTATAATGATCCAGACTTTATTCCGGAAATGAGCGAAGACTGCCTGTATCTGAATGTATGGGCGCCGAAAACTGCTGACAGCGAAGAGCCTCTGCCGGTTGCTTTCTGGATTCACGGCGGCGGGTTTAGCGGCGGATACAGCAGTGAAATAGAATTTGACGGTGAGGAATACTGCAAAAAGGGCGTGATTTTGGTTACAGTTGAATACCGGGTCAATGTGTTCGGGTTCCTGGCCCATCCATGGCTGGATGAAGAAAACGAAAAGGGGATATCCGGAAACTATGGAATTATGGATCAGATCATGGCGTTGAGATGGGTACGTGAGAATATAGCATCCTTTGGCGGTGATCCGGATAACATCACGGTGTTTGGACAGTCGGCAGGAAGTATGAGCACCCAGGTACTGGTTTCCGGCAAAAAGACGGAGAATATGATTGCAAAGGCGATTTTGCAGAGCGGGGTATCGTGCGAGGCGGATATTTTCTGGACACCGGATCTGAAAGAGGCAGAAGAGTTTGGAAAAATATTCGTGGAATGTACAGGCGCTAAAAGCATTGAGGAACTCAGAAACATGTCCGCAGATGAGCTGAACCGTGCAAGAAGAGTGTTTGATGCGAAAATGTGGCAGTGCGGTTACGGACTGGTCATGGTCCCAAATGTTGACGGGGAGATACTGGAAGATACAGTGAAACATATCTGGCGTGACGGAGGTATGCGGGATATTCCGTATATGCTGGGTGCGGTAAATGATGACCTGGGGGCGGAAAAAGAGGAAATAAAAGAAAAGCGTCCGGGTGCACTCATGGAAGAATGCAGGAAGTTCAGCCTGAAATGCGAAGATACATATAAAAAACCGGCATATTTGTACTATTTTTCACATGATCTGCCCGGGGATGACTGGGGGGCTTTTCATTCATCCGAACTGTGGTATATGTTTGGAACCATAGACAGATGCTGGAGGCCCATGACCGAAGAGGACCGAAAACTGAGTGAGGATATGGTGACATACTGGACGAACTTTATGAAGTTTGGGGCACCGGGAAGCGTGGGGGCAAAAGAGTGGAAGGCCTGTTCAAAATCAGACCCCTGCATCAAAAGGTTTGAGTAAAAAGGAGGACAAAAAGAATACATGTTTTTTTGTCCTGTGAAACCCGGCAGTTCTAAATGACCTTAAATTCTAATGTGGATTAGGATAATTCGGGGAAAGATTTATCGCATATAAAGACCTATAATTTAATCAGGTTAAAGAGCAGCAAACCAGAAAAGGAGAAAGAATTATGAAATTGGGATTTGTAAGTGCAATTCTGGACACATGGACATATGAAGAGATGATGGACTTCGCTTCAGATCATGGATTTGACTGTGTGGAAGCAGCGTGTTGGCCGCAGGGAAAGGCCGAGAGAAGATATGCGGGTGTCAGCCATATTGACGCGGAGAGAGTGCTGGAGGATGAGGCGTATGCAAAGCACATTCTGGACTACAGCAAAGAGAAGAATGTGGAGATCTCTTCACTGGCATACTATCCAAACACAATGGACGGCAATTCGGAAAAGAGAAATGCTGCAGTTAGTCATTTAAAGAACCTGATCCTGGCAAGCCATAAACTCGGCGTTGGTATGGTGACAACATTTATCGGACGGGACCAGGAAAAGACCGTAGAGGAAAATCTGGAACTGGTAAAAGAGGTCTGGCCGTCCATCATAAAAGTGGCGGAAGAGAACCATGTAAAAGTGGCGATCGAAAACTGTCCGATGCTGTTTGGGGCAGACCAGTGGCCGGGGGGCCAGAACTTAATGACAACGCCTGCAGTCTGGAGAAAAGTATTTGAAATCTTAGATAGTGACTGCCTGGGAATCAACTATGACCCATCTCATTTTGTGTGGCAGATGATCGATTATATCAAACCGATTTATGAGTTTAAAGACAAGATATTCCATGTGCACTACAAGGACATCAAAGTCTACAAAGACAGGTTAGACGACTGCGGGATCATGGCATATCCGCTGGATTATATGTCACCGAAACTTCCGGGGCTCGGGGACGTTGACTGGGGCAGATATGTATCCGCACTGACGGATGTGGGCTACGATGGATATACATGCATTGAGGTGGAAGACAAGGCTTTTGAAGGAACAAAAGAAAAGATAGAAGCATCGCTTGTATTGAGCCGGAAATATTTAAAACAGTTTGTTATTTAATATTCACAGCAAATCAGAGAAATAAGAGTAACAGTTCGGGCTTGCCTGAACTGTTACAAACAAGATGAAGGAGAAGAAAGATATGGAGAAATTAAGAATTGCAATCGTGGGATGCGGAGGAATCGCAAATCAAAAACATATGCCGTCTTTAAAGGCACAGGCAGACAAAGCCGAAATGACAGCTTTCTGTGATATTATTCCGGAACGTGCCGAAAAAGCCGCGGCAGAGTACGGCGCCGAAGGAGCGAAAGTGTACACAGACTATAATGAAATGCTGGCGGATGCAGAGAATTTTGATGTTGTTCATGTATGTACGCCGAATGTGGTGCACTGCCCGGTTACAGTCGCTGCATTTGAGGCAGGCAAACATGTAATGTGTGAGAAACCGATGGCCCACAACACAGAAGATGCGAAGAAAATGCTGGATGCATGGAAGAAATCCGGAAAGAAATTCACAATCGGTTACCAGAACCGTCTTAGGGACGACACGCAGACACTTCATGCTTCCTGTGAAGCCGGCGAGCTTGGCGAGGTTTACTTTGCAAAAGCACATGCACTTCGCAGAAGGGCGGTTCCCACATGGGGCGTATTCCCGAACAAAGCACTGCAGGGAGGCGGACCGTTAATCGATATCGGAACACATGCGCTTGACATTACTCTCTGGATGATGGACAACTATGAGCCGGTTTCTGTTTCCGGACAGGTATTTTATAAGCTGGGCCGTCAGGCTGACGGGCCGGAAGGCAATGTATTTGGTCCCTGGGACCCGGAGACATTTGAGGTGGAAGATTCGGCATTCGGCCTTGTGAAGATGAAAAACGGAGCGACCATTTACCTGGAAGCTTCCTGGGCGTTAAATGTACTGAAATCCATGGAGGCATCCACAACACTCTGCGGCACAAAGGGCGGCGCGGAGATTCATCACGGCGGAAGCTACCCGCAGGATGAACTGATCTACAACAACGTTGAGCACAATCAGCTGATGGAAAAAACAATCTCACCGGCCGGAGTTGTGGATTTCTTCGAGGGCGGAGCACCGGCAGAGGCGGTCCGTGAGCAGGAACAGTGGCTGAACGCAATCATGAATGATACAGATCCGCTTGTAAAACCGGAACAGGCATTTGTAGTAACCCAGATTCTGGAAGCAATCTACAAGTCAGCTGAAACTGGAAAAGAAATATTTTTTGATTAGGAGGAAGAAAAATGGCCGGCAGACAGATCTATAATCCGGATGGATTTAAAAACATGGAAGCAGACGGGAAAATCACGGGATATCAGTTTGACTTCAAAGCACAGTATTACCGCGGCATTACATTATCAATTGTAAGAGATATCAAAGTAAATGTAGATGGGGAAGAGGTAAATCGGGAAGATATTCGCCTTGTCGTAAACGGCGAAGCATTTACACTGGAGGAGATGCGTACCGTCATTGATTCTGATTACCGATGGGAATTTGGCGATTATGCGACGGTAACCGTATGCAAAGAAGGCGGCCTTGCGGCAGGCAGCCATCATATCAAAGCGGTGCAGATAATAGACCCGTCTTACATGCCCTTTCAGATTGAAGCGGTATGTGAAGCAGATTTTGAGATGAAATAGGAGGAGCCGACATGAGCTGTGAGATAAAAAGAAGTGTTTCCCTGTACAGTTACCAGGATGAATACTACGATAAAAAATTAGATTTGGAAGGCTGTCTGCGTGAGACAGCTAAAACAGGAGCAACAGGAGTGGAGCTTCTTGCGGAACAGATGATCCGCAGATTCCCGCTTCCGATTGAAACGGAAGAATTCAGAGCCCAGTGGTTCGGCTGGATGGAAAAATATCATTTAGAACCATCCTGCTACGATGCATTCCTGGAAAATCATATTTACGACAACCGCACACTGACACTGAGTGAGCAGGTGAACATGATGAAACGCGATATCCGCCTTGCATCCATGCTGGGATTCAAGAACTTACGTACCCTGGTATCCACGCCAATGGACGTGATCGAAGGGAGCCTTGACTATGCGGAAGAAAAAGAGGTAAAGATCGGCCTTGAAGTCCATGCGCCTTTCTCCCTGAACTCCGGCTGGGCAGACGGCTACATGGAGATGATTCACCGCACAGGCACAAAATATTTTGGATTTATTCCGGATATGGGGATTTTCTGTAAGAATATCCCGGATGTGCTGAGAGATAAAGCAAGAAGACACGGCGCTTCCGAAGAGTGTATCAAAATTGTGGACGAAGCTTATGCCGAAAGAATGGCAAAAGGTTTTGTAAAGATTAAATATGACCTGAATTTGGGAAAAGCAAACATGGAATACCGTATGGCCAACGGCATGAAAGAAATGATGGATGCAGTGGAGGCAGCGGGCGGCGGGCCGGCCGATCAGGAATATGCAGGGGCATCTTTTACATATTCATGGTCAGATCCGCAGGATCTCATTGATAATATCGATTATATCTTCCATACACATGCAAAATTCTACAATATGCATGAGGACTACAAAGAGACAGCAGTTGCGATCCCGGAAGTGATTGAAGCGTTCAAAAAAGCGGGATATAAAGGATTCCTGAGTTCTGAGTACGAGGGCGGGGAGCACCTGAGGGCGGATCTGCCGGTGGACAGTATCGAACAGGTGCGCCGTCATCAGGAGGCCATGAGAAGATCAATCGAAGACTGCTAAGTTCTTTTGATAAGGAGAGAGTTGTAATGGAAAAAATAAAATTAGGTATTGTAGGATTTGGTTTTATGGGACACTGCGATGCAGATATGATGGCCTCTTTTGATGAAATCGATCTGACTGCAGTGGCGGATACGAATCCTGAACAGTTAAAGGATGCACCGGAGGGTGTCGGGACATACGGCAGCCTGGAGGAAATGCTTGAAAAGGCCGACATCAATGTAGTCATGATCTCTACACCGAATCCAAGCCATCCGGAAATGGTAAAAAAAGCGGCCGCGGCCAAAAAACACGTTATCTGCGAGAAGCCTGCAGCAATGTCAGTGAAAGAATATGACGAGATGGCTGCTGCATGCAGAGAAAACAATGTTCTGTTTACGGTTCACCAGCAGAGGAGATGGGATAAAGATTACCGCATCATGAAAGAAGTCTATGACAAAGAGATGGTTGGTGATATGTACATTATCAAATCACAGCTCTATGGCGTGAACGGCAACATGCATGACTGGCACATCTATCCGGAGATGGGCGGAGGAATGCTCTATGACTGGGGCGTTCATCTGATCGACCAGATGCTGGATATGGTAAAGTCTGATATCATATCCCTATATGCAGATGTCCAGAATGTAATTAACGAAAATGTAGATGATTACTTCAAGATCATCCTGAAATTTAAAAACGGTGTGACAGCCGAGATTGAGCTGGGTACATATTATCTGACACCAAAACGGGCATGGTTCATCGGCGGAACGGAAGGCTCCGCAGTGATGGACGGATTTGGCGGAGAAGGCAAAATTGTCCGCACCGCCCATTTACTAGAAAATGTACCTGGAAAGATAACCATGTCCGCAGCCGGTCCTACCAGAAGTTTTGGGCCGCCGGAGCCGGGGCTGTTATCAGAAGAACCATTGCCGGAAGTCAGTGTGGATCACAGAAATTATTTTGAACATTTTCTGAAGGCATTTAACGGCGAAGAAGAAATCATTGTAAAACCGGAACAGGTCAGACGTGTACTGTGCGTTATGGATGCGGTGCGCGAGTCCGCAAGAACCGGAAAAGCGATTGCTTTTGAAGAATAAAGGGAGAGGTAGAGCATTATGGCAAATTATGAAACACAAATCGTTGTGATCGCAGGCGGTCCGTCCGGGTTATCCGCGGCCGTACAGGCAGCAGAAGACGGCGCGGAGGTCATTCTGTTAGAAAAAGCGGCGGCCGTCGGCGGGGCAGCGAATATGGGAATGGGCCCTCTCGGGATCGGAACCAGATACCAGAAACAGCAGATGATAGAAATCAGCGTGGAAAAAGCATTTAACATGTTTATGGAATACACGCATTATAATGTGGACGCAAGACTTGTAAAACGATACTTTGAGCAGTCGGCAGAGACGATTGAGTGGCTGGAGGATATGGGCGTCGAGTTTGAGGGGGCATACCGTTACTTCCCCAAATCAGAAGCCACATGGCACATTGTAAAGACGGATCAGGGGATTGGCCCCCGTGCGGCATCCTTTATGAACAGGGCACTATACGCAAGGGCGCAGGAACTTGGAGTAAAAGTCCTTCTGGAAACGGCTGCCAGAAAGATTGTGATGGAAGAGGGAAAAGTTGCGGGAGTTCTCGGCACAGATAAAGACGGCAATGAAATCGAGATTGCATGCAAAGCGGCCATTATCTGTACCGGCGGGGCCGGATGCAACAAAGATTTTATCAAAGAAGAGACCGGATACATTCACGGTGTAGATATGTTCAATTTCGCAATCCCGGGTATTATGGGAGACGGGCTTAAAATGGCGTGGGAGGCCGGTGCAGACCACCTTCCGGTGCGCATTGAGCAGGCGGCAAACATTGAGGGGATCGATGATCTTCCGGGAAGTGTCGCCAATGTTATGGGACAGCCCAATCTGCTTGTCAACACACACGGAAAACGTGTGATGAACGAAGAGCATATGCAGAATACAACATTCTTATCAAATGTTTGCTCTCATCAGAAAGACCGGGTCTGCTTCAGCCTCGTGGATTCATCCATTGTAAAGTATTATATGAGGAACGGTGTGGATCATGTTTGCCTTGTCCGTCCTGATCCGGATGTGTCTGACTTTGCAGAGGGCGTGAAGATGGCACAGGAGAATGGCAACGAAGGCTTATTTATAGCGGATTCAATAGAAGAACTTGCAGAAAAAGCCGGCATTGATGTGGACACACTTGCAGATACCGTTGAAGAATATAATGATTTCTGTGACAGCGTAGATGAAGAATTTTTCAAGAACAAGAAATATTTAAGACCGCTTATAAAAGCTCCGTTCTATGGCGCAAGGATCCGCCCGGGCGGATATGGTACAGTCGGCGGTATCCGGATTAACGAGAACTGCGAGGCGTGTGACAAAGACTTCGAACCGGTAACAGGCCTGTATGCAGCCGGTGCGGATGCATGCAACATTTATGATGACAGCTATATGTTCCTGCTCCCGGGAAACTCCATGGGATTTGCCGTAAATACAGGACGTATTGCAGGGATGAGTGCAGCAGAATTTGTGGAAGATTAAATAAATAAAAATGCAGATCAATAAATGGGGCAGATGTCAAATGAGGTATCTGCTCCATTTTAAAAAGAAAGGCTCGAAAAGAGCGGAGGTAAACCGTATGGAGGAAAGAAACAAAGAGGTAATCCGCAGATTTTATCAGGAATTTTTTAATGATCATGTGGTAAAATCTGCCGATCAGTACGTAAGGGAAGATTACATTCAGCACAATCCGGGAGTGGAGCAGGGACGGGAAGGTTTAAAAAGCGCATTTGCACAAAAGTTTATCGAATGCCCTGAGTTCTGTCTCCAGATTCAGATGTTGATTGCAGAAAATGATATGGCTGCAGTTTATTTGAAAAATATTGGACCGGATGGTGTTACCAGATGCCGGGTCGTAGATATCTACAGACTGGAGGAAGGAATGCTCGCGGAGCATTGGGATGTATTGCAGCCCTGCGGATAAAGAAAGGGATTGTAAGATGTCAAAGAGCAGAAAAATCGCGTGCAGTGTTTTTATAGCTGCATTTGCATTTGGTTTAAATATTACCGGTATCTCACCGGTACTTGGAATTTTAAACGAGAAATATGGGCAGTACGGGACCAGTATGGTTCAGCTGCTGCAGACACTGCCGTATCTGTTTTTGATTGTGGGCGCGCTGATGATCGGATGGCTTACGACTAAGATCAGTAAGAAGAAAATCACTTTATATGGCCTTCTGATCATTGGGATATGCGGTGTTATCCCTTTTTTTGCAGAAAGCTTTCAGATCCTGTTTGTCTCAAGGCTTCTGATTGGATTTGGCTTTGGAATCATGGGACCGATGAATACAGCCATTATCACGGAATTTTTCCCGGCCAGTGAGAGGGCATCCTATATGGGGCTTCATGTGGTAGGCATGGGGGTGGGAACCATGGTTGGCAATCTGGCCGGAGGAATGCTGGTGAATCTGGGATACCAGTACTTTTTCCTTATTTATCTGATTCCCTTTCTGGCGATGGCCGGCATCTGGTTCCTGCTGATAGAGACGCCACCTGTAAAAACAGAGAAGTCTTCGGATATGAAGCTCAATAGAATGGTATATGCTATTTCTTTTGCTTCCTTTGCACATACCCTGTTTATCAACGCATACAGCACGAATATTGGTATTTATATATTAGAAAATGTTACGGAAAATGCATCTGTCACAGGCATTGTAACGGCCGTCAACGCTGTATTTGCATTGCTGATTGGAATCGGATTCGGAAAGATTTCAAAGGCGTTAAAAGAATATACACTTGCATTTTCCATATATGCGGCAATGGCCGGATATCTGGCAGTTATGCTGATTCCGGGGATGGCCGGAGTATTTATCACAAGTGCACTTTGCGGAATATCGCTGAGTTGTTTTATGGCACAGGGTTCCTACCTGATTTCAGTTTCCGTTGAAAAGAACGCGGTTGCAAAGGCGAGTGGAATGTTCTCTATTATAGGGGGGATCGGCGGACTGATTGCACCCATCTTTATGGGGAACACGGCAGCGCTTCTGCTTGGAAAAAATACGGCAGAAAATCAGTTTGCCGTGGCTTTTGCGGGGATGCTGGCCTTTGCAGTGATTGTAACAGTGATCACAAAAAGAGAAGAAAAGGAGGTTTCATATGGCAGTAATAACAATTGACGGAACCAGACTGGAAGTTCCGGATCATAAAAATATACTGGAATGTGCATTAGATGCCGGGATATATATTCCCCATTTGTGCCATCACAGAGACTTAAATCCACTGGGCTCATGCCGCATGTGTGTGGTGGAAGTAGAAGGGCAGGAGGGGGTTACCACCTCCTGCACATTGAAAGCAAAAGACGGATTAAAGATTAAAACAAAGACACCCAAGGTAGAACGGCTGAGAATGCTGGCGCTGGAGCTTCTCCTGACCGGGCATCCCCAGGACTGCTCTACCTGCCCCAAGTATGGGAACTGTGAGCTGCAGATGCTGATCCAGTATATTGGGCCGAAGAGCGGGCGCCTTAAAATGAGAACAAAAGGATTTAAGCCCCAGGAGGACAATCCGCTGATCCTGCATGATATGAACCGCTGTATACTCTGCGGCAGATGCGTGCGCGCATGTAATGAACTGCGCGGAGTCAAAGTACTGCAATACCAGAAAAAGGATATGGAAACTTATGTAGGCACCCTGCACGGCAGACTTTTGAAGGACGCGGACTGCCGGTTCTGCGGAGCCTGTGCGGAAGTATGTCCCACGGGAACCATACGTGATAAGGTTCTGGATTCTGAGAAGGCGAGAGAAGACGCTATTGTACCCTGCCGCCATGCCTGCCCGGCGCATACGGATATACCGCGTTATATCCGTTTGGTAAAAAATGGGGAATACGATGAGGCGGCGGCGGTGATCCGGGAGAAGGTGCCATTTCCAAAAGCATTGGGATACATCTGTTCGCATGTGTGTGAATTAGAATGTAAAAGAAAAGAAGTAAACGAAGAGATGTCCATCCGCGATATAAAACGGTATGCCGCCGAACATGATACCGGGTCTGTCTGGAGGGGAAAAGGAAAGCAGCTTGCGGATACAGGGAAAAAAGTCTGTGTAGTGGGCGGCGGGCCTGCGGGCCTGACGGCAGCCTACTATCTTAGAAAACAGGGACACGATGTCACCGTAAAAGAAGCACTTCCTTTGGTTGGCGGAATGATGTCCTACGGGATCCCTTCCTACCGTCTTCCAAGAGAGATCATTGCGGATGAAGCAAAGGTGATGGAAGATCAGGGTGTAAAGATTGAAGTAAATACAAAGGTGGAGAAGCCAATAGAGTTATTAAAAGAATACGATGCGGTGCTTATGGCAATCGGCGGGCACAAGGGTGTATGTCTTCCGATAGAAGGACATGACCAGAAGGGCGTCATTCTGAACACTGATTTTCTCCGCAATGCAAGTATGGGAAAAGAAACGGGCATCGGCAGGAAGATTGTGGTTCTGGGAGGCGGCAATGTTGCCTTCGACTGTGCGAGGACGGCGAAGAGATTAGGCGCAGAGGAGATTCATCTGGCGTGTCTGGAAGCAAGAGCGTCTATGACTGCGGATGATGAAGAAATTGAGCAGGCACAGGAAGAAGGAATCTTTGTCCATCCGGCACAGACATTTGAACGGATCACAGGTGAGGGCACCGTGACAGGAGTTGATTTTATGAACGTAAAATCATTCTCGTTCGATGAAAACCGCCGTGCAATTATCGAGAAAGAGGAGGGGTCCGAACATCATATTGATGCGGACACGGTTATTTTTGCAGTGGGGCAGAGACCGGATATCACAGAGGAAGCAGGTCTGGAACTGGGAAGAGGCAACAGCATTACCGTCAAAGATATAGAGCGCGACAAGAAAACTTCTGCAGAAGGGATCTTCGCGGCCGGTGATGCTGTCTACGGCACAAAATCGGTCATCATGGCAATTGAATCGGGAAGAGAAGCGGCCAGTCAGATTGACCGGTATCTTGGCGGTGACGGGGACATTTCCGAAGTGCTGGCTCCCGTCCGAAAGGCAGAGAGTTACATCGGCCAGTGCCCGGGGTTTGGGTATGAGGAGAAAAAATATACACAGATTGATTCCGCAAAATCCAGGAGTGACAATTTTGATCTGTTCGATCATGGCATCTGTGATTCGGATATATGTGCGGAAGCCGGACGCTGTCTGCAGTGTGACCTGAGACTGCAGATTTCAAGGCCAAGTACCTGGGGCGATTTTTCGGAAAATAAGGTGGTGTAAAGATGAGCGGAATTGAAAACGCAAAGAAAATGAGTAAACAGGAAGTATTGGATAAAATTGCCGCTTCCGGTATTTTGGAATATGGCCTTCATCATGAAACACTTTCTGAGAGAATCAGGATGGCGGAAGAAGAGGCTCAGGAAGAGCGGCTTGAATTGGGAGTTGTGGCAGCGCTGAATAATGCTGATACGGATGGCGTGCTTTTGGAGGTGCTGAAAGAAAACCCGGAAAAGGTGACAGGAGGGATTGCAATACTGGGGTACGCTCTCGGGACAGATAAGCTGAGTCTTCACATTCCGGAATCAGCCGCGGAGCTGGCAGACCTCGTAAAAGATGCGGCAGAAGCCGAAAATGTAGAAATTGTAACAGGGCTGGTAAATAAACGTGCAGAGAAAGGTTCTGTTTTGATGCATATGATTACGGCCGCCGGTCTTTCGGATGTACTGGAGGATTCGTTCGTAGCAGGTATTTATGTTTCTGCGAATGGTGCAGAACTGAAAAAAGTAGCATGCGATACAAAATTGTCGGATATTGTCGACTTATCAGAGGCAAAAGCAGTGCTCGCCGGTTATCGGTATATACGTCCTGAAACGGCAGCAGCCCTGACTGTGGGAGAGGCGGAAATCGATAATGGTTTGCTCCGGATTTTGACGGAGAAAGACTGCATTGTTGCAGAGACGGATGAGAAACTGACGGCTTCCAGAAAACAGAGCTGCGGCAGATGCGTCTTTTGCCGGGAGGGCCTTCTCCAGCTCCAGTATATGAACAATGAGATAAAAGAAGGCAGGGGAAAGCCGGATTATATTGATATGACAAAGGAAATCGGTGAAGCCATGGAGTTCTCTACACCCTGCACCATGGGGCAGGTTTCTGCCAAAATTGTACTGAGTGCAGTTGAGTTATTTGAAAAAGAATATGAATTACATATGAAGAAAAAAACGTGTCCTGCCGGCGTATGTTTCTCTGCCCAGACGATCTACATTGATCCCCGTCTTTGCAGCGGCTGCGGTGACTGCGCCGATGTGTGCCCAAAAGACTGTATTGATGGAAAACCAAAATACATTTATATGATCGATGATTTTGACTGTGACAGATGCGGAAAATGTATTCCCGAGTGTTCGGAAGAGGCAATTGTGAAAACATCCGGTAAGGTGCCGAAACTGCCGAATAAGCTGACGAAAGTGGGGAAATTCAGAAAGCGCTGATATAAACGGGCACATACTTTGCGGTTTGGGTGCTCAGTTCAGCGATGGGGCAGGTGTTTTCGAACTTTATGCAAAGAAATATAAAGGAGTGACAGAAGAGATGAAAGTGTTAGTGATTTATTTTTCCCAAAGCGGCAATACAAGGAAGGTAGCACACAGTATTGCAGAAGGCGCAAGAGAAGCCGCAGAGCAGGTGGATGTGAAAAGTATTAAGAACGTTACATATGATATGCTCGAGAACTATGATTTGATTGGGCTGGGGAGTCCGGTGTGGAAGGCGGATCCCCCAAACATCCGCAAATTTTATAAGGAAGCACCGGACCAGAACGGAAAACATATCTTTTCATTTTGTACACATGGAACTATGCCCGGTTTTTATTTTCCCGTAGTGCTGCCTAACTTAAAAAAAGCTGGTTTTACTGTGATTGGAAGCAGGAGATGGTATGGCAATGTTGTGATGCCGGGGATGCCGGAGCCTTATTATACAGCAGGACATCCAGACGAGATTGATTTGGAGGAAGCAAGGGGCTTTGGACGTGAAATGGCGGAACGAAGCCGGAGAATCTATGAAGGCGAGACGCAGCTGATTCCGCCAATGCCAGAGAACAACGTGAATCAGGATCAGGCGGTTGCAATTGTAAATATGCTTCTGGAATATGGCAATCCTCAGGGAAAGATTGTCCGTGATCCCCGGAAGTGTATTTATCCAAAGTGTACACGCTGTATGGATAACTGCACAATGGATTATATTGATTTATCGGCGGATCCCCAGAAGTTCGGGAGTGAGGGAAAATGCTGTAATGATAATCATGAATGCGCCTGGTGCTTTATGATCTGTCCGACAGGGGCAATTCGGCTGGAGCCGGATATTATGGAGCATATTAAGCCGTTTATAGGCGTAAGAAAGCCACTGTTTGAAAACATTTTGGATGAGGCTGAAAAAAATGGAGAATTCCGCAGACTGATCCCTGTAGAAGAAGTCGGGTTTGACACACCATATTGTCTTGCCCACCCCAAAAGACCGTACTTCAAAGTGCCGGCAAAACCAAAAGAGGATTAAAATAATAAAAAGTGACCAGAAGAATAAGGACAACTGTAGTTAATGCGCTATGGAGCTATCTTTATGCTGTTTCTTGTCAGGAAAAATGTTATACTGGCTATAGAGAATACACGGAGAATAAAAAGCGCGTAAAAAGAGCATAAAAGAGGTTTGGGATGAAGAATGACAGAAGATTAATGCAGTTTTATTTTATCACAGAAGGCGAGAAGTCGACGCATTACCATCAAAATCCGGAGCTGTTTTATGTACTGGCCGGAGAATTAACGGCTTCGATTGATGATCAGATTTTTCGTATGAAACAGGGCGATATCCTTCTCATCAACGCGAATAAGCATCATATGATGGATGGAAACCAGGATGTACTGGCTGCCAGGTTCGAGATAGATTTTCACCTGCTGGCGGAACATATGGGAACCATGCAGCTATTATTCTGGTGCAATACGTTAGTAGATAAAAATGCGGCATATCAGCAGCTGCGGAACTATCTGGACCAGATTATGCTGCGGTATTTTGAGAAAGATGAAAAGAATGAACTGCATCTGAATGCATTGTATTATGAGTGCTTACATCTTCTGACCGGTAACTTTTTGGTGAAAATGGATGATGCCAGATTTCATATAGAAAGTTCACAGGATAAACAAAGAATCTCGCAGATACAGAACTATGTTCAGGCAAATTATCAGTCACAGATCAGCCTGAATGACCTGGCTGACAGGTTGTTTTTATCAAATGCCTATTTGTCAAAATATATTAAGAAAAATCTCAGTCTGACTTTTATGGAGTACCTGAATAATGTGCGTCTGTTTCATGCGGTTGACGAGTTATTATATACGCAGAAGAATATGACACACATTGCTTTGGATAATGGATTTCCGACTTCCGCTGCATTTACAAAAGCATTTAAGGATGTTTACGGAGAAGCCCCGAGCGAATACAGAAAAAGGCTGCAGTATCAGGAAATGTCGGGAGAACCGGACCGGGATGTGACAGAACGTGAGCTGAAGCGGATCCAAAAATATCTGGAATTAAAAGCAAAGAAAAAAGAGCCTGAGACAAAAAATATGCAGATATATCAAATCGATACCCTTCAGCCGGGAACCAAGCTTTCCAACGGTTTTCGGACGGTATGTATAGGGGAGGCATATCAGATTCTGCATTCAGATGTGCAGAATCAGATCAGAGAATTAAAGAGCGAGACAGATATTTTGTATGCCAGAATCTGGAATATTTTTTCCAGGGAAGAATGTGTCAGTGAGAGCGGGAAATGTAATTTTCGGAAGATTGACATGGTTCTGGATTTTCTGGTGGAGAACCATATCAAACCATATCTGGAGTTAGGACATAAGGAGACAGCGTTTATGTATTCCCCGGAGCGCGTTTTAAAGGAGTATGAAAAGATCGGACATTACTCAAAAGAGATGTTCGAAGGTATTATGCAGGAGTTTGGAACGCATCTGGTGAACCGTTATGGGATCGAAGAGATCGAAACATGGTATTTTGAATATTGGAATAATAATCTGTACGAAATGGAAAAAGAGGATGGCCAGTATTATCATTATTTTGAAACTGTTTTCCGCGTTCTCAAAGAAATTTCATCCCAGATAAGAGTCGGGGGAGCGGGATTTATCCTGGGATACGACACGGTTCCATGTCTGGAGATTCTAAAAATATGGAAGCAGCGTAAGTACCAGCCAGATTTTCTTTCGGTGTATTCCTATCAGTACACAGCCGCCATGGAAGCGGGCAAACGATATGGAAGAAAATCAATTGATGTGGATTATATGAAAAACCAGGTCGCAATTATGAAGAATGTAATACGCGATGTGGGAATAGAGGTGAAAGAGCTGCATATTACGGAGTGGAATTTCACGATTTCCAACCGAAACCAGATCAATGACAGCTGTGAGCAGGGCGCTTATGTGCTTAAGAACTGTATTGACATGAATGGGGAAGTGGATCTGATGTCATACTGGCATGCGCTGGACAGCTATTCTGATTATTATGATACCAATGATATATTAAATGGAGATTCCGGTCTGATCTCCAGAGACGGCATCTACAAGCCTGCGTTTCATGCATTTGCATTTATGAAACGGCTGCAGCCGGATGTGATTAAAAAAGAGGAATATGCGATTGTCACAACGAATGGACGGGGACATTTTACGATTGCATGCCATAACTTCAAACAGCTGTCCGCCCACTATGTTTTTAAAGACGAAGAACAGATTGCGCTGGAAGAGATCGACAGTTATACCGGAAATGCGGAACCGCTGAAATTAAAGTTTGCGTTGAATCATGTTAAGAACGGAACCTATCAGGTGAAAATATACTATGTGAACCGGGAAAACGGAAGTGCCCAGGATATATGGAAACGGCTGGAGTACGGTAAAAACCTGACAAAGGACGAGATGAACTACCTGAGGAAGAGTGCCATACCAAGAATCGAGATGCACAGTATATCTGTAGAAAATGAAACATTGGAACTGGAAAATATTCTGATGGAACAGGAGATCAGGCTGCTGGATATCAGATACCAATATACCGTACAGCAAGAGTAATAGAAGATCAGATATATAAAAAAAGGGAGAACAAAAAAGGTATAAGCTTTTTTGTTCTCTCTTTTCGTATGCCTTTTTTTACACCAATTATTTCCTTACTTACAGGCGAGGCTAAGGAAAGCAGATCTGTGTGAAAAACGGTAAACTTAGAGTATCAAAAAGACGAAGGAGAGGAAGAAATGAAAGTATTAGGAATTTCTTTTGGAAGAAAAAACCAGAGATGTGATGTCATGGTAAAGGAGGCCCTGTTTGCTGCAAAGGCTGCAGGAGCGGAGGTACAGTTCATAAATACAGTAACTATGAATATCGGTCATTGCCGTGCATGTGATTATTGCAGCCGTCTCAGGGATAATGGGGAAGTGGAAATCCATTGCTGCATGAAAGATGATTACAGTGTTCTGGAAGAAGCGTGCCTGGATGCGGATGGTATTATAATCGCGGCTCCGGTCTATGCGGTAGGCATTGTGGGACAGTTCAAGAATTTTGTGGACCGTTTCGGCCCCTCCCATGACCGGGCGGCCCTGATCGAAGAAAACAAAAAGCGCAGAGAAGAGGGAAAACCCGAACTGGATCCAAGATATTTCAAGGACCGATACACGGGATACATCTCCGTGGGCGGCGCCAAGACGCATAACTGGGTAGCTCTCGGCCTGCCGATGCTGGATCTCTTCAGTTTCTCATTCTGCATGAAATGTGTGGGGCATGTGGATGCGTATGATCAGGGAAGAACCGGCCATCCTCTGTTTGACCCGGCGCTGATGCAGAAATGCACAGATCTTGGAACAGCGGTTGCCCAGTCTCTGGGAAAACCCTATGACGAAGTGGATACATGGGAAGGAGAAGAGGGGGTATGTCCGGTCTGCCATAATCCGCTGCTCAGCATGAATGGGACGACGCATGTAGAGTGTCCCGTCTGCGGTATCTGGGGCAGCCTTTCTGTCAATGGTGACAAGATTGAAGTGGAATGGCCTCAGGAAGAGATCAACCGGGCAAGAAATACCAACATCGGGATCTATGAGCATTACAATGAAATTCAGAATATGATTAAAGTATGTGTTCCGAAACTGGTTGAAAACAAAGAAACACTGCCTGAGATGATGGAAAAATACAAAAACTTTGAAGATACAATTGCAAAAATGTAACGGGCAGTTAAAAGGAGAGAATTATGGGAGAACAGAAAATAAATTCTTTTGGTATGGCGCCATTGACGGCAAAGCACTATATTGTATACGGGTTAGGTAACTTTGCCTCTCAGCTGTCATGGACGATGGTAAGCACGTATCTGTCTATTTTCTATACGGATGTGTTTGGTCTTGGGACAGGGGCGGTAGCGCTTCTGATGTTGGTGGCAAAAATATGGGACGGCATCAATGATCCGATGATGGGGACCCTGATGGAGAGAACACACACGAAACATGGCCGTTTCAGGCCGTATATCTTTGTGGGTGCCATTTTCCTTGTTATCTTTACAATCCTGACCTTTACAGTACCGGGCTTTGGCGGACCGGCGAAGCTTGCGTATGCTTACATTACATATATCGGCCTTGGAATGTCCTATACAATGACAAACGTGCCATATCTCGCATTGCCGGTTGTTATGACACGTGATCCAAAGGAAATCAACAAATTAAACGCAGCCCAGATGATGGGAATGACGGTTGGACAGATTATCCTAAACCTGTTTGTACTCAGACTTGTAGAGTGGTTTGGCAAAGGCGATCAGGCGTCAGGGTACCAAGCATCAGCCATCCTGCTTGCAGCAGCCGCTCTTCCAATGTTCTGGGCAGTTGCAATTCTTTCTAAAGAGAGAATTACAGTGAAAAAAGAAGACCAGGGAAAAATAAGCGACGGTCTGAAAATGATATTTAAAAATAAGAATCTTGTATGTGCAATGGCATATTGTTTCTTTAATATGTTCGGAATGCTTGGGCGTATCTCTGTGGCCGTTTATTTCTATATGTATTGTGTCCGGAACTTTACATTCATTACGGTTTTTATGATGATGCAGATGATTGTCGGCACAGTGATTATGCCGTTTACACCAAAGATCATCGAAAAATTAGGGAAACGCAATACAGCGGTTATTTCTATGGTTATTCAGGGGTCCGCGCTGATTATTCTTTTTGTGGGCCCGTATGAAAATATCGTGTTTGACTTCATTGTTTTAATCTATTATGGTCTCGGATATGTTGCAGGCCCATGCGGCGCCGGTATGATGGTAGATGCAATTGATGATTTCGACGACAAACATGGTATGCGCAATGACGGCATGGCATTTTCCTTCCAGGGATGTGCAATTAAAATAGCAACGGCAATTGCAAACTCAGTATTTCTGCTGGTTATGGGCGCATTTGGATATGCGGGCGGAGTGGACATGACACCCCGCATCCAGACCGGGATCAATCTGGCTGCGAATCTGCTGCCTGGAATTGTATTCCTGCTCGGGATCGTTCCGCTGCTGATCTATAATCTTGATAAACCGGGATATATGGACGGGGTGAGAGAACGGCTTGCTGTAAGAGATAAAGCGAAACAAACGATGGTTACAGAGGATGATATAGAAAAATAATGATAAGACTGTTATGCAGCGGCATAGCAGTCTTTTCTTCATCTTATAGGGAAGGTCGCCTATAAGCCCGGACGACTATTACAAAATATGAATGGTCGAATATGCTCTTTTTTAGATCGTTAATGATAACAATAGAGCAATTGCCAATGATATAATATCTCCATAAATGGACTAAAACATGGTAAAAGCCAGTCAATGAACGAAGCAGCAGGGGGCAGAACTGGCGTTGGCACAGTATCAATAGATCCAGTATGCATATACTATCATAAAGTTTAGAGGAGAAGACAGATGAGATATAATTTCGACAGGGAATGGAAGTTTTCACTGGGGGATTTTGGCATTTTGCCGGAAACCCTGACACACGGTGATGTCTATGGTTTCGCAAAAGCAGGGGGAATTACCGGGGCAGCGGCACTGGAATTTGATGATACGCTCTGGCAGGATGTGGATCTGCCCCATGACTGGCAGCACAACCAGAGTTTTGACAGAACAGCGGCGGCGGATCATGGTTACAGGAAGGGCCTTAAAGGCTGGTACCGTAAAAAATTCTGCCTGAGTGAATCTGACAGGGAACGCGCTCTTAGAATTGTATTTGATGGGATTGCCGGGATCTCAGATTTGTACCTGAACGGCTGCAAGATATATCATAATGAAAGCCGCTACAACAGCTTTTCCATAGATATTACAGACATAGCAAATTATGGTACAAAGCCGAATATTTTGGCGGTGGAAGTAGACTGCAGCATCTGGGAAGGATGGTGGTATGAAGGATCCGGGATTTACCGTCATGTCTGGCTGCATAAAGAAGCTCTGGTACATCCGGTCTATAACGGCATTGCCGTAAACTCTGAAACGGGACAGGACGGCTGGGACACCCGGATTGAAGTTGAACTTGAAAACTCATCAGGTGTGGAGCAGCAGTACCAGTGTACGGTTGAGATATGTGATAATACAGGAACCGTAATGCCAGGTATGCAGCACAGCACGGAGGGAATCACAGCTCCTTATGAAAAGATCAGACAGTCCTTTGAAATGAAATTGGCAGATCCTGAGCTGTGGGAGATAGACCGACCCTATCTGTATCATTGTAAGGTACGGCTGAAAAACGGTGATATGACGGATGAAACTGATATTCCATTCGGCTGCCGTACGATCGAAATTGATGCAGACAGGGGATTCCTGCTGAATGGAAGGGCAGTGAAGCTGCTTGGTACATGCAACCATCAGGATCATGCGGGAATCGGGGCGGCACTGCCGGACGAGGTGCAGAGATACCGTCTGAAGATATTAAAGGATATGGGCTGTAATGCCTACCGGTGTGTTCACCACAATCCAACCCCTGAACTTCTGGACTTATGCGATCAGATGGGGATTCTGGTAATGGATGAAAACCGGGCATTCAGTACCTCAAAAGATGTAATGGAACGGCTGGAGGGGATGGTGCAGCGTGACAGAAATCATCCAAGCGTTGTAATATATGCGGTTTTTAATGAAGAACCCCTGCAGGGAACCGCCAAAGGAAGAAAAATGGCGGAAAGGATGGTAGCCCGAATAAAAACGCTTGATGCAGGCCGCCCTGTCCTGGGAGCATTTAATGGCGGATATATGGAAGCTGAAGGGGCCGCCACAGCATTTGACATAACAGGGATCAATTATTATATAGACAGCTATGATGCGTTTCACGAGATGTATCCGCAGCAGCCCATTGTATCGTCTGAATTAGTGTCTGCATTTTCTACCCGGGAGACCTGCAGGGATAATGTGCAGGAGCAGATATTCAGCAACTATGATGAAAATACCGCTCCCTGGGGGCAGACAGTACGGGCAGCCAATCAGGCGGTCCTGACGAGAGATTTTGTGATGGGCATGTTTGTATGGACCGGATTTGATTACCGGGGAGAACCATCACCTTACGAATGGCCAAGCGTAAGTTCACATTTCGGAGTCATCGATGCGTGTGGATTCCCGAAAGACACTTATTATTTATATAAGGCATACTGGAAAAAGGAGCCAATACTTCATATACTGCCGCATTGGAATCATAAAAAGGGAGAGCAGATCCGGGTTATGACTTACAGCAATTGTGAGGAAGTGGAACTCTTCTTAAATGGCCGGTCAATGGGAAGGCAGCCAAACGAGATGTATGAGCAATGTTCCTGGGAACTGGAGTTTGAGCCGGGCACAGTGCGCGCTGCAGGGTATATTTCAGGAAAGCAGGTAACAGAGGCTGAGCGGATAACGGCAGAGGAAGCAGTGTCATTCAAAGTGGAGTCCAACCGTAATTACGTGAACTACAGTACAAAGGACGCCCTGATCTTAGACATATCGGCCGTTGATGCGAATGGAGAATTCCAGCCTCAGGAAGAAGGATATATAGAAGTATCGGCAGATGGAGCGTATCTTCTTGGAGCAGGAAATGCCAACCCTAACAGCCATGACCGCGAAGATATTGGCAGGGTTAGGTTATTCCGGGGGCGCTGTCAGATTATCCTGCGGGCGGAGGAGCGGGAATATATGAGCGTAAGAATAAGTTCAGAGAAACTTGGGGAATTCAGCGGTCGATGGGAAATACGCAGGGACGGCAAAGAACAGGAGATATTAAGTGTAACCACAGCGTTAGTCGGTGGCTGGAGGATGTCACATAAGGCGGAAAAGGAAAAACCGGAGCTGGTCCTTGTGATGGATAAGTCTGATATGAATACACTGGAGCCTGTGGAATTCGAAGGTAAGGCTCAGTCACAGATGACTGGAAAAGCCGGGTGGTATTGCCTTTACCGGACAGCAGAACTATCCCCGAATGACGCCGGCAAAACCCTCTGTTTTAACAAGGTGGCAGGTGATGTTGAAATATATCTGGGAGAGGAATGCCTGACTAAAAAATCCTTTGGAATGGCGGGAGGAGTGACAGTTACAATCCCCTGTTTATCTCAGGAAAACTGCGTGCTTTCTGTAATAGTGAGGAATACGGCTACAGATCTAAAAGCAGGGATATTTGAACCGGTAATGCTGATTCCATAATGAAACAGGCTTCCCGGTTTCTTAGCTGGTACATCAGGCCGGCAGAAAAGTCCATCTGCGGGAGTGGCTTCGAGCCGTGGCAGCGTATTAATTCGCCTGGTGCGCCTCTGCTTATTGCTGTGAAAGTAGTAAAAGCTGCAAAATCCCATTCGGTTGTGTTAGAATAAAGAAAGATAAAATTGGATGGGAGATGGAAGCATGTTCAGATTGAGTACTTTATGTTATATCGAAAAAGATAACCGTTATCTGATGCTGCACCGGACTGTGAAGAAGAACGATGTAAATAAAGACAAATGGATTGGTGTGGGCGGACACTTTGAAGATCGGGAGAGCCCGGAAGAATGCCTGCTCAGAGAAGTTTGGGAGGAGACTGGCTTTACCCTGACCTCCTACAGATACCGCGGACTTGTCACCTTTGTATATGGGGAAGATACTGTGGAATATATGTCTCTGTATACTGCAGATGGTTTTACCGGAGAACAGACTGCCTGCAATGAAGGCCAGCTGGAATGGGTGGACAAGAAGGCAGTTCTGGGCCTGAACATATGGGAAGGGGATAAGATCTTTTTCCGTCTTCTGGATGAGGAGAGAGAATTCTTTTCTTTAAAGCTTGTATATGATAAGACAGATACGCTTCAATATGCTGCGCTGGATGGAATAGAGATGGAATTATTTGATATTCTGAATCCTGATGGCAGCAGGACTGGTATTGTAAGGGAGCGGGGCGTCGCTCACCGTGAGGGGAGCCTTCATGCTACCTCTCATATCTGGGTGGTACAAAAAAATGAAAAGAGCGGCTATGATGTCCTCCTGCAAAAACGCAGTGCCGCTAAAGATTCCAATGCCGGGTGCTATGATATTTCATCGGCAGGGCATGTGGCAGCGGGGGATGAATATCTGAATTCCGCAGTAAGAGAGATGCAGGAGGAGCTGGGAATCCAGGCCGATCCTGAAGAGCTGCAGTTTGTGGGCATTCATCACGGGGGTTTTGAAGATGTTTTCTATGGCATGCCATTCAGGGATGATGAGCTTAGTTCAGTATATGTGTACAGTGAACCTGTAGATATAGCCGGACTCAGCCTGCAGCAGGAGGAAGTCGAAGAAGTAATATGGATGGACTACAGCGAATGCCGCCGGGGAATATTGGACGGCACTCTTGAAAACTGTATCTATATAGAAGAGTTTGAGATGGTCGGCAGATACCTCGGAGTGCTGAAGGGTGATTGTTAAGCCGCTGAATCCGTCTGCTGCAAAAGAAGCGGCGGCTGATTAAGCCGGACCCTAAAACTGTCCGGTTTATATCAGCAGAGTATTAACCCGGAATTTATCTTTTCTAACTTTTCCTTTCTGTCGGTGTCCAGTTCGTCATCAGTTAGAATGTAGTCAAAATCGGACAGCTCGCCATACTTGACAAAGCTGTTTCCTGAAAACTTTGTGTGGTCCGCCATGAGAAAGGAGCATGTGCTCTGCGCACAGAAGGTTTTTTTCAGAGCAGCATCCAGTTCATCCGTTGTTGTGATGCCGAAATCCAGCGAACAGAACAGGGTGCCCACAAAGCTTTTATCCACGTGATAGTGCCTGCAGAATTCTATAGTTGAAAGATCAAGAGTACCGCCAATCTGCTCCTGATAAGTTCCGGGAGCCACAATGAGCCGGATCTTCCGATTCGTACTGAGCTGCTGAATGGCGGAGAGGGAGTTAGTGATCAAAGTGGCATGGACGTCAGGAAAATATTTTATAAGCTGGATGGTAGTAGTACCCGAATCCAGGAAAATTGTGTCGCCTTCTTTGATAAAGCTGGCGGCTTTTTTTCCGATTGCCAGTTTATACTGCATCATTTTTTCGTTTCGGGAAGAAAAATTAGGAACCACGGCTCTGTTTTTGCTAAGATGGGCGCCGCCGTAGTGCGTCTCCAGGATTCCCTGTCTGGCGAAGAAGTGGAGGTCCCTCCGGATGGTCATGGGGGATACGGCAAATTCCTGGGCCAGAGCGTTAACGGAAACCTCCCCATTTTCTTCAAGTATCTGCAGGATCTTCTGGCGTCTGCTGATTCCATCAAGATATGATTCTGTTTGATCTGGTTCGTTCTGATGATCCATAGCACAAATTCTCCTTTAATATTTATTTGAAAAGAACATAAACAAACATTAATGAATGTTTCTATATGTGTTATTATAAACCTGTAATAAATGAAATACAAGGCAGGAGGTACAGGAAACTTGAAATATGATACAGTAATTTTTGATGTGGACGGGACTTTAATTGATACAGAAAAAACGATTCTGCTGTCGCTGCAGCATATGCTGCTACGGATCAAAGGGCAGATGTATGCATATGAGGAACTATATTTTGCGCTGGGGATCCCGGGGGCGAGGGCTATAGAGCTGCTGGAAATCAGGGAATCGGATAAAGCCATGGAGATGTGGCTGGGCTACTGTGACAGATATGAATTTCTTCAGAAACCATTTGAGGGAATGGGGGAAATACTTCAGGATCTGAAGGATGCAGGACTTAGGCTGGGAATCGTTACTTCAAGAACAAGGGACGAATTTAAAAAGAGTGTAGAGAGATATGACTTCATTCGAAATTTTGAAGTGATTATCTGCGCGGATGACACAAAAAAACACAAACCGGCCCCGGAGCCAATCCTTGCGGCGCTGGATAAAATGCAGATTGCGCCGTCCCGCGCGCTGTATGTGGGTGATTCCTCTTATGATATGGCATGTGCGAAAGCAGCAGGGGCGGACGGTGCACTGGCTTTGTGGGGGGCTCACGAGGTAGAAAAAATTCCTTCAGTATACCGTCTGAAGGCCCCTGGAGATATCAGTAGAATTCTTACGCAGGATGCGCTACATTCCGCATAATCGGGACTATAAAAAGATGAAAGATTTTTCTTTTTGGATTTTTTAAAAATCTGAATATTCGGCTTGACATTTATTTAACGAACGAATATTATAGAGATAGATAAAAAATTAACAAACAAAAGGAGATGTTGAAATTGGGGATTTTTGATGGAAAAGTCGCGATTATTACAGGTGGGGGCAAGGCAAAATCAATTGGGTACGGAATTGCTGTTGCATACGCAAAAGAAGGTGCGAATCTGGTATTGACCGGCAGAAACGAACAAAAACTGCTGGATGCAAAGGAAGAGCTGGAGCGTCTTTACGGAATCAAAGTTCTGCCGCTTACTGCGGACGTAACACCGGACGAGGAATCCGAGGAGAAGATCAAAGAAGTGGTTCAAAAAACAGTTGATACATTCGGCAGAATTGATGTCCTGATCAACAATGCACAGGCTTCCGCATCCGGCATCCCGCTTTCCATGCATATGAAGGATCACTTTGATCTGGGTATTTATTCCGGACTGTATGCAACGTTTTATTATATGAGAGCCTGCTATCCTTATCTGAAAGAGTCACAGGGGTCAGTCATCAACTTTGCGTCCGGCGCAGGTCTGTTTGGGAATGCAGGACAAAGCTCCTATGCAGCGGCAAAAGAGGGTATCCGAGGCATCTCCCGTGTTGCAGCTACAGAATGGGGCAAGGACAACATCAATGTCAATGTAGTTTGCCCTCTGGCACTGACTGCACAGCTTGAGAATTTTAAAGAGGCATATCCGGAAGCGTACGAGAAGAATCTGAAAGCCATTCCGATGGGGCGCTTCGGAGATCCGGAGAAGGACATCGGAAGAATATGTGTACATCTGGGATCACCTGATTTTAAATATATGTCAGGAGAGACGATCACTCTTGAGGGTGGTTTGGGACTTCGTCCTTAATGGCAGGATTATATTTTTGTTTTGACATAGTTTTAACTGTTCTTCTAATTGTTCTAAATTAAAAAATTTCTTGCATTTTTGATGGTTTTGTGTTTATACTGAGAGTACGACATAAGTATTCAGGCTTCGTGGAGAACTGAAATGTTCTATGTGACTGACGGAAAAGTGGAGTATACCACATGGGAGCATAGAATAGAACGCCGACCGTCTGGGCAGCTCAATGATTTGGGCTGCCTTTTTTGTTTTCACATATATGTGCAGATTCTGGGAATGTTTATCTGGAATATGATGTTAAATGAGAAAGGCAGCGGGATGATTGGGAGAAATTTAATGGCCTGTGGTAATTGTTTCATACAGGGCTGTGCATTTATTGCACAGTCCGTATGAAAATGTTGAACAGCCACAATCTGTGATTAAGTGGAGGATAATGTCATGGAACAGAAAAATTTTGAGCAATGGAATGGATTTGCAGCGGGAGATTGGCAAAAAGAGATTAATGTCAGGGACTTTATTCAGAAGAATGTGACGCCTTATGAGGGCACGGACGAGTTCCTGGAAACTAAAACGGAGAGGACAGACCGCCTGATGGAGCGCCTGAACAGTCTTTTAAAACTGGAGCAGGATTTTGGCGGAGTGCTGGACATTGATACGCAGTCGGTATCGTCGCTGACCGCATATCAGCCGGGCTATCTGGATAAGGAAGAGGAACTGATTGTCGGACTGCAGACAAACCGTCCGTTAAAAAGAGGGGTGAATCCTTTCGGCGGCATCAATATGGCGAGAAAGGCCTGCAAGGCGTATGGGTATGAGCTTTCTGACAAGATTGAGCAGGAGTTCCAGTACCGGACAACCCATAATGACGGTGTTTTCCGTGTGTATACAGAAGAGATGCGGAAAGTGCGGCATGCAGGGATACTGACGGGGCTTCCGGATGCCTACGGAAGAGGCCGGATTATCGGGGATTACCGCAGGGTAGCCCTGTACGGTGTGGATATTCTGATTGAAGAGAAACAGAACGATAAGCAAAGAATCGGCGAGGGAGACTTTGATGTTGAGTCCATCCGTCTGTCTGAAGAGGTGTTCCAGCAGATTAATTTCCTGAAAAAGATGAAGGAAATGGCAGAGATGTATGGTTATGATATTTCTGAACCTGCACATAATGCCAGAGAAGCAGTCCAGTGGACCTATTTTGCATATCTGGCAGCCATTAAGGAGCAGAACGGTGCGGCCATGTCACTTGGCCGGACAAGCAGTTTTCTGGATATTTATATTCAGAGGGACATTGAAGCGGGTATGCTCGATGAGGTGCATGCTCAGGAGCTGGTTGATGACTTTGTGATGAAACTGCGTATGGCAAGGCATCTTCGTACCCCGGATTATAATGAATTGTTCGGCGGAGATCCGATGTGGATCACTGAATCTATCGGCGGCATGGATGAGCAGGGCCGCACGCTTGTGACAAAGAACAGCTTCCGTTTCCTGAATACACTGTACAATCTTGGACCTGCACCGGAGCCGAACCTGACTGTGCTGTGGTCTGACAAGCTTCCCCAGGGATTCAAAGATTTCTGTGCAAAGGCATCCATCGATACGGATGCGATCCAATATGAGAACGATGATCTGATGAGACCGGTATACGGAGATGATTATGGGATTGCCTGCTGTGTATCTGCCATGAAGATTGGAAAGCAGATGCAGTTTTTTGGGGCAAGGTGCAACCTGCCGAAGCTTCTTCTGCTGGCACTCAACGGCGGATATGACACGTATTCTAAATTTGCTGCAGGACCGGAGATGCCGGTATACGAAGGGGATATACTGGACTATGATGTTGTCATGCAGCGGTTTGAAAAGTACAGAGAATGGATCTGCCGCCTCTATATCAACACCTTAAATGTGATCCACTATATGCATGATAAGTATGCCTATGAGAAGACGCAGATGGCGCTACATGATACAGAGGTTGAGCGTTTCATGGCGTGCGGAGTTGCCGGTCTGTCTGTACTTGCAGATTCTCTGAGTGCGATCAAATTTGCCAAAGTGAAAGCAGTAAGAGATGAGAATGGGTATATTGTAGATTTTGAAACAGAAGGGGAATTTCCTACCTATGGAAATGATGATGACAGGGTAGATGAGATTGCTAAAAAAATCCTGGCAGATATGTCCGCGGAGCTTAAGAAGACGAAAACATACCGCAATGCAGTGCATACGCTGTCTGTACTGACAATCACATCCAATGTAATGTACGGGAAGAAGACCGGAGCGACTCCGGATGGACGCAAGGCAAAAGAACCATTTGCACCTGGCGCAAATCCGATGCACAACCGGGAGAAAAACGGTGCGCTGGCTTCTCTGAATTCGGTAGCCAAGCTTTCTTATGAGGATTGCCGTGACGGAATCTCCAATACATTTTCCATTACTCCGGATACGCTGGGCAAGACAGAAGAAGAGCGCCGTGAAAACCTGGTGAACATACTGGACGGATATTTCAGACAGATGGCACACCATATTAATGTAAATGTGATTAACCGTGCCATGCTGATGGAGGCATATGAGAATCCGGCAAAATACCCGAATTTGACAATCCGCGTTTCCGGGTATGCGGTGAACTTCCACAAGCTGTCCAGGGAGCAGCAGAAGGAAGTAATTATGAGGACTTTCCACGAAAAGATTTGAAATTAAAACAAAGAAAAGAAGGGATTAATATGACATATGAGATCGTATTTGACAGTGTAACCGGCAATACGAAACTGCTGGCTGAGAAGATAAAAGAGTGCATGGAAAACGGTGAATGCAGTTATTTTGGCAGCCCTGCTGAGGCTCCTGCACAGGCAGATATGATATTTGCGGGATTCTGGACAGACAAAGGCAGCTGCAGCGAGAGCATGAGGACATTTCTTGAAGGGCTTAAAGACAAAGACGTATTTCTGTTCGGCACGGCGGGCTTTGGGGGGATGCAGGAATACTTTGAACAGATTTTGGGCAGAGTAGAAGCATATATACCGGAAAGCTGTACCGTTAAGGGAACATTCATGTGTCAGGGCAGGATGCAGGAAGGCGTAAAGCATCGCTATGAGGCTATGCTGGAGCAGAATCCGGCGGATGAACGGATCAAGGCCATGCTGGCTAACTTTGAAAAAGCACTGCCCCATCCCGACAGCGGCGATTTACAGGAACTGGAAGAAGGTCTGAAGAAGCTATGAGCAGTGCAGAACAGGTAACCCACGAGTTTGAGCCCGTATTCGACGGGCATTCCAGGGTGCTGATACTTGGCACCTTCCCCTCCGTAAAGTCCCGGGAGAATCAGTTTTACTACGGACACCCACAGAACCGTTTCTGGAAGATCATGGCACGTTTAACCGAGAGCGATGTACCGGAGACAATTGAAGAAAAGAAAAAGATACTGCTGGGGCATGGCATTGCAATCTGGGATGTCATCGCCAGCTGTGAAATCCAGGGATCCAGCGACAGCAGCATTCGAAACGTCGTGCCGGCTGACCTGTCCCGGATACTGGACAATTGCAGCATTACTGAGATCTATGCCAACGGAGGGACTGCAAAAAAATTATATGAAAAGTACAGCAAGGTAAAGACAGGCAGAGCAATAACCGGTCTTCCGTCCACCAGCCCGGCAAACGCTGCCTACTCAGTAGACCGGTTGATGGAAAGCTGGGGAGAAATAAAAAAGTTTATTTTTTGAGCAAAGGGGTCAGACCCCTTTGCTCTTCTTTCTGTTTACAGGAGTTTAACGTAATGGTAACAATCGTACGCTAGTGGTATGTTCCGACGGCTGTTAACATATATTAGTAAAAGACTCCATTGTGCTGCAAAATATGAAATATTAACAGAGAGAAGTATTGTATGAATGAAAAAGAAAAATAATAAGTTGAAAGCGAATTTGGTAAACAGTGATTTTACGGTTAAGGGAGAGTGTGCGATCAGCCTGCTCCTGACTAAGCTGGACATCATCAATATTGAGCTGTCGATGGAGCTGGACCGCAATGTGATCCAGATGAAGACAGGGCGGATGAAGTCTTATGAGAGCACCTGCAAAAAAATGGACAAAAAAGGACTGGATAAAACCTTTTCAAATGCACTGGAAAAAATAAATGATCTGATCGGTGTGCGGGCAGTATGTTCTTATATGGATGATATTTACCGTATCGCGGAGATTTTTGCGGAGCAGAAGGATGTCAAGATTGTAAAAGTGAAGGATTATATAAAAAATCCAAAGTCATCGGGCTACCGGAGTCTTCATATTATAATGGAAATACCGATTGGGTTCCAGGGAGGCACCCAGTGGATGAAGGCAGAATTGCAGCTGCGGACCGCAGCCATGGACTATTGGGCCAACCTGGACCATCAGCTGCGGTATAAAAAAGGACGGCGTGAAGCGGAGCTGATAGACAGTGAGCTGCAGAAATGTTCGGAAACCATAGGAAAACTGGACCAGACGATGCTGGAGATAAGAAAGAAGATCGATAAAATATAGAAAGTAATTCAGAGAGAATAACAAGACAGTCATATTTGCTTTCTTGGAAAAACTGTATTATACTGATACTACGCGGGATATGAGCCGGCAAATAAAGCGCGGCGCCCATACCCTCACAATACGGGAGAGGAGCCGGAAAAAATGGTTGAGACAGGGGTTATACATGGAAGGTTTCAAATCTTTCATTTAAAGCATATGGAATATTTACTGGCGGCAAAAATGAGATGTAAAAAGCTCTATATAGGAATCACACATTCTGATATTTCATCATTCGCCGCAACATCCGATTTGGACCTGCACGGAACAACAAGGAGAGATAATCCGCTCACATATTTTGAGCGCCTGGAAATGATAGAGGGAGCCCTTGCTGATTTTGGGGTAAAGCGTGAAGAGTACGAGATCATCCCGTTCCCGATCAGCCACCCCGATCTCCTCCTGCAGTATGCGCCTAAAGACGCAACTTATTATATGAGCATCTGCAGTGACTGGGATGAAGAACGCTGCCAGATCCTCCAGGGACTGGGTCTGGAGACCGAGATATTATGGCGGAAGAGCAAAGAGGAAAGAGGAATCACCGGAGATGAGATCAGAAGACTGATTGCCGGGGATAAAGAATGGCAGCAGTATGTGCCTAAGACGGTGAGCGAATACATCACCACTCACTCTATCCATGAGAGGATACGGGGGGTGCAGTATTTGTATGAATAGGTGGGGCGCTGCCGGAGCCGGACATAGGGATGGCTGGAAACGGTAGGGGGCTGCAAGCTGGAGTAGAGGAAAAAAGACGGCAGACAGGGGGAACCTGGACACATCACCCAAAGCCTTGATGGCTTTGCGTGCTGGGTCCAGGGAATATTGTAATTCGGAATTACAATATTCCCCCCTGTCTGCCGTCTTTTTTCCTCAACTCCAGCTAACAGCCCCCAAGACGCTTCCCGCCATCCCTATGTCCGGCTCCGGCAGCTTGGTGCATCAAGTCAGAAATAATGCACAGGTGGGGCGTAAACGGGAGAGGCGGATGTGTTTGGCTGGAGATGCAGTATATTGGCATTATAAGGTTTTTGAATTTCACATATCCATTTTTCACCAGTGTGAGATGCCAGCCAGATAATATAGGGTAGAAAACTACGAACAATTATCCACCAAGCAATTTAAGGCTATCCAATCCCCATTCCAGACAGGCGGACCAACTAGCCTATAATATCCTGCTTAAGGAAGCAAAAAAGCATACATCAGTACGAAGTGGCAGGCGCTCCCCCCCATTACGAACAGATGGAAGATTTCATGGCTTCCGAAGTTTTTATGTTTGTTATCGAAGATCGGTACTTTCAGTGCGTAGATGATACCGCCGATTGTGTAGATGATACCTCCTGCCAGGAGCCAGAGGAATGCGGCCCTGGACATGTTGTTTAGGATCTGGGTGAAGGCCAGTACGCAGGTCCATCCCATTCCGATGTACAGAACGGAAGATACCCATTTCGGACAGAAGACCCAGAATGCTTTGATCAGGATTCCTACAATTGCGATGCCCCAGACAAGTGTCAGAAGGATCCGGCCGGTTTTTCCGGGGAGTACCAGCAGGCAGATCGGTGTATAGCTTCCCGCAATCAGAATAAAGATCATCATATGGTCAATCTTCTTTAATATAGTATTTACCTTTTCAGATAAATCAAATGTATGATAAGTTGTGCTGGCTGCATATAATAAAATCAGGCTGGCTGCGTAGATTGCCAGGGAAACCACGTAAATACTGCCCGGTTCCTGTGCGGCTTTTATCAGTAATGGAATAGCTGCGAAGATTGCCATCAGCATCCCTATGAAATGTGTTATCGCGCTGCCCGGATCTTTAATGTGTTGTTTTTTATTCATAATATCACGCCTCCTGAAAATGAAAACTTTTACATGTAGTATTAAAAACTACGTTTAGTATATGCATATATTACAACTTATATTACCAAATTGCAAGTACCTGGGACAGATTATTTGTATTTTATTAAAAACAGATATTTTCCTACAAACTCACATATCACCTAATATGTATAAAATACTTGTGGTAAATACAGGCAGGCCGTTCTCAAAATTGACAATCGGCCGCAATTCTGTTATGATATCAGTTGAGACTATTTGTATATCCTTTACTTGGTGTTCAGTAAAGGGTATTTTTTTGAGATTTTAAAGGACTGTAATAACGTACAGAACTTAGTTTAAGATTAAAGGAGATTTATGGAAGAAGCAAGATTTGAAGATTTGGGACTTTGTCCCGAGATAGTAAAAGCAGTTAAGAAAATGGGCTTTGAGGAGGCATCGCCGATTCAGGCAAAGGCAATTCCGGTTATGAAGTCGGGAAAAGATATTATCGGCCAGGCACAGACCGGGACCGGTAAGACGGCAGCTTTTGGAATTCCACTGCTGGAGAAAATTGAGCCTAAGAATAAGAAACTGCAGGCAGTTGTTTTATGCCCTACAAGAGAGCTGGCTATCCAGGTTGCGGAAGAGATCCGTAACCTTGCAAAATATATGCACGGCATCAAAGTACTGCCCATTTACGGCGGGCAGGAGATTGTAACACAGATCCGTTCGCTGAAGAGCGGCACGCAGCTGATCATCGGTACCCCGGGGCGTGTGATGGACCATATGCGCAGGAAGACCATCAAGATGGATGAGGTTCATACTATTGTTCTGGATGAAGCAGATGAGATGCTGAATATGGGATTCCGCGAAGACATTGAGACTATCCTGGAAGGGGTTCCGGAAGAAAGACAGACTGTGCTCTTTTCCGCTACGATGCCCCAGGCAATTCTGGATATTACAAAGAGATTCCAGAAAAATGCAGAGATCGTTAAGGTAACGAAAAAGGAACTGACGGTTCCGAACATTGAGCAGTATTATTATGAAGTGAAACCAAAGAGCAAAGAAGAAGTTCTTGCCCGCCTGCTGGATATTTACAGCCCTAAGCTGTCGGTTGTATTCTGCAATACAAAAAAACAGGTAGATATTCTTGTAAACGGACTGCTCGGCAGAGGTTATTTTGCAGCCGGACTCCACGGGGATCTGAAACAGCAGCAGCGTGACAGGGTCATGCAGGGATTCCGTTCCGGGAAGACAGATATTCTCGTGGCAACAGATGTGGCTGCAAGAGGAATTGATGTGGAGGAGGTGGAGGCCGTATTCAACTATGACCTGCCCCAGGATGACGAATATTACGTACACCGTATCGGAAGAACCGGAAGGGCAGGACGTGAGGGACGTTCCTTCTCCTTTGTTTCCGGAAAAGAAGTCTACAAGTTAAAAGAGATCCAGCGCTACTGCAAGACCAAGATCTATGCGCAGAAAGTGCCTTCTTTAAATGACGTTGCAAATACAAAGATGGAAAATATACTCGGAGAGATTGATAATATCATTGAGACAGAAGATCTGACCAAGTATCTCCAGGCAATTGAAAACAAGGTAAATGAATCCGATTATACAGCCATGGATATGGCTGCGGCCTTCCTGAAACTGAGCTCCGGACAGAATGAAGTAAGCCCGGAAGAGATGGAATTTGGTGATACAGGTGCAGAGGAAGCAGGCATGGTCCGCCTTTTCATTAATATCGGTAAGAAAAATAAAGCAAAACCAGGAGATATTGTTGGGGCGATTGCCGGAGAGAGCGGCATACCTGGTAAATTGATCGGTTCCATCGATATGTACGATAAGTACACCTTTGTGGAAGTGCCCAAAGAATACGCAAGAGAAGTACTCAGTGCAATGGATCATGCAAAGATTAAAGGGAAAAATGTAGCAGTGGAGCCGGCGAACCAGAAATAAAAGGAGGTTCGGCTGCACAATATGAAATCCCCCATTTGTCAGGTTTATATAACGGACAAATGGGGGATTTTTAAAATCAGCGGATTATGGTTCCTGCTTTTCCTTTCATTCCCTCGCCTACTTTATCAAAGGAAGTGATAAGTGCGCTGCGTCCTTCACGCTGCTCTATAAATTCTACTGCTGCCTGGAATTTGGGCAGCATATTGTAGATGCCGAAATGGCCCTGTTCCATATATTCTCTGGCTTTCGCTGCGGTAATCTCGCCGAGCTTCTCTTCATCCGGTTTGCCTAGGTTGATGCATACCTGTTCCACGCTGGTGAGGATAATTAGCTCATCTGCATCGACGCCCTCCGCCAGTTTGCCGGCCGTCAGATCTTTTTCAATAACAGCACTGGCGCCCTTTAAGTGGTTATCCTGTTCCAGAACAGGGATACCGCCGCCGCCACAGGCGATCACAACCTGTCCCGCATCCAGCAGGGCGTTCACAGCATCCAGTTCTACAATCTTAACGGGATGAGGCGCTGAGACTACACGGCGGAAGCCTTTCCCGGGTTCCTCAATCACATAATTTCCTTTTTTGCGTTCTTCATTGGCTTCTTCGGCTGTCATGTAACGGCCAAGCACTTTCGTCGGGGTATAGAATGCTTCATCGTAAGGGTCTACGATGACCTGAGTCAATACGGTGCTGACGGTCCTGTAAATGCCCCGGTTCAGAAGCTCTTCCCGGATACCGTTCTGCAGGTCATAGCCGATATAGCCCTGACTCATGGCGGAGCAGACAGACATAGGCGCAGCGGTATAATCATCATGGGTCCTGCCGAATTCATTCATGGCAGTGTGGATCATGCCGACCTGGGGTGCGTTGCTGTGAGTAACGGCAACCTGGAAACCTTCTTCGATTAAGTCTGCAATAGACTTGGCTGTATTCTTCACGGCCACCTTCTGCTCTGGAAGCGTAGTTCCCAAAGCGCGGTGTCCTAATGCGACAACTACTCTTTTCTTCATAATTTGTCCCTCTGTTTCTTATTAGATTAGTATCAAATGAATATATAAAATTATATTATTTTTTTCGCGAAAAAGCAACGGTGAACTGTCCGGAGAAAAACAGGCGGACGGCTGAAGGTCGCTTAAAGCGAAACGACGCGGTAACGGTGCCCGGTATGTTTTAAAAACTTTTTCAGAATATCATCTGTCTTTATCTTCAGGCTTGTAGTATTCATACAGGGATGGCAGCCCATATATTCATTGTCCAGCAATTCCTTATCAATCAGCAGATCCACATACCAGTCTTTATCATTCATAAGTCCCAGCACGCTGACCGAGCCGGGGGAAAGATCCAGATACTGCTCCATGTACTCCGGTTCCGCAAAAGAGAGGCGCGAGATCCCCAGCTGTGCCGAAAGGTCTTTTGTGAAAAACTTCTTCTCTCCGGGCATGAGCAGGAGGAAAAACGTGGTCTTCTGCCGGTTGCGCAGAAACAGATTCTTGCAGGGGAGAATGCCGAGTTCCTCCTCCACGGCTCTGCAGGCCTCAATCGTAGGTGCCACATCGTGATCGACTCCGTCGTAGGGGATCTTCAGCTGATCCAGGAGATCATATACACGCGATTCTTTGTCGGTTCGGCCGGAACAATCGGGTTTGGTTGTAAAATGCTCTTTACTTACATAAATTTCACTCATAATTAAAATCCTTTCATAATTCAAGTATGTCCCGCATATCCGGTACGATGCACCGGAACAGGGCTCTATCTAAGGAAAAATATTAAATATTCAGACATTCATAAATATCATTCCCGGATCCAGAAGCCGGGAAAGCAGCTCAGGATGCAGCGCCGCATATACAAGGTCTGATACAAAGAGTACACACAGCACAATGCACAGGGCCATCCGTATAAATAACGGAAGCCGGGAGAAAAGGTCATCCCATCTGGGCGCCAGATAGTACAGGAAAGCACAGCCCAGCATTGCAAAGAATACGGCGCCTCCAAGGAAAGTGCGTCCATTGAAGTTCATAAAATAACCTGTGTAATCCGTGCGCACAATATCCCATTCGTATTCCAGCAGCCAGTTCATCAGATACTCGATTACCAGGTAAGCGGCCATGATCAGAGTAAAAGATAGAATCGGCCTGTGCACAAACTTTTTGACAAAAACAAGTAATATGACGGCACAGACTCCATATAGAGGAATCCATGGACCGAACAAATATCCGCGGTTTAGAAATACTCCATCGCGTACCAGGTGGATGACGCTTTCCAGGATCCAGCCAAAGATAGAAAAGGCGAAAAACAGGAAAACACAGGATACAAAGCTGTATTTTTTGTCAGCCTGTATGGGAGCCTTGACGGCCTTTTCATGGGGCTGGATGGAATACAGGAATACCGGATACTGTCCCGGTGCAAAATAGGAGATTTTGGTATAGGGCCCTTCTGAGTCATCGTAGAGCGCCTTGCTGATCAGCAGCTCATCTTCGGAGGGAACCCGCTCCAGCAGTGGATCATTGAACGCTTCGTAGCCGGCAGCGCGCGAAAGCACATAATTGCGCCTTAGTTCCATGTAGAGTTCAGCATCTGTTCCCGTAATATAGGGGTTCACATATATAAAATCCAGTACTCCGAACGTCAGAAGCGAAAGGATCTGCCAGCCCAGAAAAGAGAAGTGGAGCAGAAACATCTTCCATTTATTCCCATGCATCAGCTGTTTGGACAAATGAAATGCATCCTTGCGGGAAATGGCCGGATTCTCTGCGAGTATAAAGGGAATCATGCTGTATTCAAAGTACTTGATAATCCCGCCTGCGATGGTAAGATTCCAGAGCCACTGGAAAACATTCCGGCAGAACATGATCCAGGCCGGATTGCTTATGTATCTCAGTTTATATAGAAAGAATATCTTGCTGATCCTCGTCTGGTGGTATTTCCTCGCCTCCAGAAAAAACCTCCGTTCGCCGATCAGGACAGGATTGGCAATAAAAATCTGAAAGAGGACGGCGAAAATTGCACCCGCAGCCAGGAAAAGTGAGGAGAAGTAGGAATGATCAGTAAAAACACTGTTCACGGTCTTAAGTATGGAAAAAAGAATGGACTTTCCGCTGGTATATGTGTCAATGAGCAGGTCTACGGCGGTATTGACAGGGGCAGGCAGAAGAACTCCCTCCTGTTTCGTATCCGCAATCTGTCCTACGGTATCTGTGATAACAGCTGAATTAGACTGCCCGCCGATGGCAGCCGGTTCGGAATCTGCATGCACTTCTGTTTCCGGATTATACTGGTTAATAAATGTGGTCGAGGAAGTGTAGGCGGTCGTCAGCATTGCAGCCAGAAAACAGACTGCAATCATGCGCCAGTAATTAATTTTTACAGAAAACCGTGCCTTTTGCTTTAGTACTTTTCTCCTCCACATAAATGGAACCTCCGTAGAACATGATGATTATCTCTATTATAGTCAAGAAGCAAAAATAACGCAATCATAAACAGCAATTATCCTGAGTTTGAATTTTATATAAAACCATTTAGATTTTCCATGTTTATTCAGAGGCAAATCCGGTACTATTTTTATAAACAAAGGAGGGAGGATACAGCATGGGACAGACAATATTGGAACTGCATGATATTGTAAAAACATTTCCCGGAGTTCTGGCATTGAACGGTATTAATTTTAATCTGCAGGGCGGTGAGATACATGCGATCTGCGGAGAAAACGGGGCCGGGAAGTCCACGCTGATGAAGGTGGTATGCGGCGTTCACGAGGCCGACAGCGGAACAATGGTGGTAAATGGAAAACAGGAAAATTTTTCGAACCCAATGGAAGCTTATGAAAAAGGCGTATCCATTATATTTCAGGAAACAAGTCTGTTTGAGGAAATGACAGTGCTTGACAATCTGTTTCTTGGACATGAAAAGACTAAGAAAGCGGGAATTATAAAGGTACTGGATTACGGCGGGATGAGGAAAGAGGCGGAGAAGATTTTTCAGCGCCTGAATACAAAAATCAACCTGGATGCCCAGATAAAGACATTGGGCATGGCGCAGAAGCAGATGGTCGAGATCGCCAAGGCGCTGACTTTTGACGCAAACATCATTATATTCGATGAACCGACCGCGTCTCTGACGCAGCGCGAAGTAACGGCATTGTTTAAAATCATTAATGACCTGAAAGCAAGTGGACTTGGGATTGTTTATATCAGCCATCGTATGGAAGAGATATTTGAACTGTGCGACAGAGTGACAGTTGTCAGGGACGGACAGTATATTTCTACAAAAAATATTGCAGAGACCAATAAAGACGAGTTAGTGGCGGACATGGTCGGACGGAAGATGGGAAGCTATTATCCAAAATCAGAGACGGCCATAGGTGAAGAGATTTTCCGGGTAGAAGGATACTACGATGAAGGGTTCCTGGAAAATATCAGCTTCAATGTAAAGAAAGGCGAGATTTTAGGCTTTGCCGGACTGGCAGGCGCAGGGCGGACAGAACTGATGGAATCCATTTGCGGATTTACAGGCAGGGCGGCCGGAACTGTATGGCTGGAAGGAAAAAGGCTTCATATAAAAAACTACAAAGATGCTATGGCCAACGGGATAGTATACGTATCTGAAGACCGGGGCAAATACGGGCTGATTGTTGACATGAGTATTCAGCAGAATATCTCGCTTCCGCAGCTTGAAAACTTCAAAAAGGGACCTGGTTTTCTGGATGTGAAGAAGGAGAGCGATAAAGGCGCAGAGTATATAAAAGAAGTGGGGATCAAAGCTCCGGCACCGGACTTTCTGGTGGCAAACTTATCAGGAGGAAACCAGCAGAAAGTGTCGGTATCAAAGGCACTGGCCATGAATCCCAAACTGCTGATACTGGATGAACCGACCCGAGGTGTTGACGTCAATGCTAAGGCTGAGATACATAAGATTATCAGTGAACTGACCCAGAAAGGGCTTACAATTATCATGATTTCCTCTGAGCTTCCCGAACTGATTGGAATGTGCGACAGAATATATGTCATGAAGGACGGTTATATAGCAGGCAGTTTTGACCGTGAAAATGTAACTCAGGAAAAGATACTGACGGTAGCGCTGGAGTCTAAGAAAGAGAAGCAGGAGGGATAACAGATGAATGAAAAGAAAAAGAAAGCATCCTTTCTGACAACAGAATTTTACCTTGCAATATTTCTGGTAGTGGTACTATTGCTTCTGGGGGTGCTGGCAAAGGATTTTTACTCGATTAATAACATGATGAGTCTGCTGAATACATTCAGTTATATATTGATTTCGGCAATTGGCATGAACATGATCATTATTACATCGAACATCGATGTTTCCACAGGCGCGCTGATATCAGTTGTATGTCTGTTTACGGCGGCTCTTGGAAAAGCGGGAGTTCCTTTTGCGGGGCTGCTCCCGGCGGCCATGTTGATGGGTGCCGCGTTAAGTACCTTGAACGGTCTGTTTATTACTAAGATGAAGATACCAGCTATCGTGGCAACTCTGGCTACGACACAGATCTTTCAGGGTGTGCTTCCTCTGCTGGTGGAAGGGTCAATATATGACCTGCCGCAGAGCTTTACATGGCTCGCGTTTGAGGCAAAAATATTCGGAATTATACCGGCAAGTGTTTTGATCTGCCTGATTGTGACCGTAATTGCACTTATATTTATGAAGTACTCCAAGTTTTCAAAGAAAATTTATGCAATCGGAAACAATGCAAACGGCGCGAGACTGGCCGGTGTCAACGTGAACCGGACTGTGGTAATTACATATGCAATAGCAGGGGCTCTGTTTGGTATTTCAGCTATTATTATTGCAACGGCCGGACAGCGCGTTACAAACACGATGGGAACCGGACTGGAGATGACCTTTATAGCGGCGGTAGTTCTTGGAGGGACCAGTACAGCAGGTGGTTCGGGAAAAATTATTGGTACGGTAATAGGAGCATTTATTCTCGCAATGATAGCGCCTGCAATCAACTATCTGGGGATCAGCCCCAACTGGTCAGATGCTGTAAAGGGCGCAATCATTATTATCTCTGTGGTTGTAAGCGGAGCAAAATATCTGAAGAAAAAGAGGGTGATTCCGGCAGAAAAGCTGGCAAAAGCAGGAGGTGAGGCATCATGAAGAAAAAATTGCTGAAATTTTCTTTTAATAAAGCTCTGTTTCTCATATGGCTGATCATATTTTTCGGGATTGCCATAAAAAGCCCTTCTTTTCTCACGGCGCCTTACATCATTAATGTAATGCTCAGGAACATTGTCGAAATCGGAATGGTCGCTCTGCCAATGACGCTTATTATTATCACAGGAGGGATCGACCTGTCAGTAGGCAATACCATGATTCTTTCCGCTATGCTGGGGGGGATTGCGTATACCAGATGGGGAACAGCAGCAGCCATTCTGGTGACACTGCTGACCGGTGCAGCCTGCGGACTGCTCAACGGAATTATTATTGCCAAGGCCAAAATATCCGCAATGGTAACAACGCTGGCTACCATGTACCTGTTTTTAGGGCTTGCGAGAGGAATTTCCAAAGGAGACAGTATTTATTCTTATGGCTTTGCAGAATTTCTGGGCAACATTTCTATCTCAGGCCTGCCGATACAGATCTGGCTTTATATTATCCTTGCAGTCATCTTTACACTGCTGCTTGGGAAAAGTATATTCGGAAGAAAATTATACGGGATTGGGCTGAATATTAACGCTACCAAGTATTCTGGTGTCAATACGGACCGCATGCTCATCCTGATCTATACATTATGTGGAATTATCTGTGCCATTGCTGCATTTATATTCCTGGGAAGATTTACAAGTGTGAAATATGACGCAGGCACCAGCTTTAACCTGAAAGTTATTACCATCGTGGTTTTAGGCGGAACCAGTATCATGGGCGGCGTCGGTGACATGAAAGGAACGATCCTGGGCACATTGATTATCGCTACACTAAACAGCGGACTGACTGTCATGAATATTCCAATTGATGTACAGACCATTGTACAGGGGATCGTGTTAATCATCGCATTGATCGCATGTGCAGTTGTAACAGAGAGGTCAAAGAAGAAGAGAATCATCAAAGTAGATACGGGGGAGGGAATAAAATCGGAAACAGCGTAAAAAGGGATTGTAATACGAAAGTATTATATATACAATAAAAAGGAAAGGAAAGAGGAAGTATGAAAGCAAAAGAGTTAATGAAAAAGGTAGTTGGCGGAACATTGGTTGCTGCAATGGCAATCACAATGCTGGCAGGGTGTGTTTCTAAGACGGAGGCACCCAAAGCAGACACAAAGACGGAGGATTCAGGCAGCAAGGATTCAAATGACGATGGGGATATGACCGTTGCAATGCTTCCTAAGTTCAAGGGTGAGAATTACTTCGATGCCTGCAAGACAGGCGCTCAGGAAGCAGCAGACGAGCTGGGAATTACGCTTCTGTATGACGGTCCTTCACAGGATCAGGCAACAAACCAGAAACAGGTTGATATCCTGGAGGGCTGGATTGCCCAGGGAGTAAATGTTATTGTTGTATCACCTAACGATCCGACCGCTATTGCACCAACATTGAAGAAAGCACAGGATGCCGGAATCAAAGTAGTTACATTTGATGCAGATGCACAGGAAGATTCCAGAGATATTTTTGTAAACCAGATTACAGCAGAAAGCGCAGCAAAAGGACTTCTGGACGGCGCAGCAAATGACCTGAAAGACAAAGGCTATGGAGACAGCAAAACTGCTAACATCGCTCTTGTATCCAGTTCAGGAACAGATGCAAACCAGAAAGCATGGGAAGATGCAATCAACGCACTGCTTAAAACAGATGATTACAAGTTCATGCAGATCAAGAACCCGGAGACCGATGTATACTATCCTGGAACCGATGAGACAAAGGTAAACAGCGAATGTGCAACATTGATCGGACGTATGGGCGAAGGCGAAGATAAGATTCAGGCGGCAATCGGCTTGTCTTCTATGGCAACACCGGCACTTGGAGCACAGTATCAGTCAGCATCCAGCAAACCGGACGCAAAAGTAGTTTCCATGACAGGTCTTGCAACACCGAACGCACTTAAAACTTACATCAAAGACGATGAGAATCCGCTGAATGCCGGTGTTCTCTGGAATTGTATGGATCTTGGATATCTAGCAGTTCAGACTGCTTATCAGCTGTCAGAAGGAACCATTACTCCTGAATCAACAAGCATTGATGCAGGAAGACTTGGTGCAAAAGATATCGTAGATGCACAGTGTGTATTAGGGGATGCGCTTGTATTTGATGCATCTAATGTAGATGAATTTGATTACTAAATGATAGTATGATATCCGAGGGGTGCTGCAATTTGCAGCAGCCCTCCTTATGCTATAGACGGGAGTTTGGAGAAGGATATGAAAAAGCAGAAAGCGGGGACAAAACTGTCCATTACATATGCTGTATTTGTAATTCTGATGATAACTGTGGTAGCCGTGGTATTTTACCGGTACAGTAAAGATTCGATTTACGAAGACGGGGTCAGTAACCTGATTCAGACTACCGATGCTACAATGGAGCAGATTGATAACAGGCTGGCCAATATGGAACAGGCCGCGGTGGATGTACTGACGAATGCTAATTTCCTGGATTTGTGGCAGGAATTTGCGGGAAGCTGGAATCAGGAGGACGGACAGGACGTTAAGCGGATTCTGGTAAATTCATATAAGAATAAATCGGATATCCGGCGTATTACAGTCTATGATAAGACCGGAAGCTTTATCTGCACTGGAGACGCGGAAGCAGAACGCGCGGACGTTGCCTCCCGGGTGGAGTACATCGAATCAAAATACAGCTTTAATGCGGCCGACAGCCGGGTGTTTCTGGGGCCTGCAGAAGATTTCTGGGCACCATCGACAAAAGGTGTTGTAATTACGGAAATTAAACCAATAAAAACTCCGTCAAAGGAGATTGTCGGTTATATTGAGGTACAGCAGAATTATTTTTACATAAGGAATATCTGTAATGTGAAGTGGAGCGGCAATGATTTGAATACAATCGTCTTCATAGGTGAACAGGAGGATTTGTTTTACGCAGATGTAACCTGGAAGAATCCGGAAGATAAGATATGGCATTTTGCTGAAATGACGGAACAGTATGTGAAGGTGAGGGACACAGGCTCGGAGATCGTAACCATGGCCAGTTCCAATTATTACTCCTGCAGAACTGTAATCGTACTGCCGGAAAAGGTGCTGTACAAATCTTTGAGAAATACGATACAGGGAATTGTTCTCGTTGCGGTGCTCCTGATTGCTTTTACGATCATCTATATTTTATTTGTAACAAAAAAAATAATGCGACCGATTGATACTTTTGTAAAAATGATGCAGGGGACAAAACTTGAAAATTTTACAGAGCATCAGCTTACGATGGACATGGACTGGGAAACAAGAATTCTTGTCACTGCTTTTGAGGATATGGCGGCGCGCCTGAGAAAGTCCATGGAGCGGGAGAAGCAGATGGCAGATGTACAGACAAAAACATTGTTCGGCATACTGCAGTCGGAGATCAGTCCACATTTCATGTACAATACGCTGGGAAGTATTGCGAATATGTGTGAAAACGGTGAGCAGCAGGAAGCGGCAAATGCCTGTTACTGTTTGTCTGAAATTATGCGTTACGCATCCGATTATACAACGGTAGAAGTGACCTGGCAGGAAGAACTGGATAACCTGAAGGCTTATCTGGCTATCATGAAAAGCAGATACCGTCAGAGGCTGGATTATGAAATAACAGTGCATGGAGATCTGGATTATTTTATGCTGCCGAAAGTGACGCTGCAGCCCCTTGTAGAAAATGCGATTAAGTACAGCCTTCTGGAGTCAGAGCATGTGTTTATACAGATATATGTAGTGGAATTTGACGGCTATGCCTTTGTGGAAATAAAAGACAACGGCTGCGGTATCACTCAGGAAACCGTTGAACTGGTGAGAAGCAGAATTGAGACATTCCACCGGGATCATGGTTCCAAGGAAATTTCAGATAATCTTCAGTTTGGCGGTATGGGACTGAGCGGAACCCTGATCCGTCTGTCGATCTTTTTTGGCGAGGATTTTTCTTATACAATATTAGGCGAAAATGATACTGGCGGCTCAACAATTGTATTGAAAATGAAACTGGAGTAATGGAGGAAAACAGGCATGTATAAAGTTCTCTTAGTAGATGATGAACCGGCAATACTGGAGGCCGAGAAAAGGGCGATTTCTCAGAGGATAAAGGATTTCGAGGTGGTTGCGGAGGCGTATTCCGTAGACCGGGCGATCGAGATTTTTGAAGAGATCCATCCTGATGTAATTCTGACCGATATGAAAATGCCGAAAAAAAGCGGTATCGAGTTGATTAAGTATATTGGACAGCAGGAAGATAGGCCTGCTGTCTGCATCGCAGTCAGCGGATATTCAGACTTCCATTATGTACATGATGCATTTCTTTATGGGGGATTCGATTATCTGCTGAAACCAATGGAGCCATCAAAGATGGAAGAGTTATTTTCAAGAATCAGAAAGCTTCTGTCGTCAATGAGCAATGAAAAGAATTTAACTAATCTTTCTTCTGAAAAACCATCGGGGAAAGAGCTGGTATCGCTGATAGAACACTACGTGAAAAGCCATTTGTCAGAGGATAACAGTATCATAAGAATCTGCAGCAGGTTCATGATAAGCCAGCCCTATTTAAGTAAAATCTTCAAAAAATATAAAAACTGCACATACAACGAGTACATAATCAATCTGAAAATAACAGAGGCCAGAAAACTATTGGAGAGCCACGACTGTCTGATAGGGGAAGTGGCGGAGACACTGGGGTTTACAGACCAGTTTTATTTCAGTAAGGTATTCAAAAATGCGGTAGGATGCACCCCCCGCGAGTACAGGAAACGATTTATGGGGTAGATGTGGAGGCGGAGCGGTTGAGGGGGGACGCTGCAGAGGAAACGGATATGTGGTGTGGCTGGGCAGATCATTCGCTAACTGCCCCTAAAGGAAATACAGCCTGATTTTATGGAACCGGAGAGATTCACTGCGCTGTCCTGATGACAGCGCAGCTCAGCTCTCCTTGAATTTTTTTCGATGAAAAAATTTCATCCATAAAATCAGGCTGTATTTCCTTAAGGGGCAGTAACACTTATTTTATGCCCAGCCACACCACATATCCGTTTCCTCTGCAGCTGCTTTCTTCAAGGCGGCAGGACGGCTTCACATAGGGAATCTAAGCGGGTGCAGCGGATGGTCACTACCTAAGTTAGAAGTAATATCTAACGGAGATTTATGAGTTCCGCATAGCCCGTGACCATCCGCTGCACCGGTCCAGAATCCCCCATGTAACCAATTCTTACCTACCGTCTGGAAGAACCAGCCTGCCGCGGAATGGGACGGGGGACGCGCGGAGGCATATATCTGTCTGGAATGCATCATAGCGAGCTTAGCAGCAGTTAGAGGAGACACGCAAAATCAGCCGGACAAAAGTTGATCTCCAAATCAACTTTTGAGTACGCCTGAGCCGCCTAAGCATCAGCTTAGGCGGTGAATGCGTATGATTCCGGCTGATTTTGCGTGTCTCCTCTTACTGCTGCTTAGCACAGCGGTCTGTATTCCAGACAGATATATGCCTCCGCCCGTCCCCCGTCCCATTCCGCGGCAGGCGTCCCCCCACCCGCAAAAAGAATTAGTTTTGGATTTTACAAAAGAATGTTTTGCATTTACATGTTTTTATGGGCCGTTTTTCTCTATAATAAGGCTATAAACTGATAGTGGAGGGATGAATTATGACAAATCGAGAACGGGAACAGGCAACTCTTAATTTTCAAAAGCCGGAAGGGCGGGGAACCGTTGCAGAGACGTTTTATCCATGGGTATTGACTACAAATAGATTTAAAGAAGAAGGAATGCCTGCTGAAATAGCAGATGGGGCCAAAGACATTACCAATAATATTGTCGGCAACAAGGCAAACCAGTCTGAAAAATATCTTGCCGTGGACTGGGGCGAAGGAGTAATGGAATATGAAAAGTATCTGGGATTTGATCCTGTTAGAAGAATACATTTTGTCCTTCCCTTCCGCCGTTTTGAAGAAAAGATTGTGGAGGAAACGCCGGAACACATTATCAAGCAGGATATTTACGGCAGACAGGTGATTAAAAACACGGGCTCCGATCTGGAACTGGATTATAAGCCGGTTATAGAGACCATGGAAGACTGGGAGAAGCTGAAAGAACATGCTGAAAAGGAACTGGAGAACTATTTCTCGGATGAGCAGATCGAGGCTGCGTATGGACATCTGGCCGAGGGCCACAATAGAGGAGATTATTCCATCCGCCTCAATATAGAAGGATTTTTCTGGGTGCCGCGTGAATTGATGGGAATCGAAGCACATATGTATGCTTTCTATGATGAACCTGAACTGCTGCATGGGATCAATGATTACATACTGGAAATTTACCGGACAAAGCTTTTAAAGGTCATAGACCTGGTACAGCCGGATGTGATTTATTTTATGGAAGATTTAAGCGGGAAGAATGGCCCTATGGTATCTCCGGACTGTTTTGAAGAATTTGTGGCAGACTATTACAGAGCACTGATTCCGTTGTTCAAAGAGCATGGAGTCGGGAATGTATTCGTAGACACCGACGGAGATTTTGCCCGCCTGATTCCCAACTTCATGGCTGCCGGAGTGGACGGTTTCCTCCCTATGGACGTAAATGCAGGAATGGATATCGTAGAAGTCAGAAAACAGTTCCCAAAACTGAAATTCATCGGAAGTTTCAATAAACTGGAGATCGCAAAAGGACCGGAGGCCATAGACAAAGAATTCGAGCGTATCCTGCCTGTAATCAGGGGCGGCGGATATATACCCGGGTCAGACCATCAGGTGGCGCCTTCTACCTCGCTTGAGGATTATAAGTATTATATAAACAAACTCAAAAACATCATGGAACAGGCAGGGGCTGACCTGTAAGGGGACGCTTGTCTGTGATGATGTCTGCGCAGACATCCCCGACGCCCCCGCAGACATCATCACAGACCGCTGGGTGCGTCCGGCCGGGAGCGACGGATCGGAATGGATATGCGGGAAGTAAATGCACAGGCAGGCGTTCTACACCCTACCAGTTAAAAACCTCAATAAATCTGCCTCTGATAGTGGTTTTGAATAGTAGTAACCCTGTATCTGATCTATCCCGAAGTCGATGACGAGCTGCCGCTGTTCTTCGGTTTCTACGCCTTCGGCGACTACTTGCATTCCGAGTTCTTTGAAGGTGCGGACCAGGTTTTTTACGGCCAGGGCGGAGGTTGGGTTTTCCATGGATGCGTATACGAGGCTGCGGTCCAGTTTTACGGTTCCGAAGGGAAGGCTGATGACGGTGGCTATATTGGAATAGCCGGTGCCAAAGTCGTCCAGTCCCATCATGATGCCGTGCCGTTCCATTTCCAGGGCGAATTCTCTTACGATCTCCGGGTTTTCCGCCAGGGTGCTTTCTGTAAACTCGATCTTTAAGGTGTGTGCCGGAGTGTGGCAGCTGTTAATGATGCCAAGCACCTTTTTCGCCAGCTCTGGCTGAGAAAACTGAATTGCTGAAAAATTGACATGTACACACTTGATTGGTATCTGCATTTCCAGAAGCTGATTGATGAATTGGCATACTTTTTTTAGGATAATGTATGTAATCTCAATGAGAAGACCAGTTTCTTCTGCGATTGGGATAAATTCCGAAGGATAAACAGGCCCGATGGGGGTATCGTTCATTCTCATCAGGGATTCGGCATAGAGAAAACTTCCTGTCTTGATGTCATATATGGGCTGGTAAAACATTTCGAAGCTCTGGTCAGTCAGTTTGTCTTTTAAAATCTGTATAATCTGGCGCCTGCGCTCCAGATTGGCCAGCATTGCTCTGTCACAATAGCAGATCTGCCCGTATTTTTCGGTTTTGGCCTGCATGACGGCATATTCTATGGAGGCAATGGTCTCCTCCAGTGTCTGTGAGGCTTCCGTATGCCGGATAACGCCTATGACAGCGGTAAGGGTAAAATGGAAATCATTCACCTGCCATGAGCCGGACATCCGTTTTTGAATTTCATAGATGCAGGTTCTTATCTTGTCATCATCTTCCCTGGGAAATAAAAGTGCAAATTCATCTCCGCTGAAACGGTAAACATTCTGCTGGGGCCCGGCCATGCTAAGAAATTGAGAAACAGATTTCAGGAAAGCATCTCCGTTCTGTTGTCCACATGTATTGTTAATCTGGCGGAAATCGCGCAGAGATACAACGACGAGCGTAAATGGCCTGTCGGGATAGCGGGTAAGCAGCAGGGTAAGCATATTCAAAAGCTCCTGCCGGTTCGGAAGATTGGTCAGATAATCCAGTGATATCTGTTTATTCTGCAGGTGAAGATATATAATGAGCAGTGCACAGGTAGCAGCAGTGCCGGACAGAATAATCTGTGGATACAACTGCTGGAAAACGATGACTAGGACTGCAAGTACCGGAAATGCCGCTAAAATCCTGGAAATTTCTTTGTCAAGTTTCTGATAGTTTTTCAGGGTAACCACAATACATGCCAGGCAGTAGAAATAGAAGATGAGGTAAGTTGTGCCAATCATGCTTCCCCGCGTATACCCTTGGGCTGCTGTAAGATCGAAGATATTCCGGGTAAATGGGTTGAGCACAACAAGAACAGCATATCCAAGCCCCGGGATAGAGCAGAAGAGAAATGCCTTTTTTAAATTAGGGCTTTCGGTGTAAATGATTGCCAGAGTGTATAAAAAATAGGTCATTCCCATCAGCGGGGTGAGGATAAAGTATAGCGTGGTAATCAGCCATGTCATCCACAGCGGAATAATCTGATAAAAATAAATCATAACTGTGGACAATATATTCGTCAGCATGGCACAAAAAGTAACAAACAGACATCCCTGAAACATTCTGTTTTTCAACGTCGGAAGGTGGCTGCCCTTTCGTGAATAAATTAAAATAATCCCAAGCATCACAAGAGAGATGCTTTCGGGTGCAATATTCCAGGTCATTTTATTATGTACTCCTTACAGCATCATTCCCATAATATATAAATCATAGTATTTGCCGTTCAAAAGGGTAGAATTCTTGCAGCATCCCTCCACGGTAAAGCCAAACTTCAGATAAAGAGAAACCGCATCTGTATTATCAGTACGCGTATCCAGGCGGATTCTGGTAGTCACCCCGTTGCCGCGTGCCCATTCGATCAGCCGGCGGATCAACTCCGATCCAATCCCCTGTCCCTGATACTTCCTGGCAACGACAATCCCAAGCTCTCCCTCATGGCGTGCCTTAATCTTATGGCTGGAACTGATCGTAGCAATCCCCGCGATCTCGTCTCCATCCATGGCCATCAGCATAATATTATTCTGATTCCCATCCAGAGCCTGAATAGATGCAGTCTGTTCGTCAACATTCAACGGATACTCATCCTTTTCAAAACTAAGAAAAGTAGTCTCGCCCCCAACAAAATTATAAAAGCTGACAATCTTCTGCGCATCATCTGCATTCGCTCTTCGAAAAACAATAGTTGAATGATTCATATGTGACCTCCCTCTCCATCTGTCCCCAGATACTATAGTAAAAGGCTCCGAAAAATCCCCTTTTAGTCATTATAAATTGATTTCACAAATAATACAACCTGTATCTTGCTTTAAGTGACGGTGGAGAAGACGTTTAACGGGAGACAGGACCGGTGTTTTCCACCTCCCGTCCCGCCACACCCGTCCGGGATCCCAACCGAGGAACGCGTATTTCCTGCCGATCGGATGAGCCAGCCAGGCGGAGTGTGAGCCGCAGGCCTTCCTGCCTGTAAGGTGGGTTTAAAACGCCTTAGAGCGGACGATTAGAAGTTCTTATAGAGCCAGAGGCGCTCAGAAGGGATGAAACTTGATTTTCCAAAATCAAGTTTCATTCCGACCTAAGACGAGAAAGCATCAGCTTTCTCGTTGCATGTCGGATGTTCCCTTCTGAGCGCCTCTGGCTCTATTAGAACTTCTTCGTTAAGCGGTCAGGATTTTAAACCCACCTTACAGGCAGGAAGGCCTGCGGCTCACACTCCGCCTGGCGTCCCCATTCTTCCCCAAAAACTCTCGTTACTCCGAAAGATACCATCCCCAGAGATACAGCAGCGGCCAGATCAGTCCTACCAGGCTGAATGCCGAGAACCCTGTTGTCATAATAGCTATAATGATATTAATTACATAGTAAGCAGCCAGGATTATTCCCATAATCAACACTACTGCTTTGGACTTTGAGGCAACACCTATGATGCCGGATACTATAATAATCAGGGAGCCAACGATCGTGATTATATAGCTGGATGTAGTTGGTGCCTGAATACCCATTGCTTCATAAGTAGCAGCCATTGTTGAGCTCATAGCGATGGCGGCAATGCCTGACAGCAGGGACAGTGCGCCGATTACAATCAGGATGATAGATATTACTTTTAAAAGTTTGCTTCGTTTCTGCATGTAAAAACCCTCCTCGTTTTAGAAAATTAATAGTTAAGTTGTATAGAATCATACGCTTTCTTTGTTGGAACGCGCAGGATTACCTGTTTCATATATAAAAAGTTGTTCCTACATACGTCTGAGCGCCTCGATCGGGCTGAGTCTGGCGGCTTTTCTTGCAGGATAGATACCAAATACAATTCCTACGCTGCAGGAGAAGATGGTTGCTATGAGAATCGCCGGGAAGGAGAGCTGGGCTTTGATCCCTCCGATTCCAAGAGCGCTGATCAGGGCAGTGAGCCCGGCGCCTAGTATGATGCCGATGATTCCTCCCATTCCGGAAATGATTGCGGATTCGCAGAGGAACTGGGCGATGATGGAACCTGTCTTGGCTCCCAGGGCCTTGCGGATACCGATCTCCCGTGTACGTTCTGTGACGGATACCAGCATGATATTCATAACCCCGATACCGCCGACAATCAGTGAGATACCTGCTACCAGTGCGACGAATGCGGTTACCCCGTCCATAATGGAGCCAAACATATCAGAGAAGTCCATAGGCTTCTGCTGGATGAACGGTGTGTCACCAAGATTCTGATGTCTGGAGTTCAATATTTGTACGGCACTTTTGGCGATCCTGGCGGCCTGGTCCTTGTCATATGCAGTGATGGAGATGGAGGAGAATGCTTCTACCGGAGTGCCAAGGTCCGTGGATACGGTGTAAGGCATCTCAAGGGAAATGCTCTTATCCATTCCCATTGCAATGTACTGCTTTTCTGCTTCCATCATTTCCTGCGTCGTTTCCCGGATGCCGATAATATTCACATTCTGGATACTGCTGTCAACCTGCAGTTCAATTGTCATTCCGACGACATCTGTATTTCCGAATAAATAGATTGCCGTCAGTTCGTTAATGACGCACACTTTGTTGGCATTTGCAACATCATTATCCGTAAAATAACTTCCTTTTACCAGGGGATCCTGGTATTGTGCATTCTCATAATCCGGGGTAGTGAGTCCGACATAGGCGTCAAATTTACCCTTTCGGGTTGTGATGGAGCCAAGTGTTGCTGTATAGCCGGACACGCTCTGCACAGAATCACTGAGTGAAGTCTTCAGAAAGGAAATATCTTCCCCTGTGATACAGTTCGGATCTGAAACTTCGTCTGTGTTTGCCTGTATGGTTACTGTGTTGTTCTGCTCGTTTGAGGCATCGACCACATCTTTTTTCAGACCGTTTCCTATGGAAACGATGGTGACGACAGATGTGATGCCTATGATGATACCCAGCATCGTAAGAAAGGAACGGCCTTTATTGGAACGGATATTATCAAGAGCCATTTTTACATATTCTAAAAATTGTCCCATATTATGTCCTCTTTTCTCAATCAGTCCGTCTATTCTTTCACCATGTCTGCGCCGTCAGCGGAATCCGTATTCTTTGCCGGTGCTGCGATTGCCTTCATACCATCTTCAATATCTACATTCAGATCATTTACAACTTTGTCGCCCTTCTTCAGACCACTTGTGACCTCGATCTGAGTAGTGGAAGCAGTGCCCAGTTCAACTGGTTTTTTCTTTACAACACCGTTCTCGATTACGTAGACGAAATCGCCTTCAGAAGAGGTGTTGATTACTTCTGTCGGAACAACGAGTACATTATTGGCTTCAGCGACTGTCATTGTGATTTTGGCGGTGGCGCCGATGCAGAGGTTCTCATCCGGATTATCAATATGGATTTCTGCGCCGATGATCGGATTTCCTTTTGCATTGTTAATGGCTATTTTATTTACTTTTGTCAGTTTTCCTTCGTATTTGTAATTGCCTACAGTGATTGTGGCCTCATTACCGACTTTCATTTTCTCATAGTCATCCGGGGAGACTTCGATCTTCACGCGGACTTTTTCTGTGCTGGCGATGGTGAACATTGCCATGCCCTGTGTTGCGGTATTGGACTGCAGCGCATCTACGGATGCAATTACGCCGTCCATGTCGGCTTTCATACCCTCGCGGCCTTTTTCCACCAGTTCGGCAGGTGTCAGAGCCGTGAGCTCTGCAAGATTGTCACTGATATCCAGGTTCGCCAGTTCTGCGGAGGACATACCGGCTTGTGAGGCTGAAGTGTTGGCTGCGTTGTAGGCAGCCTCCCATTCTGCGTAAGCTGCATCGTACTGTGCTTTCAGGGCTGCGTAGCCGGCATCATCTACAGGAGTGTTGTTGATACCTGGTGTTGCCTTGTCGATTTCCTGCTGTGCTTTTTCAACGGCTTCTGCGGCTTTATCGTATTTTTCAAAAACCGGCTGTAAAGCTTTGATCACAGCGGTATCGTTAGCATCTCTTTGATCTTCCGGTTTTGCCAGTGCGGCATCCAGGTCGCCGCGGCGTCCTGCGTAGTTGGTGTTTATCTCATCAATCACTGCCTGATTGGTCTTGATGATTTCATTCTGCTCAGCCACAATCTTCTGCAGGCGTGCCTGCTCCGGTGCAGCGGCATCTGCCGCCTGCTGATTCGCCTGATACTGTGCATAGGCGGCATCGACCTGGGCTGCAAGGTCATTGACCTTATCTGCCAGCCTGTTGGCCTGGTCTGCAGCCTGGGCAGATGCTGCATTTGCTGCGTCAATGGCTTTGGCATTCTGTGCTTTTGTTGCCTGTGATGCGTTCAGGCTGGACTGCAGGCTCAGCTGTGCCTGCTGGTTGTCACGCTCCAGGTTGGTGGTGTCAAAACTCACCAGAAGATCCCCGACCTTTACGGTATTACCTACAGTGGCATTGCAGATGGCAACAGGTGCTGTGACGGGTGAATAGTAGGTTTTGGTGTTCTCACTCTCAATCTTACCACTTGCATTGTAGATTTCTTTGATATTGCCTGTTGTAACTTCCGCTACCTGCAGGGAAGCTGCCTGTGTTTTGCTGCTGCTTGCGGAGAGCTTGGAAGCGGCAAAGATAATGATCCCCAGAACTGCAATCACCGGGATGATGACCCAGGCGGGAAGTTTTTTCTTGGGCGGTTTCGCTGCCCCGGCATCCTCCAGCTCATAGGAATCTTCTCCGGAAAGATTGTCTTCATCCATGAGATCTGTATCAATGGTGTCTAAAATTTCATCCTGTTCTTTTTTCTTTTTGGAAAACATATTATGCCCCTTCCCTTTCTTCGTTCAGATAATCATCTTCTATACGTCCGTCAACGATGCGGACAACTCTTTTGACCTGCTGGGCGATCTCGTCATCGTGAGTGATGATGATGACGGTTCGGCCGCCCCTGTGGAGGCCCTTTAGAATCTCCATGATTTCTTTGGTGGATTTAGTGTCCAGGTTACCGGTTGGTTCATCTGCCAGTACGATCGGCGGCTGTGCAGCAATCGCACGTGCTACGGCAACCCTCTGCTGCTGTCCTCCGGAAAGCTCGCTTGGCTTATGTTTCATACGCGTGCCAAGTCCGACCTTATTCAGCGCTTCGACCGCTATCTTGCGACGTTTCTGTTTGCCCAGTCCGCGGTAGATCAGCGGCAGCTCTACATTTTCCACTGCATCGAGATTGGTGATCAGGTTAAAGCCCTGGAATATGAAGCCGATTTCTTTATTCCGGATATCTGACAGCTGGTTATCTGTCAGTTTGGAAACATCGTGTCCGTTCAGAAAGTAATTTCCTGAAGAGGGGACGTCAAGACAGCCCAGCATGTTCATCAGTGTGGACTTGCCGGAACCTGAGTGGCCTATGATTGCGACAAATTCACCTTTTCCGATTTCCAGATCTATGCCGTCCAGTGCTCGCACCTCGTTTTCGCCGGGATTGTAGATTTTATGTATGTTCTCAACTTTAATGAGTGGTTCCATGAATCATCCCTCCATGATTTAGTATAATGCAACTTGTATTACTTAACTAATACAATATTCTTTTGGCGTTAAAAAGTCAATACTTTTATAGGGAATTCGTGCTCAAAAAATGAATAATGGGAAACATTTACAGTAAAGGTATTGTCTGTTACAATACAGTCGTGCAATATAACGGACTTGGAGGAAAAAAGCGTGAGAAGATTACTGCCGTTTCTGAACGGTTATAAGAAAGAAAGTATTGTAGGGCCGCTGTTTAAACTGCTCGAAGCTGCGTTTGAACTGATTGTGCCCCTGATTATGGCACAGATTATTGATGTGGGCATCCGGTACCGGAATGTACCATATATATGGAAAATGGGTGCGGTTCTCGTGGTGTTCGGCGTGCTGGGGCTTGGCTGTTCACTGTTGGCACAGTATTTTGCGGCCAAAGCGGCGGTTGGATTCGGAACCGGACTGCGGCATGAACTGTTCCGTCATATCGGCCTGCTGTCCTATGCAGAGATCGACAAGGCAGGCAGCTCCACGCTGGTTGTGCGTATGACAAGCGACATTAACCAGGTGCAGTCGGGGGTGAATCTGGTGCTCAGACTGTTTCTGCGTTCCCCGTTCATCGTTGTGGGGGCAATGATTATGTCCTTTACCATTGATGTGAAAGTGGCGGTTATATTTTTAATCACGGTGCCTGTAATGTCTCTTGTAATATATGGCATTATGATGCTCACGATTCCTCTGTATAAAAATGTCCAGAAAAGCCTGGATCAGGTTCTGCTTTCCACCCGTGAGAATCTGGCCGGGATTCGTGTGATCAGGGCATTTAGGACACAGAATCAGGAAAAAGAGGAGTTTGAGGAAAAGAGCAGCAGGCTGATGCGGTATCAGCAGCTTGTAGGAAAGATTTCCGCTCTTTTGAATCCGATGACCTATGTACTTGTAAATCTGGGCATTATTGCAGTTGTCTGGTACGGCGGGGGTGCTGTGGAAGCGGGCAGGATCAAGCAGGGGGAAGTGATTGCGCTTGTGAACTACATGACTCAGATACTGCTGGCTCTGGTGGCGCTTGCCAACCTGATCGTCTCTTTTACGAAAGCGATGGCTTCTGCAGGCAGAATCAATGAAGTATTTGATCTGAAACCCGGAATTACGGATGGTCCAGAAAACGCACAGAAAGGCGGAAAAAACGTTTTTGGTACGGATCCTCTTCCGCGGGTTACGATGCAGGATGTCACCTTTTTTTATGAGGGAAGCCAGGCACCGGCACTGTCACACATTTCTTTCAGCGCAGAAGTGGGCGAGACTATAGGAATTATTGGGGGAACAGGCTGCGGTAAATCCACGCTTGTGAATCTGATCCCTCGTTTTTATGATGTCAGCAAGGGTGCTGTATGTGTGAACGGCACGGATGTGAAGGCGTGGGAGCTCGGCGTTCTGCGGGAGGCAATCGGTGTTGTTCCGCAGAAGGCGGTCCTGTTTCATGGGACCATCCGGGAAAACATGAAGATGGGAAAAGAAGATGCCTCGGATGAAGAGATCAGAAGCGCTCTGAAGACGGCTCAGGCACTGGAGATTGTAGAAAATAAGCCGGAAGGGCTGGATACCATAGTCAGTGAGGGGGGCAAGAATCTTTCCGGCGGGCAGAGGCAGCGGCTTACGATTGCAAGGGCACTGGTGAGGCAGCCCCAGGTACTGATATTGGATGACAGTGCATCGGCGCTTGATTTTGCCACGGATTCCAGGCTGCGCAGGGCGCTCAAGGAGGATACGTCAGGGATGACCGTATTTATTGTATCCCAGCGGGCAGCTTCTATTATGTATGCGGACCGGATCATTGTTCTGGATGATGGGGAGATTGCGGGCTGCGGTACGCACAAAGAGCTGCTTGGAAGCTGCCAGGTATATCAGGAGATCTGTTATTCGCAGCTTTCCAGAGAGGAGGTGGGCTAGAATGTCACGAAGAAATGACGGTACTGTTAAGAAGATTCTGCGTTTCATAAAACCCTACCTGCACTACCTGGCACTCTCACTGGTCTTTGCGGTAATATCGGTTGCCCTGACGCTGTACGCACCGATACTTACGGGAAATGCAATTGATGATATTATAGGAACCGGTCAGGTGGATTTTGATTCTATTTTTTATATCCTGAAAATCCTGGCTGTGGTTATATTTATTACAAGTGCGGCACAGTGGCTCATGAATCTGTGCAATAATACGATTACCTACCGTGTTGTAAAAGATGTGAGGACCCGTGCCTTTGCGCAGCTGGAGATTCTTCCTTTAAGATACATTGACAGCCATCAGTACGGCGAGACGATCAGCAGGATTATTACGGATGTGGAACAGTTCTCAGACGGTCTGCTGATGGGATTTACACAGCTGTTTACGGGGATCGTGACGATTGTCGGTACGCTGATCTTTATGCTGTCCATTAATGTAAAAATCTCACTTGTTGTCGTTCTGATTACGCCTCTGTCCCTTTTTGTAGCCAGCTTTATTGCAAAGAGAACGTATACGATGTTCAGGGCGCAGTCCGAGGCGCGGGCCAAGATGACGTCACTGGTAGATGAAATGGTCGGCAATCAGAAGGTTGTCCAGGCATTCGGCTACGGGGAACGGGCTCTGGACCGGTTTGACGAGATCAATGGCAAGCTGCAGGAAGTAAGCCTGAAGGCCATCTTTTTCTCCTCCATTACGAATCCCAGTACAAGGTTTGTCAACGGGCTTGTGTATGCGGGAGTCGGTATCGTCGGAGCATTTACGGCTATAAGCGGGGCGATCTCCGTCGGGCAGCTGTCCTGTTTTCTGAGTTATGCTAATCAGTATACAAAGCCCTTTAACGAGATATCCAGCGTGGTAACGGAGCTGCAGAATGCATTTGCATGTGCGAAGCGGGTTTTTGATTTTATCGAAGAGACTCCGGAGATCCCGGATGACCCGGATGCCGCCGCGATGGGGCAGGCGGACGGGAGTCTGAAGCTTGAGGATGTTTCGTTTTCCTATAAGAAGGAGGTTACTCTGCTGGAGCATCTGAAGCTGGAAGTAAAACCGGGCCAGAAGATTGCAATTGTGGGGCCTACCGGCTGCGGGAAGACAACTCTGATTAACCTTCTGATGAGGTTCTACGATGTGGATGCGGGGCAGATTATTCTGAGCGGACATGATATCCGTGAAGTAACAAGGGACAGCCTGCGGGCAAACTATGGCATGGTGCTGCAGGAAACTTGGCTGAAATCGGGGACTGTTGAGGAGAACATTGCCTATGGTCGTCCGAATACTCCGCGGGAAGATATCATAGCCGCTGCAAAGGCGGCCCATGCACATGGTTTTATTAAGCGGATGAAAGACGGATACGATACCTTTATTCAGGAAGAAGGCGGCAACCTTTCCCAGGGGCAGAAGCAGCTGCTTTGTATCGCAAGGGTTATGCTGAACCTGCCGCCCATGCTGATTCTGGATGAGGCGACCTCCTCGATTGATACAAGAACGGAAATTAAGATACAGGAAGCATTTCAGAAGATGATGGAAGGGCGGACCAGCTTTATTGTAGCCCACCGTCTGTCCACGATACGGGAAGCGGATGTTATTCTGGTAATGAAAGACGGAAATATTATAGAGCAGGGGAATCATGAAGAGCTGCTCAGAGTCGGCGGGTTTTATAAGAATCTTTATGAAAGCCAGTTTGCGCACTGATAACAGGCTGTGCAATAGTATAAGGAAAACAAAGAAAACAGGAACCGGTGCGGTACTGCTAAGAGATGCGGGGCAGTGCAGCACCGGATTTTTTATGATATAGGGAATTCCTCTGGAATTTCCTATATCATAAAAAGCCCCTCATGAGTAAGGAGATGGGGAGTTGAGGTGGGCTTGCCCACTTTGCTATAGTGGAAGATACTTCCTGTTCACAGAAAAAACACAATTCTACTACATGGTATTCAAATTTTCTTCATACAATGGTGGGGTAATAAGGGGCAGAAAGGATGGTTGAATGAAAAAGAGTATTAGAAGGCTATTTTTAGGGATAGCAGTTTTGTCGTTTGTATTTACAGGATGCAGCCATCAGGGGAGAACCGAAGACAAAGAGACAGATACAGTAAACTCCGGTAAAGTAACGGCTGAAGTGCCACAAGAGGAACGGGCAGATGAAGACGCACAGGGGAGCATTGAGTTAAGTGGTATGCTGCAGGTGGATGGGAAGAGTGAGAACTCGGAATCAGAATCTGTCAGCACAAGTGACGAGAACCAGAATGCGGTTCTGGTAGAGAATGGCGGAACGCTCACCATGACAGAAGGGAAGCTGACAAAATCAGGAGATACATCCAGTGCAGATGAGAGTAATTATTATGGCGTGAATGCGGTATTTGTAACTACAGCAGGGAGTGAATCCAGTATCAGTAAAAGCGAGATTACATCCGCGGCGGAGGGGGCAAACGCGGTATTTGCAACCGGAAAGGGAGCGCTTATTCATGCGGATAATGTGAAGGTCAGTACTTCCGGCAATTCTTCGAAAGGGATTTATGCTACATATGGAGGCCAGGTTAAGGCAGAAAACATAGAAATTACGACAAGTGGCACCCGCTGTTCACCGGTGGCGGCAGAACGGGGAAGCGGCAGTGTGTCCGTACAGGGCGGTACCGTGCGGTCAACCGGGGCCAGCAGTCCATGTATTTATGCGGCGGGAACCATATCTGCTGAAAAGCTGGAAGGCACTGCGGATGCAAGCCAGATTCTAATGATAGAAGGCAGCAATACAGTAACGCTGAGAGGCTGTGATCTCTCCGGTTCAGGGGAGTACGGCGTGATGTTATATCAGAGCAGCCCTGACAGCACCGGGGAAGGAATCTCCCGACTGAATACTGAGGATACAAAGCTGACAGCTACAATGGAAGGCCCGATGTTCTTTGTGACAAACACAGAGGCCAATGTGATTCTGAAAAATACAGAGTTAAAATACAAAGGAGATGTATTGGTCAAAGTATCCGGCAACAATATAAACAGCTGGGGAACCCCGGGAAGCAACGGGGGGAACCTCACACTGACTGCAGTGGATCAAAAGCTGAAAGGCAGAATAATCTGTGATGAGATCAGCACCGTGAATCTGAAACTGAAAGAAGGCTCAACCTTCAGCGGCAGTATTAACAGCGATAATAAAGGAAAATATATAAAAGTCTCCCTGATGGAAGATGCCAAATGGAAACTAACAGGAGACACCTATGTAAACGTATTGAAGAATGTAGATCAGTCGTGCAGTAATATTGAATCAGAAGGATATAACATTTATTATGACAGCACAGACAGCGCGAACAGCTGGCTTGCAGGAAAGACCGTCAAGCTGGATGGCGGAGGGGAGATTACACCCCGGTAGTCAGGAAAATGTTTCGCATAAGAAGTTAAATACAGGAGTAAAGAAAAAGGGCTTGCAAGAAACAAAAAACTTGCAGGCCCTTGTTTGTGTACTTCAAAGGGGTCAGACCCCTTTGAAGAATGTAAAATGTGCTTGACATTTAATGTAAAGCGTACTATACTCGAAATGTAAAATAAACTATACATTTTATGCAGGGGCAAAGGAGTGTGGTGATTATGAGGAATGGTGACATGAGGAAAGAATTAAAGTTTGGTCTGGCGTTTAATGCACTGGCTCTGTTACTTCAGCAGTTTACGAATGCACCGGAACTGGTTAAGGGATTCCTTCTGGGGATGGCGATCTGTCTGATGCTGATCGGAATCCTGCCGGAAAAGTCTTACCAGAGAATAAAAGAGTATAAGAGGTCTATGTTTTATGGAGGAAAACAGTAGTGAATATGGTGATTAGAAATGGGGTATGTTTTTGGAAAATAAAATTCAACAGCTGAGGAAAGAACGGAGAATTACGCAGAGTGAGCTTGCAGATGCAGTCGAGGTGACCAGGCAGACGATCATTTCTCTGGAGAACGGCAGGTATAATGCGTCATTAATACTGGCACATAAGATTGCCCAGTATTTTGGAGTCAATATTGAGGATATTTTTATTTTTAATCTGGAGGAGGAAAATATATGTTTATAAAAGCGCTGCGTCAGGGAGCAAAGACAGATGAGGAATACAGGGAGAAATTAAAGGGCAGGATCAGGATCGATATTTTTATGTGCGGTGTGGGTGTGCTTACGATTGCTGTGGCAATTGTGATGATGCTCAGAGGCGGAGAATATCAGGAAGGCTTTTTATGCGGAGTCTTTACAGGAACCGGCGTAGCCGTACTAATATTTGCGGTGAAGGAGATCTTTAAGTCAAAAAAGCTTTTGAAAAATGAAAAGCTTCTGCGCGAGGAACGGCTAAAAATATCAGATGAGAGAAATAAAATGATTGTGGAAAAAACATCCTACTGGACGGGGTTAATTGTTATGGGAGTCTGCTATGTTGTCCTCTTAATTTCCGGATTTTTTAACTTTGCAGTATTCTGGACGGCATGGGGAATATTGATGCTGTATTTTCTTGTCACAGTAATTGTGAAGAAATATTATGAAAAGAAGCTATGATCCGTTAAGGAGTCATAGCCTCATGTTCACGTTTCAGTTCTGTAAAGCACTCGTGGGCAGTCCAGAACTGGTTGGTTGGAGTCAGGACTGCTTTATAGGGCAGCGGGCCGGCCCCACTTTTTTTCAACGCGGCAAGTGCCTGGTTCAGACGGTTGTCATCAAAGAAGGCAAAGACGACCATCGTATCGGGCAGGGCACTTCCTGTATAGGTACCTTCGGCAGGAACGGCGTCTTTTATGCCCGCCAGCACGCCGAGGGGCTGGTGATATTCTTCCTCTTTCACATGTTTCAGGCGGACATGGAGTGGGAAGAGCGCCATTTCAATTTTTAAAAGCTTTTCTTTATCGGGAATGTGAAAAAGCAATATTGTTTCTTTCATAGATAATCCTCCTTATTTTCGAGCCTTACTATTTTTTATATTGTAGTCTATTTAAGGGGAGATTGAAAGGCTATGAAAGGAAAAATATTCTTATTGACAAATCTATAACAAGGATATATAGTTGTACTAACACAATAGTACAGAATGAGGAGGGAGATCATGATAGAGATCAAAAACCTGACTAAGATTTATAAACTTAATAAAAAGCAAATGAAGGAATCCAAGACCACAGATCCCATAAAGACTGCGGTGAATGACCTGAGTCTTGCGGCAAAACAGGGAGAGATATACGGACTGCTGGGGCCGAACGGCGCTGGAAAGACAACCACGCTGCGGTGTATTTCCACGATTATCAAGCCGACAAAAGGGGAGATATTCGTATCTGGTCATGAAGTACAGCAGGAGCCGGAAAAAGTAAGAGAAAAGATCGGCTTTCTGACCGGAGACATCAAGCTGGATCCCCAGTTTTCGGTGGACTATATGTTCGATTTCTTCGGAAGGTTACATAACATTCCGGAGGATAAGCTGAAAACAAGAAAAGAAGAACTGTTTGCATACTTTGGAATCAAAGACTTTTCACATAAAAAGATCAAAGAGCTGTCTACAGGTATGGCTCAAAAAGCTGCAATTGCGGTATGTCTGGTGCATGATCCGGATATCGTTATCTTTGACGAGCCGACCAACGGACTGGACGTAGTGACAGCACGCGGCGTTACCGATTATCTGAAAAAGTTAAGAGACGAAGGCAAGCTTGTAATTATTTCCACCCACGTCATGTCAGAGGCTGAAAAAATCTGTGACAGAATTGGAATTATTATAGATGGCTGCAAGGTGGCGGAGGGAAGTCTGGATCAGATTCTTCATGACACGAACACAGAAGATCTGGAAGACGCCTTTTTCGAGCTTTACAGAATTCAGAAGGGAGGAAAGTAAGATGAGCGGGATTAAGCAAATATGTGGAAAAGAGCTGGCAAGAGTTTTCAAGGACAAGAAGATGATATTCTCAGTCTTTTTCCTTCCAGTGATTATCATGGTGGGAATTATGACGCTGGTCAGCAGTCTGAGCAGCAGTGCCCAGAAAGATGTGGAGGCACACAATTCAATTATATATCTTCAGAATGCGCCGGCAGGTTTTGATGATTTTTTAAAGGCCGCTGACAAAGAATGTGATATTTATACGGTCAGCGACAGAGCCGGGACAGAAGATATGATTAAAAATGGCGGAGCAGATCTGCTCATTGAATTTCCGGAAGGATTTTTAGATGAGGTATCCGGTTATCAGACAGGAGCACCAGTTCCACAGGTTAAGACTTATTACAACCCTTCTGAAGACTATTCGCGCGCCGCTTACGATACAGTGTCGAATGGCGTTCTGGAGGCATACAGGCAGCTGCTTTTATCCGACCGTGTAGAGGATATGGAAGGACTGACCGTATTTACAGTGAATTCAGATAACCCTGATATGGTAATCCAGGACGAGGAAAAAGCCAGCGGCAAAGTACTGGGTATGATGCTTCCTTATTTTGTAACCATTCTTTTATTTGCAGGAGCAATGGGAATCGGAACAGACATGGTAGCAGGAGAAAAAGAGAGGGGCACGATGGCAAGCCTTCTGGTTTCTCCGATCAAGAGAAGTTCGATTGTACTGGGAAAAGTGTTTTCGTTGATGATTATCTCAGGAGTATCTTCTGTCGTATATGTGGGGGCTATGGTGGCCTTCATGCCGCAGATGATGAGCGGAATGGGCGGAGATATGGGGCTGGATCTTTCGCTGAATTCAAGACAGATAGCCATGATGGCGGCTTTGCTTGTGGCAATCGCATTCCTGTATTCGGCAATTATTGTTCTGGTGTCCGTATTTGCAAAGACCGTAAAGGAGGCAAATTCTTATGTGATGCCGGTTTACATGCTGGTACTGGTGTTGGGGATCACTACAATGTTCACCACAAAGACCCCTCACGAATGGTTCTATGCAGTGCCTATTTATAATACTTCGCTGACTCTGCAGGGGATCCTGACCCAGGAAGTGACCATGATGCAGTACGGAATCACGCTGGGGGTTACGCTTGTACTGGGAGCCGTATTAATCGGTGTGATCGCAAAAGCATTTGAGAGTGAAAAGGTAATGGCAATTTAACACGCATTATTGGATGCCCGCATATAGTAACAGTGAGAGAAGCTGCTGCTATATGCGGGCATTTTTGGTGTGGTGAGATTATGAGATTATGTGAATTGCGGGAGAAGGAAGTTATTAATGTATGTGACTGCAAAAGGCTTGGATGCGTTGTGGATGTAGATATTGACATCAAAGAAGGCAGGGTGGAAGCCATCATCATTCCGGGGCCGGGGAAAATCTGCGGTTTCCTTGGAACAGACTGCGAATTCGTCATTCCATGGCGCTGTATCAAGAAGATCGGGCCCGATATTATTTTGGTGGAAATACAGGAAGAAAAGTTTTTGCAAAAGTTCTAGTTATTGTGTATAATGGGGGAAGAAATGGGAGGAAAGGCGGAATATATTATGAAATGTCCTTATTGTGGAAATCCTGATACAAGAGTAATTGACTCAAGACCAGCGGAAGATAATAATTCCATACGCAGAAGGCGTTCCTGCGATGAGTGTGGAAAACGTTTCACAACCTATGAAAAAGTTGAAACCATTCCGCTGATCGTCATCAAGAAAGACAACAACAGAGAACAATATGACCGCGCCAAGATTGAGCAGGGCGTTTTAAGCGCCTGCTATAAGAGGCCCGTTCCTGCATCGGAGATTCAGCGGACGATAGATGCAGTTGAACTGGAGATTTTCAACCGTGAAGAAAAAGAAATTCCAAGCAGCCTGATCGGGGAGATCGTGATGGACAAGCTGAGGGCACTGGATCCGGTTGCTTATGTAAGGTTTGCTTCTGTGTACCGGGAATTTAAAGACGTAAATACCTTTATGGCAGAGCTGAAGGAGTTTTTGGAGTAGGAGGGGCGCCTTCCGGCCGGGTGGGCGGGAGAGGCGGATGGAGTGGGCAGGGTGGGAGAGTATCATTATATTAGGTCTACCAGTTTGGCGGCGGAGTCCTGGAGCATTTGGTAGAAGGCGGGCTCGTCGGAGGTGCATTTGTGTTTGCCTTCTTCTATTAGTGTGATGAGGTCTTTGAGGTCCTGATTTTCGGGGGACTCTTCGAGGAGAAGCTGGCAGAGGCGCTGGGAGGCCTCTATTAGTCTGAGGGGGCCGTAGATGCGGGGCTCGTTTGCGAGGCCGGCGGCACTGGTGATCATGTAGATTAAGAGTTCGAGACTGGCTTCTTTGTTTTTCATTTTTCTTCCTCCCATTGATTGAAGTGTATGATTTGTTCGAGGCGGATTCTTCTGGGGTCTCTGGGGGCCCCCTCGGGGTAACCTATGGACATCAGCATTTCTATGCGGTATGTATTGGGGAGACGGAGAAGCTTGCGTATGGCGGCATCGGTGTAGGACTTGATGGCACAGGTGCCGAGGCCTTCTTCTAGGGCAGAGAGCATGATGTTTTCGGCTGCCATGGAGGCATCCATCATACAGCCGTATATTTCAGAATTGCGAGAACCGTGCTCGAGGGCGTATTCCATGTCGGAACAGATTACCAGGATGACGGGGGGATGGCCGCTGAGTCCGGGGCTGAACAGGTCGACTTTGGCGACGAGTTTGGGGTCTGTGACGAAGATAAAATGCCATGCCTGGAGATTGCTGGCGCTGGGCGCAAGTCTTCCGGCATCGGCAAGTCTTCGGAGAAGGTCTTCCGGGACCGGGGTGTCCTTGAATTTCCTTATGCTTCTGCGGGATTGGATTGCTTCGGTAACGTTCATAATCATACCTCTTTTCTTTTTTTAATCTGAAAATATTTTAGCCTTATAGGCTTGTTTTGGATCTGCGGGCAAATTTGAATTAGATTATCAGGAAATTGCTATCGCTTCGCTATAATCAGATACTTTGTAAACCTGGAAATATTTCATAAAATCCGGGGTGTGGACGTCCGGCTTATCTGCAAAAGAACATCCCCTGAGTATAAAAAAATTATAGCACAGAAATACATATATATGGAAATTATAATCACAGGAAATAGATTTAATTTGATGGGTTTTGAGACATACTAAATGTGTAAATTATAGAAAAAATGTTGACATTATTTTGGGAAGATAAATTCATAATAAGCAGATAAAACTTTATTGGAAGAATGTATAGGCTTTATTCTAATAAATCCAGCTCAAATGGCATGTTTACAAGAGAAAAGAGAGGAGAATACATCGTGAATTATGTAACAACAATTTTAAGGGTGGCGATTGTAGCCTATGCGCTTGTGTTTGCAGTGGTATTTGTGAAGGACTGTATGAATCACAAGGAGGACTTTAAGGGGCGGAAGCATGTCACCCTGTTTGTGATCGGTGTCATCACGAATTTTTTTGACACTCTAGGCATCGGAAGTTTTGCGACCACGCAGGCGGCTTTTAAACTGACAAAATCCAGCTCTGATAAAATTATGCCCGGGACACTGAATGTTGGGGACTGCATCCCGGTCATGACGGAGTTTCTATTGTTCCTCGGTCTGGTCGAGGTTGCGCCGCTGACACTGGTATCTATGATTGTGGGGGCAATTATAGGTTCGTTAATCGGAGCCAGTATTGTATCAAAATGGCCGGTCAGGGTGGTACGGTATGCTTTGGGCGGGGCGCTGGTATTTTTGGCAATTATGATGGGATGCCGTCTGATGGAGATCGGACCTTTTGGGATCGCAGGTACAGCAACAGGGCTGATCGGCTGGAAGCTGATTGTGGCAGTCGGCGTGAACTTCCTTCTGGGAGCGCTTATGACAATCGGAGTAGGGCTCTACACTCCCTGTATTGCCCTGTGCAGCGCCCTGGGTCTGAATGTAAAAATTGCATTTCCGGTAATGTTCGGATCCTGTGCATTTCTGATGCCGTCCTGTGGATTTGCATTCATTAAGAAAAGTAATTACGACAGGGCTGCAGCTGCCTGGCTGACCATCGGAGGTGCGGTGGGAATATTCATTGCATTCTACATTGTACGGTCACTTCCGCTGGAGGTCCTGACATGGATTATTATAGTAGTGATGCTGTATACGGCTGTCATGTTTTTCAGGGACGCCGTAAAAAATGCTGCATAAGTTTTAGCTCATGAGCTTTAGCCTCGGGAGCGGACGAAGGGGGCGCTTACCGTGAGCCGGGACGGACTGTGAAAAGCACCTGTCCTGTTGGAAATACAGCCGCTGCGCTAAGCGGCAGTAAGAGGAAATCCGCAAAATCAGTCAGAACCGAACGCATTCACCGTTTAATCTGATGATTAAACGCCTCAGGCGTTCTAAAAATCTGCTTCGGAAGCAGATTTTTTCTGACTGATTTCACGGCTTTCCTCTAACTGCCGC
>LDAQ01000167.1 GCA_001028025.1 Faecalicatena fissicatena | reverse complement strand
ACATTTTGCGGAAACTCAAGTTTATTTTAGGTTGACATTCCATTTAATTTCTTTTATACTAATACCATAAAATACAAAATGAGAGGAAATGCACCATGGAAAACACATCCGCTAAAAAACCATTTATCACAACAAAACAGCTGACACTACTCGGAGTTATGACAGCATTAACATGTATACTGGGTCCCTTCGCGATCCCCCTTCCCTTCAGCCCCGTGCCAATCTCCTTCACCAATCTGGCCGTCTATATCACCGTCTACGTCCTGGGCATGAAATTTGGTACCATCAGCTTCATCACCTACCTCCTGCTGGGAGCAGTGGGCCTTCCCGTCTTCTCCTCCTTTACCGGCGGCCTAGGGAAACTCGCCGGCCCCACAGGAGGCTACCTGATAGGCTTCATCTTTCTGGCCCTCATAGCTGGTTTCTTCATAGACCACTTTTCAGCCCGTCTCCACTATGCCATCCTGGGCATGGTCCTCGGCACCCTGGTCTGCTATCTCTTTGGGACCACCTGGCTGGCCCTCCAGATGAATCTGGATTTCCCTGCCGCCCTGGCCGCTGGAGTCCTTCCCTACCTCCCCGGAGACCTGGCAAAGATCATAATTGCCTCTATCCTGGGTCCGAAGCTCAGAGGTGCAGTGCGTCGCCTTTAATCTCAGGCACACAAAACAGATCGCTCTATAGGGGATTAAAACCGGTACGAACATCCTTCGCCCCAAATCCCCTGTATACAAAACGGATAGCCAGCCCGGCTATCCGTTTACTAAAAACCCCCTAAGTCAGCCCCCTCATGGTAAGCTGAATCCTTTTTTTCTTGAGGTCTACACTCATTACTTTCACATCCACAATATCCCCCACGCTGACAGCTTCCAGCGGATGTTTGATATATCTGTCCGTAATCTGAGATATATGAACCAGCCCGTCCTGGTGTACTCCTATATCCACAAACACGCCAAAATCAATGACATTACGCACAGTTCCTTTCAAAATCATTCCTTCTTTCAAATCCTTCATATCCAGCACATCCGTGCGCAGAATCGGCTTCGGCATTTCATCACGCGGATCGCGGGCCGGCTTTTCCAGTTCCTTCACAATATCCTGCAGTGTAATCTCCCCGACTCCCAGCTCCTCTGCCAGACTCTTATAGTCCTTGATCGTAAGAGAAAGTCCTGTCAGATTGCCTCCTGTAATATCCTGCGGCTTAAATCCCTGCCTGGACAGCAGTTTCTCCGCTGCCTCATAGGATTCCGGATGAACCCCGGTTGCATCCAAAGGATTCTTTCCATCCATAATACGCATAAAACCTGCGCACTGCTCATACGCTTTCGGCCCCAGCTTGGCTACTTTAAGCAGTTCCTTCCGATTCGTGAATCTGCCGTTTTCTTCCCTGTAAACAACAATATTTTTTGCAATAGCAGCCGTAATACCGGATATATAAGATAGAAGCGGCGCAGACGCCGTATTCAAATCCACACCAACTTTATTCACACAGTCTTCTACTACTCCATTCAGGGATTCGCCCAGCTTCTTCTGGTTCATATCATGCTGATACTGTCCGACTCCGATTGATTTGGGATCAATCTTTACCAGCTCTGCGAGAGGGTCCTGCAGCCGCCTTGCAATGGACGCCGCACTTCTCTGGCCGACATCAAATTTGGGGAATTCCTCGGATGCCAGCTTGCTTGCAGAATAGACAGAAGCACCAGCCTCATTAACGATGACGTATTGTACATTCTGCGGAATTTCTTTAAGAAGCTCCACAATGATCTGTTCTGACTCCCGGGATGCAGTACCATTTCCCACGGAAATCAGTGTAATATTATACTTCGCAATGATTTTTTTCAGCAAATCTTTGGACGCTTTTATTTTCTGGGGAGTTGTAGGTGCGGTGGGATAGATAACGGTTGTCCCCAGCACTTTTCCTGTTTCGTCCACGACGGCCAGCTTACAGCCTGTGCGGAAAGCCGGATCCCACCCCAGTACAACATGTCCTGCAATCGGAGGCTGCATCAAAAGCTGGTGCAGATTTTTTCCAAAGACCTCTATAGCGCCATCCTCTGCCTTCTCTGTCAGCTCATTGCGTATCTCCCGCTCAATAGCAGGTGCAATCAGACGCTTGTAACTGTCTTCCACTGCATCTTTCAATACCGGGGAAGTGTATGGATTATTCTGACGGATCGTTTTCTTCTCCAGATAGCGGATAATATCTTCCTCAGGAGCCTCTAACTTCACCGTCAGCACTTTTTCTTTCTCCCCACGGTTGAGCGCCAGTATGCGATGCCCCGCCAGTTTGGACACCGGCTCCTCAAAATCATAATACATCTCATAGACAGACTCAGCCTCGGGATCCTTTGCCACAGAGATCACTTTTCCTTTCTGTGTTGTAATTTTCCGGATCCAGCTTCTGTAATCGGCCTCATCGGATATTGATTCCGCAATAATATCTTTTGCCCCTCCGATAGCCTCTTCAGCGGTGCCGACGCCTTTCTCCTCAGAAATATACTTCCTGGCTTCTTTCTCCAGGGGTTCCTTCGTCTGCTGCAGCATAATAACCGCTGCCAAAGGCTCAAGCCCCTTCTCTTTTGCAATCGTGGCCCTGGTTCTGCGTTTTGGCCGGTAAGGGCGGTATAAATCTTCCACCACCACAAGAGTCTCTGCCGCCAGTATCTGCGCTTTGAGTTCTGCTGTCAGCTTGCCCTGTTCCTCTATACTGGATAGCACCTGCTCCTTTTTCTCTTCCAGATTCCTCAGGTAAATCAGTCTTTCATACAGCTTACGCAGCTGCTCATCATCCAAAGACCCTGTTGCCTCTTTCCTGTATCGTGAAATAAAAGGAATTGTGTTGCCTTCATCAATTAACTTTACCGCCGCATCTACCTGCCAGCGCTTTACTTCCAGTTCTTCCGTCAGTTTCTGATTAATGTCCATTTAGTCTGTACCTCTCTTTTTACTCCTGCCTTACGGTTCAAAAGAACCGCAACTCTTTCTATTATACAGGAAAGTCCGGTGTCTTTACAACATATTCTGCTTCTTTTCCCATCTTAATCCATGAGAAATCAGGCAAAACCCACCAGAATTGGGTGTAATTTTTTGTACCTGTAAACCCATTAAATATCTTGCAACAAAATAGTTTACGCATTATAATAATAGAAGTTAATTTAAAAAGACAGAGGATGTGTAAAATGAAAAAAATACTATCAAAGATAAAAAACTTTTTCCGCGGAATCGGAACACTGCTGGCAGTGATATTAAGTACGACTGCCACTTTACTTTGCTTCAGTATAATATGGATGTTCCAAACCTGGAGCAATCTCTCCATGGATGAGCTCATGTACCATTTAACCGCCCCCCTGGAGGGCACGAACGAAAGTATGATTCAGGAATACCTGAACTCATGTGCGGTTCCCGCAATTCTGATTTTATTCCTTGTAGTTATCCTTTTTACCAGTTTTAGAAAACGGAAGAAAGTATACAATCTTATCATGGCAGTCGGCATAATTGTTCCGCTGCTTGCCGCAGGAAAGTCTGTCAGCTATGCATGGGACAATCTGGATGTTGGGACTTATGTAGCGGATCAGGGCGTTTACTCAACGTTTATTGATGACAATTACATTGATCCCAGAGACACAGAAATCACGTTTCCCGAACAAAAGCGGAATCTGATATACATATTTTTAGAATCTATGGAAACAACCTATGCGGACGAAGAAAACGGCGGAGCATTTGAAGAAAATGTAATACCTGAATTAACGGCTCTTGCACGGGAAAATGAAGATTTTTCCGGGAATTCAGCCGCATTAAACGGCGGATACGCCATGCCTGGTGCTACCTGGACCATTGCGGCAATGTTCTCTCAGTCATCCGGGATTCCCCTGAGCATATCCATTGAGTCCAATTCGATGGACACACAGAACTCTTTCTTTGCTAATACAGTAACTCTGGGAGATATCCTGGAACAGGAAGGCTATTCCCAGACCTTAATGATTGGGTCTGATGCTGTATTTGGCGGCAGGGAGCTATACTATACTGAACATGGTAACTATGACATACTCGATTACGAATATGCAAAAGAAGTGGGCTGGATCCCGGAAGATTACCGTGCATGGTGGGGATTTGAAGATCAGAAATTATTTCAGTTTGCAGAAGATAAACTGCTTGAGCTTTCCGAACAGGACACTCCTTTCAACCTGACTCTGCTGACCGTTGATACACATTTTGAAGACGGCTACCCCTGCGAGATCTGCCCCGATACATTCGGCGATGATCAATATTCAAACGTAATGGCTTGTTCCAGCAAACAGGTAGCTGACTTTATCACCTGGATACAAAATCAAAGTTTCTATGAGAATACAACTATCGTCATCTCCGGTGACCATCCTACAATGGACAGCGATTTCTGTCAGGATATTGACGACAGCTATACACGGAAAGTCTATACAACCTATATCAATTCAGCTGTAGAAAATACGACTTCAGATACCCGCGACTATACTACTTTTGATAATTTCCCGACCACACTTGCCAGCATGGGCGCGGAAATTAACGGAGACCGCTTAGGACTTGGCACAAATCTGTTCTCCGAAAAGCCTACATTAACAGAACGCTTCGGTACTGAAACTATGAAAAAAGAGCTTTCACGTAAATCACAGTTAATGGAAGAACTGGCTGACCTTGATGAAAACAGACCAGAACTCTTAATAAGAGAAGGCTTAATAGAGGAAGAAACTCCTAAAGCTGCAGTAAACATTGGGGAGTATAATTATGATTTTAACACTTTCCCTGTTAATGTAAGCGCTCCGGAAAATGTTCAGGACGGAGTGGAATCCGTGCTTGCTGCCATATGGACTGAGGAAGATCAGAGTGATTTACAGTGGATTCCGTTGGAGCAGCAGGAAGATGGCAGTTATCATATAGATGTAGATATTGCAACGTATAACTATAAGACCGGCGATTATCAGATACACATCTACATGAGAGATGTTCACGGCGAATTATATTTTATGGATCAGACAACTACATTTATAAACTGAGAAAGACAAAGAAGCTCTGACATCCGGGTCTTACCCCGAACGTCAGAGCTCTTTTTTTAATTAACATTCCATGTTCTCTCTTTAATAAACCTCAGCGCCAAATGGCATCAGCGCCAGTTTCGCAAGTTTAAACTGCTGCATCCCAAATGGAATCCCTACGATTGTCACACAGAGCAGTGCCCCGATTACTGCGGACTCAATGGCCAGCGGAATTCCTGACACGATCATCCAGATGATATTTAAAAGCATGGATCCTGCTCCGCCGCCATAATGTACCTCTTTCCCAAACGGGAAGAAGCTCAGCGCCGCGAACTTAAAGCACTGCATGCCAACGGGCATTCCCACGATCGTGATACACCACAGGCATCCTGCAACTGCCCAGCTCAGACCGCTGATAAATCCGCCAAATATAAACCATAATACATTTCCAATACATCCCATTAGAGTTCAGCCTCCTTTCCAAGCATCAGTTGTTTCTCCCATTTCTGCAAATTTTCAACCATTTTTTCCACCTGTTCAATTGCATTGTTTAATTCTTCCTTCGCATCGTTTATCCTGGACTGAACCAGCCAGTCAGCGATAATTCCATCGAAGAAGAAATCGGCAAATGTCAGGAAATCAGAGATCTCTATGCCGAGATGATATGGCAGATCTACATCTTTTAACTCGCACTGAAATATCTGAAGCTGAAACTTTGCATCCTGCAGCTTTTCCTGCGCATCATCCAGCTTGGAGTGCTTGATCATATCTACAAACAGCCCTCCTCCCAGCATATCCCAGATCCCCCAGTTTCCAGCGCTGTTTAATGTTTCCTTTGCCGCCTTCATACTGTTCAGGGCTTTCTTCCCGGCGATAATCGCCTCGTTCATCTCCACAACATTTTCCTTTTCTCTCATCATTAGAATCTCCTTTCTGGTGCCCTTTTTATGCAGCAGATAGTTCATCTTTTATATAGGTCCACGGGAACAGCGGTTTGTATCCTTGAAACCTTATGTCTTATTAAAGTAAAAAAGACCTTTATATACGACATATCTGCCGCAATAAAAGTCTTGCACATCTCATTTGATACGGATACCTCTCGGTATCGGGTGACGATTTCAAACCCACCTTTCGGTGTTCGGCTACTCCCTTTTACTTGCTTGCTAAGAATATAGCATGTTTCCTTTATATTGTCAATAAAATAACAATTATCTTTTCTTAAGAATTCTTTAGAAATAGCGGGTGAACTTTAGTCTCATCCGCGGATGGGGGACGCAAATGCTAAAGCGAGTCCGGCGCCTGGCGGGACAATGTCTGCTGGTGAAATGTCCTGACACTTCGCGAAGAAGCTGTAGAAGAAAACGGAAGGGAGAGGGAGGTACATGCCGCATTTGGCCCGAATGCCGATGCATTCGCGCCGCAGGCGGCATCA
>LDAQ01000166.1 GCA_001028025.1 Faecalicatena fissicatena | reverse complement strand
ACAGAATTGGTTACACTACCTTTTCCTGCGGGTCTGCTCATTTCCCGAACTTGTGGTTCGGGAAATGGTCTGCATTTTATCTGAAATTTTATTGAAGCCGCTTATCCCGCCCTCCTGGATGCATCCGCCCACTTCCCCTGTCCGCCTCCTTCCCTGCTAGTCTCATCAAGTCGGCAAGAAACTTTCCCCGGGAGAGGATTCCGGCCGGAGCTGCGGACGGAACTGCCAAAACTAATCTTTCATTCAGATCAGGAGGTTAAGCGACACTGTCATCCAGTACAATCCGCCTCCCCCCGCCATAATCCCCCACCAAAACGGGTTTTCTTCCGCCTTGATGCGCAAAGCCTGCCGGGAGCGGTCAGCGAAATGGCCGGCGGCCCCTTCGCCGCCCAAGTCCCGTTTCCAAAATTACATCATACCCATTCCGCCGCCTGCTCCGGCTGGCATTGCTGGTGCATCTTCTTTGATTGTAGCTACAACTGATTCTGTTGTCAGCAGTGTAGATGCTACGCTTGTTGCATTCTGTAATGCACTTCTGGTAACTTTTGCAGGATCCAGGATTCCTTCTTTTACCATGTCTACATACTCTTCTTTGTAAGCGTCAAATCCAACTCCCGGTTCGGATTCTCTTACTTTATTGATGATAACAGCTCCCTCAAGACCTGCGTTTGATGCGATGTGGTACAGTGGTGACTCCAGAGCTTTCAGGACTACTTTTGCGCCTGTCTTCTCATCGCCTTCCAGTTCCTCAGCCAGTTTTTCAACTTCTTTTGCTGCGTGGATGTATGCAGAACCGCCGCCTGCGATGATTCCTTCTTCTACTGCTGCTCTTGTAGCGTTCAGAGCATCTTCCATGCGGAGTTTTGCTTCCTTCATCTCTGTCTCTGTTGCAGCACCTACACGGATAACTGCTACGCCGCCAGCCAGTTTAGCAAGTCTTTCCTGTAATTTTTCTCTGTCAAAATCAGATGTTGTCTCTTCAATACCTTTTTTGATCTGAGCAACTCTGTCCTCAATTGCTTTTTTGTCTCCGCATCCGTCAACGATTACGGTGTTCTCTTTCTGAACTTTTACGGATTTTGCACGTCCAAGCTGATCCAGTGTAGCTTCCTTCAGATCCATTCCCAGTTCTTCGGAAATCACCTGTCCGCCTGTCAGGATTGCGATATCCTGAAGCATCTCTTTTCTTCTGTCACCATATCCCGGTGCTTTTACTGCTACTACGTTGAATGTTCCGCGCAGTTTATTGACAATCAGTGTTGTAAGAGCTTCGCCCTCAATATCCTCAGCAATGATAAGAAGTCTTGCTCCAGACTGTACAATCTGCTCTAACAGCGGAAGGATGTCCTGAATATTGGCGATCTTCTTGTCTGTAATCAGAATATATGGGTCATCCAGTTTTGCTTCCATTTTTTCCATATCTGTTGCCATGTATGCGGAAATATATCCACGATCGAACTGCATACCTTCTACTAAATCCAGCTCTGTCATCATTGTCTTGGACTCTTCGATTGTGATAACTCCGTCATTGGAAACTTTCTCCATAGCATCTGCTACCATCTGACCTACAAAGTCATCTCCTGAAGATACAGCTGCAACTCTTGCAATCTGCTCTTTGTCTTTTACTTTACTGCTCATCTTTGCAATAGCATCCACTGCCGCATCGGTAGCTTTTTTCATACCTTTACGCAGAATAATTGGATTAGCGCCTGCTTCCAGGTTCTTCATTCCTTCATGCACCATTGCCTGTGCAAGTACAGTAGCAGTTGTTGTACCGTCTCCAGCTACATCGTTTGTCTTGGAAGCAACTTCTTTAATGAGCTGAGCTCCCATGTTTTCAAAACCATCTTCCAGTTCGATCTCTTTTGCGATCGTCACACCATCGTTTGTAATAAGCGGTGCTCCGAATGATTTGTCAAGAACTACGTTTCTTCCTTTTGGTCCCAGTGTTACTCTTACTGTATTCGCCAGCTGGTTAACGCCTTTTTCTAATGCTGCTCTGGCTTCTGTTCCGTGTTTAATTTCCTTTGCCATGTCTGTCACTCCTCTTAATCTGATTAGATTCTTTTTTCAAGTTCATCTTTATTATAGTCTTACTGAAATTAAATGATCAATAAATATAAAGCCCTTAACGAACACCCTATTCAACAATTGCCAGAATGTCGCTCTGCTTAACAATGATATATTCTTCTTTTTCAAGTTCTACTTCTGTACCTGCATATTTGGAGTAGATTACTTTATCGCCGACTTTTACCTGCATTGTTACTTCTTTTCCGTCTATAATTCCACCAGGTCCAACTGCAATAACTTCTGCCTCCTGCGGCTTCTCTTTTGCCTGACCTGGCAGGACGATACCTGACTTTGTTGTTTCTTCCGCTTCCAATTGTTTTAATACAATCTTGTCACCTAATGGTACTAATTTCATTGTAACTCCTCCTTAATTGATTTTACATATTATTAGCACTCATTTCTTTTGAGTGCTAACCTCATGAATATAAAATAGCACTCTGTTCTTAATTTGTCAACAGAGTTTGTAAAATTTATACTTAGTTTATAAACCTATTTTTTCTTAACCTGGTGTTACTTCCTTTTGATCGGCCGTTTTACGCTTGCCACATTGTAGAAGCCATTTTCTATCTTAAAAACAAGCATATTTTCGTTCTCGCACTGATAACGTTCCTTTACTGCGCCTGTACAAAAAAGGAGTTCCTTCTTGGTGGAAATATAGCACTGGTACTTCGCATCCAGCGAGATTGCCGTCAAGTCATCTTCTTTCAGCTGCAAGTATATGTAATCTTCCTCCAGATCATACTTAAAAACCTGGCAATGATGCGTTGCATCATCAAAAATCACATCTGCCGAAATCACTTTTTCCATCTGTAAATCTACCGGGTTTCCTTCATACATTTTCTCACTGCCTCCTATACTATCATGTTTTCTGCTAAAGCTATTGGCAAAACACTGTCTGTTATCCCAAGAAAGGGCATCAGCAGCCTGATACCCTCTCTAATTAACTATGCACTGTAAAAGATAAAATCATCTGAATATTTACAGACGCTCTTTTTTTATTTTCTCCAGTTCTGTGAATACATAATCATTCAGAACCTTGATATATGTCCCTTTCATTCCTGATGAACGGGACTCTATAACTCCTGCACTCTCAAACTTCCTGAGTGCATTGACAATTACAGATCTTGTAATGCCCACGCGGTCTGCAATCTTACTTGCTACAAGGATACCTTCTGTTCCGTCCAGCTCCTCAAAAATATGGATGATTGCTTCCAGCTCAGAAAAGGACAGCGTGCTGATCGCTGACTGCACGATATGCTCTTTTCTTGTCTCTTCCGCACTCTCTTCGTTGACAGAACGGAGCATCTCCAGTCCTACAACCGCTGTGCCATACTCACTTAAAATAATATCATCAATCTCATATACAGAATCCTGCTTGTAGATAAACAGCGTTCCCAGACGCTCTCCCGCTATGTCAATGGGGGTGATAATCGCCTGATATCCTTTCACTGCTTCCGGTGAAAAACCAAGTGTCTCCAGGTTCACATTCTCTTTTGTAGACAGGATATTAAGCAGGCGCTCATTCAGCATCTCATCAATATGTGCACCAACCGATTCACCGACAAGTTCCCCGATACCTTCTACCTGACCGCTTTTACTCACTCCCAGTATCTTGCCCTTCTTACTTACAACAAGAACATTAGAATTCAGAATCTCCGTAAGGACGGCACAAATATCGTTAAAAACCACCTTACTGGAATTGTTGTTATGCAGCAGCTTATTAATTTTTCTTGTTTTATCCAATAACTGTACGCTCATTGATTTCCTCCAGATTTAATTGTGTATACAACTCGTTCCAATTCGTTCGATATAGTTATGCTATCATACAACTCACGAAATATCAACGTCATTTATCTAATTTTTTTTCAAATTTCGGACATATCCACATTTTTCATCTGCACATACAAGTTTATTGCCTTTTTCTACCATATAATTACCGCATTCTGGGCACTTTTCTTTGGATGGCTTCTGCCAGGACATGAATTCACATTCCGGATTGTTTTCGCAGCCAAAGTATTTTCTGCCCTTCTTCGTCTTGCGGATGACCACTTCTTTACCGCAGACCGGACATGGTACTCCGATCTTTTCCAAATATGGTTTTGTATTCTTGCACTCCGGAAAACCGGGACATGCCAGGAACTTTCCGTGGGGCCCGTATTTGACCACCATATTGCGTCCGCATTCTTCGCAGATCACATCCGTCACTTCATCTTCAATCTTTACGCTTTCCAGCTCTTTCTCCGCAATCTTCACCGCTTCGTCCAGATCCGGATAGAAATTGCGGATGACTTCTTTCCACGGAACCTTGCCTTCCTCCACCATATCCAGAAGACCTTCCATGTTGGCAGTAAAATTCTCATCCACAATGCTCGGGAAGGACTGCTTCATGATATTATTCACGACCTCACCGATTTCTGTTATATAGAGGTTCTTTGCCTCCTTCGTAACATAACGGCGTCCGAGGATGGTGGAGATCGTAGGTGCATACGTACTTGGTCGTCCTATCCCCAGCTCTTCCAGCATCTTGACAAGTGTTGCCTCCGTATAGTGAGCCGGCGGCTGTGTAAAATGCTGTTTTGTATCAAAACTATCCTTATTCAGCTGAGTTTCCATGTTCAGGCCATTTACCAGGACATTGCTCTCCTCTTTCTCTTCATCTGCCTCTGTATAGACGCTTTTGAATCCATCGAATACGACTTTGGAAGTCGATACGGTAAACCGGTACTCTCCTGCCCCGATTTTCACTGAAATGGACTCATACTTCGCGGGCTGCATTCTGCTGGCCGCAAAACGTTTCCAGATCAGCTGGTACAGGCGCATCTGGTCCCTGGAAAGAGATTCCTTCAAAGAAGCCGGCGTCCTGGTGATATCGGTCGGTCTGATGGCCTCATGGGCATCCTGGATCTTTTTCTCAGTCTTTTTAGCCTGTACACCTGCCGCAACATATTCTTTTCCGTAGGTTGCCTGGATATACTCTCTTGCACTTGCATCTGCCTCCTCGGAGATTCTGGTGGAGTCCGTACGCAGATAGGTAATGACGCCGACCGTACCGTTCCCCTTAATGTCAATTCCTTCATACAGCTGCTGTGCAATACGCATTGTTTTCTGTGTTCCAAAGTTCAATACTTTCGCTGCTTCCTGCTGCAGAGTACTGGTTGTGAAAGGAAGCGGTGCCTTACGGATGCGCTCGCCCTTTTTAATATCCGTGATCTTATAATCTTCATTGTCCACGGCCTTAATAATCTGATTCAGTTCTTCCTCTGAACCGATTGTCATCTTCTGTTTTTCCGTGCCATAGAACTTGGCAACAAGCGGACGTTTTTCACCTTTTACCTTTAAAATAGCATCCAGTGACCAGTATTCTTCCGGTATAAATGCATCGATATCGGCTTCTCTGTCCGCGATCAGGCGGAGGGCAACAGACTGCACGCGGCCTGCGCTGAGTCCCCTTTTTACTTTTGCCCAGAGAACCGGGCTGATGCGGTACCCCACCATTCTGTCCAGAATGCGGCGCGCCTGCTGGGCATCAACCAGAGTCATATCGATATCCCTGGGTGCCTTTAAAGATGCCTTTACAGCATTTTTGGTAATCTCGTTAAATGTAATACGGCGCATTTTCTTATCATCTAATTTCAGAGCCGTTGCCAGATGCCAGGATATTGCCTCTCCCTCACGGTCAGGGTCAGTTGCAAGATAAACTTTGTCAGCCTTCTTGGCTTCCTTACGTAGATTCGCAAGGATATCGCCTTTTCCCCTTATCGTAATATATTTGGGCTCATAGTCATTCTCTATATCTATGCCCAGCTGGCTCTTGGGCAGATCACGGACATGTCCGTTCGATGCAGCAACCGAATAGTTGCTTCCCAGGAACTTTTTAATTGTTTTCACCTTGGCAGGTGACTCCACAATAACCAGATAATGTGCCATAAAACTTCCTCCACTAGGCTTTCACGCCCCTATTTATCATTTCATCTTAATATAATAATTTTTTGAAACTTCTCTGATGTATCCTTTCAATTCCAATGACACAAGCCGCTCAAGCACTTCGTTTGCAGGCAGCATTGTCTCTTCTGTGAGCTGGCTGAGATTCTTGGGATACAAACCAAGTCGACTATACACCATATTTTCCCCACTTTCAAGCACTTTTTTATTTTTGGTTATTTTTTCACTTCCTTCAAGGCAGTCAATATTCAGCACTTCCAGCACCATTTCAGGAGACAAAAGAATGCCCGCTCCCTGCCTGATCAGCTCGTTGCACCCCTGACTCAGGCTGCTGTTTACAGGCCCAGGCAGTGCATAAACATCCCTCCCCTGCTCCAATGCAAGATCCGCTGTAATCAGCGAGCCGCTCTTCGATCTCGCCTCCATCACAAGCACCAGATCCGAAAGCCCGCTGATGATCCGGTTTCTCCGGGGAAAATTCTGGGGCGCCGGAGGGGTTCCCGGTGGAAATTCAGACAGAATCCCTCCGCCGTTCTCTAAAATATCTGCATACAGCCCAATATGTTCCCGCGGATAACAGATATCCACCCCGCAGCCCAATACCGCGTATGTCTTACCTTTTCCCATCAGAGCACCCCTCTGGGCCGTCCCGTCAATTCCTCTTGCCATTCCGCTGATAACAGAAATACCATATTCCGCAAGTTTCTCTCCAAATTCCAGGGCATACTTTTCCCCGTAAGGCGTACTGCGCCTTGCCCCTACAATAGCTACCGCTTTTTTCTCCTCATGCGGCAGTTTTCCCTTTACATAAAGTGCATAGGGGGGATCTGGTATATTCCGCAGCCTCCCAGGAAATTCTTGGGCAAAATGCGGTACAAAGTGAATCGCCATCTCAACTATTTTTGCAGCTTTTTCGTCCAGTTTCCCTGCTTTCTGCGCCTGCATAATTGTATGGATATCTTTTTCATTTAAGAACCCCATTTCTTTTAGTTTTGTTTCTTCTATATAAAATATACGTTCACCTGATCCCATCTGTTTTCTCAGCATATATTTTTTTCTGTCGCTCAAAGATGTAATCTCAGCAAACCAGTATTCATATTTCATCTATTCATCTCCCCCAGTATTTTTTATCCATGGTGCGGTATCCTATGGCTTCTTTTATGTGTCTTTCTCCAATCTCTTCCTGTCCTTCCAGATCAGCAATTGTCCTGGCCACCTTCAAAATCTTATGATAGGTTCTCGCAGTAAGCCTCAGCGAAGTAAATGCCTGCTCCATCAGCCTGTTTTCCGCTTTTCCAAGCCCACAGTATCTATCCAGTTCTTTTACCCCAAGCATAGCATTGGAAACAATTCCCGTCCCTGCGTAACGCCGGTTCTGAATTTCACGGGCATCACACACCCGCCTGCGTATATCTGCGGAACTTTCTCCTTTTCTTTTTCCCAGAAGGGATTCATATTTTACTTTTGGCGCCTCCACGCAAATATCGATACGGTGCAGAAATGGCTGGCTGATTTTTCCAAGATAGTGCTGAATCTGACCGGGAGTGCAGGTGCACCGTTCAAAATCCGGATAGCTTCCGCAGGGACAGGGATTCATAGCCGCTATCAGTATAAAATTAGCCGGAAATACATAGTTACCGTGTGTTCTCGCTATTCTGACCTGATGTTCCTCCAGCGGCTGCCGCAGCACTTCCAGCACTGCCTTCTGGAATTCCGGTAATTCATCCAGAAACAGTACCCCACCGTGAGCCAGGCTGATCTCCCCCGGAGAAGGTATCAAACCACCCCCGATCAGAGCCGCCTTAGTTGCCGTATGATGTACACTGCGGAAAGGCCTCTGCCGTATCAGCGGTGATTCTTTATCCACCAGCCCCATAATGCTGTATATCTTCGTAATCTCCATGCTTTCCTCCAGAGTCATCGGAGGCAGAATTCCCGGAATTCGTCTGACTGCCATGGTTTTGCCGCTTCCCGGCGGCCCAACCAGGAGCAGATTATGCCCGCCCGCAACCGCTACTTCCGCGGCCCGTTTCACGCCTTCCTGCCCCTGTATATCACTGTAATCCAGAAAGTTCTCTGCAGGTTCGTCTGCTCTTTCTTCCGGATACGGCTCTGCTTCCAGTTTTTCATTTCCTGCCAGAAATGCAAAGGCTTCCTGAAGGTTTCGGACTCCAAGTACTTCTACGCCTTCCACGAGCGCCCCTTCCGAAGCATTCGCTTTCGGCACGATACAGACCGGAATCCCAGCCTCCCGTGCCTCCAGTATCACCGGCAAAATTCCCGGAACTTTCTGCAGGCACCCGTCAAGGCTCAATTCCCCGATAATCAGCATATTCCGCACCTTTTCCTCCGGTATCACCCCTAAGGATACAAGTATAGCCACTGCAATCGGCAGATCAAAAGCCGCGCCCCTCTTTCTCATCGTTGCCGGTGACAGGTTAATCACCGTCTTCTTAGCCGGAAAATCCAGCCCCGAATTGCGGATCGCCGTCCGAACCCGCTCCGCAGCCTCCTTCACCTCCGAAGAAAGATACCCAACCATATGAAAAGCAGGCAGTCCATTACTGACATCCGCCTCCACATGCACAAACTCCACTTTCAGCCCCTGAATAGACGCTGATAAAACCGTGCTGAAACTCATTCACACACTCCTTTCACGTTCTGAATAAAAATAAAAAGAAACAATGGCCGAAACAGCCTGAATTGACAACCAGGGAAGAAATCCCCGGAACTGGTGACTACATCATAGCTTACTTGGGGCGGGGTGTCAAGAGGGAGGTACGCTGAGTGAGAGGTGCGCCTGGTTTCCGGCGGGGAGGTGTGTGCCATTTCAATATCCTGCCCGTGCGTTAAGAATCCGTAGGAGAAAAAGCAGGGCTCAGGGAGGGACTTGCCGCAGTTGGCCCGAATGCCGATGCATTCG
>LDAQ01000165.1 GCA_001028025.1 Faecalicatena fissicatena | reverse complement strand
TCAGGAACCGGACATAGAGGCTGCCGGAAGCGTCAGCACGGCTGTAAGCAGGAGTTAAGTAAAAAAGAAGGAAAGCAGGGGTAAAAATTGTAATTACCAAATTACAATTTTTCCTGCCCCCAGCGCGTGAAGTCATCAAGACTTCACGTGATGTGGGCAGGCTGCCCCTGCTTTCCTTCTTTTTTACTTTACTCCTGCTTACAGCCGTAACCCGTTTCCAGCGGCCTCTATGTCCGGTTCCTGAGGCGTCCCCATACCCGGACCACCCCCGCTTTACTCCACAACGACCCCTTTTTGAAGCATAATATTTGCATAAAGTGCCTTCTCGCTTGTAGCGATAATAGCATAAGCAGTCTTAGCCTCATCATAAAATGCAAACCGCTCGATATTTCCCACTGCGTCCCCGCCTCTTTCATCGTATTTTGCAACGATCTCTTTATATGTATCCCAGATCGGAGTTTCTACATCATCTCCATCCATTACCTGCATCAGGTTTACCGGCTTCTCTACATATGTATCGAGAGGGAACACCTGAAGAATGGCATCCAGAATCTCCGGAACCCCATGTCCGTCACAGCGGATAACGATTGCGTCTTTTCCCATGGATTCTGCCGGGAAGTTTCCGTCAGAGATAACCAGTCTGTCGCTGTGTCCCATTTCACATAATACTTTTAATAACTCTGGTGATAAAATCTGTGGAATTCCTTTTAACATTGTTCATGTCCTCCTGTTTATTAGTGGGCCAGGCACTGCCTTTCCCATATATGCCAATACAAAGAGCGCCTGGTTGGCACAGGCACTCTTTGTCTGGTTTGTTAGGTATTGGTTTTAGGTGTTTTTTTGCAGGGCATGTGCTACGGTATGCCCTTGGGTATAAGGTATGATTGCTTAATGCAATTATCTGATTGATTTGTACATTGGGCCGTAAGCCTGGCAAGCTCTGAAATCTTGGCCCTCTTTGTCCTGTCCGAATGCATTCCATGAAGCAGGTCTGAAGATCTTCTCCTCAGGAACGTTGTGCATAGCTACCGGAATTCTCAGGATGGAGCAAAGTGTAATCAGGTCAGCGCCGATATGTCCGTAGCTGATTGCACCGTGGTTAGCACCCCAGTTGTTCATTACATCATAAGCAGTTGCAAAGTTTCCTTCTCCAGTTGTTCTTGGTGCGAACCATGTACATGGCCATGTGTAGTCTGTTCTCTTCCACAGAACGTCTGTTACTTCGTCCGGAAGTTTTACTGTCCATCCTTCAGCAATCTGAAGCATTGGTCCCAGGTTCTTCACAAGGTTCAGACGGATCATTGTTACAGGCATCTCAGCTTCTGTTACGAATCTGGATGAGTATCCGCCGCCTCTGAAATATCCGAAGTCAGCATAGTTCCATGTGGTTGCATTCATCATTGCTTCCTGGTCTTCTTCCGTAACATCATACCAAGGTTTCATGCATCCGTTTCCATCAGCATCTTTAGACTGTCCGTTTGCATCCAGGCAAGCTGCACCTGAGTTGATCAGATGGATAAATCCGCCTGCTTCTTTTGCGTGTCCTTCCAGTTCATATCCGCCTGTAGCTCTCTTAACAGCCTCAGGGCTCCAGTATGTACGTACATCAGCAAAAATCTGTGCTGAGTTTGTAAGCAGTTTGCTGAACAGCATTCCAAGCCCGTTCAGTACATCATTCTCTGTTGCAAGGATGTATGGCTCTCTTGCTCCGTTCCAGTCAAAGGAGGAATTCAGCATAGCCTCCGGGAAGTCACAGTTCGGGTAGAAGTCTGTCCACTGTCTCTGTCCCTGGAATCCAGCTGCCAGAGCGTTGTGCCCAACCATCTCTTCTTCTCTTCCTTCCGGCAGGTTCTCGTTTCCGTTCATCAGGTCTTTGATGATGCACATCATTTTTACTACGAATTCCCAATCAGCATCCTTTTCTTCAGGTTTTCTCTGAAGATCTTCGCGGTTCTTATCAAAGCCTTCTTTACATTTTTCTTTTGTCCATGCAAGAGCTTTCTGGAATTCAGCTTCATCGTAGATGCCTTCTGTCATACGGCGGATGATTTCCACCTCATCAACAGATTCAACACGCATTCCAAGGTATTCCTCGATAAATGCAGGATCAATGATAGATCCGCCGATTCCCATACAGATAGAACCGATCTGCAGATAAGATTTGCCTCTCATTGTTGCAGCAGCAACAGCAGCACGGCCGAATCTCAGTAATTTTTCTTTTACGTCACACGGAATATCTGTGTCATCAGCTTCCTGAACGTCATGTCCATAGATGCCGAATGCCGGAAGACCTTTCTGTGCATGTGTAGCGAGTACAGATGCAAGATAAACAGCTCCTGGTCTTTCTGTTCCGTTGAATCCCCATACAGCCTTGATTGTCTGCGGATCCATATCCATTGTCTCTGCGCCGTAGCACCAGCAAGGTGTTACTGTCACAGTAATATCAACGCCTTCTTTTTTAAACTTATCTGCACAAGCAGCTGCTTCTGCAACACGTCCGATTGTCGTATCAGCGATTACTACTTTTACAGGCTCGCCGTTAGAATACTTTAAATTCTCTGTAAACAGTTTTGCAGCTGATTTAGCCATATTCATGGTCTGCTCTTCCAGAGATTCACGTACCTTCAATACACCTCTGCGTCCGTCGATAGTAGGTCTGATTCCGATTACTGGATAGTCCCCGATAAGTCTTGATTTTGCCATAGTTTGTTTCCTCCTTATTCTTGTATAATGGATTTAAATTTTTCATATGCTGCATTCCACTTTTCTTCATCCTGCGGAATGTACTCATATGTTTTTTCTGAATCTGCGATAATCTGCCTTGCCTCGTTCACATCTTTGATCTCACCAAGAGACATGAACTGTACGGCTATATTACCAAGCGCTGTAGCTTCCACCGGTCCCGCAATCACTTTGCGTCCGTTTGCTCCGGCAGTCATCTGGCAGAGCAGTTTGCTCTGGATACCGCCGCCGATCATATGGATGGTCGGATAGTGTTTGCCTGTACATGATTCAATCTGTTCCAGAGCATATCTGTATTTTAGTGCAAGGCTCTGGTTGATGCAGCACATAATCTCGCCAACAGATTCCGGCACCTTCTGCCCTGTCTTTCTGCAGAACTCACGGATACGTTCCGGAATATTGCCGGCCGGTACGAATTCCGGTGCATCGGGATCAATAAAACTCTGGAACGGCTCTGCTTTCATAGCCATCTGTTCCAGTTCGCCAAAGGAGTATTCCTGGCCTTCGCGAATCCACTGTCTCCTGCTCTCCTGAGCAAGCCACAGTCCGATAATATTCTTCAGCAGTGTGGTTGTATCACCATAACCACCCTCATTGCTTACATTACATTCGAGGGATTTCTCCCCGATAACCGGAGCTTTCAGCTCGGTTCCAAACAGGCTCCATGTTCCGCAGCTGATGAACATGAAATCTTCTTCCTGTGTAGGTACTGCTACTACGGCGCTCTGTGTATCATGGCTGGCAACAGCGATTACCTTTGCCGGCTGAATTCCAAGTTCGCTGCAGATATCATCGCTCAATGTTCCTACAATCGTACCGCTTGGCACAATCTCCGGGAAAATGTCCTTCGGAATGCGAAGAGCATCCATGATCTTGTCAGACCACACCTTGTTCCTTGCGTCCATGAGCTGTGTGGTTGTTGCCATCGTATACTCCGCTTTTTTCTCCCCTGTAAGGAAATAGTTAAAGAGATCCGGAGTGAGTAACAGCTTGTCCGCTCTTTCCAGAATCCATGGCCTCTTCTCCACTAAGGAATAAAGCTGGAATACTGTATTGAAGTTTTCAAACTGATTGCCTGTCATATCATACAGTTCGTCTTTTGGAATTGCCTTGAACACTTCATCCTGCATGCCGAGTGTCCTGTCATCTCTATAATGCACAGCACTCTCAAGCAACACCCCATGCTCGTCCAGAAGGCCAAAATCAACCCCCCAGGTATCAATTCCGATACTCTCAAAGCCGCCTCTCTGCTTCGCCTTGATTATACCCTGTTTTATCTCAAAAAATTGTCTTAATGTGTCCCAGTACATCGTCTTGCCTATGATAACGGGATCATTTGAAAAACGGTAAACTTCTTCCATATGTATCTTTCCGTCTTCCAGTGTTGCCAGAATTGCACGTCCGCTGGACGCCCCAAAGTCAAATGCAAGAACCTGCTTCTTATCACTGCTCACACACATTCCTCCTTTCAAAGATTCGTTAATCTGTCATTAGTTACATTCTATCATTGTCTATCCAAAGATACTTGTGCTATAATGGTAAAAAATATAACAATATTCACATAAGGGAGAATTATGCAATATATCAACTACCGTGAAAGCTGGCAGCGGGGTACCGTCGACTTTCCGATCGAATACCATCATATAACCCCTGCACATCCACAGTATATCATGTCACTCCACTGGCATGTAGAATTTGAAATCATCCGTATATTAAAAGGAACCTTCCTGCTCTCCATTGACGAGCAGGAATTCGCGGTTTCCGCCGGCTCTTCCATCATAGTCCCGGCGGGCGCCCTGCACGCGGGAACCCCGGGAGAATGTACATACGAATGTATTGTCTTTGATATGAACATGCTCATGAACAAAAACGATCCCTGCCGCAAACTTATCCGCAAGATCATCGACCACGAGGTGGAACTTACCTATGTTTATCCGGAATCCTGTAACGATATCCACCAGATCGTCTGGGCCATGTTCGATGCCATGGCTTCCAGAAAGGAAGGATTCCAGCTAACCGTCCTCGGTGCTTTGTATCAGATGGCAGGTGCTGTATTCTCAGAAAAATATTACAACCCCATCCCTGTACAGCCTCCCAGAAACCACCGGCGTATTGTTCAGCTGAAGACTGCCCTGGAATTCATGGAGTCCTCCTATAATACACAGATTACACTGGAAGAGATGGCCGACAGCGTCAATATGTCCCCCAAGTATTTCTGCCGTTTCTTCCAGGAGATGACGCACCGCACACCGGTTGATTATCTCAACTACTACCGCATAGAGCGTGCCTGCTACCAGCTTCTTACCACAGACCAGTCCATCACTGAAGTTGCTTATAATTCCGGGTTTAACGATCTGAGTTACTTTATAAAAACCTTTAAAAAGTATAAAGGGACCACTCCCAAAAAATACCTGTGCTGATCATATGGGGAACGAGGTATGGGGGTACGCGGAGAAAGAGGGACGCCTGGCGCGGAACGGGACGAGGGGCAGATGGAAGCATATATCTGTCTGGAGTACTGGCCGCTTTGCTAAGCAGCAGTAAGAGGGAACACACAGAATCAGCCGGAACCAAACGCATTCACCGCCTACTCTGATGAGTAGACGGCTCAGGCGTTTTAAAAAGTTGCTTCGGAAGCAACTTTTTTCCGGCTGATTCTGTGTATTCCCTCTAACTGCTGCTAAGCTCGCTTTATGTACTTCAGACAGATATATGCTTCCGTCTGCCCCTCGTCCCGTTCCACGCCAGGCTGCTCGCATCCGGACAGTAGGTTAAAGCTCGTTCTCCGGGGGGAGTCTCAGGGCGGGAGGGGCGGATGTGCACGGACTGTGCGGTTATTTTATCTGGTAAGATATGAATCTTTGTGGGTTGTAGCAAGAAGATTTTTTCTAATAAGATTGAACAATGCGCACAGCCTGTTTCCATCCGCTGCACCGGTCCGGGATCCCACCAGATAACGGATTCTTCCCTTCCGACCGGATGCACCAGCTTGCCGTGGGCCGGGACGTGCAGCGAAAAGCACCTGTCCTGTTGTAAATGCATCTAGCGAGCCTAGCAGCAGTTAGGGGAAATCCGCAAAATCAGCCAGAGAAAAGTTGCTTCCGAAGCAACTTTTCAGAACGCCTGAGCCGCATAATCATCAGATTAGGCGGTGAATGCGTTCGGTTCTGGCTGATTTTGCGGATTTCCCCTTACTGCTGTTTGGCGCAGCGGCCTGCAATTACAACAGGACAGGTGCTTTTCGCTGCACGTCCCGGCTCACGGCAAGCGCCCCCCCCCCCCCCCCCCCCC
>LDAQ01000164.1 GCA_001028025.1 Faecalicatena fissicatena | reverse complement strand
TGCCTGGCACACACATAAAAAAAGGACGGTGCACTGCCGGCACCGCCTGTTTAAAACTAATTCGTTTCACGGAGAATCTTAACCACTTCAAGATCAGTCTCTCCCAATGATATCAGATCTTCTTTCTGAATTACAATCGGTTTCAGAACCTTTTTCCCATTCAGGAATGTATAATTTTTAGAGCCCTCATCCCTGAGATATAATTTGTCTTTACTCCGCACAATTGCACAGTGGACCTTGGAAATCTTCCTGTCCTCAGGCAGGGAAAGGAATTCCTCAAAAGCGACATCCTTTGTCGTTCTTCCGATTCCGATGCTGTCATAAAAGACATAGCTGTAGCGATCTCCCGTATCCGGATTCTCCAAAATGATCTTCCAGCGTCTTTTTTTGCCCGCCGGGGCAGCCTTCGGTGCCGGGGCAGGAGCCTGCTTTCTCTTTTTTACCGGCGGCCTGTCGTCATAATCATCATCATCGTAATAATCTTCTTCATCACTTTGTCCGCCATAAGCCTCATCAAGCTCATAATGTTTATATTCTTTTTTCTCTTTTACTATGGTCACTACAGTAACAATTATAGTGATTGCTATCAAAGCCGCTAAAACTATCAGAATAATCCAGTACATATGTATATCCACTCCTTCAAGAGTTTATACTACTATATTTTTACCTTCGAAGCAAGTTAATACGACATTTTTTATCGCCTCAACCTGAAATAACTTCTTTTTTGCCCCTTTGCACTGAGATTATTCGTATTCACAGATATATCCAAGGCTTCCTGAATATGCCGGTTCCGCTGCCAGCATATCATCCGGCACATCATTCCACACAAACCGCTTTTCGCCGTCATAGAAAAATAAATCCATATACAGCTCTTCCAGGCTGCCATCCTTAAAACTCGGTTCCCCGTTTTTCCATTCATCGGCACACCAGCTGTCATCCGAATTCAGTTTTTCGCCAAACAGCCTGTTGTCCTGATTTACCCAGTAATAATCCTTAGAATTGCTGTCTCTTCTTCCCCCTATTCTGAAAAAGACATTCGTCATCCCTGATTTGCTGATTTCTTTTCTGATATACTCATACTCTTCTGAGCTGTTGATTCTTGCAAGATAGCCCCCTCTGTTTATGCATTCCTGGAATGCCTCTGTCCAGGTACAGTCACTTTTTATATACTCATATCTGTGGATTGCCGTATCATCGGCTGATGCAGATGAGTCATAGGTGCTTACGCTTTCATCTGGATTATCCTGAGAACTCTCCTTTGAACTGCCGTTTCCGCCTGCCTGGTCCTGGAAATTGTCCCCTGCATTGTCCTTTGGACTATCTTTCGTCCCGTCATCTTTACCGCCGTCTTTCTTTCCATCGCCCTTTTGAGTCACCGAGTCCTTATCCTGCTCCTCTTTCCCTGCGGCATCGTCCGATGTCACCTTCTGGCTGTTCTGCACCTTTTTTCCGGTCACAATCCCCAACCCGATTCCTGCGCCAAATATCACGATAACTCCAATAATAACAACTGCCAGTATCTTCCCATTGCGTCTTGGTTTTCTCATCCTGTAATTCCTCCCATTTCTCGAAATAAAAAATATTTTGCAGAGATAAAAAAATTATAGAAAAGACAGAAGCCTCTGATTCTAAGGCCTCTGTCTGCTAGAACTTCCTACAATCTATCCGTATCCTGCGCCTGCACGTCCTTTGCCGCAACAGATCCCGCAGTGATACTATTTTATAATCTCTTTAATAACTCTTCTCTTTCTTTTTCATACCCTGGTTTGCCCAGAAGTGCGAACATATTTTTCTTATAGCTTTCCACGCCTGGCTGGTTAAATGGATTCACGCCGAGTAAATATCCACTAACGCCGCATGCAAACTCGAAGAAATAAAACAGCTGTCCAAGATAGAACTCATCTTGTTTTGGAACTGTCACCATCAGATTCGGTACATTGCCGTCTGTATGGGCGAGAATTGTTCCGTTCATTGCACTTTTATTAATAAAATCTACGGTCTTGCCTGACAGATAATTCAGTCCGTCCAGGTCAACCGGCTCTTCATTGATAATCAGCTCTTCTCTGGACGTCTCCACATTCAGAACTGTCTCGAATAAAATTCTGTTTCCATCCTGGATGAACTGGCCCATGGAGTGCAGATCGGTCGTTAAGTCTACTGATGCCGGGAAGATGCCCCGCTGGTCTTTACCTTCGCTCTCTCCATATAACTGTTTCCACCATTCGGATACATAGTGCAGGCTTGGCTCATAATTAGCCAGAACCTCTATTGCTTTGCCCTTTCTCAGCAGAATATTGCGGACTGCCGCATACTGCAGGGCTCCATTTTCTTTAAAATCGTTCTCCAGGGCTTCTTTTCTTCCCGCCTGTGCACCTTCCATCAACTTCTCGATGTCAGCACCGCTCACTGCGATTGGCAGAAGACCTACAGCCGTCAGTACGGAGAAACGTCCTCCTACATCGTCCGGCACTACAAAGCTTTCGTAACCTTCCTCTGTAGCGAGGTTCTTCAAAGCTCCTCTGGCTTTGTCGGTCGTAGCATATATTCTCTTTGCTGCTCCCTCTTTTCCATATTTATTTTCCAAAATCTCTTTAAATACACGGAAGGCAATGGCTGGCTCTGTAGTAGTTCCTGACTTGGAAATCATGTTGACGGAAAAATCTCTGTCTCCCACTACGTCGATCAGATCTTTCAGGTATGTACTGCTGATACTGTTACCTACGTAGTAAATCTCCGGAGACTTTCTGACCTCTTTGGAAACCACATTGGCAAATGAATGTCCGAGGAAGTCAATTGCAGCTCTTGCTCCCAGATAAGAGCCGCCGATTCCGATTACCAACAATACCTCAGAATCGCTGCGAATCTGCTCTGCCGCTTTCTGGATCCGTGCAAATTCTTCTTTATCATAATCAACCGGAAGGTCGATCCATCCAAGGAAATCATTTCCTGCCCCTGTCTTTGCAACAAGCTTGTCCTTTGCCTGGGCTGCCAGTTCGCTCATATATTCCATCTCATGTTCCTGAATAAAACTACTTGCTTTTGAATAATCAAATGTAACTTTGTTAGCCATTGTTTACCCTTCCTCTCTAATATCGTCTTTTACAAGCTAATTCTACCAAATAAGCCCATCTTAATCAAGCTAAAAACTCCTCTAAAATTTGGCGAATTGCTTCTTCTTTTAGTGCAGGCTGCTCATCGTCCTCCTCCATCTTTTCTTTTACTGTACGGCGGATAACCTGTCTCGCCGCTTCCCCTTTTTCTACTCTGCGGGGTTCACCCTCTATATTAATCGACAGCTCCTGTTCATCCCGCTGCGCTGCCGCTCTGGCTGCTCCCGCATTTTCGGGGCTGATAACATCTATATTCTCCTTCTCGGTCTGTTTCACCTTTTTATAACGGTGAGCGCAGACATTTTCAAGGTAATCAACCATATAATTCTTTGCTGCTTTTACTTTATAAGATTCATCGGACAGCTGGCTGATCACAAACAGTGCTATCATTTCCGCTGCCCCTACTGCAATATACTGGTACATCGTCTCACACAGCCCATGTGCCATATAGTGTCCGAGCGCTCCCAGCGCCGCCAGGATTCCAGAAAACCAGATACTCTGTATCTCCAGCTGCCTCCATGTATGTACTTTAAAAAGAAATCCCCGGTATTCATATATGTACTTCTCCACAAATGCTCCTACGTTGTCTACCTTATCGTGTATCATACATGCGTGCTCATATTTGGCCCGCACGAGTTTCATCAGTTTGTGTGTGCTCTTTGGCATATTGCCTGACGCCTTTACCAGACGGCGAAGGGTGATCTGGTTCACAATCTTGGCCAGTACCCCAATGACACCCACCGCAATCATTAAATAGAAAATTACGTTTGTGTCGGCTGCTACATTTTTAAACATAATAAGACCTCCTGTTTTTATGGTTGTGCCACAACTACCATTTTTTGGTGTGAGCCTATTATAGCCCAACTTTCCCCCGGATGCCGCAAAAACCGTTCTACATAATTCGTCATTTCAGGGTGTTTTTAAGAAAATGCAGGAATATCTCCGGGTTAAGAAACATAGAATTAAAGTACAGCCTCAATCCTTTAATTTAACACATCATTTATCTTCATAATTCATTCTCTGCCTTAAGAAAACTCCTGTCATTTTATCGTAGAATAGCTCGAAAATTGGCAGACGAAAATATACTGGAAATATATTCTTTATTTTGTTATAATTTTCTTGTCTGTTAAATGAGGCGAAATACGGCCGTCGGCTACGCCAAAGCGCACTGTAGACCGGCAAGACAATTATAATACGCAGGAGGTTCAAACATGCAGTATAAAACAAAAGGCGTCTGTTCCCAAATGATCAACTTCGATATCGAAGACAATAAGGTAAAGAACGTAGAATTCATCGGAGGATGTAACGGCAATCAGCAGGGCATCGCCCGCCTGATCGAAGGCATGGACGTAGACGAGGCCATCTCCAGGATAGAAGGCATCCGCTGCGGTTTTAAAAGCACATCCTGCCCAGATCAGCTCGCACTTGCATTAAAAAAAGCAACCGGAAGATAATCCGATTGCTTTTTTTATTCCCGGGACATGTGCTACGGGATGTCCCTTTGATATATCAATTTCCATGAACCCCTTATAATATGAATAACTACTTTGAGCAATTGAAGCAACTGCCATGCGTTGCGCATAAAAAAAATTTGTGGTGTTTTCTCGGTACAGGTCTTTTCTATAATCAAATTACTTGTTAATAGTTTCTCCTGTATGCGATACACTTGGCAGTTGCTTCAATTGCTCAAAGTAAGTGGGGTGAGACTATGGGTGGACGGTGAGGTTAGTTTACGAAGATTCCGTCGGTGAGAGTGGTAGCTTCCTCGTATGGAATTTCAGTATCCATTCCCGCAGCGTGATCCGCGTGCACTCGGTAATAATATCCTCTATCAACCATCATCATTTTAGATGTACTTACATAATAAGTATCAACATCTTCTACTTGCCAAAAATCAATTTGATCCCACGCCTTATCCGTTTCATTATATTGGTCTACATATATGATCGTTGAGATATAATCCACAGTATGATTTGCCGTAGTTGATGCATATACATAAATTCTACCAACACCGGATTTTGTAATCGAACATTCTCCATCCATTAAATGTGTTCCTCTAGTAGTAATACCTGAATTAGTTGTCCCTTTAGACGTTTCAGCCGTCGTAAGATAAGAACCATCTATTTTCTCCCCGCTTTTATCATAAGCTTTAACATTTATTATTGAACATAAAGATAAACAAAACAACACACTTAAGCTTAACACCATTGATAATATACGTTTTTTCATTAGAATCTCCCTTTTCCTTCCTTTCACTCATCTCACTATTAATTAAACAATTAAAGTTATAAAAACTTACGCGTCTTTTAAAAAATAACTTAAATTATTAATTATTTCTTCAAATTCTTCTTTTTCCATAATTCCTTTTAGTTGGTATTTTACACCTTGATACTCAAAATCCGCAATGAACCTTGGTTCCTTGTAACCTTTGACCTCATACTTTTTTACATCAACACGCTGTTTTTCGGTATCTATTATATATTCATCAATTAACTCGTCCTCTTCTTTTTGGCTTAATGAAGAATCCGCATGGTTGAGATAAATAATATAACGTATTATTTCGCCATTATATTGATAAAGCAAGGTAGCCTGTTGTTGCTCCTCGTCAATTATTAATTTTTCTAATCTCATACCTTTAGGTTTATAACCTAATCTCACTGTAACAATATTCAAGCTTTCTCTAATTTTTCTATAAGCAGTAATCTCATCTCCATCTTCAGACTCCTGTGCATCCATGTCCTTAACATTTACTACCTGCATTTTTTCTTCACCATGAATCTTATCCCATAGTTCTTTCAAATATGACTTACTCCCCACGCTAGTCACACTCGTTCCCACCACCAAAACAAGCACTGCTACAAATGCAATAGCAAACCTCCTTGAGTTTCCGCAGTTTT
>LDAQ01000163.1 GCA_001028025.1 Faecalicatena fissicatena | reverse complement strand
GAAACAGGTCATGGCGAACTGGATGATCCAGTGCGCCGAGCGGTACCTTGGCCCGTTGTATGACCGGCTCCACCGGGAGATGTACCGTTTTCATGTGCTACAGGCAGATGAGACTCCGGTTAAAGTCTCAAAAGACGGTCGACCGGCAAACAGTACGAGCTATATGTGGGTCTACCGAACTGGTAAGCACTACAAAGATACGCCTATCGTCCTGTATGAATACCAGCGGACGAGAAAAGCGGATCATCCCATCGAATTCCTGAAGGATTTTCAGGGCGTGGTGGTCTGCGATGGCTACGCTGCTTATCGGAAAGCCGGTAAGGAAAATGAGGCGATCACCTTTGCGGGATGCTGGACGCACGCACGTCGGTATTTCGCAGATGCCCTGAAGGCGTTGCCAAAAGGTGATTTCGGAAAAGGCACCGTGGCCTACGAAGCGGTCAAGCGGATCGCAGCCATCTATCATGAAGATAATGAACTGGCAAACCTTACACCAGAAGAATGTATAAAACTGCGGCAAGCCACAGTACGACCTCTGGTAGAGGCTTTCTTTGTGTGGATCAAAGAGATCCGGGAAAAGAATGCACTCAGTAGTGGTCAGACTCTGAAAGGAATCAAATACTGCATCAATCAGGAAACATTCCTTAAGGTCTTTCTCGAAGACGGAGAAGTCCCACTGGATAACAATGCCACCGAAGGAGCACTGCGTAGTTTCTGTCTGCACAAGCATGCCTGGAAACTGATCGACTCCATTGACGGAGCACGCTCCAGTGCGATCATCTACAGCATCACAGAGACCGCAAAAGCGAACAACTTAAATCCGTTCCGATATCTGGAACACATCTTGGATGTCATGAAGGATCATCAGGACGATACGGACTATCGATTTATGGATGAACTCCTGCCATGGGCAGCACAGCTGCCGGAGATCTGCAGAAGCAAAACAGACAAGTAAAACCCAGCCGCCGGATGGCGGCTAAAAAACAGGTCGGTACTCATGGTTTACCGTATACGTTCGGTAGACCCACATATAGCTCGTACTGTTTGCCGGTCGACCGTCTTTTGAGACTTTAACCGGAGTCTAATCTGCCTGTAGCACATGAAAACGGTACATCTCCCGGTGGAGCCGGTCATACAACGGGCCAAGGTACCGCTCGGCGCACTGGATCATCCAGTTCGCCATGACCTGTTTCGATATATGAATGTCATTGCGTTCAAACTCCTGACCGATCCGATACAGGGGCAGGCCGTTGACATACTTTGCGTTCATGATACTTGCACCAAGCGAGGGTGTCAGGATACTGTTTCGAAGGAGACTCTTTGGACGGTCTGCTTTGATGATCGTCTGACCATCTTTTCCGGCATAAACGGCCACATGATGCTCTTCGACGGTATAGACTGCCGGCTCTACGCGGACTCTTTTATAGACTTCATCGGGAAGCTGCTTCCAGACATCCAAGCCAAAAAGTTCCGAGAGTTTTTG
>LDAQ01000162.1 GCA_001028025.1 Faecalicatena fissicatena | reverse complement strand
CGTGCGATGCATGAAAAATAGTTGGTGAGGTTTTCCCGAGCCTTATTATTTTTTATAGAATGGTTTTATATTCCTTACAAAAAGTGTTATAATAATCCGCATGAAACAGTAAAAGGAGATATGTCATTATGAGAGCTTATGAAAGACTTTTGAAATACGTTGTTATCCGCACACCGAGCGATGAAAACAGCGAAACCATACCGTCCAGTGAATGCCAGTTCGATCTGGCCCGCCTGCTGGTTCAGGAGCTGAAAGACCTTGGGGTATCTGATGCAAAAGTAGATGAACAGTGCTATGTCTACGCACATCTCCCAGCCACACCGGGCTATGAAGACAAGACAAAGATCGGTTTTATTGCCCATATGGATACGGTTTCCGATTTCTGTGACCACGATATCGTCCCGATCATAACAGAAAATTATGACGGGAAGGATTTTGTACTGGGGACAAGCAAAAGGACAATCCGTACAGAGACTTTCCGGCATCTGCCGGACCTGAAGGGGCGCACTCTGATTACCAGTGACGGAACAACGGTGCTGGGAGCGGACGATAAAGCCGGAATCGCAGAAATCATGACTGTGGTTGAGCGCCTGATCACGGAAAACATTCCCCATGGACCGCTTTCCATCGCATTTACACCGGATGAGGAGATCGGATCCGGCGCCTCCCATTTTAATGTAGAAGAATTCGGCGCAGACTTCGGCTACACACTGGACGGAGACACCGAGGGTGAAATCCAATTTGAAAATTTCAATGCATGCAAAGCCGATTTTATAATAGAAGGCGTCAATGTGCATCCAGGTTCAAGCAAGGATACAATGGTGAATGCCAGCCTGGTGGCCATGGAGATCAATGCCATGCTTCCCTCCGGTGATACCCCCCGTGATACAGAAAATTACGAGGGCTTCTTCCATTTGGTTAATATGTCCGGCGAGGTGGGGCATGCAGAGCTCCATTATATTGTCCGCGACCATGACGCAGCAACGTTTGAAGTGCGTCAGCAGATACTCCGTCATATAGAGAAACTGATGAATGAGAAATGGGGCAGCGGCACGGTTAGTCTGACCATTACACAACAGTACCGCAACATGTCCGAGATCATTGACGGATGCAGGCACCTCATCGACAATGCCAAAAAGGCATGTGAGAAAGCCGGTGTCACACCACTTATTCTGCCCATCCGGGGAGGTACAGACGGTGCCCAGCTCAGCTTTAAGGGTCTTCCCTGCCCCAATCTTGGAACAGGCGGACATGGTTATCACGGCCCTTATGAGCATATTACCGCAGAAGGTATGGATCTTGCTGCGGATGTGGCCTTTGAACTTGTCAGGATCTATGCAGACAGCTGATCCTGTGTGTCCTGCCTTTTGCGAATGACCGTTTTTTCGGACTGCCGCAGGCTTCCAGCATCATAAAAACGACGGAGATGCCGCTCCACAGAGGATTTTTTCATCTTTGGAGCGGCATTTTCTACAAATGAGGTCTCAAAAATGAGTACAGTAGGATATATTAATATTTCTTTAGAAACTTTTGGAGGTATGCTTTCACTTATTTTCATCCTGTGTCTGATTCTGACCGGCCACAAAAAAGAGCGGTCCGAGAAACTGTATATCTGTGTCCTTTCCATCAACACCATCGTACTGTTCTGCGATGCTGCCGCCTGGCTCTTTAAAGGCAGGCCCGGTGACTGGAGTTTTTATCTTGTGCGGATCGCAAACTTCTGTGTGTTTTGTTTTAGCTATATACTCCTGGCAGTGTTCACGGAATACCTCGTCTGCATTGTATCCTCGAAGGGGTCCAGCATATCAAAGCTGCCATCCCGTATCATGTGGGGGCTTTCTTTTGCCGCCATTCTCCTTGTTGTTATCTCTCAGTTTAACCATATGTATTATATCATTGATGCTTATAATATCTATCACCGGCAGCATCTGTTCTGGCTGTCCCAGATGTTTGGAATTCTGTGTATGCTGATCGACGGCAGTGTTCTGTTTCTTTACCGGAAGCGAATGGAAAAAAGAGAACTTGCAGCATTTGCGGCCTATATCGGCATGCCGATAATCGCAATGTTTATACAAATGCTTATATACGGGGTTGCCGTGCTCTATCTGGCAACTACAGTTTCTGCTATGTGCATCTACATCAGCATTCAGATAGAACATTCCCGGAACATGGCTGTGAAAGAACTGGAGCTGGAGAAAACACGCACCATTGTCATGCTTTCACAGATACAGCCCCATTTTCTGTATAATACGCTGTCAGTTATAAAAGGATTGTGCCGGACTAACCCAAAACTGGCAGAAGAAGCAGTGGACCACTTTTCAGATTTTCTCCGCGGGAATCTCAAGTCACTGACTTATACGGAACTCATCCCCTTCGAGCAGGAACTTGCCCATACAAAACATTATCTCCAACTGGAACAGATGCGTTTCGGCAGCCGGCTCCAGATCTCTTATGAGATCCCCGCCGTGCACTTTCTGCTGCCGCCCCTGACACTTCAGCCCCTTGTAGAAAACGCAGTGCGCCACGGCATTATGAAGCAGGAAGAGGGGGGTACCATCACGATTGCCTCCTCAGAAAATGACGATTTCTACACCATTACCGTCGCTGATAACGGCATTGGCTTTGATGTAGATATCCCGCACGAATCCGACACAGAACATGTCGGGCTTAACAATGTGCAAAAGCGCCTGAGCGCACAATGCAATGGCAGACTGTCAATTACAAGTACCCCCGGCCTGGGCTCTTCTGTTACAATAACCATACCCAGGGGCACCCCGTAATGCAGGCCCTGCAGGTGGATACGCGGCAGAGCTGCAGAAGAAAGTACACGAAAGGAGTAAACGATATGATAATCATAGCTGTAGATGATGAACCGATTGTACTTGGGGTTCTGGCAGAGTCGATCCTGGAGGCCGCGCCCGGCTGCACAGTACACCGTTTTGACCATACCAGAGAGGCGTACCGTGCCATAAAAGACGGTCTGCGTCCGGACGTTGCATTTCTGGATATTGAAATGTCCGGCATGACAGGGCTGGAACTTTCCAAGAGCATCCGGGAACTTTCCTGCCGTACTAAGATCATCTTTGTCACTGCCTATTCCCAGTATGCAATGCAGGCATACTCCATGCATGTAAGAGGCTATCTGCTGAAACCTGTAAATGCACAGAAAATCAGGGAAGAACTGGAAGAATTAAAATCTGTGCCTCTCCAGGATGACTCTCACGTACGGGTACAGACATTCGGCAACTTTGAAATCTTTGTGGACGGTAAACCCATGCATTTTGGGCTTTCTAAAACTAAAGAGCTGCTGGCCTACCTTGTTGACCGGCGCGGTGCATCCGTAAATACCGCGGAACTCTGCGACATTTTATGGGAACAAAAACCTTACGGAGCCTCCGTCAAAAGCCATCTCCGCACACTTCTCTCCGACCTGTCCCGCAGTCTGTCCGCTGCCGGTGCCGATGACATTCTGCTTAAGAGCCGCAACAGCTTTGCCGTAGACTGCAGCAAACTGGACTGTGACCTGTACCGCTTCCTCCGCAGAGAGCCGGACGCAGTCAATAAATATATGGGTGAATATATGAAACAGTATACCTGGGCAGAAATGACCCTGGGAGCACTTGAGCAGCAGAAGTAGGTTGAATTTCTGTCTGCCACCCTCATGCCCGCACTGGCCGCATCACAGCATCCGGCTCTTATGAATCGGTCCGCATCCAGTATGCACTTACAGGCTTATTCTCTTTGCGCTTTCTTTGCTGTTATATTGCTATATTAAATGAACAGTAAAAGGATAGTTTCCATAGAGTAAGGAGAATTTTTATGAGATCAATACAGACAAAGTTTATCGCTTTGATTTTAGGCTGCGTCCTGCTTTCCTCAGTCATCATCGGAGGAGCGGGCATCCTCAGCGCCCAGAAAGTTGTGGACAAGGATTCTGCACAGCTGATGAATCTTATGTGCAGTGAAAAGGCCCGGGCACTGAACGGTATCTTCTCACGCATTGAGCAGTCCGTCAACACACTGGCCGTTTATGCGGATCAGGAACTCCCGGATGTCGAACAGTTTAAAACTTCCCCCGATGTCGTCAGGGAATATACACAGCGTCTGCAAAGCGTGGCTGTTAACGCTGCCAACAACACAGAAGGAGCGCTGGCCGTCTATGCCAGGTATAATCCTGACTTTACAGAACCCACCTCCGGCCTGTTCTGGAGCAGAACCGCTCTGGAAGGCAGGTTCCAGAAGCTGACTCCCACTGATTTTTCCCGCTATGCATCGGATGACATGGAGCATGTCGGCTGGTACTATATCCCCATAGATAGCGGAAAAGCTACCTGGATGAAGCCCTATATGAACAAAAATATCAATGTGGAAATGATTTCCTATGTAATTCCAATTTATGCGGACAACACGGCAATCGGTGTGATTGGGATGGATATTGATTTCAGTGTGATCAAAGAAATTGTGGAAAACATAAAAATCTACGACACCGGCTATGCCTTTCTCACCGATGAAGATGCAAATATCATGTACCACGAAGAAGTCGATTCCGGTTCTTCCATGGGCAGCCTGGAGAAAAGCCTGCGGCCGATTGTGGATGAGCTTCAAAACGGCAGCAGCGGTAATTATCTTTTTTCTTATAAATGGCACGATGTCAAAAAAGAAATGGCTCTCTGCACGCTCAGAAATGATATGAAGCTGGTCATCACAGCCCCCTCTTCGGAAATCGACCAGGCTAAAAACACCCTGATACTGCAGAGCTGTATCGCAATGCTGCTGATCTCCTTCCTGTCTGTCTTTCTGACCATACATATGACGCGGCGGCTGATCCGGCCGCTGAAAGAATTAAATGACGCAGCCAGGAAAATTGCAGACGGAGATCTGACTGTTTCACTCTCCAACCAGACAAAGGATGAGGTCGGCATGCTGGCCGACAGCTTTCAGCAGACGGTGAACCATCTGCGAAAATATATAGATTACATCAACGGTCTCGCCTACCGGGACGCATTGACCGGTGTCAAGAATAAAACAGCCTATCAGGAAGCTGCCGACAGGCTGGAGACAATGACCCGAACCGGCAAACCTGAATTTGCATTATTGGTATTTGATATTAACAACCTAAAAACCGTAAACGATTCACACGGCCATGATTTTGGTGATATCCTGATTATCAACGCCTGTAAAATCATATGCAAGGTATTCAAACGGAGTCCTGTTTACAGAATCGGCGGTGATGAATTTGTCGTAATCCTGGAGAACTCAGAGTTGGAAAACTATGAACAGTTGTTGGAACGTTTCCAGGCCGCCCTGGATGAGTTTAATGGCTTCGCCGGTAAGGACGGAAAAGTCTCCATCGCACGTGGAATTGCAATTTACGAAGAGAATGTAGACCTGACCGTAAACGAAGTGTTCAAGCGCGCCGATGATGCCATGTATCAGAACAAGATCGCCATGAAGAGAAAGGAAGATACAGAAAAAGAGGAGTCTGGAAGAGTAGTTTAACTACTCTTCCTTGAATCCTTCTCCCACTACCTCATTAGACTCCATAATTACTGTAAATGCGGTGGGATCCACTTCCCTGACCATTTTCCTTATCGTATACATCTGCTTATTATTGCACGCGCACATCACGACTTCCTTCTCAATACCGGAATAGCTTCCCCTGCCTTTCAGCAGTGTAGAGCCTCTCCCCGAGTACTTATCAATCTTATCCGCAACCTCCTGCCCCTTGTCTGTCACAATCAGGGTCATCTTTCCGGCATCGATGCCGTACATGATCTTATCAATCACAAACGTCAGCAGATAAGTAATAATGAATCCGTAGATTGTCCCGTCCACATCTTTAAACATGTATCCACCGACCGCCACAATAATTGCATCCGTGATAAACACGATCTTCCCCAGTGTCAGATGCGGCCGTTTCACTTTAATGGAAACAGTAATAAAATCCATCCCCCCGGTAGAAGAGTTATTCATAAATATCAGTGCATAACCCAGCCCGGAAAAAATCCCGGTACAGATCGCCGCCAGCATCCGGTCGCCCGAATAAACCGGGAGCAGCGGAGCCACATAGTCGATAATCAGAGACGTTATAATAACCGTCCTCACCGACCGCACAAAAAACTCCTTCCCCAGCGTCCTATAGCAGGCGATCGCAATCGGCACATTCAGCAGCATAGTCACCCACCCGATAGGCATCCCGAATAAATGATAGAAAATCAATGCAATACCCGAAATTCCCGCCAGCGGAAAAGCCGCATTCGCCGCAAAATTGTAAATCCCGACCCCAATCAGAATACCGCCCACAACGTCAATCATAATATCATACTTGAGTTTCCGCAGTTTTA
>LDAQ01000161.1 GCA_001028025.1 Faecalicatena fissicatena | reverse complement strand
TCATCGTATATGGAATAGGAGGAGTAAAAAATCAATGATAAACGTTGAAGAACTCGGCGCCCGGATTATCCTTGGCTTCGGAGAGGGAAAGCTGTTTATCACAGAGAGTACATTGTTTGGAATCCTGATTGCCGTGATCCTGGCCGTTTTGGGCATCTGGCTCGGAAGCGGACTCAAGACCGTGCCGAAAGGAAAACAGGTAGTTGCGGAGTTTATTGTGGGCTGGGTTTATAAGTTTACAGAGGGCAACATGGGGAAGGAGAACAAGTCCTATGCGCCCTATGTGGGAAGCATTCTGGGGTTCGTATTCTTTGCGAGCTGCCTGGGGCTGTTCGGGATCCGTCCGATCACGGCAGACTTAAACGTGGCGTTTGCGCTGTCTGGACTGACGTTCCTTATGATCCTGAGCAACTCACTCAGGGTGCATGGAGTGAAAGGGAAACTCAAAGAGATGTGTGACCCGTATCCGTTCATGTTCCCGCTGAAGATCCTGGAGGAGTGTACACTTCCAATCTCCCTGGGGCTCCGGCTTTTCGGGAACATACTGGGAGGGTTCATCGTAATCGAACTGTGGCTGCATCTGATGACGCATCTGAGCAGCATGGTCACAACAGTTCCGTTTCTGCGG
>LDAQ01000160.1 GCA_001028025.1 Faecalicatena fissicatena | reverse complement strand
TATATTACTCTTGGTATATTCTGAAATATCATATTTTATGTATGCTATCTTACAGTCATAACCATTGTTCGGTCTCACACCTTCACCGAAGAGGCCCTGCGTTTTGTTTCTCTGCATCTGAAGGAATGTCTCTGCACCATAATTCTTGTTATTTTCATTTCCCCATGACTGAACCGTGGAATCAGCGACAGGATCAATGCCTGTCCTGACTGCCAATGGATCCTCCTCTTCCTTCTCTACGACCTGCAGCTTTGGCGTCCATGCGGCGCCGCCCTCTTTACTTCCAATATGGATACGGCCCGCCTCATTCGAAAGTGCAAAAGATACCGTTGTCGCATCCGGATTCTCACTGATATACGTTTTCAGCAGGCTCGTGACATCAATTTTAATTTCTGTTTGCTCAGCACCCGCTGGAAATGCTGCTGATGATGCTGTTGTATTCACAATATCATTTACATCATACATCAGGTCAGGCTGATTTCCCCATACAAGGGTTCCGGCATCTGCCTTGTTGCCATTCGCACCCTCACCGCCTTCTTTCCCGATTCCTTCCTCCCATTCTGAAGAAGATAAAGCTGTCCGTAACTGAATCTGTTTTAAACTGTTATCGTAGTTCTTTATATAAGCCAGAGATAAACTTGCGCTTTCAATATCACTCTGGAGGTATTCTGCAATATCGAATTTCATGTATGCAATTTTACAATCGTAACTATTGTCCGGTTTATCTCCTTCACCGAAAAGGCCCTGCGTCTTGTTTCTCTGTAACTGAAGGAATGTTTCTGCACCGTAATTCTTGTTAGCTTCTGACTGCCAGGACTGTGCTGTAGAATCAGCTATCGGGTTGATTCCCTCTCTGTCTATCAATGGATTATAATAGATATCTGTCTTTGCAAACTGCCCCAGTGTCTCACCATCAAACGGGATAACCAGAATCTTGCTTCCGTGATCGTCATTACCCCCATCCTGTTCTTTTTCAACATCAATTACTGCAAACGTCATTGCCTTTAGCGTACCATCTTCAATATAGACGCTGGGGCGTTCAAGCTTCGTCCAGTTATTCTGTGTCCCATCCTCATATGTCATGAAGTTCTGTTTAGGTGTATATGCATAACCTGAATGTCGCACCCAATTGGTAATTCCATCTTCGGAAGTCATATAAAATGCTTCTTTTGTATCCCACTTGTTCGCAACAATATGATACAGCCCATCTGAGTACCAGATTTCAGGATCCTCTACATTTTTAGTTGGCATTCCCACGACTTTATTCCAGAGACCTTTTTCTTTTACCTGCCAATCACCCGCAAGAGAATCTGCAATAGCAATATCTCCATATCTGTTTGTCGCCTGGTATTTCCCATCATGTCTGACACAAATACTGACATTTGAAAGTCCAAATCCACCGACTGCTTTCAGTTTTCCGTTATTCCCGTTCTCTATCAGGTCCCATGGGCCTTCAATATCCTTGGCAATATGAAGCGTTCCATTAGCTGTAGAACCCCACATGCCCGTGTCACTGATCGATATCCCATATCTATACCCTTCGGCAAAAAGTGGATCTGACTCATTGATTTCAAAGGCAACTACATTGTGTCCTGCACCATCACACCAATCCGGCCACATCGGTCCCTTGTCTTCATATGGTCCATACAGATTATCACTGACAGCATAGATTGCCTGTGACTTGGTCCAGCCTCCATGTCCTTTATCTTGTCCCCATCGGCTTGCAAACATATAATATTTTTCGTCTGCTTTTATAATACTGCCATCCCAATAAGTATAATCTGATAAATCTCGATCCTCAAGACCGTTTCCCTGATCTCGCTCACCCACAGTTTCTGCTCCCCAGCAATTTGCATTAAGCTCCTCAATTTTAGGCAGAGACGAAAAACAATCCATGAACTGTGTGACGGCTCCTTCGGCACGATTTTCTTCAGCATAAACAGTCACTGCAGGAATAATCATTGACATGGTTAAAATGCCTGCCGAAACAGCAGCAACCGCTTTTTTAAGAATTTTTATCATATACCACAATCCTCCTATACTCCTTTTACTTTTGTTTCCTTTTTTCTAAAATCACTCCAAAGCTTCCAACTGAAATAACTATAAGTAGAATTGGCAATGTCACCCATACATCTGCTCCGCTATCCGCCGCATTTGCAGAGACTGATTGGTGAAGGAGATTCTTACCTCCCCTTTTATGAATCAGGGTGTCATTTGGACATTTACGCTTTTGGGTAAATCACTGCATTTTTCCTGATATTTTAATAAAGCTTTTTTCTTGCTATGTCTAATTTTTACAAAAATTAATTTTTTCAACATAAAATAAATATGATGCCATATCACTTCAGGAAATACTGCCCTCCTTTTAGCATTTATTAATTCCGTCCCCCAATCCGTAACGTTTCGGTTTTTGCCCAAAGTCATCTTATTAAAAAAGTACTGTCCTCCTTTATGTATTTATTTATTTTCGCCAATTTCCGAAACGTTTCGGTTTTGTCCTAGGTAAATTATACCATGTATTATTATATTTTAGCAAGATTATTTTTGCATGTTGTGTGGTTTGTTGTGTGGTTTAGTATGATTTTCCGACCTTTTTTCGGCTTTTTTAACAAATCAGAAGCATCACCAGGTGCTTGCACTATGGCCTTTATACAAACACGGGCCGCATCCCACTTTTGATATACTTCAATCTTGGGATGCGGCCCGCTTTATTATTTAATTGCCAAACCTACCTGAAATATTTCACTCCGGACTCAAAGATTTTCATATCCTGCTCTCCGTAAATATTTATGGCAACAGAATTGTCCCGTCTCTCTGAATGTGCCATCTTACCGAGCACACGCCCGTCCGGACTTGTGATTCCTTCAATTGCCCGGTAGGATCCATTGACATTCCACTCTTCATCCATGCTGATCACGCCGTCAATATCGCAGTACTGCGTTGCAACCTGTCCGTTTGCAAACAGTTTGTCCAGCCACTCTTCACTTGCAACAAATCTGCCTTCCCCGTGGGATGCCGGATTTGTGTATACGCCGCCAAGAACCGCCTCCTGAAGCCATGGAGACTTATTTGTAACGACCTTTGTGTACACCATCTTGGAAATATGGCGTCCGATGGTGTTATAAGTCAGTGTCGGAGAATCCTCTTTCTGTCCTGTAATGCTGCCGTAAGGTACAAGTCCGAGCTTAATCAGCGCCTGGAAGCCATTGCAGACACCAAGAGCCAGTCCGTCTCTCTCGTGAAGCAGTTTTTCTACCGCCTCTTTGATCTTTGCGTTCTGGAACGCTGTGGCAAAGAATTTGGCGGAACCGTCCGGTTCGTCACCCGCGCTGAAGCCGCCCGGGAACATGATCATCTGTGCCTGTGAAATTGCTTTTTCAAACTCTTCCACTGAATGTCGGATGTCTTCCGCGTCCAGATTTTTAAATACCTTTGTGATTACATTTGCCCCTGCACGTTCAAAAGCTCTCTTGCTGTCGTACTCGCAGTTCGTTCCCGGGAATACAGGGATGAATACAGTCGGCTGTCCGATCTTATGGCTGCAGATATGAATATCTTTTGTATCATATAACTTTTCTTCCAGCACCTCGCTGCTGTCCGCAGAAGATTTCGTAGCAAATACTTTCTCCAGTGTCTCTGTCCAGGCTTTCTTTGCCTCGCACAGAGCGATCTCTGTATTTCCATAACTAAAGGTACCGCTGTCTGCCACCTCACCGATCACGGTATAAGTAATGGACAACTCTCCCAGTTTATCGGCAGGCACTTCCGCAACCAGATCTCCAAATGCAGGCGCAAACAATTCTCCGGCGTCCATATTGTGCTCAATCTTCAGCCCAAGGCCATTTCCGAAGGCCATTTTGCTGACCGCTGCCATAACGCCGTGGCGGTCCAGAGCATATGCGGATACAATTCTTCCGCTGTGAATGTCACTCTCAAATTTTCCATACTGATCCATCAGCTGGCTGTATACAGGAAGATCATATTCATCTTTCTCGATCTTCATCCATACAAGCTTATTCCCCGCCTTTTTCAGTTCCGGCGTGATAATATCCTTCTCCACTGCCATATCGACAGCAAAAGATACCAGGGTCGGCGGCACGTCAATATCCTGGAATGTTCCTGACATACTGTCCTTACCGCCGATAGAAGGCAGGCCGAAACCCAGCTGTGCGTCATAAGCGCCGAGCAGGGCTGCAAACGGCTGGCTCCATCTCTTAGGATCTTCTGTCATTCTGCGGAAATATTCCTGGAAGGTGAACCGGATCTTACTGTAATCGCCACCGGCTGCCACGATCTTAGCCACAGATTCCACTACCGCATAAACCGCGCCGTGATAGGGACTCCAGCTGGAGAGATAGGGGTCAAAACCGTAGCTCATCATAGAAACACTGTCCGTACTGCCAGTCTGCACCGGTACCTTGGCAACCATAGCCTGTGTCTCTGTCATCTGATATTTTCCGCCATGCGGCATGAAAACAGAACCGGCGCCGATGGAACCGTCAAACATCTCCACGAGCCCCTTCTGAGAGCATACATTCAGGTTGCTCAGCATAGCCAGCCATTTTTCTTTTACATCTTTTACTTCTTCTTTAACGAAAAGAGTTCCTTCTTTGTTCGGAATCTCTACCTCAACGGATGTCTCCTGGTGAGCGCCGTTTGTATCCAGAAATGCACGGGAAATATTGACGATCTCTTTTCCTCTCCATGCCAGCACCAGTCTCGGTGACTCCGTAACTACTGCCACTTCAACTGCCTCCAGATTCTCTTCTCTTGCATAATCCAGGAACTTCTTCACATCTTTGGGGTCAACAACAACAGCCATTCTCTCCTGTGACTCGGAGATCGCAATCTCCGTTCCATCAAGGCCGGCATATTTTTTCGGCACCTTATCCAGATCTACCCTGAGTCCGTCCGCAAGCTCCCCGATTGCAACTGAGACGCCGCCCGCACCGAAATCATTACATTTTTTAATTAAAGCGCTCACTTCTTCTCTTCTGAATAAGCGCTGGATCTTACGCTCTGTAGGGGGATTTCCTTTCTGTACCTCTGCACCGCAGGTCTCAATGGATTCTTCCGTGTGCACCTTGGAAGATCCGGTCGCCCCGCCGCATCCGTCACGCCCTGTTCGTCCGCCAAGAAGGATAATGATATCTCCCGGATCCGAAGTCTCTCTGATAACCGCACGTCTTGGAGCCGCACCGAGAACCGCACCGATCTCCATGCGTTTCGCCACATAGTTAGGGTGGTAAATCTCTTTCACTGCACCGGTTGCAAGTCCGATTTGGTTCCCGTAGGAGCTGTAACCGGACGCCGCACCGCGCACCAGTTTCTTCTGCGGTAGTTTTCCTTTTAAGGTATCTTTTACGGACACGGTAGGATCTGCGGCACCGGTCACGCGCATCGCCTGGTAGACATAGGTTCTCCCTGAAAGCGGATCGCGGATCGCACCGCCCAGACAGGTCGCAGCCCCTCCGAAAGGTTCGATCTCTGTCGGATGGTTATGTGTCTCATTTTTAAAGTTAATCAGCCATTCTTCTTCCACTCCGTCCACTTTGATCGGCACTACAATGCTGCAGGCATTGATCTCATCGGACTCCTCCTGATCCTGGAGTTTTCCTTCTTTTTTCAGCTTCCTCATCGCCATCAGCGCAAGGTCCATCAGGCAGACAAACTTGTCTTCCCTGCCGGCAAAAATCTCGCTGTGGTCTTTCAGGTACTGATTGTATGTATTCACGATCGGTTCTTTATAATCGCCCTCGCCAAATGTAATCTCCTTTAATTCCGTAGAGAATGTCGTATGACGGCAGTGATCTGACCAGTAGGTATCCAGCACACGGATCTCTGTCATCGTCGGATCTCTGTGCTCTTCCCCGCAGTAGTAATTCTGAATATGCTGGAAATCTTTGAATGTCATAGCCAGTCCCAGAGAATCATAGAGCTTTTTCAGCTCCTCGTCAGGCATATTCTGAAAACCGTCAAATACTTTCACATCCTCCGGCTCTTCGAATACGGCAACCAGTGTCTCCGGCTTATCCATCCCTGTCTCTCTGGAATCCACAGGATTAATGCAGTGGTTCTTAATTGCCTCAACCTCTTCTTCTGTTACACTTCCCTCTATTACATAAGTAGTTGCAGTACGGATGATCGGCTTTTCATCTTCATTGATAAACCGGACGCACTGCTCTGCTGAATCTGCTCTCTGGTCGAACTGCCCCGGAAGATATTCCACAGAAAACACACGGCTTTCTTCTGTCATAGGAAAATTCTCCTGATAAAGTGTATCAACAGGAGGCTCTGCAAATATCCCGCTGCATGCTTTTTCAAAAGTGGTATCGGAAATATTCTCCACATCATAACGGATCAGAACGCGGACAGCGCTCACCGTCTGAATTCCCAGGTAGTGTTTAATCTCATGCCGCAGTTCCTTTGCCGAAACAGCAAATTCCGGTTTTTTCTCCACATACACACGTCTTACATTACTCATAAACTATCTCCTTCGCATTTTATTCTGCCGCAGATAACTGCGCACATTTCCTCAGCTCTTTTACTATCCTACCATATTTTTTCTCATTAGTACAATTAATATAATTAAACTTATTGATTAGTACAGTTAATCTTTGTCTTTTTTCTCCATATGATGCTGACAATCAAAAGCACTGCAAGCCCCGCTATAAAAATAACGCCGATTCTGATTACCATATCGGAAAACAGGCCTTCCGGGAGCATTCTGATCATATAATCTTCGGCAGGATCAAACAACCACAGATCATTTGAGAAAAAGATCTCATGAAATTTTGTAAAAGCGGCCGAAAAATCCCTGGTAAACGCATACGCCAGAAGCGCCGTTCCCGCCGCAGTGATCCCCAGCGCAATCTGGAAGGCTCTCGGGATCAGATACTTCCATCTTGCTTTTGTTGCAATCAGAATTCCCAGGCAGACCAGAAGCACCACAATGGCTCCGGTCCTCAGACGCAGACCTCCGATGAAAAGTCCCTGTACATCCGCCATATGCAGCCGGTCCTGATCGTTAAAGAAATCCTGTTCCTTCCCCTCAACCGTTGTGATCACTTCCAGCTTCTCCCGGTCTCCTTTCAGATAATCCATCATCTCGTGCGTCACATACATCACATCCTCCATCTCCATGTCCAGATCCGTGAGCACATCATATTTTTCATACTCTTTCTCATAGAAGCCAAAATCTGCATACATCGCCGCCTGAAAGCCTGTGATCAAAAGGATTAGAATCACAGCCAGCGACAGTATAACCCCCAATACCCAGTGTACTTTTTTCATCCTGCCATCTCCTGTCCTTACCGTATCTTATTGATGCTTTTCCGGCCCGGCAGACATTTCCCGGCAGACAGTGATTCAATAAGTACAGATCTTATTTTATTTAACGTTTTTATTTTATCATAATACGGATTGTAATTCATCCCAATTTGGCTTATAATACAAGCAGTACTTATTAGGAGGTCTAATAATGGATATCAATTACGAACTGTATAAAGTATTTTTTCATGTTGCATCCACACTCAGTTTTTCGGAAGCATCAAAACAACTCTTTATCTCACAGTCAGCAGTCAGTCAGTCTATTAAAACACTGGAGCGCAAACTGGATCAGACCCTGTTTATCCGGAGTACCAAGCGGGTTCTTCTGACACCGGAGGGGGAAATTCTGCTCCGGCATATCGAGCCGGCCATGCATCTGATTCAGCGCGGTGAAGCCCAGCTGCTGGATGCCGCTTCGACAGGAGGGCAGATCCGTATAGGAGCCAGCGACACAATCTGCCGCTATTTCCTTGTTCCATATCTGGAAAGATTCCACAAAACATTTCCAAACGCACACATCAAAGTAAACAATCAGACCTCCATCAAATGCGTGGAGATGCTGGAAACCGGTCAGGTTGACCTGATCGTTGTCAACTACCCCAACAGCTATCTGAGCAACGTATCCTCCATCAAGAAAATCAAAACCTTCCATGATGTATTTATAGCAAACCAGGCATTCCATGATCTGAAAGGGAAAAAACTCACCTACAAACAGCTCTCCCAGTATCCAATCCTTATGCTGGACAAACACAGTACCACGAGTGAATTTCTTCACCGGTTATTCCAGCAGCACCAGCTGGATCTTGTCCCGGAGATCGAACTGACCAGCAATGACCTTCTCATAGACCTTGCCCGCATCGGCCTGGGCATTGCATTTATCCCGGACTACTGTATCACGGATACACAGAAGGATCTTTTCATAGTTGAGACAAAAGAGGAACTGCCGGAAAGAGAGCTGGTCATCGCTTATAACGAACAGATGCCGCTTTCGAAAGCCGCAGAAGAATTTTTAAATTACTTCTAAATCGGGATATAGCGACGA
>LDAQ01000159.1 GCA_001028025.1 Faecalicatena fissicatena | reverse complement strand
TCGTCCCGTTCCACGGCAGGCGCCCCATACACAGAAAAATAAATTTCGGGTTGACGAATTCTTAAAAAGATGGCAATCTACTATTATGTGATTCCAAAATATAAAGGGGATATAAAATGGACAATGGAGTAAATAAAAGAAAAGTATATGTAGTCGGCCATAAGAATCCTGATACGGATTCGATCTGTTCTGCTATTGCTTATGCGAGGCTAAAGACGATTGTGACGGGGGAGGATCATACTCCGCGCAGGGCCGGACAGTTGAATGAAGAAACACAGTATGTGCTGGAGCGCTTTAATGTGAAAGTTCCGGCACTTTTATCGGATCTCCGCGTGCAGATAAAAGACGTGGAGCTGAGAAAGATAGAAGGACTGAGCGGGAGCGTCTCAATTAAGACCGCGTGGGCAAGGATGAAGGAACTGAATATCAAGACCCTGCCGGTGACAAGAGACGGGAAGCTGGAGGGTCTGATTACGATCGGTGATATTGCCACATCCTATATGGATGTTTATGACAGTACAATTCTTTCAACCGCCAGGACGCAGTACCGCAATATTGCTACAACCATAGGCGGAAGAATCATTATTGGAAACGACCACAGTTACCTGCTGAAAGGAAAAGTAGGCATTGCGGCTTCCAGCAGGGATCTGATGTCAGATTTTATAGAGAACGATGACCTTGTAATACTGGGAAATAGAAGAGAGGCCCAGCAGTGTGCGATCGATCTGAATGTAGGATGTATGGTCGTGTGCCAGGGGGCAGAGGTTCCGGATGATATTATTGAGCAGGCAAGAGCAAAGGAGATTGTGATTATCAGCACTCCGCACGATACATTTACCGTTGCCAGACAGATCAATCAGAGTATACCCGTGAGACATTTTATGACCAAGGACGGACTGATTACATTTAAAATGCGGGATTATGTGGATGATGTTAAGGATGTTATGGCACACAAGCGGTTCCGTGATTTTCCAATCGTCGATAATAAGGGGAATTTCCTCGGGTTTATCTCCAGGAGGCGGCTCCTTAACTGCAGGAAAAAGCAGGTCATCCTTGTCGACCACAATGAAAAGAATCAGGCTGTGGACGGGATTGAAGAGGCCGATGTGCTGGAGATTATTGACCATCACAGACTGAGCAGCATTGAGACGATGGGACCGGTATTTTTCCGGAATCAGCCGGTGGGCTGTACGGCGACGATTATCTACCAGATGTATCAGGAAGAAGGTGTAGATGTAGAACCAACGATAGCCGCACTTCTCTGTTCTGCGATCATTTCCGATACACTGATGTTCCGTTCACCCACCTGCACAGCCCTGGATGAGGCCTCCGCCAGAAAGTTGGCCGAGACCGCAAAGATTAACATAGAAGAGCTGGCGCTGGAGATGTTCAATGCGGGCAGCAACCTCAAAGGCAAGAGTCCGGAGGAGATTATTTTCCTGGACTTCAAGCAGTTTACGGTAAATGAGATTGTGATCGGTGTGGGCCAGGTGAACTCCATGAGCGCAGACGAACTGAAAGAGATAAAAGCTGCGGTACTTCCGCATTTGGACAAGGCAAGAAAATCGCACGGCCTGGATATGGTATTCTTCATGCTGACCAATATCGTGACCGAATCCTCCGAACTGCTCTGCTGCGGACCGGAGGCAAGAGAAAAAGTGATTTCCGCCTACGACATGCGCGAGGACACGGACGACCTCCTGCTGAAGGGCGTTGTGTCAAGGAAGAAGCAGCTGGTACCAACATTGGTAGGTGCACTGCAGCAATAGCAGAGCAGAAGAAAAAGAAAAGAGGCAGATTCACATATGAGCAGACAAATATGGAAACCAGGCAATATGCTGTACCCCCTTCCGGCAGTTATGGTAAGTACAGGGGACAAAGCAGGCAATAAAAATATCCTGACCGTTGCATGGACAGGAACGATCTGTACGAATCCTCCCATGGTCTATATATCCGTGAGACCGGAGCGGTTTTCCTACCAGATGATAAAAGACACCGGTGAATTCGTGATAAACCTGACTACAGAAAAGCTGGCAAAAGCAACGGATTACTGTGGTGTCCGGTCCGGCCGCGACACAGACAAATGGAAAGAAACAGGCCTCACTCCTGGGCCAGCCGAAGCTCTTGAGTACGCACCGGTCATAAAAGAGTGCCCTGTCAGCATAGAGTGCTGGGTAACCGAGATCAAAGAACTGGGCAGCCACCACATGTTCCTGGCAGAAGTAAAAACAGTGCAGGTCGACGAAGCCTACATGAACGAACAAAACAAATTCGAACTCAACAAAACCGGACTGCTCGCATATTCCCATGGGGAATATTTGGGGCTTGGAAAAAAACTCGGAACCTTCGGATACAGCGTACGTAAAAAAAGGAAACGGGGGAAGTGAGATTTGCGGCGAGGGGGACGCCTGCCTGAGCTGGGGAGAG
>LDAQ01000016.1 GCA_001028025.1 Faecalicatena fissicatena | reverse complement strand
CCATTATTTCCCTACTCTATTCTTTATATAGGATTTTATGGCCAGATAGCCCTTGCTTTCTTCGCATCCACAACACGTTTTACCGCAATCAGATATGCCCCTGTTCGCAGTGTTGTATGCTGCTGCTCTGCGATATTCCATACGGCATCGAATGCAGGGTCCATAATGTTTTTCAGTTTTTCGTTCACGGTTTCTTCCGTCCAGCTTACAGACTGGATGTTCTGTACCCATTCGAAATAAGAAACGACAACGCCGCCTGCATTTGCGAGGATATCGGGGACTACGATAATTCCTTTTGCGTTTAATGTTTCGTCTGCCTCTGCTGCGATTGGTCCGTTGGCCGCTTCTACGATTATATCAGCCTTGATTCTGTCTGCGTTTGAGGCATTGATCTGGTTCTCCAGTGCTGCGGGAACCAGGACTTTAACATCAAGTTCAAGCAGCTCTTCGTTGGAAATGCGGATCATGCCGTCTTCGTTGTAATCCTCCAGCAGGTTTCTGCGGTCTTTGGACAGGTATTCAAGAATTGCGGGGATATTCAGACCGTCCTGGTGATAGATTCCGCCGGATACGTCGCTGACAGCAACTATTTTCATGCCCTCTTTGTAAAGGAGTTTGGCCGTTATGCTTCCCACGTTACCCATTCCCTGGATTGCCGCAGTTGCCCCGTTTGAATCGAGGCCAAGCTTCCTGAGAATATTTTTTGTAGTGAACATTACCCCGCGTCCTGTTGCTTCATTACGTCCCAGTGCACCGCCGAGTTCGATTGGCTTACCGGTAACAACTCCGTGTACACAGTGCCCCTTTAACATGCTGTAAGTATCCATCATCCAGCCCATAACAGCCGCGTTGGTTCCTACATCGGGCGCCGGGATGTCCTGCTCTGGTCCGATCAGCGGAGCGATGGCAGCGGTAAATCTTCTTGTGATGGCACGAAGCTCATTTTCTGATAATTTGTTCGGGTCACAGACAACACCGCCCTTACCGCCGCCGTATGGAATGTTGACAACCGCGCACTTGAATGTCATCCACGCCGCCAGCGCTTTTACTTCATCCAGATTTACGGCAGGATGGAAACGGATTCCGCCTTTGGCAGGGCCTCTGGAAGTAGAGTGCTGGATGCGGTAACCTTCAAAAACGTGCGTTGTACCATCATCCATGCGTACCGGGATTGCTACTTTCAGTTCCCTTTCCGGATATTTGATTGCTTCGATGTCACTGTCGCTGTATCCCAGTATGTCTGCTGCTTCTTTTACTACTTTTAATACGTTATCATAAGGATTATACTGTCCCATAACGATTCTCCTTTTCATAATTACAATTCATCTGGTTTCCGTTTGTTTCTGACGCATTCGAACTTTCTTGTCTTTAATTACCATAGACAGAGCTGCATATATGAATCATTTTTCCAGCAGCTTTTCAATTCCGGCGATCTTTACGCAGATGGAAAAGACATCCATTGCTTTTTCCAGTTCTTCGATGGCAGGATAGGTTGGTGCAATCCGGATATTGCTGTCATTGGGATCCTTTCCGTAAGGGTATGTGGCACCGGCGCCCGTCAGGGTAACGCCTGCTGTTTTCGCCAGTTCTACCGTGCGTTTTGCACAGCCTGGAAGCGTATCCAGTGATATGAAATAACCGCCCTTTGGACTGCTCCACGCTGCCAGTCCTGTTCCGGACAGAGCTTCTTCCAGCTTGCCGAGAACCATATCAAATTTGGGCTTTAGTTCTTCTGCCAGTTTTTTCATATGGTTTCTGATATTTTCAGGTGTCCTGAAAAACTGTACATGGCGCAGCTGGTTCAGTTTGTCGTGCCCAATGGTCTGGGCCGACATATGCTTTTTCAGTTCTTTGATATTCTCCGGACCGGATGCAATCAGTGCAATTCCTGCACCGGGGAAGCTGATCTTGGAGGTGGAAAAGAAGTAGTAAGCTCTTTCCGGGTGTCCTGCTTCTGCACACTCTTTTAAAATATCCTTTAACGGGACATCTTCATAAATATGATGTACGCCGTAGGCATTATCCCAGAAAATGCGGAAATCATCCGCTGCGGTTTCCATGGAAGCAAGCTGTTCCACGACTTTATCACTGTAGCATACGCCCTGTGGATTTGAGTGCAGCGGTACACACCATATTCCTTTGATGGATGCATCTGTACGTACCAGATCCATCACAATGTCCATGTCCGGGCCGTCCTCTTTTAACGGAATGGAGATCATCTCGATTCCGAGCTCTTCACAGACCGTGAAGTGGCGGTCGTATCCGGGAACCGGACAGAGGAATTTAACAGGTGCGCCATGATATCTGTGATAGAGCCATGGTTCGCATCCGCCTGTTCCGAACAGGCACAGAAAACTGATTGTATCAAACATAAGGTTCAGACTGGAGCTGCCCCCGATAATCATCTGTTCGGGATTCAGTCCAAGCAGTTCACCGAATAGCTGCCTGCATTCGGGAATGCCTTCGAGGATACCATAATTTCTGGCATCAGTGCCATCGGCAAGGGTATAATCTTCCAGTTTGTTAAGCAGTTCATTGCTCAGGTTCAGCTGCGCGGCGGCGGGTTTTCCTCTAGCCATATTCAGCTTCAGGTTTTGCGCCCGGGCTTTCTGATACTGAACCTGCAGGTCTTTCAGCAAAGCGGTCAGGTTTTCGATTGAATCATCGGTGATTGCTTTCATAATGTCCTCCTTGTGCAAGGTTTCTTTTCTTGCTTTTATTATAGAAATAGCATAGAATAAAAACAAATATTTATATTTATATAGTCATTATAACTAAATGGTTATGGAGGCATGGTATGTTCAGTGGAATGAATTACGTATATGAAGTATATAAAGAAAGAAGCTTTTCAAAGGCGGCGGAGAACCTCTATATCTCTCAGCCGGCGCTCAGCGCCATGATCAAGAAGGTGGAGAGCAAAGTGGGGATGCCTCTTTTTGACAGGAGCACGACTCCGATTCAGCTGACGGACTGCGGGAAACGATACATAAAGACGGCGGAGAAGATTATGGACCTGGAAGATGAGTTCGCCTATTATGTGGGCAATCTGCACGAACTCAAGACCGGGCATCTTTCTGTGGGGGGAACATACCTGTTTTCCTCTTTTATATTTCCACCTATTATCTCCAGATTCCGTGAGACTTATCCCAATGTAAAGGTAAGCCTTTTTGAGGGACATACACCGCTTCTGGAGCAAAAGCTCTTTGCGGGAGAGTTGGATATTATCATCGATAATTATCTGCTGGACGAGTCTATTTATGAAAAGAAGATCTTTATGGAGGAACATCTGCTGCTGGCAGTGCCGGCTTCTTTTGACAGCAATAAAAGAGCGACAAAATACCGGCTTAGCGTGGAGGATGTGCGTGGGAATGTTCACCTGCAGCCGGAATTTCCCGGGGTTCCGCTGAAAAAGTTCAAGGATGATCCGTTCATTGTTCTGCGCTCGCATAATGATACGAGAGAGAGGGTGGAGGCTATATGCCGGAGGGCGGAGGTGCAGCTTAATTATTCTCTGAAGCTGAACCAGCTTCTGACGACCTACCATCTGACAGAATATGGAATGGGGGATTCCTTTGTCAGTGATACCGTGGTCAAGAGCCTGCCCCCGGACTCGGATATCGTCTATTATAAAATTGATGATCCGGATGCGGTCAGGGAGGTATATCTGTATTACCGAAAGAATAAATATCTCACAAGGTGCATGACAGAGTTTATGAAGATGGCGCTTCCGGGAATCGATATTGAGCCGCAGGATAAGGGATAGTCGAAAGTATAACTATGTTACTGTTCACACCTGCTGGTGTGCACAGCATGGTCTGAACGGTAACATAACTATTTACTTATACCTGTTATAATTTGAAATGATTTGCTATTTCAGCCGGATTAATTTACACTTAATTTAATAAGGAAAATGATTTACCGGTTGAAACTGGAAGTGAACCACATTGGGGAAAGGGGGAGGTCGTATATGAACAGCTGGAAAGAATTACTTGGCAGAGAAGAGATGACAGATGAAGCGAAGAAAACAGTATGCAGCAACCTTATGACTACAGAATCACGAATGGAACGGCTGATAGTAAAACACTTTTCTACAGACGATTTCCGGAAAGTTCTGGAAAGAAGAATCGGGGAGGGGCTGATAGGCGGAAAAGCCTGTGGACTTCTGGTGGCCAGGAAGCTGATTAAAGTGCGTCTTCCGGAATACAAAGATTACATAGAGCCGCACAACTCTTTTTTTATCGGTTCGGATGTGTTCTGCAGATACCTGGAGCAAAATAACTGTATGGAACTTCGTGAGAGGCACCGCCGGGAGAAAGAGCATTTTCAGGATGCCGAAGAGTTGAAAAGCCGGCTGTTAAACGGTGCTTTCCCGGAAGCGATACGGGAGGAACTGAAAAGAGTTCTCGGCCATTATGGAACAACTCCAATTATTGTGCGTTCCAGCAGTTTTCTGGAGGACGGTTATGGAAATGCTTTCTCCGGAAAATACGAGTCTATCTTCTGCATGAATCAGGGGAGTGATGAAGAGCGGCTGGAAGAGCTTGAAAATGCGGTGCGTCAGGTCTACGCAAGCACAATGAATCCGTCGGCCATTGAGTATAGGAGAAAACGGAAACTGCTGGATGTGGATGAGCAGATGGCTCTCCTGGTTCAGAAAGTAGAAGGCGAGAGGTATGGCAATCTGTATTTTCCGGTAGCGGCAGGTATGGGATGCTCATACAATCCTTATAAATGGATGGAGCATATGAATCCGGATGCCGGTATGCTGCGAATTGTTATGGGGCTTGGGACCAGAGCCGTGGAGCGGACACCTGGTGATTACCCGAGGCTTGTGGGTATGGACCGTGCACAGGCAAACATCAGAACTACCATTGCAGAACGCCATAAGTTTTCACAGCGCCAGGTGGATGTGCTGGATCTTTCCGGGGAAGGGCTGTGTACAAAAATGCTGGAAGTGGTCATCCCCAATCTGACGGATTGGCAGAAGAAGCTTGTTTTAAGCAGAGACAGCGACGCGGAATATATATTGTCCCAGAGACGGCAGTTTCGAAAGGTCTATTTTGCGGACTGCCAGGGTCTGGTCGAGAAGAATGATTTTATAAAGATGATGCGCAAGATCCTGAAGATGCTGGAGGAGGAGTATGAGAGGCCTGTGGATGTAGAGTTTGCCGTCAGAAGCCCACAGGAGGGCGCATGGAAGGTGAACCTTCTCCAGTGCCGGCCTCTTCAGGTGGCAGCATCCGAACGGGTTGAGATCCCGGAGGGGATTGACAATGAGCTTTTATTCGATGTACGCCGTACCTCTATGCGCCGTTCAAAGAAAGAGGCGCTGGACTGCATTGTCTGGGTAGATCCTCAGGCTTATTATGAGTATCCTTATGCGAAAAAGCCGGATGTGGGCCGGATGATCAGCTGCATCAACCAGCACTACGAAGAGGTAGATAAAAAGCTGATGCTTCTGGTTCCCGGCCGGATCGGGACCTCATCCCCGGAACTGGGAGTACCGGTTGTCTATGCAGATATCAGCCAGTTTATTGCCATATGCGAGGTGGCATACAGCAAAGCGGGATACCGCCCGGAACTTTCTTATGGCAGCCATATGTTCCAGGATCTTGTAGAAGCGGATGTTTACTATGGTGCCATCAATGAGAACAGCAAGACCAGGCTGTATCAGCCCGGTTTATTATCACGCTTTCCGAATGTATTCCTGAAGCTGTGGCCCAGAGAACAGGAGCTGTCGAAAATTATAAAAGTATATGATGTATCGGGAACCGGCACCAGCCTGCTTTTGGACGCAAAGGAAGGCAGAGCGGTCTGCCGGCTTGGAAAAAGCGGAAAATAACATCCGCGTTGCTGCATCTGTTATTCGGCCGTTCCTTTATCATAACAATCGGGCCCGGCCTCTGTCCGGCAGCTGTATGAAGGGATGCCTCCGTGCAGATGCCCGAGATTTTCCTGACAGACGGCAAGAAACTGTAGGCTGCTGGGGGCAAAGAAACTGTTTTTCATCCAGGCAAAGTTGAAGAGATGAAAAGAGGAAAAGCTGTGAATATGTATCTGACTGAGCAGTCCGGCGTCGATATCGTCCTGCACAACAAAGCGATAGATAAAGGAGATACCGATATCTTCCATGATCAGCTTTTTCACTGCATTGATTGTGCCGATCTCTACATAGGACCGGAAGGTGTTAACATCCTGATTATGTGCATGCAGGATATTCATCAGGTTGCGCTGCGAGTAGGTGTCATTTTCCCTGAATACAAGCCGGTAGCTGTTGAGCTCTTCAAAGTCAACGGTCTTTCCGGCAAGGGGATGCTTGGGAGAACAGACACAGATAGTCTCGGATTCGAAGAGCTCCACGCTTTCATATTCATCCGGGAGACAGTAGATGTCCGTGATACAGAAATGGATGCGGCCGCTTTTCAGCTGCGCCAGCAGTGCATCGGCTTCTCCGAGATACATGCTCACTTTTTTGTCGGGAAAACGCCTGAGGTACTCTGCTACCATGTGTGGAACCAGAGACTCTCCTGTGGTAGTCAGCGTGCCAATCTTGATTTCCTCCGGTTCCTGTGGTTCTGCTTTCAAACAGTCCGCAATCTGCTGCGAGTCGGCTTTGACGGTCTGGGCAAATGCACGCAGCAGTTTTCCATGCTCTGTGAGATGCAGACGGCGTTTTTCATCGTAGTAAAGCAGTTTGGTCTGATAGTGCTGTTCCAGATGCTTGATGTGCTGGGACACTGCAGGCTGTGTGATGTTAAGAATGCTGGCCGTCTGAGTATAATTCCCGGTCCCGCACAGAACAAGAAAAGTTTCGAGTTTTAAGTCTAACATATGATTAAAAGTCCTTTCTAAAATATTCTGACAGCAAATGCTATAATCTGATCTTATATGGGTATAAAATAATCTAATTTCATTTTATATTTTATCTATGATAAAATCAAGGTAATAACTACACGAAAGCATACAGCAAGGAGGCTTATCTTACAAAAATAGGATAAGTCCCTTTTTGTATAAAGATTGCTATGATGTCTGAAGGAAGGAGGCAGTGAAAAGAATAGAGGAGGTGGGTTAATGAAGATTGGAGCGGTTACAATCGGGCAATCACCGAGAGTGGATGTAACACCTGATATTATGCCCATATTGGGCGAAGGTGTGGAATTGCTTCAGGCGGGTGCACTGGACGGTCTGACGAAGGAACAGATTAAGGCCATGGCACCTCCGGAAACAGATTATGTTCTTGTTTCACGTTTAAATGATGGCACGTTTGCCAAATTCGGAGAAAGTTTCATTCTGGATAGAATGCAGGACTGTATCTCAAGGCTGGAAGAGCAGGGGGCAGTTCTCATCATGCTGTTTTGCGCGGGAACTTTTCCGGACATATTTGAAGCAAAGGTGCCGCTTGTGTATCCGGCAAAGATTTTGAATGGTTTGGCTCGGGCATTGAGCAAAAACTCCAACATCATAGTAATAACACCAGATGAACAGCAGGTGCAGCAGGCATATGACCAGTGGGGACCCATCATGGAGAATGTGACTCCCATACCGGCAAACCCCTATGGAGATATGGCTGAGGTGAGGAAAGCGGCAGAGAAGGCCAGGGACATTGAAGCGGACCTGATTGTGATGGACTGTATAGGCTTTACAAAAGAAGCAAAAAGTATTGTGGCCTCTATCGCAGGGAAGCCTGTTCTGTTATGCAGGACAACTCTGGCGCGGACTGTCAGCGAAATGTTAGACATTTGAGCTGCATAAGTTTTACAACAAACAGAGTTTAACACAAAGGAGGCGTTTAAATGAACGAACAAAACAACGGGACACAGGCAAAAAATCATCCGTCAGCGCTAAATCCGGCGATTTTGATCCTGAACATTATACTTTCGGTTCTGGGTGCTATAATCGGTCTGGAGCTGATCGTACGTGTCGGTATCAGTACGAATACGTCAATCGTAGGCGCACTGTTTGCGATTATCCTTTCGAGGATACCCCTTGCAATATTTAAAAAGTACAAAAATATCCATGCACAGAACCTGGTACAGACGGCCATTTCCGGTGCGACTTTTTCTGCGGCGAACAGTCTGATTCTGCCGATCGGTATTCCTTACCTGATGGGAGAACCGCAGCTGGTAGTTCCTATGCTGGTAGGTGTGCTGCTGGCAACTATTATTGATGCAACCATACTTTATAAGACATTTGATACTCCGATGTTCCCGGCAGAAGAGCCATGGCCGCCCGGAATTGCGGCAGCCGAGACGATTCTTGCTGTTGTCAACAAGGGCAAAAAAGCAATGCTGCTCATCGTCGGTATGGGCATTGGTATTGTCGGAAAAGCACTGGGCATACCGACGGACCTTCTTGGCGTTACATGGATTGGTGATATGTGGGCACTGGGAGCTTTCGGTGTAGGTGCGCTTGTGATTGGTATCAGCAATGACAATAATTTTAACATGGGACAGTACTATGTGCCTCACGGAATCATGATCGGTGCAGGTCTGGTAGCCCTGATCCAGGTTGGTATCATGCTCTTCAAAAAGGAAGACGGCAAAAACAGTGTTGCAGGCAAGTTTACAAGCAGTATCTCTGATATGAGAGGCGCCCTTGCGAAAGGGTATATTGCATATGTGGTTGTGGCAATCGGCCTGGCAGTGGTATCCGGTATGTATTCTGAGATGTCAGTTCCAAAACTGATTATCTGGGTAATATTTGCAGCATTCTCCGCAATTGCATCCGAGCTGATCGTAGGAATGTCAGCCATGCATTCCGGCTGGTTCCCGGGATTTGCGACGGCTCTGATCTTCCTGCTTGTGGGTATGATGATCGGGTTCCCGAAACTTCCTCTTGGTATTCTGGCAGGATATACAGCAGCCACCGGACCGGCATTTTCCGATATGGCATATGACTTCAAATGCGGTTATATCCTCCGTGGAAACGGTGCGGATCCGGAATTTGAGCGCGCGGGCAGAAAACAGCAGTATATCGCGGAGATTATTTCATTCTTCGTAGCATTTGTTGTTGTTCTTGCGATGTTTAATACATACTTTGAAAATGACATGTATGCACCAGTTGCACGTACTTTTGTGACAACCATAGATGCAGGCTCCAGCCCTGAGATTGCAAAATGGCTGCTGATCTTTGCAATTCCGGGTGCGATTATTCAGTTTATCGGCGGCCCTAAGAAGCAGCTCGGTGTCCTGTTTGCAACAGGTCTGCTTGTAGGCAGCACGATTACTGGTATTACAGTTATCATAGCCCTGATTTTCAGAATCATTGTTGTTAAGTATAAAGGAGAAGAGGGACAGAGTATTCTGTACATTCTTGGTGCAGGTTCAATAGCAGGCTCGGCCCTTTACAGCTTCTTCACGTCGACCCTGCAGCTGGGAAAAGCTAAAAAATAACTGGCTAAGGGATGGCAAAAAGGGAACGGTCAGTTTTCTTCAGGAAGGAGAAGAAAACTGACCGTTATTTTTAAAGATGGAGGAATCCAGGACTTCTCTGCATATCTCAAGGAACTGCATGTTGCCGGGGGCGAAAAAACTGTTTTTCATCCAGACGAAGCTGAACATGCAGTGCGACGAAAAGTTGCGGATATGTATCTGGCTGAGCAGGCCTTTATCCAGATTTTCCTGTACAACGAAACGGTAGATGAAGGAAATTCCCACATTCTCCATGACCATTTTCTGCACTGTGTTGATGGTGCCGATTTCAACATATGACTGGAAGTTGTTAATATCCTGGTTGTGTGCATGGAGGATCTTCATCAGATTCCGGTGGGAGTTGGTATCATTTTCCCGGAAAATCAGCCGGTAGTCGTTCAGCTCTTTAAAATCAACGGTTTTGCCGGCGAGCGGGTGCCTGGGGGAACAGACACAAATTGTATCTCCTTCAAAGAGTTCACAGCTCTCGTAATCCTGAGGGGGGCAGTAGGTGTCTATGATACAGAACTGGATGCGCCCTGACTTAAGCTGCATCAGGAGTGCATCGGCCTCACCGAGGTACATGCTGACCTTTTTGTCCGGATACTTTTTCAGGTATTCTGCGACCATATGGGGAACAAGAGACTCCCCGGTTGTGGTAAGAGTTCCGAGTTTGAGCTCATCCGGCTGTTCGGGCAGGGTTTTCAGCTTCCGTTCTATAATCTGTGAATCTGCCTTGATTGTCTGGGCGTAGGAACGAAGCAGCTTTCCGTGTTCTGTCAGATGGAGCCGTCGTTTTTCATCGTAGTACAGGAGCTTGGTCCGGTAGTATCCTTCCAGATATTTGATGTGCTGAGTGACAGCAGGCTGTGTTATACTCAGCCGGTTTGCTGTCTGTGTGTAGTTCCTGGTCTCGCACAGGATCAGGAATGTTTCCAACTTTTGATCTAACATTTCACCACAAATCCTTTCTGAATTTTCTGGCAATAGTTCGTATAATCGGAACTTATTAGGCCATAAAATAATGTGATTTCATTTTATACAAAAATTGTGGTATTATCAAGACAAATGAAAGCCATCGCAAAAAAATATAAAAAAAGATGGAGAAAGGATGTGGGAAAGTGCTGAAACTGGGTATTGTACAGATGTCAGTTCTGGAGGGAAAAGTAGAAGATAACTGCAGAAAGATCAAAAAAGCTGTGGAAAGCCATGCAGCTGATGATATTGATCTGCTCTGCTTTCCGGAATTGTGCATCAGCGGATATGATTTCGAAAGTGCCGCATTATCTGACAGGGAGGCGGCATTTTTCTCAGAGCTGGCTGCTGAATATGAAATTGCAATATTAGCAGGGATTCACATACCGGAGGGAGAAAAACATTATGATACAGCCTGTCTCTGGGATGAAAAAGGAGAACTGCAGGGAGAATACCGCAAGATCCATCTCTGGGACACTGAGAATGACTTTTTTGAAAAGGGGGACGAGCTTGTTACGGTGCCTTTCAGAGGCTGGAATATCGGCATGCTGATATGTGCAGACTATGGTTTCCCGGAAGTTTCCACACCGCTGGCACAGAAGAAAAATGCAGATGTCATGATATATCCAAGTGCATGGGGGGCAGGATGGGAAGATTTATTTACCACATGCAGCAAAATGAGGGCAGCAGAGAATCAGGTATATACGGTTGCTTTGAACCGGGCATCGGGCGACGCACAGTATTGCGGCAATTCAACGGTGTCCAACCCGGACGGGAGCACGCTGATGAGGCTTTGGACTGCAGATGACGCTTATGCAAGAGTCGTCTTGGAAAAAGAAAAACTTGAGGAAGCAAAGAAAGGTATTCCGTGGAGGAATATGAAGAGGTACGAGCTTTACAATAATATATAAAGAATGAGGGACATAGGAGGATACGAGAATATGGGCAAGAAAAAAGAAGAAAAGGCAGTAATAGTGGATGAGCCGATGACACCGGTGCCGCTGGATCAGCGGCAGAACTGGGTTACACCCGCGGTTATATTCGGCGGACTTGAGTTCTGTGTACCAATCCTTATGATTGGGGCAACGCTGATCGGAGCATTTGGAATCAAAGGGATGGTTCCGGTTGTACTGTTTACGTTTTTGATACTGACATGGGGCGGCAATACATTAAGCGGATACATAGGAGCCAAAACAGGGCTGTCTTCTTCTGTTATCGCACGTCAGGGATTTGGTGATAAGCAGGCGAAATTCATCATAGCCCTTGTAATCGGGGTTATCAGCATGGGCTGGTGGGCAATCCAGACATCTGTTACGGGTAATGCCCTCTGCGTTATTCTGGGGATTGACTATACAGCAAACAGATTGGCATGGGCGATTGTTACGATAATCGTTGGATTCTTATTTGCAATTCCGTCTATTATCGGATATTCTTCCATGAAATGGACAGATTACCTTGCAGTTCCCTGCGGATTGCTCTTATGCATAGCTGGTATCTATCTGGCACTGAAAAATGTGGGATGGTCCAACATTATGAGCTATCAGGGAAGCGGAAATATCTCATTTGCCGCAGGAGTGACAATGCTGCTGGGTATGAATGTTTCACAGTTTGTAATCGCAGCCGACTATACCAGATATGCAAAACCGAAGTGGAAAGATAACATCCTGATTCCTCTGGGAATTATCGCAATCGGTATCCCTCTTGTATTTATCGGCGCTATCATGGCAGCAGGAAACGGAACGGCAGATATCGTGGCGGTTATGCAGAACCTGGGATTCCCGGTATGGGGATTCATCGTACTCTGGCTTGCGTCATGGACCAGCCAGCTGGTGAATAACTATACAATGGGGCTTTCCTTCTCAAATATTATGAATGTAACATCCAACAAAGGAAGAGCGACTGTAACACTGGTTGGTACTGTATTGTCTATTATCCTCTCCCTGTGGGGGATTCTGGAACATTTCCAGGATCTGTTGAGCCTGGCAGCTCTGCTGTATCCGGCAATTGCGGGAGTTATGTTTGTGGATTTCTTTGCAAGAAAAGAAAAATGGGTGGACAAACTTGGATGGAACTTTATGGCAACATTAGCTATGGTTATCGGAACTGCAGTCGGCTATGTAACGACTTACGTAGTGAAGATCGGTATCCCGCCGCTTCAGTCTCTTCTGATTACCGGTATCGTATACTATGTGGCTATGAAAATTAAATCAAAATCAGCTCCGGATAAATTTACGGAGGGGATGTTTGAATAAGAGATCAATTTAAAAGAAGGAGTGATAAAAATGGAATATCCAATCGGCGTAGAAATGACAGATTCGTACCAGTCTTATGAGGTGCAGAGAGCGGCGATGAAGCTTGTAAAAGATGTAATGCTCGTGAAACCGGGAGAATCAGTGGTGATTACCGCAGATACATCGACAGACATGAGAGTAGTGGATGCCGTTATGGGCGCAGCGTACACAATCGGAGCAAATCCGGTTATGATAAAATACCCTACAACAGGCAAAGCGTTTGAAGAACCGTTCCTGCCGATCGCCAATGCAGTGGCAGTGGCTGACGTATGGATTGAGTTTGCTTACTACTGCGTAATGCATTCACCGTGCTTCCAGAAGGCCATTGCCAATGGTGCAAGATATACCTGCCTCTGCGGTATGGACACGATTATGCTGGTCAACACAGTTGGCCGGGTAAAATACGATGTACTGGTTGAGTTCGGCGAGTACCTGACCCAGAAGGTGCAGGCTTCCAATGAAATTATAGTACGCGATGCAAACGGAACGAACCTGAAGGCATATAACCAGGGGAGAAAAGTAAAACACTCCGGACAGCTTGCAACAAAGAAGGGCTATCCGGTCATGCTGGGCGGACAGGTAAGCTGGTGCCCGGTAGAAGAGACAATAGAGGGTACGCTGGTGTTCGATGCAGCGCTGTTTCCGCCGAGCGAGATCGGTCTTCTGAAAGATCCTGTGAGAATTGAATTTAAGGAAGGCAGGGTGACAGAGATTACAGGCGGAGCCCAGGCCGAGGTCTTTAAGAAATGGCTGGCATCATTTAATGACCCGAATATGTACCGCCTTGCACATTATTCCATCGGATTTAATCCGGGTGTACGCAAGGCCACAGGAAGAATCGTGGAGGATGAGAGAATCTTCGGATGCATCGAAATGGGCATCGGCAGCCAGGGAGCAAGTCTGATGGGCGCATTCTGGGATGCATCATCACACACAGACGGAGTTGTATCCAAACCGACAATCATTCTGGACGGGGAAGTTCTGGAAGAGAACGGTGTATACAAAGAAGAAACATGCATATCATACTGCAAAAAGCTTGGCGTTGCAGATTATGAATAGAAACTAAGTGTATTCAATTAAAAGGAGGACGAATTTATGGAATATCCAATAGGAATCGAAATGGCGCCGGATTATTTATCTTATGAAGTGAGTAAAGCTGCTTATAAGCTGGTAAAAGAAGTTATGCTGGTTGAACCTGGCGAGAACGTGGTTGTGACAGGGGATACTTCTACAGATAAGAGAGTGCTGGATGCAATTATGAACGCTGCATATATTGTAGGGGCAAACCCGGTGCTTGTTTACGTTCCAACGAATGAAAATGCATATGCAGAGCCGATTGCTCCCCTTGGAAATGCAGTAGCAGTGGCAGATGTATGGATTGAATTATCTTACTCTTCCATCATGCTCTGTGAATCCTGGAGAAAGGCAATTGACTTCGGATGCCGCTATATCAACCTGACAGGTATGGATGTTACAATGATTGTTAACTGTATCGGCAAGGTAGATGTTGCACGTGTTGTTGAACTTGGGGAAGCACTCAAGGCGAAGATGGAAGCCGGCAATGAGATCATCATCAAAGATGAAAACGGCACTTATCTTACCGCAAGGAACGAAGGCAGAAAGGTACGGCACTCCGGACAGCTTGCTACATTCAAGGGATATCCGTTTATGATGTGCGGACAGATCAGCTGGTGCCCGATTGAAGAGACAATCAATGGAAAACTTGTCTTTGACGCAGCAATCTTCCCGCCGACAGATATGGGAATTCTGTCAGGCAATGTGGAGCTGACACTGGAAAACGGAATCGTGACAAAGATTGAAGGCGGCAAAGATGCAGAGCGTTTAAGTTCATGGCTGCACTCATTTGATGATCCGAATATGTTCCGTCTGGCACATTATTCACTGGGCTTCAATCCTGGAGTATCAAAGGCAACAGGACGCATCGTTGAGGATGAGAGAATCTTTGGATGCATGGAATTCGGTATCGGAAGCCAGGGCAAGATGATACGCGGAAGCTATTGGACAGCAGCATCCCACACAGACGGTGTTGTTTCCAAACCATCTATTATACTGGATGGAGTTGCAATTGAAGAAAACGGCAAATATGTAGATCCTGAGCTTGCTGAAATCTGCAAAAGAATGGGAGTAGCAGGTTACTAAAAGTAAAACAGGTCTGAAGTAAATGGGGACACCCTCAGGCTTGTGCCAGGGTGTTCTTCTTTATATTTACAGGAAAATGCATCCTGTGAAATAAAAAAGGCCTCCCGGCGGGATGCGCACTGGGGCGTAAGCTGTAGATGTCGTCATGGGACCGCCGCAGGCGCGAGTTTCGGAAGCGAAATTCTATTGATATATAAAACGGGAAAAGGAAAGGAATGCAGCGAATGGACGTAGAAAAAGTAGTATCGTATTTTAAGAAGGTCTGCTCTATACCAAGAGCATCCGGGGATGAGAAGGCAATCAGTGACTATATCGCAGACTTTGCAAGGGAAAGAGGACTGGAGGTAACGCAGGATTCTTATTATAATATCATCATCAGAAAACCCGCCACTGTACCTGATGCCGGTGAGCCTGTAATTCTGCAGGGGCATCTGGATATGGTATATGTGAAAGAAAATGGCAGTGGTCACGTGTACGAGAATGGGATTGAAGTGAAGGAAGACGATGAATATTTTTATGCAGACGGAACTTCCCTTGGATCTGATAATGGCATTGCAATCGCATACTGCCTGGCTCTGCTCGACAGTGATGATATAGCCCATCCTGACCTGGAAGTCGTGTTTACTGTCAAAGAAGAAGTCGGACTGATCGGTGCTGACGTCATTGATATTTCCTGTCTGAAAGGGACCAGATTTATTAATCTGGATTCTGAGGAGGAAGGGATATTCTATACCAGCTGTGCGGGCGGACTGAGATGCCGCATGATATGGGATGTGGAGACAGAAAAGCTGGAGGATGCAAGAGTGCCTCTCAAAGTAACCTTCCAGGGCCTCTCAGGCGGCCATTCGGGCATCAATATCGGAATGGGGCTGGGAAATTCCATTGTGCTGCTGGGAAGGCTTTTATACTGCCTCAGGGACATGCCTGTGCGGATGAGCGGGCTGGATGCTCCAGGGAAAGCCAATGCTATCGCCAATACTGGCAGTGTATGCCTTTATATTAAGCCGGAAGATCTGGATATGGTTATAGCGAAAATACAGGAAGCAGAAAGAACATTTCAGGCGGAGCTGCAGTACACAGACTCTGTTTCCTTTATGATGGAAGTTGGAGAGGCTTCAGAAGGCGCGGTTGTTTATACAGAAAAATATCAGAAAGAGGTTGTAAACAGCCTGATGCTTCTGCCTTACGGGGTGGCAGGATATTCCTTCGCGATCAAAGGTCTGATCGAGACTTCTATGAATATGGGATCACTCACACTGGAGGAAGGAAAACTTACTTTGCTGATGTCCCTGCGAAGCTCCGTAGAGTCACAGAAATATATGCTGAGAGACAAAATACAGATTATAGCGGATGAGTACTGTGATACCTGCATATTTGAAAGTGATTATCCGGGATGGCAGTTCAGAAAGGAATCACCGCTCCGCGAAAAGGCGATCGAACTGTATGAAAAACTGTTTGATAAAAAAGCAGAGGTGGCTGCGATCCATGCCGGCCTCGAATGCGGGTACTGGGATAATAAAAAGCCGGGCATGGATATTATATCAACAGGCCCGAACCTGTACGACGTGCATTCCACAAAAGAAAAGGTATCAAAAGAATCCATCTCGCATATGTGGCTCTATCTCACTGAACTGCTGAAGGAATTGGCATAGGATATTGTATGGACTTGTGGGATGACTGGTATGGGTACGAAATCAGGAAATAACTGCCATAAATTAAAATGGAAGCCAGAATAATGAACACTGGCTTCCATTTTTGTGAATAAAGAGGCACGGAGTGTTTCTGACAGGTGGGTTTTTAAAGTCTTAAGAGGATGAAGCGTTATATAGGAATATAGAATTCTCTTAGAGATTTATAAGAAAATTTTAAGGACCTTGTACTTGGAAAGAAAAGGGGATTGTGGTATTCTAAGTGAAAGGCATATGTTTTATGGTCTTGGGGCATTTTATTCCCATGAGCAACGAGCGAAAGTCATGCTTGATTGACTCTGGCGGCTGCCGTGAGGTGCTGTGCGCCAGTGACGCAAGTTTAGCACGGACCGTAGCGGAGCGTAAACCAAATACCATGCAGAGGCTGCAGGGGATTTGACTTTAGAGTATGGATATCTGCCACGTTTAAGTAGGAGGAGAAAGACTAAAATGACACGGATAGAATTCCTTCAGCAGCTGCGCCAGGCGCTGGACAATGATCTGAGCGGCAGTGTTGTACAGGAGAATGTAGATTATTATAATCAGTATATATCGGACGAAGTGAGAAAGGGCAAAAGCGAAGAAGAAGTGCTTCGTATGCTTGGAGATCCATGGATACTGGCCAGAACAGTTATAGATGCCCAGGACGGGACAGACAGGTCCACAGTATATGAGGCCGGCGGAAGCACATACACGGACTTTGAGAGCGGAAGAAGTACACAGCAGGAGAGCGGAGGGCAAAAGATGCACGGATTTGGATTTGATACGTGGTGGAAAAAACTGCTGGCAGTCCTGGCAGTAATTATGGTAATCGTGATTATATTTTCAATCATCACAGGGATCGTAAGTTTGCTGGCACCGATTGTTGTGCCTATTATCGTCATTATGATTGTTATTCGCCTTATAAGTGGACGGCGGGGGTGAGGTTATGGGTGGTATGGGGGCGCCTCTGGCTGCGGTAACATAGGAGTGGCTGGAAACGGGTTATGGACTGTAAGCTGGAGTAGAGCAAAATAGAAGAAAAACCAGGGTAACCTGGCCACATCACGAGAAGCCCTGATGGCTTCTCGCGCTGGGGTCAGGAATTTTTGTGATTCGGAATCACAAAAATTACCCTGGCTTTTCTTCTATTTTACTCAACTCCAGCTAACAGCCATAAGACGCTTCCAGCCACTCCTATGTTACCGCAGCCAGAGGCTGGACTCATCAAACCGGTACCATAAACTCACCGGGTGGGGCCTAAGCGGGGGGAAGCGGATGAGGATTGGATTGGTGTAACGTTATATTACGGGAAAGGGATTGAACAGAAGGAAAGGCAGATGGCTGATAATTGAGTAGTATGATCCACTGCCACCCTTAAACACTCTGTCCAAACCTGTTCACAAAATTTGCCTGGAAAAGTAAAAGACCGATGGGGGAGCCATCGGTCTTTTGAGGGGAGTATAAATAATTAATAAGGGGTTGTAGAAAGTAACCTTTCTACAAGGATAAGTATAATATACAAAACTGGAAAAAGCAAGCAAAAATAAAAAAAATATTAAATAAAAAGAATCCATGGATTTTGTAAAATATGAATAAAAAAGCAGTTTCACAGGAACAATATGTGTGTACCAAATAAATTTTCTCAGGAGGAATACTCATGTCAAAGAATTACAGTAACTCAAACAACTCAAATAACTCAAACAACTCGAACAATTCTTCAAAAAACACTAACAACAACTCATATTCATCTTATGCAGATGAACAGAGTAAGAACAAAAACTCTAACAAGAATTCTACAAGCAACTCAACATCTAACAGCAGCAAGAACTGCCACAACAACAAGAATATGAATTCTAGCAATGAGAGCATCAACTACTAAATAGAGCTCTTTTTTGCCGAATATAGGGCAAAACTCATTTTGGTACAGGAATGACAAAGATTTGGGACGCAGTAAAGGTTAACTTTACTGCGTCCTAAATTTCTGTATGAGTATGAAAATAGAAATGATTGAAATGACACAAACGGTCATGAATTATATGGAACTGCTAAAAAAACATCCAAAAATATCGAATTTGTAGAAAAATACGCCCAAAAATTGTGAATTATTGGGATTGAATGTGAACGAATATGAAAATATAATAATGCTAAGTTCATTGGAAGGGGGTGAAGGAATGATATATACGGTTACACTAAGTGCATCTTTAGACTATATTGTTTCCGTTGATAATTTTGAGGTGGGAGTTACTAATAGAACCACTTCAGAAAAGATACTTCCGGGGGGCAAGGGGATTAATGTTTCCATGATCCTGCAGTCACTTGGAATTGAAAACAGAGCACTGGGATTTATTGCAGGTTTTGTGGGAGAAGAAATCAGAAAAAGAGTAATAGAAATGGGATGCCAGCAGGATTTTATATTTTTGCCGTCAGGCGTTTCCAGAATCAATGTAAAGCTAAAGTCCATTGAAGGAACTGAAATTAACGGACAGGGACCATACATTTCCTCAGAGTACATACAGCAATTGTATCAGCAGTTAGATTCGCTGAGAGAAAATGACATTCTTGTACTTGCAGGAAGCGTTCCGTATTCGGTACCGGACAGTATTTACAAAGATATTATGAACCGTTTATATGACAAGAAGGTTATGGTCGTTGTTGACGCAACGAAAGATTTGTTAGTGAATGTGCTTGATAACCATCCATTTTTAATTAAACCCAACAGTTTTGAATTAGGTGAGATATTTGAAAAAGAACTGCGGGAACGAAAAGATATCATCAGATATGCAAAGGAGCTGCAGCATATGGGGGCACGTAATGTACTTGTATCTATGGCAGGAGACGGTGCCATATTAGTTGCAGAAAATGGTCAGATATTTGATGCCCCCGCACCAAAAGGCAGGCTGGTAAATGGGGTGGGAGCCGGCGATTCAATGGTTGCAGGCTTTCTGGCAGGCTGGCTGGAAGAGGGCGATTATGAGAGAGCCTTTCAGATGGGAGTCGCGTCCGGAAGCGCCAGTGCATTTTCAGAAAATCTTGCTACAAAGGAAGAGATATACAGGATATTAGCACAGTTTGACGAAGAGAAGATCAAAGAGGAGAAGAGATGAGAGATTTATTAAAGCCGGAATATATTTTTGTGAATCAGTCACCAAAATCTGACACTTTAGATTCTGCATTAGAACTCATAAGTGAAAAGTGCAGTGAATATGCGGGGGTAAAGGCCTCGGAACTGAAGAAAATGTTTTTAAAAAGAGAGAAGATGGATTCTACAGGGTTTGGAGAGCAGCTGGCAATTCCACATGCCAAAGTAAAGAGATTAAAGAACCCGATGATTGCAGTATTTCGTTTTGAGAACGGAATAGACTGGAAGTCAATGGACGGACAGCCCGTGAGAGTGGCAATTGCTTTGATCATGCCTGCTGGTGATGAAAATAATACACATCTGCAGGTACTGGCAAAGTTATCCAGAAAACTGGTGCACCAGGAATTTATGGAGACACTGCTGAAGACAGAGGATCGTAAGGAACTATACAATTATATTATAGAGGAAGTGGGGGATTTGGGATGAAATTTGTAGGAGTTACAGCTTGTCCGACGGGTATCGCGCATACTTATATGGCAGCAGAAAAATTAGCTGAAGCAGCAAAAAAAATGTCAATTGGGATAAAGGTTGAGACGAGAGGATCTGTGGGGATAGAAAACAGGCTGACCGATCAGGAAATCAGGGAAGCTGATGTGGTAATCCTGGGCGTTGGAGTGTCCGTGGATAAGACGATGTTTCACGGCAAAAAGATCGTTGAAGCGTCTGTATCAGATACCATACATAATACGGAAACCGTAATTAAAAGGGCGATAGATGCAGCTGGAGATGACAATTATCCACTTTATACAGGGGGAAGTGCAAAAGAAAAAGCAAACGAAGAGCAGGAGGCGGATACATTTCTTAATCTGCTTAAGAGAATACCGAAGCATTTGATGACAGGCGTATCCTACATGATTCCATTTGTGGCAGCAGGCGGTATCATGATTGCTATTTCCTTTATGTTTGGCATTGAGGCATCAGGAGTAGAAGGTTCCCTGCCCTTTTATCTGAATAAAATAGGCGGAATCGCATTTAGTGTCATGATCCCAATTATGGCCGGTTTTATTGCATACTCCATGGCGGACAGGCCGGGAATTGCACCAGGTATGGTAGCCGGACTGATTGTAACGCAGCTGGATCCAAGCCCCGGATTTATTGGCGGTATTATCGGCGGTCTGCTTGCCGGTATCATTGCATGGGCGATTAAAAAGATTAAGATGCCAAAAGCCCTGGCAGGGTTAAAGCCGGTACTGATTATTCCTCTTTTTTCCACATTCATTGTAGGCTTACTGATGTATTTTGTAGTAGCGCCGCCTTGTGTTATGCTTCAGAGTGCAATGACAAACTGGCTGACCAATATGTCCAATAGCAGCGGTATTTTACTGGGGGCCGTAATTGGGGCCATGCTGGCGTTCGACCTGGGCGGCCCGGTTAATAAGGTTGCATACATGTTTGGTGTAGGACTTCTGGCAGAAGGTGTATATGGACCGCAGGCGGCAAGTATGGCTTCCGGTATGGTACCTTCTTTGGCGATGGCTCTGGCAACAGTACTGAGGAAAGATTTATATACACCGGCAGAACGGGAGAGTGGTAAGACCGCATGGCTTTTAGGTGCTTCATTTATTGCGGAAGGAGCAATTCCGTTTGCGGGAGCAGATCCGCTTCGTGTAATTCCGTCTCTTATGGTAGGTTCTGCAGTGGCCGGAGGAATGGCAATGGCGTTTAACCTTACATTGCAGGCGCCTCATGGCGGTATATTCGTAATGGGCCTCGTGAACAAACCGTTATTATTCCTGTTGTGTACCGCTGTTGGTATGGTAGTATCAGCACTTATGGTCAATTTCTTAAAAGGGATTAAGGCAAAAAAGAATCATAAATGAGAAAGGAAAGATTTATGACATCAAAAGAACGAGTATTATGCGCAATCAATCATAAGACTGCTGACAGAATCCCGCTGGATTTGGGCGGAACAGCCTGCAGTATGGTGGATAAGGCTTACTTTCAGGTTAAGGAATACTTAAAGATAGACGGCGATATTGAACCATACAGGAAGGGGTCCAATGTATGCTATTATGATGAGCGAATCCTGGATAAGCTTGAAATAGACATCAGAAGAGTTTTTGCAAAGCAGTCGGAGGAGTATCCGATATATCACGAAGACGGCACTTTTTCAAATGAATGGGGGCTTGTTCAAAGAGATACCGGACTATATGTAGAAACGGTAAAAAATCCGCTGGAAGACGCGGAAATAGAAGACTTAGATTCTTATCTGTGGCCCAAAGCGGCAGATATGCTGGATGTAACCGGTATGAGAGCGCGGGCAGAAAAGCTTTACGAGGAAAACGAGTATGCGATCTCTCTGCGTATGCCATGCAACGGTATATTAGAAATTGCCTGCTGGCTGAGAGGTATGGAAAATTTCATGGTAGATACGATCACAGATCCGGAGTTTGCTCATGCCCTGATAGAGAAAATACTGGATGTGCAGATTGAAATGTATGAATATCTGCTGGATCAGGTTGGAGAATATGTTGATATTGTTGAATCAGGAGACGATTATGGAAGCCAGCAAAGCCTGCTTCTTTCACCGGAGGCGTATCGGGAATTTATCTTCCCGGCCAGAAAAAGGCTGAATCAGGCAATAAAACAAAAAGCGCCTCAGGCAAAGATTTACCTTCACAGCTGCGGAGCAATCGCAGATATTATTGAAGATTTGATCGACTGCGGCGTTGATATACTAAACCCGGTTCAGACCTCGGCAGAAGGTATGGATCCAGTCACATTAAAGAATAAATTCGGGGACAGAATCTGTTTTCATGGAGCAGTTGATACTCAGAAAGCAATGGTGGGATCGGTTGAACAGGTAGAAAATGAGGTGAAAAGGCTGATCGATATCCTAGGGAAAGACGGCGGATTTATACTTGGCTCATGCAATCACATACAATCGGACATACCACCGGAAAATGTAGTCAGAATGTTTGAGTATGCAAAGGAGTATTCAAAAGAGTAATAGAAAAATATATAAGCAGACAGAGGATTGAAATCGAAAAACGATACAGGTATAATAAGTGCAGGGAAAAGCAACAGCCGTTTACAGGAGGTGGGTGAAAGTGCTGCTCAGAAAAAGACATCAGGAGATTTTAAAACTTCTGGAAAACAGAAAAAGTGTGACACTCCACGAGCTGATGGAAGAGTTCTCCACATCAGAATCAACGATAAGGCGGGATCTTACTGCCCTGCACAAAGAAGGCAAGCTGGTTAAAGTTTTCGGGGGAGCTGTATTGGCAGGCGATTCGTTTTATACAACGGATGAAAAGGTTTCTAACAGAGAAGAAGTTAACCAGACAGAGAAGATTAAAATTGCAAGGTATGCAGCTTCAATGATAAAAAAGGACGATTTTGTATATCTGGATGCGGGGACAACAACCGGCTATATGATAGATTATATTCAGGAAAGAACGGCTACTTATGTAACGAATGGGGTTTCACATGCGCGGCGGCTGTCAGCAATGGGATTCAAAACCATGATCATAGGGGGGGAACTGAAGGAATCTACAGAGGCAGTTGTTGGCGGAGAAGCCTTAAACTGCCTGGATAAATATAACTTCACAATAGGTTTTTTCGGCGCAAACGGTATTAACAAAAAAAATGGATACACTACGCCGGATGTCAGTGAAGCACTGGTAAAGCAAAAAGCGATGGAAAAGTCCCAAAAGAAATATATGCTGTGCGATACGGCAAAGTTTGGAAATGTATGTTCGGTAACATTTGGCGAGTTTTCAAGCGCAACTATTTTAACCAATTATATTCCTCAAAATATATTCGAAAACTGCAGCAATATCATTTCTATTCGCTAGAAGGCCGGAGGGAAAATTGCCGAAATTGGGTTACTGTTTACAGGCTTGCCTGTGAACGGCAGCGATATTGGACACAGGTTTAGGACGTAGTAAAGTTCAACTTTACTACGTCCTAAATTTATAGTAATATGTATACATATATTGTAAAATAATATAGATAAAGATTTTATTATATTGTCCGATTGGAGGATTTGATGAATAATACACTGGAATTGATAGCACCTTGCCATTTTGGCCTGGAGGCGGTTCTGAAGAGAGAAATTCAGGATCTGGGGTATGAGATTGCACAGGTGGAAGACGGAAGAGTAACTTTTTATGGAGATGAGAAGGCAATCTGCAGGGCGAATATATTTCTCCGCACCGCAGAACGTATTTTATTGAAAGTGGGATGCTTCAAGGCTGAATCCTTTGACGAATTATTTGAAAATACCAAAGAGATTCCCTGGGAGACGTTTATCCCGAAGGATGGCAAGTTCTGGGTGGCCAAGGCCGCTTCAGTGAAGAGCAAGCTTTTCAGCCCGTCAGATATACAGTCGATTATGAAAAAAGCTATGGTAGAGCGAATGAAAGTGCATTACCATATGAAATGGTTTGAGGAGAATGGAGCGTCATACCCGATCCGTGTGTTCCTGATGAAGGATATGGTTACGGTGGGGATCGATACTTCCGGAGTATCCCTGCATAAGAGAGGATACCGTCAGCTGTCCAGCAAGGCTCCTATTACAGAGACTCTGGCCGCGGCACTGATTATGCTGACGCCCTGGAGCAGGGACCGGATTCTGGTGGATCCTTTCTGCGGCAGCGGTACATTTCCTATAGAGGCAGCCATGATGGCGGCGAATATAGCGCCCGGTATGAACCGGTCATTCCTTGCGGAAGACTGGAAGAATGTGATCTCCCGCCATGCGTGGTATGAGGCGGTGGATGAGGCGAATGACCTGATTGAGGAGGATGTGGAAGTAGATATCCAGGGATATGATATAGATGCAAGCGTAGTGAAGGCGGCGAGACAGAATGCGCAGGATGCCGGAGTGGACCATATGATCCATTTTCAGCAGCGGGATGTCAGAGACCTGAGCCATCCCAAAAAATATGGGTTTATTATTACCAACCCTCCTTATGGAGAAAGGCTGGAGGAGAAGCAGGCGCTGGCATTGCTTTATCAGGAATTCGGAGAGAGCTTCCGCAATCTGGACAGCTGGTCTGCATATATGATTACCAGCTATGAGGATGCCGAGCGGTATTTTGGACGGACGGCGGATAAGAACCGTAAGATCTATAACGGTATGATCAAAACATATTTTTACCAGTTCATGGGGCCGAGACCTCCGAAGCCAAAGGAATAGAGGAAAATAGATATGGACAAAAGAATCATTTTTGCAACAGGCAACAAAAACAAGATGGAAGAGATCCATATGATTCTGGCTGATCTTGGGATCCCGATATACTCTATGAAAGAGGCGGGAATCGATATTGATATTGTGGAGGACGGGACAACTTTTGAAGAGAATGCGATGATCAAGGCGAAAGCAATCGCAGAGTTACTCCCGGATGACGTGATACTTGCGGATGATTCCGGGCTGGAGATCGATTATCTGGACAAGGCTCCCGGAATATATTCTGCAAGATATGCAGGCGTTGACACCTCCTATGATGTCAAAAACCAGATGCTTCTGGATCAGCTGGAAAACGTGCCGGATGAACAGCGTACAGCACGCTTCGTGTGCGCGATTGCGGCTGTTTTCCCGGACGGGACTTCAGAGACTGTCAGGGGGACGATAGAAGGGATCATTGGACACGAGATCACAGGCGATAATGGCTTTGGGTATGACCCGATCTTTTATGTACCGGAATATGGCTGCACGACTGCACAGATGGAACCGGATAAGAAGAATGAACTCAGCCACAGAGGGAATGCCCTGCGGGCAATGCGCGAGATCATGGAAAGAAAGTATACCTAAGGGGATCAAGTAATATATGACCTGCAGGCAGATTTTCAGCAGAGCCGTAAATAATAGATAAATTAAGAACAGGGATGAATAAAATGAAAGTTTTGATCGTTAGCGATACGCATGGAAATCACTTTAATTTGGACAGAATACTGGATCAGGCCGGTGCAGTGGATATGTTTATCCATCTTGGCGACGTGGAAGGCGGAGAGGAGTATCTCAACGCGGTAGTGGACTGTGATAAACATATGGTAAGGGGCAATAATGACTTTTTTTCCGATCTTCCCAGGGAAGAAGAGTTTTGTATTGGAAGTTATAAAGTTTTTATCACCCACGGACATGGCTACTATGTATCTCTGGATCCGGAATATATCAAAGAAGAGGGAAAGGCCCGCAATGCAGATATCGTAATGTTTGGCCATACGCACCGCCCATACCTCGACCAGGGGAAGGAAATTACGGTCCTGAACCCGGGCAGCGTCTCATACCCGAGACAGGAGGGGCGCAAGGGAAGCTATATGATTATGGAGCTGGATGAAAAAGAGAAGCTTAGTTTCCACCAGTATTATCTGGACTGAAGGTTTGAAATCAGGCGTTTTTGGGCTAAAATAGCTGCCTGTAAAAAAAATGTAAAAAAATAAGGAAAAAAATAAAAAATTATTGTTGACATAAGCTGAACCTTATTATATAATAACTATTGCGTCACGGAAAAAGTGACAAGCATAACTACATCGGGGTGTGGCTCAGCTTGGCTAGAGCGCCTGGTTTGGGACCAGGAGGTCGCAGGTTCGAATCCTGTCACCCCGATAGTGCGGGTGTAGTTCAATGGTAGAACACCAGCCTTCCAAGCTGGATACGTGGGTTCGATTCCCATCACCCGCTTTCTTACAGCAGTATGTTGTAAGGACCGAGACAGGGGATAACTTCATAAGAGTCTGTAGCTCAGTTGGATAGAGCAACGGCCTTCTAAGCCGTAGGTCGAGGGTTCGAATCCCCCCAGGCTCGTTGTGGTGGGTGTGGTGCAGTTGGTTAGCGCGCCAGATTGTGGTTCTGGATATCGTGGGTTCGAGTCCCATCACCCACCCTTGTTTTTCAGTACTGGCAACGCAGTGTCAGATATAAGTCTTTATTGGGCTATCGCCAAGCGGTAAGGCACAGGACTTTGACTCCTGCATTCGCTGGTTCGAATCCAGCTAGCCCAGTTTGCCTGGGCACAGGCGGGATAATTGAATAATATAAGGGCGTGTAGCTCAGGTGGTAGAGCACTTGACTTTTAATCAAGTTGTCCGGGGTTCGAATCCCCGCACGCTCATTATAGGAAGTACCGTAAACTCAGTGATTACTGGGTTTACGGTATTTTTATGTTTTGCGTCTTCGGTTGGAAATTACCCAGGATAATGCCCTGTAATTGATCCATTTTCATACTAAAGTCCCGTTTTTGTCCCGGACTATCGGTGGTGCTCTGTATATCCCGCCGCAGTCTGGATGACTTGATTTGCAAAGGAATCCATGGTGTCTCGCTTCCATCTATGGTACAATATGGTTAACATAAAGTGTGCATGGTTTAAGAAAGAAAGGCGGGAGAGAATGAGGATGGATGCAAAATTAGAACCTTTATTTACTCCATGGAAGATCGGAAACTGCGAAATTAAAAACCGTATCGTTTTAACTTCCATGGGAGGAACAAATCTTTTCGGTTGGATGGAAAAGAACCATTTCGACAAAGCCGGAGCAGAGTTTATAATGGAGGTGGCAAAGAATAATGCCGGCCTGATATTGCCGGGATGCCAGCCGGTTTATAATCCTATGTTCGGGAAGTGGCTTTATAAGAACAAGAAGATGTATGAAGATTTAAAGAACTGGCTCCCTGAATTCCACAAGACAGGAGCCAAACTGTTTGTCCAGCTGACCGCAGGTTTTGGAAGGTCATTTACGATCAGCGAACTGATGGAGACACTTTATACAAACAAGTTTTTAAGAACTGTTTCAAAACCGTTTATGAATCTGGATAAGATCACAGCCTCTGCTAGTCCTTCACCTAACCGCTGGTCGGATAAGGTTCCATCCAGGGAGATGACTGTAGAAGAGATCCGTGAATTTGTAGAGGCTTTTGCGAAGTGTGCAAAGATGCTTCAGGATGCCGGTGTAGACGGCGTGGAGATCCATGCGGTTCATGAAGGGTATCTGCTGGACCAGTTTACTCTGAAATATGTGAATCAGCGTACGGACAGGTACGGCGGCTCTTTTGAAAACCGCTATCGTTTCCCTGTGGAAATTGTGCAGGCAATTAAGAAGGAGTGTGGAAAAGATTTTCCGGTATCCTTAAGATACAGTGTCCTCTCCAAGACGAAAGGATTCCGGGAAGGGGCTTTGCCGGGAGAAGATTACATCGAGGCAGGAAGAGATATGGAAGAGTCGGAAAAGGCCGCAAAATATCTCCAGGATGCCGGTTATGATATGCTGAATTGCGATAATGGGACGTATGATGCCTGGTACTGGGCGCATCCGCCGATCTACATGCCCGAGAACTGTAACCTGGAGGATGCAGAACATATCCGGCGGTTTGTGGATATACCGGTTGTCTGTGCAGGTCGGATGGAGCCTGGGACTGCGGCCCGTTCCATTTCGGAAGGAAAGATTGACGGAGCCGGGTTTGCGCGTCAGTTTCTGGCGGACCAGGAGTGGGTTTCCAAGATGATGGATGGCAGGGAGGAAGACATCCGTCCTTGTATTTTATGCCATAACGGGTGTTTTAATATGTGCCATTATAAAGGCGTTCCGAATGACCAGGATCTCTCTGACAGCCTGCACCTGGCCAGGTGTGCGGTGAATGCAGAGACGATGCAGACGGATAAACACCACATAGTGAAAACAGCCTCTCCTAAGAAGGTACATATTATCGGCGGCGGAATCGGCGGTATGGAGGCTGCCAGAGTCTTGAAGTTAAGAGGCCATGAGCCGGTGATCCATGAAAAGAGCGATGTTCTGGGCGGCACTTTTATTCCTGCAAGTGCGGAATCTTATAAAGAGAAACTCAGAAGCCTGCTTACCTGGTACAGACATCAGATGAAAGAACTGAATATAGAAGTCTGTCTGAATGAAGAAATCAGGGATGCGGCACAATTTGGAAATGATGCAGTTATAATAGCTACAGGTGCGGCCCCCAGATTACTTAAAAATGTGCCTGGATATGAGTTGATGATTGAGGCGTGTGATTATTTAAATGGTGCAGAGGTTGGAGAAGTTGTGGCTGTAATCGGCGGCGGTCTGACGGGAAGCGAGATCGCTTACGAGCTGGCGCTGAAAGGGAAAAAGCCGGTTATAGTAGAGATGAAGGATGATCTGATCGCCCAGAAAGGCGTCTGTCTGGCTAACAGCTCATATTTGCGGGAATGGTTTGCACTCCATGAGGTTCCGGTATATCTGGAGACCACTTTGAAAATGGTAAAGGAAGGTGCCATTATCTGTCAGGCGAAAGACGGCACGGACGTGGAGATTGCGTGCGATTCCGTAATCAGTTCCGCAGGCTACATTTCCACTCCTTTAGCAGAAAAGGGAAAGGGCGCTTATCTGGTCGGAGACTGTATGAAGGTGGGAAATCTCAAAACGGTTATCTGGAGCGCATATGAAGCAGCGATGAAGATCTGACAGGAGGCGGGGATAAATGATCAAATATAAAATGAAGCTGTCGGCTGAGCAGGAGGCTCTCCTGGGCGGCAGCAAAGGCGATATTATGGCGAAGGTGATGGAGACTATGATTCGTTACGGCGAACTTTTCGGAGCAGAATCTATGATTCCGATTACCAGTAAATATAATCATCTGGTTACTTCCTTTGGACTGAAGGCTCTGGGGCCTGTCTATGACCTGATGGAGAAACTGATCGATGCAGGAGCACTCTCTGATCAGAAATTCACTGCCGATCCAAGACCTTTGGATAAAAATGTGCCAAGTTCTTTTATTCAGAATATTGTATTCAACCATTTTATGTATACGAAGCAGGATTTCTATGAGAATCAGCTGAACAAACTGGGCCTGCTTGACAAGGATGCCTTTACATGCACCTGCTATATGGATGAGGTGGGAAACGCCCCCGGACAGGGGGAAGTCCTTTCCTGGTCAGAATCCTCCGCCGTTGTATATGCAAATTCGGTACTGGGAGCAAGATGCAACCGGAATTCCGGGATTATCGACCTGATGGGATCAGTGGTCGGATATGTACCTTATTTTGGGCTGCTGACGGATGAAGGGCGCAAAGCAGAATGGATTGTAGAAATCAGGACGACAGAAAAGCCGGAGGCACAGCTTCTGGGATCGGCGATTGGCATGAAGGTTATGGAAGATGTGCCCTATATTGTGGGGCTGGATAAATGGCTTGGCACTCTGGATGAGGATGCAAAGACATACTTAAAAGATTTTGGTGCAGCCACAGCGTCTAACGGGGCCGTTGGCCTGTATCATGTGGAAGGAATCACACCAGAGGCTGTGCAGCAGGGAAAGGCTCTTCTGTCAGAAAATGCAAAGGTATATGTTATTGATGATGCAGAATTGAAACGGGTATATGACAGCTATCCGGTTATCTGGAAAGACAAAAAAGCAAAGCCAAAACTATGCTTTATGGGGTGCCCGCATATGAGTCTGAACCAGCTGAACAGCTGGACGGAAAAAGTGGAGCGTGGGCTGAAAAAAGCAGGCAGAGACAAGGTTGTGATTCCCACCGTATTTACGGCGGCTCCGGCGGTATTGAAGATATTCGAAAGCACCCCTTATGCCGCAAGACTGAAAAAGACAGGGGTGATTGTTTCTTACATCTGCCCTCTGATGTATATGAATAATCCGCTCAGTGCCAGTATGCCTGTTATTACATCCAGCAATAAACTGCGTACATATACAAGTGCAAGGTACTATACGGATGAGGAGATTCTGGAACAGATTACAAAAGGAGGGAACGTGTAATGAAAAGTTTTCAGGGAAGAGTTGTTACTCCGGGACATATTACGGCACAGGCGCTGGTATCTCACGAAGGTTTGAATACACTGGCTTCTTTCCAAAAAGCGCTGCAGTTCGGTGATAAGAAGGCAACCTGCGGAGATCAGAATAATGCAGATTTATATGGAAAACAGATGGCTGGCAAAGCGCTCTGTCTTCCGAGAACCATTGGTTCCACCACAGGCGGGCTTGTACTTTACTGTGCATGTTCCATGAAGCGCCAGCCGGCCTGTATGTTGTTTTCTGAACCCATAGACTCTCTGGCCGGAGCGGGGGCAATACTGGCAGATGTTTGGCTTTCGGATGTCACAATGCCGGTGGTGGATTCTCTGGGGGAAGCGTTTCTGGAATATGTAAAGGACGATATGACTGTTACAGTGAAAAGTGATGGAGTCGTAGTATTGGGGGAATAGGAAAACAGCCTTGTAAGTCAGGGAAAGGTAGCCTTATACGGCAGCCATAGCTGGAGGTCTGTGCAAGGGGCATGGATTGAGAGATCCTGCAGATATAAATATATTGTTGATCCTGCAGATATAAATATATTGTTTGACAAAAACCGGCAGATGTATTAAAATACATTTGCTGGTATGCGGATATGGCGGAATTGGCAGACGCGCTAGACTTAGGATCTAGTGGGGTACCCCGTGCAGGTTCAAGTCCTGTTATCCGCAGTTATTCAGGAAGTTCTTATAATATAAGGGCTTCCTGTTTTGTATATAAGGTATTTTCAAAGATACAAATCTTAATATCCGCATGATGTCAGACGCATATCAATAGCATCTGCAAGTCATCATAGCTTCCATATGCTTTTAGAATTTGCAGGCTGAGATTGTGCCTGGAGCATTATGCCGGTTAATTTTAGGACGAATCAGACTTCTTTGGTTGTACATTTCAATTAAGGATGTTAAAATAATCCATATGAGAACAGATTGTAAAATCAGTAAGATAAATAGTAGTGTATTGAAATAATCTGAGTAAAAATAGGAGTTCAGATGAGTACAATTTATGATGTAGCAAAATTGGCCGGGGTCGGGAAGTCGACGGTTTCCCGCGTGATTAATAAAAACGGGGCTATTAAGGAGTCCACAAGGCTCAAAGTGGAAGATGCCATGAGGCAACTGAATTACCGCCCCAGCCTGTTCGCGCAGGGGATTAAAACAGGCAGGTCCAAAACAATCGCTTTAGTAGTTCCGGATTCTACGAATCTTTTCTATAGTATGCTGCTCTCAGGGATTGAGGATATTGCCAGAAAATATGGCTACTTTGTTATGCTGTGCAATGGAGAATACGATTCCCGGAAAGGAAAAGAATATCTTGAGCAGCTTCAGGAGCGTAACATTGACGGTATCATATACTGTGTATACCGCAAAGATGAGGTGTTCAAAGACATATTCCAGCTGTCAGAAACGGTTCCGGTTGTATTTACAGATGATCCGTATCTGAAAGATCCGTCCGTTTCTGTGGTTTATACAGACGGTAAAAAGGCGGTGCGGGAGAACGTTGACTATTTATATAAAAAGGACTGCCGGAATATTGCTTTTATTGGCCTGGAGGAGATCTGCGGGGTTATGTACCGCTTTGAGGGGTATAAGCAGGGATTAAAAGATCATGAAATCCGATATTCGAGGGATCTGGTATATCAGGCCCCATATAACTGGTGCAGAATGTCACATTTTATGCTTGGAGCAGAAGGAATCTCTCAGATCATGCAGACAGGGAAAAAGGTGGATGCCGTGATTGCCGCAACAGATATGCTGGCCATAGGGGCAATTTCCTGGATACAGGAAAATGGTTATAGTGTGCCTGGGGATATCAGGGTGATCGGATATGATAATATTGAAATAAGTTCCATTATACGTCCCAAATTATCAACCATCTCCCAGCCTATACGGATGATGGGAAACGAAGCGGCAGAGCTGCTGTTTCGAAAAATCGAAGAGAATAACGAGATCAATGAGACAATAGAGCTGAAAACCACCTTTATTGAAAGGGAAAGTACTTAAACGTAAATTTAAAACAAGCTTTGGATGAAATTCTGAGGCTTGTTTTTTTGTGATATAGTAAAAGTACACAAATAAAAAATGAAAAATATAGCAAAATTAACGAAAATGACTTATGAATATCTAAAAATCCATAACTTTATTGACAATAATTTTTGTATATGCTATAACATAAATAAGAGATGGGATCAATCCCAATTATGGCCAGTTATAACGGCTATTTTTTAGCAATTAAATTGGGACCAATCCCAATAACGAGAGAAAGGAGAGAAATATTGGAGAAAAAAGTCTGTTTATTAAGTGCTCAGAAGATATGTAAATCCTTTGGAAAAAATAATGTTCTTAAATCAGTGGACTTTGATTTGGAGGCCGGGGAGGTACATGCGCTGATCGGCGAGAACGGAGCAGGAAAGTCAACGCTTCTGAAAATATTATTCGGTATCTATCAGCCAACCTCAGGTGACATTAACCTGGAGGGAAAGACCGTGCGGATGAAACATCCGGTGGATGCTATCGGGCACGGCATAGCGATGATCCATCAGGAGCCATCCGTGTTTGAGGATCTTAGTATTGCGGAGAATATTTTTACAGGGCATTTTGAAAATCGGAAGATTAAATGGGAGGATCTGAACAGGAAGGCTTCAGAGGCGATGCAGGAGGTAGGACTTCAGTTTTCTCCTGCCAGGATGATGAAGGGGCTTTCTGTGGCAGAGCAACAACTGATAGAGATTGCCTCGGCGCTGTCTTCAGATGCGAAGATCATCTTTATGGATGAACCTACCGCATCGCTCACACCCGGCGAGGTGGAGAATCTGCTGGCACTCATTGATACCTTGCGGAAAAAGGGGAAAACGATCGTCTATATCAGCCACAGGCTGGAGGAGATCAAGGCGATTTCAGACAGGATCACGGTTCTGCGGGATGGAGAAATTGTAGGTACATATCAAAATTCAGAAATCACCAAAGATCAGATTATACAGAAAATGATTGGCAAGGAATTCAGGTCCGGCGGCAGGAAGAAAGAGAATAAGACTTTTGGACAGCCGTTCCTGGAGGTGGAAGATATCAGTATTCCAGGTATTTTTGAACATGTGAGTTTCCAGATCGCAAAAGGGGAAATCATGGGAGTGGCAGGGCTGATGGGAGCCGGTAGGACGGAAGTAGCCAGAGGGATATTTGGGATTACACCTGTGAAGTCCGGGCAGATCAGAATCGGAGGAAAAGAAGTCAAGATCGAGTCGCCAGAGGCAGCTATCAAAAATAAAATTGCGCTGGTACCGGAGGATCGTCAGGGGCTGGGACTGTTTGTTTCAGAACCAATTGCTTTTAATACCACATTTGCAATTATCGACAGTATAAAAAAGAGGCTGGGCTACATTGATACGAAGAAAGAGAAAAAGATATCTGAACAATACGTGGAGGGACTAAAGACAAAATGCAGGTCTGTCTCCCAGAAAGTAGGAGACCTGTCCGGCGGTAACCAGCAGAAGGTGAGTCTGGCAAAGTGGATCAGTACGAATCCGGATATCCTGATTCTGGATGAACCTACGCGGGGGATAGACGTCGGGGCAAAGGAAGAGGTTTACCGACTGATCAGAAAACTGGCGGAGGAAGGGAAATGTATTATGATGATCTCCTCCGAATTAAATGAAGTCGTATCATTGAGCGATAAGGTCATGGTTATGTATGAGGGAAAACAGACTGGAATGCTGGCAAAAGATGAGATCACAGATGTTAGGATTTTGTCCGCTGCACATGATTGTCTGGAGGAGGCACAATGAAAAGTAGAAAGCTGAATTTAAGTTCATTTCGTGAGTTAGGCGTGATTGCCATGATCGTCATTATCTATATAGTTGTATGCATCATAGAACCCAGGTTTTTTTCAACCACTTCGCTGGTTAACATTCTACTGTTTTTCCCGTTTCTGCTGATTGTTTCACTGGGGGAAATGATCGAGATTGTCAGCAGAAATGTGGATATGTCATTAGGCGCAATCCTGGCATGTTCAGGCTATGCGGCGGGGCTGCTTTTTAAGACAAACAGTGATATACCCATTGCAGCAGCCTTTATAGTGGCAATTGCTCTGGGATGTGTACTGGGGCTGATCAATGGTTTTATTGTTACACGGTTTCAGATACCATCTGTAATTGTAACATTGGGAACCATGAATATCTATCGGGGTGTGATTTTCATTCTGGGAGGCAAACAGATTGATAATTCAGTGATTCCTCAGTCCTTAATGGCGCTTTCCCAGCCAAAGGAATCCATAATCGGGATACCTTATTCCGTGCTGATTGCGCTATTAGCAGCCGTTTTGCTGGCAGTATTTTTGAAATACTTCCGCGCAGGCAGAGAAATCTATGAAATCGGGTGTAATCCCGCGGCAGCAAGCTTACGGGGAATTTCGAACAACCGGGTGCAGATGTTTGTCTTTACCCTGGCAGGCGGGTTAAGCGGCCTGGCGGGTATGGTCTTTATATCCAGGATCGGCTATATGGATCCGGGAGCGGCCGGGCGGGGCCTGGAATTCACAGCAATAGCGGCGGTTGTTATCGGCGGCACCAGTATGAACGGCGGAGTCGGAAAAGTGACGGGAACCGTGCTGGGATGTCTGCTGCTGGGTGTAATACAGAATGCGATTTCAATTACAGGTATTTCCGGGTACTGGCAGGAGGCCATTTATGGAATCATCATCGTAGTTTCTGTTATTATCGATAACTTGATTAAAAACAGGCTGGCAGTCAGCGAAGCAAGATAAGGGGGGACAATGATGAAACATAAATTAAAAATAAACCGGATTATCCGGCCGGAACTGACGGTATTTGTGTTTATGATATTAAGTCTTGTGGTTGGAATCCTGCTGTCACCGAACTTTCTGGATATCAGATTTCTGCTGGGATCCACGATTTTCTACTGTGAACTTGGGCTAATGGCTATTCCCTTTACCCTGCTTTTGACATCGGGAGAGATCGACCTCTCCATCGCAGCCAATATGAGCCTGGTGGCATGTCTTGTGGCTGTTCTGTATCAGGCAGGCATGAGTATGCCGGTGTTAATCGTGATCGGTATTGCAGTAGGAACCCTGCTTGGATTTTTTAACGGCCTGCTTGTGACGGTAACCAAGCTGCCTTCACTGGTGATAACAATTGGAATTATGTCGGTGTATCAGGGATTTTCACAGGTTCTGGTAGGAGACGCGGCGATTTCCGGCTTCCCGGAATGGTTTATTGGTCTTGATCAATACACAATTTTGGGATTGATACCACTTAATTTAATTATCCTGATAGTGGTTGCCCTGATTTTTTCCTTCCTGCTGAAAAAGACGGTATGGGGCAGGAAGGTGACAGCCATTGGACTGAATCGAGGCACGGCATTATATTCTGGTGTTGCTGTTGAAAAAACGAAAGTACTGCTGTTTACAATTCAGGGTACCTTTTGTGCAATCGCAGGTATAATGACAATGTCCAGACTGCAGATGGCAAAGTACACAATAGCCGGTGACGGACAGATGGATGTCATTACAATGGTATTACTTGGAGGAACCGCATTTGCGGGAGGCAGAGGGAGTGTCCTGGGGACACTGGCAGCGTTTTTTATTATCGTGTTCATCAGAACAGGTATGCGGCTGGCGCTTCTGAGTAATTATTCACAGATGGCGATACTGGGGCTGCTGTTGATTGTAGTAATTATTATTTCTAATGGATTGGAGAAAATGGCTAAAAAATATGAGTAGGAGGTGCAACGTAAGTAAAAAATGATTAGCCATAAGAAACAATAAAAATATTAAAAAATTTAGGAGGATTGCTATGAAAAAAAAGGCATTATCTGTAGTATTGGGTATCTGTTTACTGGGTACAGCATTGGTAACCGGATGTGAAAAAAAGGGCGTTGAGCAGAGCGCGAAAAGCGACAGCAGTAAGCAGGAAGAGACGCAGGGAAGTACAGATGATAAAGAAAAAGGCAGTGCAAAAAGCGCTTCTGATGTTACGGTTCGCTATATCTGTCTGACGAAGGGAATTCCTTATTTTGACCCTATCATTGACGGCATGAAAGAAAGCGTGGAAAAGGCAGGGGCAACATTCCAGGATACGGCTCCGGATACCAGTGACGCGACAGCACAGATCCCGCTGATCGAGGCGGCGATCCAGGATAAGGTAGATGTCATCTGTATATCACCAAGTGACCCGGATGCTTTATGTGCGACCTTTGATAAGGCGCGGGATGCCGGAATTATGGTACTCTGTGTGAATGACGATATCACTGGAAACGAAGACCGAAGAGATGGTGCGGTGATGTCAACAGATTATGACAAGCTTGGAAAAGAAAACTTTGAGGCATTTGCAGAGAGCATGAATTATGAGGGCAAGTTTGTTGCTTTAAGCTCTAAGACAGGTACTCCATTCCAGGAAAACCAGATGCAGATATACCGGGATATGATGGCGGAAGACGAGAAATATGCAAAAATGGAATTCGTAGATGTTCTTTATGGTGATGATGAGGCTACGAAGAGCCTGACAGAGGCAGAGGCTGCCATCCAGAAATATCCTGACCTGAAAGGGATTATCTCTCCCACATCTGTAGGAATTGTAGCAGCAGCCCAGGCAGTGGAAAATGCAGGAATGACGGGAAAAATCATGGTAAGTGGAACTGGAACACCATCTCAGTGTAAGACATATCTGGAAAATGGCACAATGCCTAATGCATATCTCTGGGATACCGGACTTTGCGGAAATGTGGCAGGGACTCTTGCTGTTAAACTTGCAACAGGGGAGGCAACGCTGGAACCAGGTGCGGAAATTGATCTGGGCGAATATGGGAAAGTAACAGCAGATGATGACTGTCTGGTGCCGGCAGGGGATCCGCTGAAGTTTACAAAAGACAATGCAGGGGACTATGACTTTTAATACCTGGAGAATAATAGAAACCATGGTAAGAAAACGCTGATAAATAATAGAAAGCAGACTGTGCCGTGTATGGGAGATTACTTTACTACACAGGAGACTGTGTAACTGTCCGCAAGGGGATACATTGAAGGACATCTATAGAGATGGAGGCTGCAATGTACGCCATGCGGGCAGGAAAACGGCACAGATTAAAAGAGGAGGTATGCGTGTATGAATGCAAGGGAAAGAGTACTGGCGGCTTTGAAAGGGGAGGGGAAACCCGACCGGATGCCGTTTGAGATAAGTTGGGGCGCGTTTACCCCAAGACTAATGCAATGCTTTCATGAGCAGGAAAAAACAGAAGAGACACCGGAAGAATATTTTGACTTTGATATGAGGTCAGTGAATATTGGACCAACCAAGAAAAAAACAGATTTCACAAAATATTTCAAAGAGGAACTTCCAGACAACATAATTTTTGATGAGTGGGGAATTGGTGCTGTGCCCGGCTCTCAGGAACATTTTCTGGAGTTTAAATACCATCCCCTTGCCTGGTGTGAGACCGCAGAGGATGTATACGGCTACGAGTGGCCGGATGTGGATGCGGATTACCGGTTCGAGGGAATGAAGGAAAAAATTGAAGAATATAAGTCCCGGGGTTATGTAGTTATGGGGGAACTGTACCAGACGATCTTTGAAACGGCGTGGATGCTGCGCGGGATGGAAACATTTTTAATGGATTATTATGAAAACGAAGAGGTGGCTTTGGCCATCTGCGATAAACTGGAAGAACTGAGGATCAGGCAGGCAAAAAAATATGCAGAGCTGGGCGTTGATATTATCCGCCTGGGAGATGACGTGGCGACACAGAAGGGGCCGCTAATGAGCCGTGAAATGTATGGCGCTTTGATAAAAGAACGTATGAAAAGAATCGTTCAGGCAGGAAAGGCTGTGAATCCGGAAGTACTTTATTTCCGGCATTGTGACGGGAAGGTTGAAGATATAGTGGATGACTTTATTGAGGAAGGCATCGACATCCTGAATCCCGTACAGCCGGAGTGCAATGACCTGACGCTTATATATGATAGATTTGGGGACAGACTGGCATTCTGGGGCGGAATCGGGACGCAGAGCACGATGCCTTTTGGAACACCGGATGAGGTAAGAGAAAAAGTAAAGGAAGTTCAGAAAATTTTAGGAAAAAGAGGCGCACTTGTGGTGGCACCTACGCACATACTGGAGCCGGAAGTGCCTTGGGAAAATGTACTGGCATTTGTGGACGCTGCGAAGCATTCCTATTACGAATAAAGGAGAAGGCTATGAAACGATATGAGAAGAGATATGAGATTTTAAAAGAAGAATTAGGGGAAAAGGGATTTGACCTGGAAGAAATTAAAAATTTACTGAAAGCACAGGTCATTGAACTGCCGTCCTGGGCCGTGGGAAATTCAGGAACCCGCTATGGAACATTTAAGGATAAAGGGGCAGCGGTTACAATCTGGGATAAGATTGATGACTGTGCAGAAATTCAGAGATGTCTGGGAATCACACCGGTTATGGCGAGCCATGTGTGCTGGGACAGAACCGAGGACGGAAGATTCGGGCCAGTCAGGGAATATGCAGAAGAAAAAGGTATGAAAATCGGGACAGTGCATCCGAATACTTTTTCGGGACAGGAGTTCAGGTTTGGCTCCATGTGTTCCCCTGTGGCAGAAGTGCGTGAGCAGACCAAGGAACATTTTAAAGAATGCGTCAGGATGGCGCGGGAAATGGGGTCCCGGTCAATCGGCATGTGGGTGGCTGACGGAACGAACTACCCCGGGCAGGATAATCTGAGAGAGCGGAAGCACCGTCTGTATGAGGGGCTGAAGGTTCTGTACGATGCGATGGACCCGGATATGACACTGCTGCTGGAATATAAACCCTTTGAACCTTTCTATTACACCACCGATGTACAGGATTGGGGCACCTCCTATCTAATGTGCAGCAAATTAGGGCCGCAGGCGAAGACGCTGGTGGATCTGGGGCACCACCTTCCGGGAACCAATATTGAACATATTATATCGACACTGCTGGACGAAGGCAAGCTGGGGGGATTCCACTTTAACAACCATCGGTACGCGGATGACGATCTCATTCTGGGGACGGTGAACCCACTGGAGATCTTCCTGATTTTCAAAGAAATCATTGATGCAGGTACGGAGGGCGTTGATAATCAGATTGCTTATATGCTGGATCAGTCCCATAATATCGAAAACAGTCTGGAAGGCATTATTTACTCTGTCATGAATATTCAGACCGCGTATGCGAAGGCGTTGCTGATTGACAGGAAGACCCTGAAAGAAGCACAGGCGGACAATGATATTGTAAGATGCAACCAGATCATCATGGAGGCGTTTGAGACGGATGTGGAGCCGCTGTTATCCGTTGTACGTATGGAGTTGGGTCTTACCGATACCGACCCACTGAGAAATCACCGGGAGAGCGGTTATCATAAGAAGGTGGCTGAAACCAGAGAAGAAGGAATACTAACACTTGGAGGAGGATGCTGATGAATGGAAGAGAAAGAATTCTGGCAGCTTTAAACAGACAGGAGCCTGACAGAGTCCCCACTTGTGAGTGGGTGCTCAATCCGAAAGTAATGGAGCAGATCTGCAATACGGCAAGTGATCTGGAATTTGTGCAGAAAATGGATCTGGACGGCATCGCCGTAGGGCTGGATTCTAAAAACACGGTGATAGATGACCGGCATTTTATAGATGAATGGGGGATCACCCGGGTATCCTATGATGAATATCCGAACCCGGTAGGATTTCCGATCCATGAATTATCTGATCTGGATACATATGTAATGCCGGATCCCAATGCGCCTTACCGGTTTAATAAGATTAAAAAGGCAATGGAACTGTTTGGTCAGGAAAAATGTGTGATTGCCAGGGTGCGGGACGTATTTTCACAGCCCAGGGACCTGATGGGATTCGAGGATTTCCTGGCGGGCTTTTACGAAGAACCGGAGCTGGTGCAGCGGCTGATGGAAATGAGTGTGGAATATTCCAGCAGGATCTGCGAGAATCTTGTGGAGCTTGGAATTGAAGTGATCGTTGTGGGCGATGACATTGCCAATAACCAGGCGCTTCTAATGAATCCCGATATGTACAGGGAACAGGTACTGCCTCATTTTGAAAGACTGGTGAAAAAGGCCAAAAGCCTGGGGCTGAAGGTGATTAAGCATAGTGACGGTGACTTGAACAGTGTAATGGAGGATCTGGTAAACACGGGAATCGACTGTCTGGATCCAATTGACGCAAGAGGAAATATGGATCTTGCGGCGTTAAAGGAAAAGTATGGAAGCAGGATTGCATTTAAAGGAAATGTGGACTGTGTGGATACACTTGTAAATAAACCGGAAGACCTGGTGCGCAGGGAAGTGGCGCGCTGTCTGTTGCAGGGAAGCGTGGGAGGCGGGCACATAATCTCCTCCTCCAATTCGATCCACAGCGGAGTAAATCCGAAGAGTTACAGGGTCTTTCTGGATGCAGTTAAGGAATTAGGGACCTATCCTTTAGACATTGAAAAATTAACGCAGATTGCAGAATAGGGGTGTGGGCATGGGCAGATATTTTGCAGTTGATCTGGGGGCCGAAAGCGGACGCTGCATAGCGGGAACCCTGGACAACGGTATAATTGAATTAGACGAACTGTGGCGTTTTCCCACGCAGGGACTTAAAATCAGAGGCGAATGGAAATGGAACGTTTACCGCTTTTTTGAAGAAATTCTAAAAGGACTTCGAATTTATGCAGATAAATACGGACCAGAACTCGACTCGATCGGCGTAGACACCTGGGGCGTAGACTTTGGCCTGCTGGATAAAAATGGGACACTTATGGGAATTCCGTATACATACAGGGACAAACGTACGGAAGGCACGGATGCACTGCTGGAGCCAAGGAAGAAAATGCTTTACAAAAGGACAGGGATTCAATTTCTGGAGTTTAATACATTGAACCAGCTCATTGCAGCCAGGGCGCAGAAAGATACGCAGCTTGAACACGCCAGAGAATTGCTGTTTGTGGGGGATATCCTGCATTATCTGCTCGGGGCAAAACCGGTCTGTGAATACACGGCAGCTTCGATATCCATGCTTGTAGATACGGTCAACCGGAAATGGGATGACGAGATTTTTGAGGCCTATGATATCCCGGTAGAGCTGCAGTCCCAGATTTCTTTTGCGGGTGATACAGTGGGGATGCTGCGGGACGATATTGCAGACCAGGTCGGCCTGAAACGCGGGATTCCAATTATTACGCCCGCGGTACATGATACGGCAAGCGCAGTGGTAGCGACTCCTGCCCAGGGCGAAAACTTTGCCTTCATCAGTTCCGGGACATGGTCACTGGCAGGAATGGAATTGAAACAGCCTGTAAATAATGAAAAGAGTTTTGCTCTGAATATTTCCAATTCCGGCGGGGTACTGGGTAAGTCCCTGTTTCTAAAAAATATTATGGGGCTCTGGATTATCCAGCAGTGCAAAAAGCAGTGGAATAGAAAAGATCCGGAGCTTGACTATTCCAGGATTGTGGAAGAGGCAGTTAAGGCTCCTAAATTTGCTGCATTTATAGATGTAGATGATAATAGCTTTTTTGCACCGGATAATATGCCGAAGGCAATCGTTGAGTATCTGAAAAGGACAAATCAGATACATCTTAAAGAAGACGATATCAGAATAATCAGCAGACTGGTATATGAGGGACTTGCATTAAAATACAGATATGTGCTGGAAAAAATAGAAGATGCGGCAGAGAAAAAGATCGATGTGGTGCATGTTACCGGAGGCGGCGGAAAAAATACGCTGTTGAATCAGTTTATCGCAAATGCACTGCACAAAAAGGTGACAGCAGGCCCGGAAGAATGCACGGCAACCGGAAACCTGCTGATGCAGGCTTATGGATGCGGGCATGCGGCGTCACTCACCGAAATACGCAAAATAGTCAGGGATTCTTTCCAGGTGCAGGAATATGTGCCTGAAGATAAGGTAGAATGGAATCTGGCATATAAAAATTTTTCGAAGTACTGTTTTTAGAAGAAAATTCTCTATAAAGTTTTAGTTAGATGCTGAGTGGACAGAGAATAGGATAATTTAAGAGCAGGAGCAGTATAACTCGTATGAGTTGTACTGCTCCTGTAATTTTGTAAAAAAACTTAATATCCGCACGATGTCAGCACCATATCGATAGCCTCAGCCGTTCCAACTGAAAATTCATGACTGACATGAGGGTCTTCCCCATTCAGGATACAGTCGCCAAGCTGTTCTACTTCTAACATATAATTATTGGGAACATCGATACAGAATTCCGTCCGCATTCCGTCCCGGTCCAGATACCATGTTTGTCTGCCCTCTGCATTAAAACTGACCGGAACCTCTAAAATACCTTTATCACCATAGATGAAGGAACGGTCCCCGCGCTTATAGGGGAACATACCACAGGAGAATACTGCACGCCTGCCGCCGGAAAACATCAGATACCCGGTCGTCAGGTCATCAATCTTTTCCCCGGTAAAATGAGAAACTGCCTGCCCGCAGAGCGGGACTGTGCCAAACAGGTAGGATGCAAAACTAACCGTATAGCATCCAAGATCATAAACAGATCCGCCCAGAGTATCTCTGCGGATACGGATATCATCCTCGTAGCCTGAAGTATAGAATACAGACTCAATCATATTCACATCGCCAATCAGACCATCTTCAATCTGCCTTTTGAGTTCTTTCATTACCGGAGAATGCAGATAGGCGAATGCTTCCATAAAAATGACCCCGGCATCTTCACATGCCTGTATCATTTCTTTTGTATCCGCGGCGCTTCCGCTTGCCGGTTTTTCACACAAAACATGTTTTTTACAGGCCGCCGCTTTCAGAACCCATTCTTTATGCAGGTTATTTGGAAGCGGTATGTAAACCGCTTCTACTTCCGGGTCATTCAGGAGGTCGTCATAGTTTCCGTATGCTTTTTGAAAATGGAAACGGTCACGGAACCGTTCCGCTTTTTCCATGGAACGCCCTGCGATTGCATACAGTTCACAGTTTTTTGCCTTCTGCATTCCGGGGATCGTCTGTCCCTCTGCAATTTGGGCAGTTCCAAGAACACCCCAACGTATTTGTTTCATAGATTATAAGCTCCTTTCAGGTATTACACAAGTAGGCGTTTGCGAAACGCCAA
>LDAQ01000158.1 GCA_001028025.1 Faecalicatena fissicatena | reverse complement strand
ACGGCTATTTATTCATAGAGCTGCGTACCTCCAGACGAGTGCAGCGTATGGGCATTGAATTGGTGGGATCTTTATATTTCCAGTAACACTTTTACACGTTGTTTATCTTTCTGCTTATTCTCTACTATTTCGATTCACCTTTCCTTTCTTTTATTGGCATTAAAAGATCAAGCTGTAAATGTTCTAAATCCTGATCCGGCTGTTCTATGTGGCTATAGAAGTTTAAATATTCCTCCATTAGTCCGCACATATGCTCCTGATCCTGTAAATCACCTGCAAATTCATAATCTCCATTTTTCATAATCCATTCAAGAAATGCATCCCACTCGTTAAAATTGCCAAAGGAAATCATGTGGGCTGCATACAATCCTCCGCGGAATTGTTTCTTTTCGAGTGGAGCACTCACTTCCATCTCATCGGGAATTGTTACCCAGGCCTCATAACCATGATAACCGGATTCATCGAACGGATTTGGATGATTAAAACCAAACCTTCTTAAATCCGGCTTTATTTTTCCAAGAGCGCTTTCCTTTACAAAGTTGTCGATTAAAAAGTTTGCTTTCAATTCAGGTTCGTCACCGATGTAATGAGATGCAGCAACTACAGCTGGAGGCAGGTAGATAATTCTTACATCATTGATTTTTGAAAGACGCTCATCTGCCTTCTTTAATTTTTCTGCCGAACGTTCTTCTTTAAAATTAATACTAATGAGATCGAGAGAATCTATGGCCGCCAGCAGCGTGTCATCCAGGGACATTAAATTTTTCAGCGGCAGCTCTGTCGTCCTGCTGAGCTCCTCAACAAAATGTTTCAGTATTTCTTTAATCGTTGAAAGAGCAGTGATTTCTTCATCTAATTCATCCATGTTCTGCCGAAAGATTTCAATAGCATTCACCGCATTATTATTATTCAATATAACATCTATCTGGCGGACGGGTATCCGCAGCTTACGCAGTAGCATGATTTGTTTCATACGGGAAACTGCATGCTCGTCATAGATACGGTAGGAATATCCCTCCCTGCGGATACTGCTGATTAACCCTGCCTTCTCGTAATAGCGGAGCATTCTCGTTGATATGCCCAAACTTCTGGATACCTGGCTTATAGTCATTTCTTCCATTTTACACCTCCTGATATTTATAGTATAAACTGCGACACGGTGTCAACGTCAAGTGGGAAATGCGGTTTGTGGGATATTATTAATGATTATGAAATAGAGGACTTTATAGTGGCCATTGCCTTTATAAAGTCCTCTATAATGTCCTTTTTCGTGATATAACAAGAGCATTGGTATATTTGCAAGACAAAGAAAATCCCTCCATCGAAAAGGCAGTAGAAATTCTCAAATCAAGCCAGCTTGTAACAGAGGAATATTTCGGGTATGTTCGGAGTGCGGTTCGGGCAAACCCTTTGTCTATGAGGAAATCTAAAAATCAGAGAAAAACAGTGTAGAAAAAGCCTGAATTTATAGGGATTTTTAATATGAAAACATATCAAAAGCCTGTTCGGTGTAGAAAAAAGACTTTGACATGCGGACATAACACATAGGTAAACATTTAAAACATGTCCATGGTTTCAGAATGTAAATATACCCGTATAAAAAAGGAACGACAATACATAAACTTTATGTTTATATACTGTCGTTCTTATTGTTTTTGAGCCGTGTTAATTTTCATGTTAACTTTTAGAATAGATACACAGAAATTCTCCATTTCTCAAAGGTTTAGAGCAGGGGATGAGAGAATCGAACTCCCACCAAAGGTTTTGGAGACCCCTATCATACCATTTGACCAATCCCCTTTAAAGTGACATATTTCTCAGTCACTTGATCATTATACCTACCCCTACCCTATTTGTCAAGAAAATTTTCCGTATTTTCCTATAATTTTGATTATTTGTAAGTTTTCAAAGTAAATGCAACCC
>LDAQ01000157.1 GCA_001028025.1 Faecalicatena fissicatena | reverse complement strand
TTATCCGCAGCCTTTTGTTATCCGCACATTTTTGTGAAAAAGGGCTTGTTTATAGTGTTTCTGGCTGCCCTGTTCAGAAAAATGTGCGGATAACAATTACCTCAAACCGCAAATGTGAGCCAACTCATTTTCATCATCCGGCCATTCTTTTTCCGTATTGTTCTTTGAGATTACTAGACTGTCCCCCTGATCCATAACCGCTCTTTTCTGTTCAAGCGAAGGAAATGCATAGTGGTCTTTTGTAGTCTGTATGCTGGCATGTCCCATTGCTACAGCGATCGCTTCAATTGCAACACCATCCCTGTATAATCCTGTTCCGCGTGTCCTGCGGAACATATGAGGATATACTGTTTCCGGAAGATCAGGATGCTTTTTTCTGGTTATATCAGCATATTTCTTTACCATCCGCTCAACGTTCCTTTCTGACATGCGATGGTTGACACCATGTATAGTTGTATATATGAAAGGGACATTCCTGTCAGACTCTTCACTGTGAAATTCGACCAAATATGCTTTTATCAACAGAACCAAGTTAACTGAAACAGGAACCGTCCTCTCTTTATTCCCTTTGCCCTTGACAAACAGATAAGGTATCTCGGCATTGATCTGTACATCTTTGAGATCCAGCTGGATCAGTTCATCAGCCCTAACCATCGTGTCAAACAGCATAGACAGGATCATGGTATCCCGGCACCCAAGTTTTGTATTCTGTGGGGCATTCAGCAGATCCTTTAAAGTGTCAGCCTCTTCGATAATCGGCCTGATTACCTTCGGTACTTTTAAAAATGGTACCTCGGATATGTTCAGCTGAACCTGTTGGATCGTAATATCCCTTGAAGCTGCATAATGGAGATATGCTTTGATGGCAGCAAGGCGGTTATTTACGGTACTCTGCTTTCTTTTCTGTGAGTCCAGAAGCCAGTTCCTGTATTCAAGTACAAAGTCAAATGTACACTGTTCAAAGGGAAATCCCTTCATTGAGAAGCCGCAGGTGTCTGTTACATATCTCCTGAATACTGTAAGCCCATCTCTGTACGTTTTTATCGTTTTGCTGCTTTCATGTCCCTGCGGCAGGTAAACATCTAGGAAATCCATGGTCATGGAAAAGAAAAGTTTTTTGTCCAATCCTTTTTTCATCTGGTTCTCACCTCCGGAAGTACTTTTGGAGCGAGGGTATCCTTCTGGTGTATGACCCTGAAAGCGTCCATTACCTGGTGGTAATAGTAAAACGTCTCATTTGTTGATGTATGTCCCAGCTGTCTGCTAAGGTATGGCATCATCACCTGCAGGTCAATGCCCTGTTCCATCCACTGATTCATCCGCTGGACAACATATGTATGGCGAAGTGCATGGATTGTCGGTGGCTTTTCGCATGTCGCTGCGAATGGTGTTTCATTCCAGAACTTATGAAAACGTTGTGCAAGACCACCGCCGGATATATGGGCCGTTACGTCAATCGACGGAAAGAGCCATGCTGGCTCACAGCCAAGGATACTGCGCAGATAATGGAGATAATCCCTGCCAAGAACCACCATATCACCAGCCATATACACCAGACGGTCTTTTTTGCCTTTTGCGCCATGAATAGCTATCCCACCAGTAGCCCAGTTGACATCCAGAATCTTTATGCTTACTGCCTCGGATCTCCGTAATCCGGTCGTCAGGATAAGTCGGAACAATACCTTGTATTCCTGCCAAAGACGGGTTACTTCCGGGGAAGGCCGCCGGGGCTCGTAGGTATCTATAGCCTGAAATAATCCGTATATTTCGGCATTCGAAAGCACATGGATGACTGGATGGGACTTTATATATTTATCAGTGGGGACATATGCGTCCTGCCCGGTTCCATTCATATATAATGCAAGTTGCCTGATGATACTGATACGACTGCTACAACTTGCCACTTTTTCTGTTGGCCTTTTCTGCATCCAGTTCAAAAGCGATTCCCTTGTGACATCGGCAACGGCGCCGTTTGCCTCAATCCAATAACGGTCAAAGCTGCGCAGAACGTATTCTTCCGCATCATATTTATATCCCAGGGCACGTTTCTGATCCAACAATCCGTGAATGTACGGGGCTAATGCGCTACTGAAGGTATAGGCATTCATCAGACCCCCCCCTTCATCGGTATGCACAACCTTTCAAGGGACAATGCGCATTCAGACATGCGTGCCTCATCTAAAGACAGGTATGGCGTAAGGCTTCCCGTTCCATGATGGCCTATGGCATCTGCAATCTTTGCAGGTGAAATACCGTTCTGAAGACGGTTTGTCGAAAATGTTTTTCTTGTCACATGAAATCCGGATCCATAGACCTGCCTGTCCGGAAGTATCCGTTTCAAAGTTCCATAGCATACGCTGCGAGTCAACTTCTTGTACGGTGTTTTCATGCTGACAAAGACATAATCGTTTTTAGCGGTTTTTGACCGGGCATCCCTAAGATAGTGGAAGACCGCATTGCCCACAGCAGTTGGCATTGCAAGCCATGCTTCCGCACCCGTCTTATTCTGCCGAAAGCGGAGGCATTGGTTCTTCCAGTCAATATCCGAGAGCTTTAAAGATACTATATCTGAACCCCTCATCCCCATGTCTGAACCGAGGAGGATGATTGCACTGTCGCGGATTCCAAGTGGGGTGGCTGCATTACTGACATAATCCCTTACCGACTGGATTTCATCCTTCGTCAGCGTTTGGATGATTGTTTCAACTGGCGCCGCTGCCGCACCAAGCGCCAAATATAGCCGGCCATCAACAACAATCCCTTCACGGTATAAATATTTCAGGAACCTTCTGACCCTACCATTACATGAATTTTTTCCTTCTGGGGATCCGTGAAGATCCTTCAGGTTAAAATCCAGGATCAACTTTCCTGTCAGTTCAGTAAAAGAATTCAGCCCTGACTGTATAAGGAAACGGCAAAAACGAAGTATTGAGTAAATATCATTCTTAACGGTCTCCCCATCCAGTTTCTGTTTTAATCTTTGCGCCGCAAAGTCCTCTAAAGGGGCACGGCACCATTCAGGCAAGTCTTCAAGACCGGTTATCCCTTTTCGGTAAACGCTTCCAAAATCAGCTTCTCCAGATGAGGCAAAGTCTCGGAAAACATTCAACATACGGCGGGCTGCCATCCAGGAACTGCCACAGAATACACTTTTTGCTGTGTCCGAATTGAGCCAGATATCAGCAATTTCAGGCAGGTATCCTAAACCATGGAGATCAAGAAACAAATACAAGTATAAAACTGTTCTTTCAAAACCCTGTATATAAGCAGGTACATATCCCTCATTGAAATGAAGTTTAACCAGCTCCATCCCGGCACCCCGGAATTCCTCAGCCGGAAACAAAAGACTTTCATCCCGCAGTTCCTCTATTCTCTGCTGTTCCAGGTCGGGAAGATTCTTAAGGCCAATAATTCCACCGCATTCCAAAAGATACATGTAAAGATATCTTCCATGGCTAACCTGATCCTGTTCGGCTAGATACCGGAGGAACTGATGCAGAGAAGATTCTTCAATCACTTTAGATATCTGTTTGAGATGGGACAGTTCCTCGTGGTAGTTCTGAATGTCTTTGTAAGAAATGTCGTTCAGTTTCATTTTGCCCCATGACTGCATACATTTCAGGAATAACCTGCAACGCCGGCGCGTGTTCTCCAACTGTGTATCAGAAAAGAATTCTCGGCAATAATTCAGAAAGTCAGATACTGCTTGTTCGAATGATGCACGGAGAACAATAGAAGAATAACCCTTCCTGGGAGACAGCTGGGCATGGATGAGGTCTCCGTTCCTGCATACGTCATTTAACTTGGCAATGCAGCCAGCTCTGACAGTGGTTCCTTTAACTTCGAATACCTCATCGTTGTTTTCTTCCAGAAGCAACACGCCAAGCTCTGGTGTGTAATGCATCCCCTCCTTCGTGAGATAGTTATGCAACGCCTGGTATATCTTTTCGTGATTAGCAATAGTCCGTTCGGAAAACCCTCTTTGCTTCAGGCGTGCGATGACAATAGCTGCGTTTTTTTCGAATTCATTCATAGTGTTTACCTCCTTGTATTAAGGTTACACTATCTTATTTTTATCCGCATGTTTTTCTGAACATAGCAGCCAGAAACACTATAAACAAGCCCTTCTTCACAAAAATGTGCGGATAACAAAAGGCTGCGGATAAGCCTT
>LDAQ01000156.1 GCA_001028025.1 Faecalicatena fissicatena | reverse complement strand
CTTCTTGCTGTTTGCAATGGCGATCTGCTCAATCAGCCGCTCCATGTTTGCATTCAACTGTGCCACCTGATCCTGCATGGACACAACGACAGCCATGAGCGTTTCCTTGCTGAAGCTATTCAGTTCTTCTTCCGTGTAGATCTTTGCCATGTGCCCTTCTCCTTGTTGCTTTCTGATGTCTATTATACAGGAAAACCAAGGAAAAATCGAATCAGACGAAAAGTGCCATCGGCATTTTTACTATAGGACGAACACTCTGAAAAGCCTAAAAAACCAGTAGTTTTTTGAGCTTTTCAGAGTACTTATCCACCTGCTAGTCAGGTTTTTAATCGTACTCTTTCATTGCACCCGGATCTATCCGGGGTGATGTGGAGAACCACGCTCGTTTCGCTGATCGCAGCGTACCGGAGATTTTTATTTTTCTCTGTTTTGCACAAAAAACTAAAGGAGTTTTTCCGGGCGAACCTCTTGGATCGGGTGTTTGGCAATGATCTCCAGTCCCTGCATAAGGTAACCGTATTGCTCCGGGGTGATCTCAAACACTTCCTCTTTGGAACGAGGCCAACTGAATGCGCCCAGTTCCAATCGCTTGTATAGAAGAAGGAAACCATC
>LDAQ01000155.1 GCA_001028025.1 Faecalicatena fissicatena | reverse complement strand
TGATATGCCCCCTGTCAAGTAGACAGGCCAAATATCTAAAACTGGGCGCAGACGGTCACACATATATGTGTGGCCGTTTTTCTATGCGCACCATTTCTCTTTATATTTCTGTATCCGTTTGTTCTCTGGTATTGGATAATCCTGAGGCCTAGTTGCTTGTAAAGCCTCTGTTCTAACTTCAAACGGAGTTTTGCATCCGTATCGACCCTGTGGTCGTTTTTCACTATAAAATTGTATATAATCCTTGATTGCACTGCGTAAGGACGCTTCATTCGTAATTCTGTACATTTGATACATCTCTGTTTTAATAATCCCCCAGAATCCCTCCGTAGGGCCATTATCAATGCAATGGCCGACTCTTGACATGGATTGTTCCATTTCCTGCTCTTTCAGCCTGTTCTGGAAAGCTCTGCTTGTATACTGAAAGCCTCTATCGCTGTGAAAGATAGGCTTTGCAGACGGATTTGAGGCGATTGCCTTATCAAAAGTTCTAAATACAAGTGTGTTGTCATTACGGCGGCTGATAACGAATGCAACCGGATACCGATCATACAGATCTAAGATAACGCTTAAGTAGAGTTTCTTCTTCTCACCGGGAACTTTGAACTCTGTCACATCGGTAGTCCATTTCTGATTAGGCGCAGTAGCATAGAAGTCTCTTTGGAGTATGTTTTCTGCGATGGTTTCCGGTTTGCCAACTCTATATTTCTTCTTTTTCTGTCTGATCAAGGCATGTACATTCAACTTCTTCATAATCCGGTGGACTCTTTTCCGTTTGTAGTTGGTATGATTGAAATAATTGATCCAATCGGCCATCCTCCGATAACCTAAGATGTGACCAAAACGTTGGTCATACTCCCTAATAAGACCAGCCAGTTTCTCATTTTCCTGTTCCTGCTCCGGAATGTCTCGCTGTATCCATTTATAGTAAGCAGCTCTTGAGATTTCAAGTTGTCTACACATCCATACGATACTCCAGTGTTTCTCATTATAAAAATATTTGATTGCTAAATATTTTGACTCGTGGCGTACCTTGCCAAGCCTCACATCCTTTCGAATTCTTTCACTTTTTTTAACAGTTCAACCACCATGTCTTGTTCTTCCAGCTGGCGTTTGAGCCGCAAATTTTCACGACGCAACCGTTCCAGTTCATCAACTTCATCATCTGCCTTGCGTTGCCCCCGTTTATCTGTTAAACCTTCTTCCCCTTTAGTATCATACTTTTTCACCCAGGAATAAACCTGGCTGTATGAGACATCATAGATGCTTGCAGTTCCTTTATAATCGCGGTTATGATCAATACAGTATTCTACAATTTCCTTACGTTCTTTGATCGTCGTATTCCTTCTTGCTGCAGCCATATAAACCTCCCTTTTAGGATTGTAATCCTTAAGTTTATTACAGCTATTATACTCTTTTATCCAGCGACGAAGCAAACTAGTGGACGAAATATTATATTTTGCAATAAGATTAGCAAGGGAGTTTTTTCCCTCAAGATATTCCTCAACAACTTTATACTTAAATTCTTTTGAATATGACTTTCTATCTAAGAAGGCGGTTGCACCATGTATCTTATATGCAAGCACCCATTGCCTAACGGTTTCTTGGCTTGATATACCCAAATCAGAACATATTTCCTCAATACTACTATTTCCATTCAAATAATCTTTAACCGCATGAGTTCGCTGTTCAACTGTATATGGTGATTTAGGCATAAATAATCCCTCCAAAGTGACATTTTTTTGTTATTTACATTGTCTACTTTAGAGGGATCATATCA
>LDAQ01000154.1 GCA_001028025.1 Faecalicatena fissicatena | reverse complement strand
CTTGACAGGGGGCATATCAAACTATTCGTGCTAAAGGCATAGATATAGCTATATATACGAATAATTTTCAAGACGAATTTATTTCTTTGACTGATATAGCTCGATATAAAAGTGATGAACCCAAGGATGTCATCAAAAACTGGATGAGGAGTAAAGACACAATTGAGTTTTTAGGATTATGGGAGTCACTACACAATGAAAATTTTAAAGGGGTCGAATTCGACTCCTTTAAAAAGCAGGCGGGTTCAAATGCATTCACGCTATCACCACAAAAATGGATTGAAACTACTGGTGCGATTGGAATGGTTTCAAAGTCAGGAAGATACGGAGGCACCTTTGCACATTCTGATATAGCATTTGAGTTTGCATCATGGATTTCGGCTGAATTCAAACTGTATATTATCAAAGACTACAAACGCCTAAAAAGCGATAATAGCAGTCGCCTTTCTTTGAATTGGAATCTCAATCGTGAAATTTCAAAGCTAAATTATAGAATCCATACGGATGCAATCAAAGAAAATCTAATTCCACCGCAACTGTCATCTTACCAAATATCCATCACCTACGCCAGTGAAGCGGATGTCTTGAATGTTGCACTATTCGGTATGAGTGCAAAAGATTGGAGAGAGAAGAATCCTAATAAAACCGGTAATATGCGTGACGATGCTACACTGAATCAACTATTAGTCTTGTCCAATATGGAAAGCTACAATGCCATCCTTATTGAGCAAGGAAAAGCTCAAAGTGAACGATTGAAATTGCTAAATGAGCTGGCAATTCGACAGTTGAAAACTATTGAGCAAATTAATATGGATGCCATTAAAAAGTTGGAAGAAAAGTGAGAAAGATGTCAAATGACGAGGGGGATCGAGGTATGTCTGATGACTTTGAAAATAGAGTTTATCAATTTGAAAAATATTATAAAAGCAGACCACACGTTGTGCTGTTAGGTGCAGGAGCAAGTGTAGCCACTATACCACATGGAGACAAGAATGGGAAAAAAATATCTGCCATGAATGGATTTATTGACACATTAGGAATGAAGCCGGTTATTTCAAGTATTAATCTGCGTACTACCAGCGATAATCTTGAAGATATTTATATGGAAATGTATGAAAGAGATGATTGTGAGGTACAGCGGATTCAACTAGAGGAAGCTATTCAAAAGTATTTTTGCGAATTTGAATTACCTGATGAACCAACAATTTATGATTTCCTATTGCTTAGCCTTACAAAAAAAGATTTAGTAGCTACATTCAATTGGGATCCATTGTTGGTAGAGGCCTATACCAGATGCACTAAAATAACAACAAATTTACCACAAATGGCATTTCTACATGGAAATATTGCCGTGGCAACTTGCGAAAAAGATATGGTTTTAGGAACCCCCTATGCCAGATGCTCTAGATGTGGAGAAATGCTCAAAAGTGTACCGCTATTATACCCCATTAAGGAGAAAAACTATGACGCCAACCCATATATTTCAATGAGTTGGCAGCAATTAGGCCAGTATCTAGAGAGTGCATATAGATTGACCATATTTGGATATAGTGCTCCCAAAAGTGATCAAGCAGCAATTGATATGTTAAAGAAGGCTTGGGGATCAGTCGAAGATAGAAATCTTGAGGAAATAGAAATTATAGATATACGATCAGAAGATGATGTTATTAAATCGTGGGATGATTTTATACATACCCACCATTATTCAGTGTTAGACAATTTCTTTGATTCTGCATTGGGGAAATTTCCAAGAAGAACTTGCGAATTATTATTTGATAATACTCAAAAAAATTGTTGGATACATGGTGACAGGGGTTTTAAGCCAGGTATGAGCTTTGAAGGCTTATCTGTATACCTTAAAGACTTGTTACAAAACGAAAAAGAAGATTTGAAAATACTTAACGACCCATATATTTAGTGGATAGTTTACAGTACTATTTGAAAATGTGGTGTTGACTTAATTTGCTGAAAATATTGCTGTTTCAAGTTTCTTGGAATAACCTAAAAGAATGAAGTGAAAATTAGCCATCCGAAATTTATAGGATAAATCAATACGGATGCCATTAAAAGCTTGAAGGAAAATAGATGGACATATTTCATTTTTACTGAAAGGAATGGGATAGAGTATACTAGTGTTCGCAAAATCGCATAGGAAATAGACAAGCCACTAGGGCTCCTGTAAAATGAAAGTTGCTAAGACAATCATTATTGCAAAGGAGAGACCCTAATGGCTCAGAAAAAGAATACCACAGATCTCACAGAATTGCTATTGCAATGTGTCGGGCAAGCTGACCCCATGCTCAGCATGCTGGAGTGGCTGTGCGCTCAGCTCATGGAAGCAGAGGTAGCCGAGCAGGTCGGTGCAGAGAAAAGTGAACGTGCAGAGAATCGTTCCGGCTATCGTTGTGGGTATCGTCCACGTCGTTTGGATACCAGAATGGGCACAATGTATCTCATGGTGCCAAAGGTGCGACAGGGCGGTTATATCCCGTTCTTTGTAACGGAACGCAAGCGTAGCGAAGCGGCCTTAATTCAGGTGATTCAGGAAGCCTTTGTGCAGGGCGTTTCTACACGAAAGATGGAGAAGCTAGCGCGTAGCCTTGGCATTGAAAACCTGTCCCGCAGTCAGGTCAGCGAAATGACCAAAGGCCTGAACGAGCAGGTATCGGAATTTCGCAGCCGCTCTCTTGCCAAGGCAATCTATCCAGTTCTATGGGTAGATGCACTGTACGAAAAAGTACGAGTCAACGGAAGAGTTGTCAGTATGGCAGTTCTAGTGGTCTGCGGTGTGGATGAGCATGGTCACCGAGAAGTCCTTGCGGTAGAGCCCATGGCGGAAGAATCCCGAGATTCCTATTTGTTCCTTTTCCAGAGCTTAAAGGCACGTGGTCTGGTAACGCCGCAGCTGATTATTTCCGATGCCAATGCTGGGTTGATCGCCGCTATTCGCGAAGGTTTTCCGGGAGCATCTTGGCAGCGCTGCAAGGTGCATTTCATGCGCAATATTCTGGCGCATATCCCGCAGAGAGACAAGAAGCCGTTTGCTACAGAGCTAAAAGAAATCTGGCTGGCACCTTCTGCTGAAATTGCACGGAAACGTGCCACAGAACTGGCTGAAAAATAGTATACGGTAGACCATGA
>LDAQ01000153.1 GCA_001028025.1 Faecalicatena fissicatena | reverse complement strand
AAAAACACCTGTCCTGTTGGAAATGCTTTTAGCGAGTTTAGCAGCAGTTAGAGGAAATACGCAAAATCAGCCGGAAAAAAGCTGCTTCCGAAGCAGCTTTTTAAAACGCCTGAGGCGTTTAATCACCAGATTAAACGGTGAATGCGTTTGGTTCCGGCTGATTTTGCGGATTTCCTCTTACTGCTGCTTAACGCAGCGGCCGTATTTCCAACAGGACAGGTGTTTTTTGCAGCCCGTCCCGGCTCCTGGTAAGCGTCCCCCCACCCCGTCCGCTCCCAAGGCTCACTCCCAGGCAATAAAAGACTTGCTAAATGGGTTGCTTCATGCTATACTTCACCTAAAAACATTCTGGAAAAGTTTATGACAGTCTTCCGGGATGCAAACGCCAAAGGCGTAAAAAATTATTATTAGGAGGATTATTTTTTACTATGGACTCAGACCCTGACGGGAACACGATTTTATTTCAACTTTTACTCTTATTATTTTTCACACTCATGAATGCTTTTTTTGCCGGTGCCGAGATGGCTGTGGTCTCTGTGAACAAGAACAGGATCAGGAGCCTTGCGGAGGAGGGGAATAAAAAGGCAGGCGTGATTCAAAGCCTCTTTGAGGATTCCACGAAGTTTCTTTCAACGATTCAGGTAGCGATTACATTTGCCGGGTTTTATTCCAGTGCATCGGCTGCAGCTGGGATTGCGCCGCCTCTTGCGGCATGGCTTGAGAACATGAACATACCGTACAGCATGGCAATTGCCAGAAACGGGGTGACATTGCTTTTGATGTTCTTTAACCTTGTGTTTGGTGAACTTGTGCCTAAAAGGATTGCACTGCAGAAGGCAGAGGCGTTCTGTATGGTGACGGTGATGCCTATCCATTATATTTCAAGAATACTTTCACCGTTTATTAAGCTGTTATCTGTATCGACTAAAGCGGTCCTCAGGCTGCTCAGGCTGAAGACGGAAGACCAGGAAGAGGCTGTGACGGAAGAAGAGATCAAGGCACTGCTGAAGATGGGAAATGAAAACGGTACTTTCGAGGATGAAGAGCGGGAGATGATTAATTCCGTATTTTCTTTTGATGACAGGACGGCGCGGGAGGTCATGGTGCCGAGAAGAGATGTGTATGCGCTGGACGTGGAGGAGCCTTTTGCGACTCTGGCAGATGAGATACTGGAATCCAGACATTCCAGAATTCCTGTATATGAAGGCAATATCGACAACATCATCGGAATTCTCCATATCAAGGATGTTATGATAGAAGTGTGCAAAAATGGCTGGGATGGCCTGAATGTCAGGGAACTGGTGCGAAAGCCGTTCTTTGTGCCTGACACAAGAGACGCGGATGAGCTGTTCCGGGACCTTCAAAAGTCCAGAAAGCATATGGCTGTACTGGTGGATGAATACGGTGGATTTTCGGGTATCGTAACGGTGGAAGACCTGGTCGAGGAGATCATGGGAGAGATCAGTGAGGAATATGAGGAAGTCGTCCAGGAGATTATTCTGCTGAACGAAAATGAATATATGCTGGACGGCGGGATTCTCATAGATGACCTGAATGAAGAAATGGGACTGAAGCTGGTCACGGAGAATTATGATACACTTTCGGGTTATCTGATTGAGCGCCTTGGGTACATTCCAGGTAAAGAGAGCCGGGAAACAATTACAGTTGACCATGTGGAATTTGCCCTTGAAGAGATGAAAGGGAACCGGATCAGCAAGGTGCGCATGAGAAAAATCTCAGCTTAGTTATTGAACTTACGCGGATTCGCGGGTATAATAAGTCTGTATACAGCAAAATAATCATGGAATTTAAAGGAGAGCCATCTTATGAAAATGTTATCAATCGAGCAGGAATTAAAGAATAACTCGTATCCCGGAAGAGGTATTATTATTGGGAAGAGTGAAGACGGCAAAAAAGCCGTGACTGCTTATTTCATTATGGGAAGAAGCGAGAACAGCCGCAACCGTATATTTGTGGAAGATGGAGAGGGGATCAGGACACAGGCGTTCGATCCTTCTAAACTGACAGACCCGAGCCTTATTATTTATGCACCGGTTCGCGTACTGGGCAATAAAACTATTGTGACAAACGGGGATCAGACAGACACCATATATGAAGGCATGGACCGGCAGATGACATTTGAGCAGAGCCTGCGCTCAAGGGAATTTGAGCCGGATGGCCCTAACTATACACCGCGTATTTCCGGTATTATGCACCTGGAAAACGGCGGCTGCAACTATGCAATGTCTATCTTAAAGAGCAGCAACGGAAATCCTGACAGCTGCAATCGGTATACATTTGCATATGAAAACCCTGTAGCAGGGGAGGGACGTTTTATACATACATACATGTGTGACGGAAATCCGCTGCCAAGCTTTGAGGGAGAACCGAAGCTGATTGCTGTTCCGGACGATATTGAGAGCTTCACGGAGTTATTGTGGAACAGCCTGAATGAGGATAACAAGGTTTCACTGTTTGTGCGCTATATAGATATTGAGACAGGAAAATACGAGACACAGATTGTAAATAAGAATCAATAAGGAGCTAAGGATAAGATGAATGAATTAGAATTAAAGTACGGCTGCAACCCGAACCAGAAACCATCCAGAATCTATATGGAGGATGGAAGCGAACTGCCGATCAGGGTATTATGCGGACGCCCGGGATATATCAATTTCCTGGACGCATTCAATGGCTGGCAGCTGGTAAGCGAACTGAAGAAGGCTACCGGGCTTCCGGCGGCAACTTCCTTTAAGCACGTATCTCCGGCAGGAGCAGCGGTAGGGCTTCCTCTGGATGAAACGCTGGCTAAGATATACTGGGTGGATGATCTGGGTGAGTTGTCTCCGCTTGCATGCGCATATGCGCGGGCCAGAGGCGCCGACAGAATGTCTTCTTTCGGTGATTTTATTTCCCTGTCCGATGTCTGCGATGCGGATACCGCAAGACTGATTAAGAGGGAAGTATCAGACGGCGTGATTGCACCCGGGTATGAGCCGGAAGCTCTTGAGATATTAAAACAGAAGAAAAATGGCAATTATAATGTCATAGAGATCGATCCGGATTACGTTCCGGCTCCGCTGGAGCGCAAAGAAGTATACGGAATTACATTCGAACAGGGAAGAAATGAACTGAAGATTGATGACGAGTTCTTTGCAAATATCGTAACAGACAATAAAGTCATTCCTGAGTCAGCCAAGGTTGACCTGGCGATTTCCATGATTACGCTGAAGTATACCCAGTCCAATTCTGTATGCTATGTGAAGGGCGGACAGGCAATCGGCATCGGTGCAGGACAGCAGTCACGTATCCACTGTACCAGACTTGCAGGACAGAAAGCAGACAACTGGTGGCTCCGTCAGTGCCCGAAGGTACTGGAACTGCCGTTCAAAGATGATATCAGACGTGCGGACAGAGACAATGCCATTGATCTCTACATCGGAGAGGAATACATGGATGTGCTTGCCGACGGCGTCTGGGAGAATACATTTAAAGAAAAACCGGAAGTATTTACAAGGGAAGAGAAGCGTGAATGGCTGGATAAGCTTACGGATGTGGCGCTTGGTTCTGATGCGTTCTTCCCGTTTGGCGATAATATTGAGCGCGCTTATAAGAGCGGTGTGAAGTATGTGGCACAGCCGGGCGGATCTGTGAGAGATGACAATGTAATCGAGGCATGCAACAGACATCAGATGGCTATGGCATTTACAGGGCTGCGTCTGTTCCATCACTAGGATATTGGAAAGGACGGGCTATGTCAGTCAGATTTGAGATACGGATGACGCCGCGGACGATGTACAGCTTTATGCTGCACCATAATTATACACATCTGCCAGGGATACTGAGCGTGGTTTTCGGCACCGTGATTTTGGCGATGGGGCTGAAGCAGGCAGAGTCAGGGAAGGCGGCGAGCGCTGTGCTGTTGTTTTTTATCACGGTGTTTGTTCTTGCGTATCCGCCGGTAATGCTCTGGATTCGCGCAAAGCGCCAGGTGGAAAATACACCCATATTTAAACAGGCTTTGTGCTACGAGCTTTCTGACAGCGGAGTCAAAGTGATTCAGGAAGACCGGGTAAACGAAAATCCCTGGCAGGATTTTCAGAGAGCGGTTTCTACGGAGCAGGCACTCGTGCTGTATATGGATAAAAGCCGTGCCGTTATCTTTCCCAGAGCTCAGATTGGAGAGCGGTGGGCGGCTGTGGCGGAGATGATCTCTACCCATATGCCTCCGGACAAGGTCCGGATTCGGCAGGTAAATTAAGCTGGAAAGAGGAACCAATATGGTACTGGAATCAAAAAGTCCCGAACAGACATTTCAAATCGGCGTCAGGCTGGGGCAGAAAGCGAAGCCGGGGCAGGTATATACTCTGACCGGTGATCTTGGTGTGGGTAAAACGGTATTTACTCAGGGATTCGCAAAAGGGCTTGGCATTGAGGAGCCGGTTTGCAGCCCCACGTTTACAATTGTACAGGAGTACGGGGAGGGCCGTCTCCCGTTTTACCATTTCGATGTCTACCGCATTGGTGATGTGGAGGAGATGGATGAAGTGGGATATGAAGACTATATCATGGGCGAAGGCGTTTCTCTGATTGAGTGGGCCAGCCTGATTGAGGAGATTCTTCCGGAGAATCGTACGGAAGTGATCATTGAAAAGGATCTGGAACAGGGATTTGAATATCGCAGAATAACGATAGAAGAGATATAGACAACAAACGGGGGTCAGACGGGTGCTGGCCCCTTTATAGAGAGGAAGTATAATATGCGGGTATTGGCAATTGACAGCTCCGGGCTGACCGCGACGGTGGCAGTTGTGGAGGAGGACAGAACTATAGCGGAATATACCATTGATTATAAAAAGACTCATTCACAGACGCTCCTGCCTATGATCGATGAAGTGGCAAAGATGGTGGAACTGGATCTTGCAACCATTGATGCAATTGCAGTGTCAGGAGGGCCGGGGTCTTTTACGGGACTGCGCATCGGCTCAGCAACGGCGAAGGGGCTGGGGCTGGCACTGAACAAACCATTGCTGCATATACCCACAGTGGACGGTCTGGCATATCAGGTCTACGGATGTGAAGACATCATATGTCCGATTATGGATGCGCGCAGGAATCAGGTGTATACCGGGATTTATACATTTTCAAAAAAAGCGGGCAGGAAAGAGGGCACGAATAAAGTGGAGCCCTGCTTTCAGGTGCTGAAAATGCAGATGGCAGTATCAATAGAAGAACTGATCCGCCGTCTGAATGCATACGGAAGGCCGGTTGTATTCCTGGGAGACGGAGTGCCCGTACACAGGGATGTGATCGATAAGTATATTCAGGTGCCGTATTCTTTTGCACCGTCTTATATGAACCGTCAGCGTGCGGCCGCAGTAGGGGCCCTGGGGATTCAGTATTATAAAGCAGGCCGGACCGAGACTGCCATGGAGCATCAGCCGGAGTATCTCCGGGTGTCGCAGGCCGAGCGTGAGCGGGCCGAGAGAGAGAAGCAGGCCGAGCTGATCGTCCGCTATCTGAGAGTGGAAGATGCGGCGGCAGCGGCAGAGATGGAACGGCAGGTGTTTTCGGATCCATGGAGTGAGAAAAGCGTGCTGGATACGATCAATCAGCCCCGGACAATCTGTATAGCCGCGGAAAAGGCGGGAAGGCTTATAGGATATATGCTGGCCTACGAAGCTGCCGGGGAAGCAGAGATTGTCCGCATTGCAGTCGAAAAAGAATCCAGGCGGCAAGGGGTGGGCGGCCATCTGATGCTGAAGCTGGAAAATATATGTGAAGAAAGAAAAATGAGCAAAATACTTCTGGATGTGCGGGAGAGTAATACTGCGGCGCGCTCTTTCTATGAAGAAGAGGGGTTTGTGGAGGATGGCATCAGGCAGAACTTTTACGATGCTCCGAAAGAAGACGCGGTGCTGATGAGCCGAAAACTTGGCAGGTAATTGAGGAAGCACTTCCCAGTAGGAAAACTGCTCAAAAGTCGATATAATGAAGGCGTAGCAAAAGTGAAATATACACAACACAGGAGGAATTTGTATGCGCCAGTATCAAATGAAAGAAACAAAAGAAGTAAAAAAAATGATCTGCAATAAATGCGGAAAAGAAATACCGGTTGTAAATGGGCATGCGGAGGAAGGCATCCTGAGTGTGGACTATACATGGGGATACTTCTCTGAAAAGGATGGGGAAAAACATTCTTTTGATTTATGTGAATCCTGCTATGATGAACTTCTCGCATCATTTAAGATACCGGCAGAAATAGAGGGATAATATGTTAGATGTATGCTTGCTTGGAAGCGGCGGCATGATGCCGCTTCCTTATCGGTGGCTGACTGCCCTGATGACAAGATTTAACGGCAGCAGTCTGCTGATAGACTGCGGGGAAGGAACACAGATCGCAATCAAGGAAAAGGGCTGGAGCTTTAAGCCTATAGATGTCATCTGTTTTACACACTATCATGGTGACCATATCAGCGGGCTTCCGGGACTGCTTCTCACGATGGGAAACGCAGACCGCAGGGAACCCCTTACATTGATTGGACCAAAAGGACTGGAAAGGGTTGTGAATGCGCTGAGAGTGATTGCGCCGGAACTTCCGTTTCCTATTCGTTTTTTAGAAATAGAAGGTGCACAGCAGACATTTGAGATGAACGGTTACCGCCTGAAGGCATTTCGTGTGAACCATAATGTTCTCTGCTACGGGTACACGCTGGAGATCGACCGGGCGGGCAAATTTGATATAGAAAGAGCAAAGGCACAGGAGATTCCGATGCAGTGCTGGAATCTGCTGCAAAAGGGACAGGCAGTAGAACAGGACGGACGGGTCCTGACACCGGATATGGTGCTGGGTGCCCCGAGGAAAGGGATTAAGGTTACTTATACAACAGATACAAGACCAACGGATTCAATCCGGGAGAATGCAAAAGATTCGGATCTGTTCATATGTGAAGGTATGTACGGAGAGAAAGACAAAGCCGCAAAAGCGGTGGAATACAAGCATATGACCTTCTGTGAGGCAGCAGCGCTTGCCCGGGAAGCACAGGTGAAAGAACTTTGGCTGACACATTACAGCCCTTCGCTGACCAGGCCGGAAGAGTTCATGGACGATGTGAAAAAGATCTTCCCGGCGGCAAAGCCCGGAAAAGACAGGATGTCTGTCGAACTGGCATTTTGTGAAGATCAGCCTTAAAGCGGACAATAGGAGGCACATAATGAAAGAGATTAGAAATATTAATATACTGGCAATTGAGAGCTCCTGTGATGAAACCGCCGCTGCGGTAGTGAATAACGGGCGCGAAGTGCTGTCCAATGTGATATCATCCCAGATTGAGCTTCACAAGCTGTACGGCGGCGTGGTACCTGAAATTGCATCCAGAAAGCATATTGAAAAGATCAATCAGGTGATAGAAGAGGCGCTGGAGGAAGCGGACATGACGCTGGATGATATCGATGCCATTGGAGTGACATACGGCCCGGGACTTGTGGGAGCCCTTTTAGTGGGGGTGGCAGAGGCCAAGGCAATTGCCTATGCAAAGAAGCTTCCGCTGGTCGGAGTTCATCACATAGAGGGACACATATCTGCAAATTATATTGAACATCCAAGCTTGGAACCGCCATTTTTATGTCTGGTGGTATCGGGCGGGCATACGCATCTTGTCTGTGTGAAAGAATACGGGGAATATGAGATTTTGGGCCGGACGAGAGATGATGCGGCAGGTGAAGCCTACGATAAAGTGGCCAGGGCCATCGGGCTGGGCTACCCGGGCGGTCCCAAGATAGACAGACTCGCAAAAGAAGGCAATCCGGACGCGGTTAAATTCCCGCGTGCACATATCGAAGGGGCACCATACGACTTCAGCTTCAGCGGCCTGAAGTCAGCGGTACTGAATTATATCAATGGCTGCCAGATGAAGGGGCAGACCTACAATCCGGCGGATATTGCCGCCTCTTTCCAGAAAGCAGTGGTAGATGTGCTGGTGGAGAATTCTATGAATGCGGCGGCAGAGTTCGATATGAACAAGTTTGCCATAGCCGGCGGCGTGGCATCCAACAGCGCACTCAGAGAAGGAATGAAAGAAGCCTGCCAAGAGCGGGGGATCGAATTTTATTATCCTTCACCGATTTACTGTACGGATAATGCGGCCATGATCGGGACGGCTGCTTACTACGAATATCTGGCAGGGACAAGGCATGGCTGGGATTTGAATGCAGTGCCGAATCTAAAACTGGGGGAACGTTAGGAGAGAGGTGCATATGGGGAAAATGCATTGTACCGCCATTGTACTGGCGGCAGGTCAGGGGAAGAGAATGGGAACGAAAGTGCACAAGCAGTATCTGATGCTGGCCGGACGGCCAGTGCTCTATTATTCCCTGAAAGCTTTTGAGGATTCACCCGTAATAGATGAGGTTTTTCTGGTAACGGGAGCCGGGGAAGAAGAGTACTGCAGAGAGAATATAGTAAATCTATTTCAGTTCAAAAAAGTAAGCCGGATCGTGCAGGGCGGCGCAGAACGCTATCATTCTGTCTGGAACGGCCTGCAGGAACTGGAGGAAAACGGATATGTCTTCATTCATGACGGCGCCCGCCCGTTTGTGGACAGCAAAATGATTGAAAGAGCGTACGCAGAAGTGCAGGAACACAAAGCCTGTGTCGTTGGCATGCCCGTGAAAGATACCATCAAGGTGGCGGATGACAGAGGTACGGTGGAAACAACGCCGGACAGAAGTAAGCTTTGGATGGTGCAGACGCCCCAGGTCTTTGAAAATCATATCGTAAGAGGCGCATATTCTATGCTGATGCGGGAAAGCTATATTAATGTGACCGATGATGCCATGGTTGTGGAGCAGATGCTGCAGTATCCGATCAGGCTTGTATACGGTTCATATGAGAACATAAAGATAACGACTCCGGATGATCTGGAGATGGCAGAAGTGTTACTCAAAAGACGCAGTTAAAAATATTAAAAAAGATATTGACATATATTTCATATATATGCTACAATATCCAATGTCGCGAAAGCAGACAAGACAATTGAACTTATACTGCCATGTGCAGATAAGAGACTGGAGAGGTATCGAAGTGGTCATAACGAGGCGGTCTTGAAAACCGTTTGTCCGCAAGGGCGCGTGGGTTCGAATCCCACCCTCTCCGTTAAAAAAAGAAGTGGAACTCAGTAATATACTGGGTTCCACTTCTTTTTTGGTTATATGGAAAATTATTTGCCATTCACCTCATTGTATGTGGATTCAAAATACTGAAAGAGCAGATTCAAAGGCTCTGTCATCGGTACATCCTTCGGACGGACAAGGCATACCTTCGATATTATAGGTTTTTTAAAGTGCGTTACCCGGATATTGGGAAACAGCGAAGTCGATACCAGGTTGCCTGGGATGATGGCGACACCGAAGTTTGCATTTACCATGGACAGGATCTGCTCATGATGCTTGTAAAGATAGGAAAAACTGGGATAAAGGTTTCTATCCTGAAATAACTGTTTGGTTGTCCTGTGCAGAGAAGAGGATTCATCGAAAGAAATAATCGGATAATCTGCAAGCTCCTCCAGCGTAACATACTCTTTATTCAGCTGTTCCATCTTATCGGGATATATAATCATCAGCTCTTCCTCCCGAAATGTCACATATTCATACTTTGACAAATCAAGGGAATCCATGCGGAGGATGGCGGCATCTATCTGTTTAAATTGTAACATGTTCTGCAGTTCCTCCTGCTCACGCTCAAGCAGGTTTACATAAATGTTAGAAGAAGCAATCAGTTTTTGAAAGAAAACAATGTCATCATTCAGATTATATTCATTGATAATGGGAAGCACACCTAAAATCAGAGGATTTTTAGAAGCATTTCCATTCATTTTGTTAAGATCAGACATCATAGAAGCATAATCCTTGGAAAATTTATTGGCATACGCCAGAAAACGTTCCCCTTCTGCAGTCAAAGTGTTTTCCTTGGCTTCCCTGTTAAAAAGTGTATGCCCAAGTTCCAGTTCCAGCGCCTTAATCTGCTTGGACAAAGAAGATTGGGAAATGTACAGTTCATCACTTGCCAGCGTAAAGGTCTTGTATTTTACAACAGCAAGAAAATACATTATCTGTGAAAGGGTCATAGACCACACCTCCGTGTTTCGTACTGTGTTTGTTTTAAGGTTTGTTAATTATTTGACATTAAACTTCCGAATGAACGATTTGATAATTTTATTGTATGTTAAGTATTATATAAAAATGTGGGTGAGCATGCAATTCAATTATGGAATAATACTTGGTACAAAAGGGAATTGCATTTGGCGTGTGAAAAAAACTATAATAATCTCGAAAACAAAAGCGCTTTGTTGGATGAAATAAACAAAAAATCATGAGGTTGTAACTTATCAGTGAATGTGTAAGGAGGAAAAGGCGTGGCAAAAGTATACAAAGACTTAAGGGAGTTTCTGGCGACCCTGGAGGAAGAAGGTCAACTGGTACGAGTAAAAGAAGAAGTGATGCCTGAACCGGATATTGCATCTGCAGGTCGTGCAGCAGCAAATATCAAAAACGGACCAGCCGTATTATTTGAAAATATCAATGGTTATAAGGGGAAGGTTGTAACAAATGTCCATGGTTCATGGCCGAATCATGCATTAATGATGGGTATGCCAAAGGATACACCGGTCAAGGATCAATTCTTTGAACTGAACCGCAGATGGGATAAATTCCCGGTACCGCCAAATGTTGTGGAAAGAGATGCTGCTCCATGTAAAGAAAATGTAGTGGATAAAGATATCAACCTGTTCGATATCCTTCCGCTTTACAGAATCAATGATCAGGACAGTGGATTTTTCATCTCAAAGGCTTCCGTTGTAACAGCAGATCCTGAAGATCCGGGCAATTTCGATAAGATGAATGTTGGTACATACCGTATTCAGGTGAAAGATAAAGACAAAGTTGGTATCCAGGCTCTGGCTATGCACGATATCGCAGTACAGCTGGAAAAAGCAGAGCGTAAAAATGAGAAAGTGCCGATCGCAATTGCACTTGGAAATAACCCGCTGGTAACCTTCATGGCTTCTACGCCGGTTGGATATTCACAGAATGAATACGAGTTCGTGGGCGCACTCCAGGATGGGGTTCCGATTGATATTGTAAAAGCAGATTTGAGCGATCACCTCTTTGTTCCGGCAGGATCAGAGGTTATTCTGGAAGGATATATAGAGCCGCGTGTACGTGAAGTGGAAGGACCATTCGGTGAGTTCCCGGGTTCCTATTCAGGAGCACGTAACCAGTGTGTTGTACGTATCGAGCGTATTACTTACAGAACAGATCCGATTTTCGAAAATCTGTACCTTGGTATTCCGTGGACAGAAATTGATTACCTGATGGCATTGAATACTTCTGTACCGCTTTACAAACAGATTAAAGAAGGATTCCCGGAATTAGTTGCACTGAACGCAATGTATATGCACGGTCATGTTGCAATTGTTTCTACCAAATGCCGTTACGGCGGATATGGAAAAGGAATTGCATTCCGTCTGTTATCCACACCGCACGGTATGCCTTACACAAAGATTGTCATCGTTGTAGATGAATACGTGGATCCGTTTAACCTGGAACAGGTTATGTGGGCAATGGCATCAAGAGTAAAACCGGACAAAGATGTTGCAATCATCCCGAACTGCCCGGGTATGCCTCTTGATCCGTCCTCTTATCCGGCAGGCATGCACACGAAGATGATTATTGATGCAACGACACCGGTAGCACCAGAGCCGAATCCGCGTGCAGTAGAGCTTCTTCAGCCACCTGCAAAGACAGAAGAATGGGAAGAAAAACTTCGCGAATTATTCAAATAAGACAAAAGGCATGCAAATCATCTGCAGGAGCGGATGGGTGCAATAATGAAGGAGGTAGAAGATATGACTTGTCCACGTTGTGGTAGTGACAAAATAAGAGTGATGGTAAAATCTCCGGTTGGAGACGCTTGGGAAGTATATGTATGTGAAACTTGTATCTATTCATGGAGATCAACGGAAACCCCGGATATTCATGACAAATTCAAATTAAATCCAGAAGAGATTAAGGACTTACAGGTTATTCCACCGGTACCACCGCTTGATTAATAGAGAGTTCAATGATCAAATGACGAGAGGGCCTGTTCCATTATCAGAACAGGCCTTCTGATAAATAAACTGGAAAATTACTGTTCATAGTTAAATAAAATATTCAATGAGAAAAAGGGGGTCTATTAATGAACAAGAAAGTCATAGGCTTTCTGGCGGGTGTTGCAGTGGCGGTTATCATTCTGCTTTTACCTTTATCGGGGATTGAACCGGAAGGCCAGAGATGTCTTGCATTAAGTTTAATGACCGTAGTATGGTGGGCAACAAATGTGGCACAGTCAGGTTTCGTAGGGGGTATCTACCTGATTCTGCTGATTGTATGTAAGGTTGCAACACCAGATCTTGTATTTAAATCATGGTACGGTTCCTCCACCATGTGGCTGGTTATGGGAGCCTATATGATTGCAGGCGCCGTGAAGGATTCCGGCCTTGGCGAGCGTATCGCATATGCATTTATCAAAAAATTTGTGCGCTCTTACAATGGGATTATTATTTCGATTTTCGTACTGACATTTATTATGAGTGTACTGATACCACATCCGTGGCCGAGAGCATTCCTGATCATGTCGGTTATGGCAGTCGTGATTCAAAGTGCTAAGATTCCAAAAGTAGACGCAGTTAAAATTGGTTTTACAGTGTTCGCGGCTTCCGTACCGGTATCTCTGATCTTCCTCACCGGCGACAGCGTAATCAATCCGCTGGCAGCCTCCTATGCAGGAGAAAACGTGAGTGTTGGCTGGATCGGATGGTTCCAGTACATGGGAATTCCGGCGATTGTTGCATCCGTTATAACGCTGGTTCTGATTCTGATTCTCTTCAAGCCTTCACAGCCGGTAACCATTAATCTTCAGGAAATTGAAGAAAAACAAAAGGCGCAGGGCCCGATGAGCAAATTGGAAAAGAGAACCACAATCTGGCTTATTATCGCCATCATTCTGTGGATGACAGATTCAATCCACGGCATCGACATCGGCTGGGTCACAATGGGCGTTGCAATGTGCATGAGTCTGCCGCTTATCGGAGAAGTTCTTACCGTAAAGTCCTGGGGACAAGTTCCGGTACACGTACTGGTATTCCTGACGTCTGCCATGGCAATCGGTACAGTAGGCGGGGCGACCGGTATGAATACATGGATTGCAAATACGATTCTGCCTGAACATCTGCCAAGCAACCTTTTCGTGCTGGCATTGCTGATTGCACTGATTTCTATGGTTGTACATATGTTTATGGGATCCGTAATCGCGGTTATGGGTGTTGTTATTCCGTCTGTACTGATTTTAACTGAGTCTATGGGAATCCCGCCGCTTGCAACAGCGCTGATTGTGTATATAGCAATTGCATCCCACTATATCCTCCCGTTCCACCACCTGAATATGCTGGTCGGACAGGGCGAGGAAAATGGAATGTATACGCAGAAAGAAACAATCCGGCTTGGAGTTCCTCTTACCATTGTAGTATTCATTCTGGTATTGGTGGAAGTACTTTGGTGGAATATAGTCGGGCTGGTATAACAATATCTGCGCTGGTTTTGAAACGCCGTGCATTTATAAATAAGCCGGCGGATCATATTAAATTATGACAAATATAATATAGGCCGGAGCTTGAAAAAGTTTCCGACCTATTTCTATAAAAATGTGAAAAAATATGATATTGTTTTATGAGAAGGAGGAAAAGGCATGAGAATCATTGTAGGGGTATCCGGCGCTACAGGGGTAGAGATGAGTTATTATCTGATGCGGGCGCTTAGAAGCATAGAGGAGTGTAAGATACATCTGGTGATGAGCAGTGGAGCAAAGGTGACATGGAATCTGGAGAGTAAGATTCCCATTGAGAAACTGACAGCACTTGCGGATGTAGTACACGATGAGAAGAACATGGCGGCGTCTATATCCAGCGGCTCTTTTGTGACTGACGGCATGATTGTCATGCCCTGCAGCATGAAGACTCTTGCGGGGATAGCAGCAGGTTATGCGGACACGCTGATTATCCGTGCGGCGGATGTCTGTTTGAAAGAGGGGAGAAAGGTGGTATTAGTTCCGCGGGAGATGCCGCTGAACCGCATCCACCTGCGAAATCTGAAAGAGGTGGCAGATGCCGGGTGCACAATCGTTCCGCCGCTTTTGACGTTTTACAATGGTGCGAGGACGATTGAGGATCAGATCAACCATATTGTCGGGAAAATTTTGATGCAGTTTGGGATTGCGTATGACAAGTTCGTACCCTGGACCGGAGAGGAAGAGGAAGTGATAGAGGATGAAGAATAGCTGTCTGAGAGAAAAATTATTTGACGGATATGATGTACAATGTGATATGATTGAAATGGGAAAAGACTACACATTGACTGTGTATGGCGGAGATACACCTCATGCAGGCAGCGTGGTGATGGCGACAGCAAGGCCCAGCCTGACCGGTGAAGGAACCGGAGTTACATCCAGTGTGATCAACGGGATCGGGCATAAGGACGAAACCATAGCCAGATGGTTTGCCGAGAGCATTGCGAAAAGAAAAAACTGTACCGTAGTTTGTGTATGCGGAATTCACGTGGATGACATCACACCGGATCAGATTGAGACAGTGAGAAAGAGCTGCGGTGTACTTCTTGAGAAGATGTTAGAGAAAATCAGCTAAGGAACGGAGAGGCTTATGGAAGGAAAACAGCAAATCAGAAAACCGGAAAGTACGGATCAGATACAGGCGCAGGCCGATGAATTACAGGCGCATGTTGTTCTGGTTGATATGGAGGACCAAATACTTGGATGTATGGAGAAAATGCAGGCCCATGCAGAGGGCAGGCTTCATCGGGCGTTCTCTGTATTTCTGTATAAAGATGATGCAATATTACTTCAGAGACGCGCAAAAGAAAAATACCACTGCGGCGGTTTGTGGACCAATACCTGCTGTTCTCACCCGGGGATGGGGGAAAGCGTATATCAGGCGGCCTGCAGGAGGCTTCAGGAAGAGCTGGGGATTGAGACGGAGAATCTGGAAGAGATTCAATCCTTTGTCTATCGCTATACGTTTGAAAACGGACTGACTGAGTTTGAATACGACCACATTCTGATCGGCGAGTACCGGGGCAGCTGGATAGAAAACCCGGAGGAAGTGGAAGAAGTGAGGTGGGTGAAGATTAAAGATCTTATAGCGGATATTCAGAAAAATCCGGAGCATTATACTCCGTGGTTTATGATTGCGCTGAAAAAGGTTCTGGAATTTATAAATGCAAGGATACAGGAAGGTTGTCTGTGCAGTGCTCAAACATAATATACCGGTTCCTCTCCATGAAGAAGGAACTCAGACGGGAGTTCCTTCTCAGTTAAGCCAGTGCATTGATAAACATTGATTTACGGTTTCCATCGGACGTGCCGGCAGGATATGCAGTATTGGGGGATGGAGGCCGGCGTTTAGGAGCGGTATTTTCAGCATTTTATGAATCAGATAAAAACATGGAAGGGCATGTCGAAAAGAGCCTGATGTAATGTGCTGTAAAATGTCTGAAAATTGTCACGGAAATTGTAAAAAGAAGAAAATTAAAAAAAGAGAAAAAAGGACTAGACAAGAAGCCCTGTTTCGTGTATATTTAATAGCGGACGTTTTGGAGAAGTACCCAAGCTGGCCGAAGGGGCTCCCCTGGAAAGGGAGTAGGTCGTTAATAGCGGCGCGAGGGTTCAAATCCCTCCTTCTCCGTTAGTTCTGTCTGTATGAAGAAACACCGTTTCGACAGGGGCAGAACAGCATATCAAAGTATGTTAAGAAAGAATGAAAATTTTGTAAAAAAGTTTTAAAAAATGTCTTGACAAACTGGTACAAGAAATGCTAATATATTTAAGCTGACTCGAGAGAGAACAGACAAGCTTTAAAAAAGAAAAATAAAAAAGTTCTTGACAAAGCGAAACGGACATGGTAGAATATGGAAGTTCGCTTTAAACAAAAAGAACAAAAAGAACCTTGATAATTAAACAATAGACAACAAACCCTTGAAAATTTCTTAAAGAGAAAATTTCAAAGAACAGCATCATAAAAGATGCACCCATCACTGAGAGAGATCTCGGTGGTAAGAACAGTAAAAGGGATAGAATTAGCTAGTAGTTAATTCTGACTCGGATACAAACACTTTTAACGAGAGTTTGATCCTGGCTCAGGATGAACGCTGGCGGCGTGCTTAACACATGCAAGTCGAGCGAAGCACTTTACTTTGATTTCTTCGGAATGAAGAGTGTTGTGACTGAGCGGCGGACGGGTGAGTAACGCGTGGGTAACCTGCCTCATACAGGGGGATAACAGTTAGAAATGACTGCTAATACCGCATAAGACCACAGTACCGCATGGTACAGTGGGAAAAACTCCGGTGGTATGAGATGGACCCGCGTCTGATTAGCTAGTTGGTAAGGTAACGGCTTACCAAGGCGACGATCAGTAGCCGACCTGAGAG
>LDAQ01000151.1 GCA_001028025.1 Faecalicatena fissicatena | reverse complement strand
ACAGGACAGGTGTTTTTCACAGCCCGTCCCGGCTCCCGGTAAGCTGGTTCATCCGGTCGGCAGAAAAGACTCGTTCCCAGGGTGAGGCATCGACCGGAGCTGCGGATGGGGATCGGATTGGTGAAACTTGTATGGCTTGGGTAAGTTTTTAATTGGTTAAAAATACATTATTAGTTGAATGGCTTTTTAGTTATAACGCTCTTATCAACATAACCTACTGGGGATATGATAGCTTAGCTGCACCAATTCATATCCATACGCTGCCCCCGTCTGAGGGCACACCCTAGTAACGAATTTTGTCCACCCGTTGGATGCACCAGCTCCATGAAGGGATAGCCGCAAATCCCCAAAAGAACATACCTGTCCTTTCAAAATCGCTAAAGCGAACCTTAGAAATTCCTGGCGGGAAACAGCCGTGAAAATGGAGAGATTTTTTGATTCCGAATCAAAAAATCAGCTGACCCAGCGTGAGAAATCATCAGATTTCTCTCGATGTGTCAGCTGTGCTCCATTTTTGCGGCTGTTTCCCGTCTGGAATTTCTTAGGTCCGTGTCCGCGATTTTGAAAGGACAGGTATGTTCTTATGGGGATTTGCGGCTATCCCTTCATGGAGCGTCCCCCCCATCCGTCACCAAGACTAAATCCCGTTCACTAATTCCCGATACCAGTTTTGTGTTTCCCCTTTTTGTTCGCTGTTTATGAGCACTGTATACTCCGGAAGTTCTATTTTGAGAATTGGAGAATAGCCTCGGTAAATATATACTCTGAATTCCCCATCTTTCCTCTCCCGGAATTTCCCCACAAGCTGGCGTTCGTCTGCAAGGCCGTTCGTTCTCGTAAAGTCCCCCTCCGGCATGTGATCCAGCAGTTCTATGCTCTGTATTTCATCCCGTTTAAAAGAAACAGGAGCCATCGGGGATGATATACTGACATCTTCTCCGTTTACCGAAAGGTATCTGGGAGTGAAATCCATCTTTAGGAACACGATAAATATGACAATAAAAGTAGCCAGCACAAAGCCCAGAATGCTAAAGGTAAAGACCTTTCCCGCTGTCCGTCCCATATTTGTGGAGTAATTGGACGTACAGAATCTGTCCGGCACCCACACTCTTGTGTCATTAGGATTATTATACCAGCCATTCTTCCAGTAGATATCATCATCTACATAAAGCGGCTGCGGATCTTCCTTCAATATATCTTTCTTTTTCCATCTTAGATATAAAAAAGCGGCCAGAATTGATATTCCGGTGATACACTGGATCACAATATACCCGATGATACTCCCGGCGGTAAATATGTGCTGCCGCACTCCTGAATAGATCACGGTCCCAATAGACAGCAGATTCAGATAATCACTGATAATCCAGATTCCAGACCAGACTCTCTTAACCAGACGGTTTACTCTCAGATTAATCTCCGTATTGCTGCTATATACCTCGTTGCTTCTGCGAACCGTCCATAAATGCATCCCGGTAAAAAACAGGATCAGTGCCGCGGATCCCCCTGTCAGTCCCCACATTTCAGGAGCCTTTGCAAGTACCTCCCTTACCCCAGGTATCAGAGCCAGTGCAGCGGCCGCTGCAAACACAGGAATGTGCCACCGGACCGGGAAAGGCAGCCTGTCGTTCTCTGCCGACACATTCGTGTCAACCACAACGATCCTGCTTCCCGAAGCTCCATGCCAGCCCCGTTTCACCTTAATGTCATACAAATGTCTGTGTGCAGCATTGATCAGTACCATGGCTCCTGCTGTCAGCTCCATCAGCCAGATGCTCCACACAAGAATAAAAATAGAAAGATACCAGAAATTCAGGAGACAGACCGCTGCTGACAATATCAGATTTATTCCGTAAAACCATTTCGTCCTTCTTCTGTGTTTCTCCATCACGGCTTCCACTTCCTCATCCTGTACAGCATAGGATGGTATATGAACCCCCAGCAGCATCCCTTCACTGTATGTTCTCCGATGTCCATAAACGGCCATGAAAATAACCGTTATAAATAAATCCGTAAAAAGAAAAATCAAAAATACAACCATACAGCATCCTCCTTCATGTTTGTTCCCGCGCCCTTTTAGTATATCGTAAGTTAATTATTAAACGATGTACTAGCCTTCAGAAACCATCTCTCGTTCCTGCAGATGCAGCTCTGAAAAGATCTTTTCACAGAGCGAAACAAATTCTTGTTTATCCAGTCCTTTCAGCTTCGCTTCAGCGGTAAGCAGTTCCAGTTCCGCCTCAAGTCTCTCACGGAACACCCCGTCCGCATCCAGAGCCGGCCGCACCACAGCCCCATGCCGCCTGTCAATTTCAATAAACCCTTCCGCCTTCAGAACCTGGTAAGCCTTATTCACAGTCATCGTATTTACCCCCGCATCCAACGCCAGCTGCCGCACAGTCGGAAGCCTCTCCCCAATCTCAAGCTCCCCCCTGCCAATCCCCATCACAATCTGATTGCGCAGCTGCACATAAATCGGAATATCTCCCGACATATCCAGTTTCAAAATCACATAATCACCTCCCACAATAGGCCAGCCTGTTCGTACATTTATATGTGTATTATTCATTATAATACAAATAATACAAAAGTCAATTATATCCGTATAAAAAACATCTTAAGAGATCTCGGATGGAAATACAAAGCAGAAGACTAACCAGACCTCCCTGAGGCTGATAACTACGCCCCCTATCGCAGCTTATTATACGGAAGATGCATCTGCCGACCCATACAGCAGTTTATCACACGGAAGATGTACTTCCCGCTCCTCCACATAAAATAAGCTGTCCATAAGGGCCGGAAAGTGTTTTTCCAAATCACTCTCCAGGACAACTTAGGCCAGAAAGCATCAGGCTTTCTGGCCGCATGTTGTCCACGCTCTTATGGACAGCTTATTTTACGTTAGCGATTCTCCGCAAGAGGGTTACTTCCAAAGACCTTCCCCGTTTTCCCGGCGGCATCCCTCTATCCGATTCAGACAGACGGACTTTTACTCCGTTTCTGCCTCATCCCGCATACAAACTTTCTCCTCCTGTATAAAATGTTCGACTTTATTCTGTGGTATCCCAAGTGCATACCCCAGTTCACTATAAAGTGCATGTTCGATCATCTGCTGGTATTTTTTATCCATACTCGTTATACTGCCTCTGCTTATCGTTCTTTTATGCAGCGTCTTCAGCACTCTCACCCAATCTTTCGGACTGTATCCGGAGATGCAGTCTTTGTATTCCCGCTCTCTCAGTTTTTCGTTCTGAATCCAGAGCACTTCAATCTCATCCAATTCGTGAATCAGCTCGATTGCTTCATCTCTGCTCACTGGTTTTCGGATATTCTCCTTATCCTCGGTAGGCACATAGGCCCGTTCCCTCGAATCCTCCATCGACTGCAGTGTATAATACTTTTTCCTGCGGTCCACAAAGCCGAAATTCAAAGTTCCCACATCTTCTACCTTGTACATCCCTTTGCACTTATAAACAACAACTTCACCCGGGTTCATTTTCACGCATCCTCTCTCTTTCCAATACTCCTGCTGGTACACTCTGACTATAGTAAATTAGATTTAAGAAAGGCCGGTACATCATCTGTAACGGCCTGTTCTCAGCTTCTATATTTTGATTATAACATTTTTCTGCACTTTTTGTAAGGCTTTTCGGTCCATATCGCCTATTTTCATGAATTTGCTTCAATAAAGGGGGCTATTTATTAGTATATTCTGCACAGAATTACAGCTTTTCACAGGATGTCTCCCTGTTTTCTATTCATAATCCATTCTACAGCCCCGATTGTCCGGACAGCCATACCTCCGCAGCGGTTAGCATATGCAGCGCACTCTTCCAGAGAACAGCCACGTGATAAGCCATACACAAAACCCGCCACAAAACTGTCCCCGGCGCCGGTTGTATCCACACAGTTTACTTCCGGCTCAGCAGATATCCACATTTCTGTCTCTTTATTCTTAACAAAGCATCCATCCGGGCCGCATTTTATCACCACATTCCGGACACCGGCAGCCAGAAAACTGTCGGCCGCTTCTTCTACGGTCCTGCCCCCAGTTACCAAAAAGGCCTCCTCCTTATTCGGCAACAGGTAATCTACATAAGAAAGCGCATTTGATATGTCATGGACTGTCTCCCCATTTTTACATTTTGTCATATCCGCGCAGACCGTCATTCCCTGCTTTTTCGCCCTTTTAAACAGTACTGACATCTCGTAATCTTTCATTTCAGGGTATACAAAAATGCTTGCAAAACACAGGATTTTTGCGTTCTCCGGTAATGGATCCGTTATATCTTCAAGGGTAAGCCTGCGCAGACTCCCATTGGCGTTGGTCAGAAAAAACCTTTCCCCGTCTTTCCGAACAAGGACAATGTTAATTCCAGTGTCCAGATCACTGTGTATATGTCTTTTGTCCATCTGGATCCCCATTTTTTCACAATGCCGCAGCACAATTTTCCCGGCCAGATCATCCCCTATCACGGTTTCAAGGTATACCCGGGGACACCCCGAATTTCCCAGCTTCGCCAGCACCGTCGCCTCATTCAGCGCGTCTCCGCCAATCGACATATGTATAGTATCTGCCGGACAGGAACCCGTTTTAAACACCGACTCGTTGGCCGGTGAGACAAGGACGTCCACTATTGCAGCACCCACAATAACAATCTCATTTTTATCCATAATCATGTCCTCTCCAGAGTATACTTTTAACTTTCAGATCCCGCCTGCACAGCACTGTGCATAAATGAATCGATATGCTGCAGACTTTAAGCATCTGCACCAGTCTGTATCTGTTTTCTGTATTCTTTTGGCGACATATGGAACGCTTCTTTAAAGATCCTGAAAAAATGGCTGGGACTTGAATAACCACAGGCTTCAGACACCTGATAAACAGTCAGTCCAGTCTCTGCCAGCAGACGGACCGCCTCATTCAGCCGTGCTTCTTTCATAATTTCGCGGCAGTTTCTTCCTGTATGTTTTTTTATATATCCGGTGAGATAATTGGCATTATAGCCTAACTCGGCCGCCATCTCCTCCAATGTCTGCAAAATACAATGTTCCTGCACATATTGAAGCACTTTCATCGCCTGCCTGTCAATGCCGTAATAACTGTATCTGCCGCTCTTCACAAGTCTGTCAAAAAGCAAAAGAAGCCAGGCCTCCAAAGAGAATGTCTGATGGAAATCCGCCTGTGTGTATTCTTCGACCATATTGTTCATGAAGACCGGAATATTTCTACTGTATCCCGTAGGAAAAAACATATACTTTTCCTGTCCCGGATTTTCATATCTCAAAAATTCTGATATAGGATTTTGGTCCAGCACAAACTCCCTCAGGGTCCGCTCAAAAAGCTCATCTTTAATACAGACATTTACGATCAGTGTCTCCTCATTCACACATCGTATTTCCTGAAGTGCATTTTTATTCAGCAGTACAATATCGCCCCGGGACATATACAGCTCAACACCATCGATTACATTCAGCACCTCACCCTGACACACATAGCACAACTCAAAAAAATCATGATTATGCAGCGGAAAATCCTCTGTCACCTCATGCCCCAGAATATATATATTTTCCCGTTCCGGAAACCCTGATGAAAGCTTTTGAATATCATGGATAAAATAATGCTCTTCCAGCTCGTTGTAATTATGCTTAAGCAGCTCCTGCGGAAGAATCACCCCGTTCCCTCCGCTCAGATCTCCCCGGCAGTACTTTACAACAGCCAGTGAGTCTGTCATTTTATTTAAACGCATATGTTCTCCCTGTCCGCACGATTTCCTCTGTTCTTTTGCGGCGTCTGATTAAATAGAGTAGGGAAATAATGG
>LDAQ01000150.1 GCA_001028025.1 Faecalicatena fissicatena | reverse complement strand
ATAATCAGCTCCATTTGAATGCAATGTATGATTTACTGGACAGGATCTACACGGACATCATAATTCAGCCGGGTAAACTTGAAAATGAACATAAAGCCTTTTGTGATATGCTAGATCGTTATGCAGGCATTAAGAAGACCATTTTCATCGTTGACCGCGGATATGAATCATATAATGATCTGGCACATGTAATGGAAAAAGGAGCCTTCTTTTTATTTCGCTCCAAAGATATAAACAGTAACGGTATCGTATATGGATTAAAGCATAAATTACCCGAAAAAGACGAATTTGATGCCACAATATCTATTATACTTACACGTAAAAGTACAAAGGAGGTTAGAAATCATCCAGAAATTTATAAGTGCTTTCATACCAAAGATAATTTTGATTATATAGATTTAGATAAAAATCCTTATTATAAAATGAATTTTAGAGTATTACGCTTTCCTATATCGGAAACGAGCTATGAATGTGTTATAACAAATCTTCCACAAACGGAATTCACAGCTTCAGAAATAAAGAAGTTATACGCAATGAGATGGGGAATCGAGACTTCTTTTAGAGAGCTAAAATACGCCGCTGAATTAACAGGTTTTCACTCCAAGAAACGAGAATATATAATACAGGAAATATGGGCACGCCTTATCTTATATAATTTCAGCGAAGTTATTACTGCCCATGTAACTATTGAAAAGTGTACAAAGAAGCATGTTTAT
>LDAQ01000149.1 GCA_001028025.1 Faecalicatena fissicatena | reverse complement strand
TTAAAAAGATCTGGATTGCTGGTGTATTGAGATGTAAAGAGATATTCGAATGCATCTGACCGAATTTGAGCTCTTCTTTGATTAAAAGATGCATTAGTGGGGCAATCAGTGGTGTACCCAAAATATTTGTATAGTTCATTTTTTAAAGACTGACTCTCCATGGAGAGAATGAATTTTATCATAGTAGGAAAGTCCCATTTTTTCTTTCTGGTAAAATCCCTGCCTGGATGAACCGTGAAATCCGATAAATTCAAAGACATTTCGTCAATTAGGTTCCATAATGTAGCTTTTACTTCTTCTGAAAATTGCATAAGTGATAACCTCCTAAAATTTTATATTATTAAAAGGCTACGCCACATTTTTTGAGCGTCTTGTCAAGTGTTTTTTGCATAAAAATAGGCAAATATGCAATTAACATATCTGCCTCAAATATACCGTTTTTCTTATCTTAATGACATTGGTCCAGGACCGGGACAGCGGATGGAATAGAATTAGTGTAACTTTCATATCCCCAGTATGTATGGTCGCTTTTTACTTTATGAGTATGGTTTTATTTTAAACTATACTCAAGTCTATTAAAAAGACTGCTGGGGATATGAAAGTTACGCCAATTCTATTCCATCCGTTGCCCCGGTCAGGGATCCCACCCGGGGAACGAGCCTTTTCCTACCGTCCGGAAGAGCCAGCTTTATGACAGGGATGCCGGGGAGGTACTGGGGCTGTATATGCCGCTGCGAAATGCTGGAGTGCGCCTACTGCCCCTTGGACAACCACTGCCGGGCAGGCGGGGAAAAACTTGATCACCAAATCAAGTTTTTACTGAACCCAGCGCGGGAAATCATCAGATTTCCCGTGATGTGTTCAGTGTACCCGCCTGGCCGGCAGTGGGTGTCCTAGGGGCAGTTGGCAGCACGGTGTGCATCTCGCAGCGGCATATA
>LDAQ01000015.1 GCA_001028025.1 Faecalicatena fissicatena | reverse complement strand
GTACAGTTCCTAAATAAACCGGAAACATTCCCTTGGTGTGAGCCTCCGTATCCGCCCGCACTTCATCACTGTCCCTACCTCGCAGGCACAGTCAAGCGTTTGGGAACACTGTTTTTTCACCCTGCCCCTTCTTGTACTGCTTTCCGGAAAAGCAAGGGAAATCCCATCTCCCACACCAGCCTCTTCAAATCCCCTTTTTGTACAGTTCTTTATCCGCAGAACCGGACTGCCGGATGCATCGGCCTCCCTGCATAAGAAAACACCATGGCGGTCCTGCCCCGTCAGCGTAAACATCGGCTCCCCATCGTCCTTCATCCGCCTGCCGTTCTGCCGCTTCTCCAGCCGGTCCGGCGTCAGTACCGCATGTGCCTCCAGAACGCCGGAATTGGAACCCCAGTTTATAATCCCTGCATTATACTGGGCAATGATCCCTCTGGCATTCTCGGTAATTTTTGGATGATTGTAAGTATAATCCACAAAGTAAAGCCCCGTCTTCCCGCCAAAATTTCCGGCACTGCTTAGTAATGTAACGGAAACCCCGTCCGGATCATAGACACGTTCTCCCTGTTTTCCGCCTATAACCTGCTTAAGAGCCGCTCCGTCCGTTCCCTGGACAGGTAATATTTCTCGTCCGCCCCGGCTTCTAAGATTTGCGACAATGAACACCCGCTCCCGGTTCTGGGGGACTCCGTAATCTTTGGAATTAAGCACCTGCCACCGGCAGTCATACCCTGCTTCGTCCATTTCAGAGAGAACGGCGGCAAAGTCGAAGCCTGCATGGATTGATAACAGGTTCTTAACGTTCTCAACAAGAAGGTATGCGGGCTTATCACCTTCGTCCTTGCCTTTGATGAGGTCAATAATGCTGTAATAGATTCCACTTCGTTTTCCACGCAGGCCCCTCTGCTTTCCTGCAATGGAGATATCCTGGCATGGGAATCCAAAACACCAGATATCCGCATATGGGATTTCTCCTGATTTGAGTTTTGTAACGTCATCTGCTTTCCACTCCCCCTCCGTATCATACATAGCCTCATAAGAAGCCCTTGCAAACTTGTCATACTCACAGTACCCGATGCACTTATGCCCGGCGGCCTCCAGCCCCAGCCGGAACCCTCCGATGCCCGCGCATATATCCAAAAATGTAAGCTGCTTCATATCAATCACCTTTCCCCTGCTACATCCCTATCTGCCATGCCGCAGACCGTCTCATATTTCAGGTCATAAAAATAAGCGGCCTTTGGAAACTGCCGCTCAAAATCACTTAAATATCTGTAACATGCACTCTGTTCCCCGTTCATCACGGCAAACTCACGCAGGCTTTTCTTTTTATAAATCCCAGGCTGGTTCGCCCATCTTGCAATGGACACATAGACACCCCGGAACGGACTTTCCATATACCGGTTGAACCGCATGACATAGGGAAGACATTGATGCCTCATTAAAATCTCAATCCGCTTTAGCAGGCCAAACACATCTTCCGCCCAAAAGCCTTCATCCCACACATCCTCCCGGTCAAACCCGCAGAAACAATAAAACCGCAGGCGGGCATTTGTATAGTTTCTCGCCAGAGCCATCTTACTTTCAATGACTTCCGCATCTGCGATATTGTCGAAGGCAAATGTATAGGTTTCATCATACCTGCCGGAAAACAATGCCGCACATTTCCGGTCATCCAAAAGTCTCTCATCCAGTCCCTGCCGGAATTGGAACGGCTTATTCACCGCTTTCAACCCCTGCAGCATCTCCTCCCACTTCGGATGTCCCAAAAAGTTATCATCCAGCAGACAGATTTTCTTCCGATCCAGATTAAGGAATTCCTCCAGCGGGCTGTGCATACATACCCTGTCATAATTCCTGTTGACGCAAAACCCGCACTTACGGAAACACCCCCGTGTGAGGAATCCGATGGAATAATCCAGATAGAACCGGTACTCGTTCCTTTTCGCTCCGGCATCCAGTTTTTCCTGCACCCACCCGCCATAGAGATAGTAGTCTGGCATGTGGTGCTCCACTTCATCCGGCAGTGCCGGAGCCTTGTCATAATAAAACCCGGTTCCTCCATATATCAGATTTCCAAGTTTCAAAATATCCTCCGGCACATCGGTATCCGTAAATACTTTAGACAGATAAACCCGGTCAAATCCTGCCAGCCCCTCATAATCTGTTTTAAGCGCCACCTCATCACCGTGTACTTTATGATAACCGGACAGCTTCATACAGGCCAGGTTCGGAAACCTGTGCTTTTTCCTGCCGATCAAGTCCGCATCAATTACTGCTATCCTGGACATCCATACCTCCCTGTTACGTTTTGTCACGGCATCAAAAAAACACGGTCACCCGTGTCTGCCCAATCGTTTCTTTAATTCCTGGGAAAACGCCTTCCCCCTTATCTTTTTCCCATCCTGCATCCTTTCTTCTTCAAACCGGAACCGGATATCCAAATCTTCCACAGAGTAATCCGACCTGAAATTTCTCCATGTCTTTGACTCCCATTCCAGAAGCTGTTCCCACAGCTCGGGGAAATGTCTGCGCAGCACCCTCAGTTCTTCCAACGGCTGCAACGGGCAGCACCAGCAGGACACACGCCTAAACAGTTCATACAGCCCGCCCCAGTCATACCCTCTTTCATAGCAGTATTCCAGACAGCCCTTTTCCGTCATCCCCCACTCCACCAGCGGATAATAAAATTCCCTGACTCTTTTCGGCTCATCTGCCGCAATCCCGATATACTGCACGATCTCATACTCTTTTTTAAGATCTGACAAATAGCGGTTAATCACTCTGGTCTTCAACACAGCCGTACACCAGCGGTTCCGGGGACCTGCCCAGCTGAACCCTGCCTTATCTGCAAGGTTTTGGTTCTTCCGCTTTGGCCTGTGATGCAGGAAATAATACTCAAATCCCTTCTCCTCTTTCAGCCACACTACCGGAACCGGGACAGACTGGGCCACCTTCTTCACATGCTCATACATCTGGGGAAATTCCAGTCCGGTATCACAAAACAGAATCAAATCCAGCGGCCGGTTCTCCTCAATGAGCCGGAGCACCATTGCCGTGGAATCCTTTCCGCCGGAAAGAGATGCCACATAAAGCTTATCCTTTCTGTCAGCCTCATGCATCCTTCCTTCCCATATTTATTTGGGAAGTCCTATCCGTTTCTACATCTGCCGATCTTCTCGGCATATTCAGAGCTACAGTCTCCCCATAGCCTTCCATGCCCTTTGCCTTACAATAATTCCTCACAATATCGCGGGACAGCCCCACAGCAGAGGCAATGGCCTTATAACCTTTCCCCTGCATTCGCATTTCCTCTAACAGTGCCGTCTGTTTATCCGTCATCCTCCTGCCCTCCAATAGAAAAAGAGCCGAAAATCACCATTTCAAGGCGCTTTTCAGCCCCAAAAATGCAGGATTTTCACAACTTCCATCTGGCTTTCATACGGAAAAAGCCTTGAAAATCCTGCATTTATGTATGGATAATACGATATTTCCTATCCCCCCTGCTAATTTCTGCGAAAATTCACGTTAAGGGGGGCATCGGTTTCTGGGGCCAGGGTTCTGGAGATTTTCACTCCCCCTCCCCATGCAGTAAAATCCACGGAAAAATGTACAACATTAATATCTATACTCCTGATACCTGTCCTCGGTCATCGTCTTGCTGTCATGGCAGTTCTTACACAGTGCCTGCCAGTTGGACTCATCCCAGAACAGCTTCTCATCCCCACGGTGCGGTACGATATGGTCTACCACAGAAGCCTTCACCAGCCTGCCCTGTTCCTGGCACCGGACACACAGCGGATGTGCTTTCAGGAACCTGCTCCTTGCTCTGCGCCACCGGCTGTCATACCCACGCCCGGTTGACGTGGCACGGTCTCCCCTGTGCAATGCCTCGTGTTCTTCACAATATTTCCCGGAAGTCAGTCCCGGACACCCCGGATGCTTACAGGGCTTCTTCGGTTTCATCGGCACAGCGCCACCTCCTTTCCTATGTAACGGGCAGGGTGAAAGGATAAAGCCCCTGCCCCATGCGAAGGCAAAAGAAAAAGCCCCATGGATTCCTCCACAGAGCTTCTTACAGTTCTTCGCAGTTTAAGGATAACACAGGAATCTGTTCAATTCAATCAACTCTTTCGCTACACTTTGTCTACCAATAGTCTACCATCAGCTCAAAAGATAATTTTCCGTCTGTTTCTCACGGAATTCATAAAAGCAATTCAGTTCCCTTTCTGCCTTCTTCCGGTATTTCCCTATCATGGAATGGCTGACACGGTACTTAATCATCAGTTCCTCCCATGCCATCCTGTCCATAACCAAATCCTTTACAAACTCCGCCAGCCTCCCGCTTAACTGCGTAACGGCATATTCAAAGAACATGATTTCTTCCTGCAGGTATTCGTATCTTTGAAACAGGGAATCATACCAGTCATCATCCATCCCCTCTTTTACCCGGCGGTAATGGATGGCTGTCTTTCCTGTTTTATCAGATATCCCGCTGGTCTGCACCCGTTCCCCCTGGGGTCTTGCATAATTCATACTCTCTATCACATCCGTGTACGGCACTCCCTCAAAATGCCGCATCCGGAATTCCAACACAAGGCACTCCTGTTTCATTTTCCGGTACTCCTTAAACATCTCTCCTGCTGTCATGGCTACAACCTCCCATCCTCGCTCTCACCGCATCCACCAGCTCCGACTGTCCGCAGTCCTTCTTCTCCAGCGCCTCCATCACCCGCTCATCCAGTGTATCCTTTGCAATCAGATGATGGATGACCACCGTTTCCTTCTGTCCCTGCCGCCATAACCTTGCGTTCATCTGCTGGTACAATTCCAAGGACCAGGTCAACCCGAACCAGATTAATGTGGAGCCTCCAGCCTGCAGGTTCAGCCCATGCCCGGCAGAGGCCGGATGGATGACTGCCACCGGGATTTCCCCTGCATTCCACTTTCGGAAATCGTCTGCACTGTCCAGTTCCACCGCCCCAATCCTCTCCCGGATTCTTGCCAGGTCATGCTGATACCAATAGGCAATCAATACTGGTTTCCCATTTGCTGCTTCCACCAAATCTTCCAGAGTTTCCAGCTTCCGGTCATGGATATGCTTTACCGTTCCGTTCTCATCGTAGACAGCCCCATTCGCCATCTGCATCAGCTTGTTGGACAGCCCGGCGGCATTCACCGCATCAATGTCACCGTCCTCATAAGGCAGCAGCATATCCCTCTCCAGCCTCCGGTATAATTCCATCTCCTTCTCACTCATGGCATCCTCTACCCGGTTATAAATGCAGTCCGGCATCTCCAGATAATCCACCGCTCTCATGCTGATGCAGATATCGGAGATTAAGCCGTAAATCACTTCTTCTGCCCCTTCCCTCGGCTTATAAGAGTAAACCATCTCCCTGCTCCGCTTATCCGGTACAAAAAACCGTTCCCGGTATCCACCTATAAAACGCCCAAGCCTCTGCCCCATATCCAGAATCCCAATCTCTGCCCACAGATCAATCAACCCATTCGGTGCCGGGGTCCCTGTTAGCCCCACAATCCGCTTCACCATCGGGCGGACTTTTTTTAACGCCTTAAACCGCTTTGCCCTGTGGGATTTAAAAGAGGACAATTCATCAAGCACCACCATGTCAAACTCCCATTGGCAATGCCCCACTAGCCATTCCATATTTTCCCGGTTAATGACATACACATTGGCTCTCCGATTCAGTGCCATTATCCGCTCTTTCTCCGAACCAAGAACTGCTGACATCACAATCCCCTGCAGGTGTTCCCACTTTTCCAGTTCCCCCGGCCAGGTATCCCTCGCCACCCGGAGCGGTGCAATCACAAGAACCCTGCGAATTTCAAAATAGTCCAATATCAGTTCCCATATGGCGGTCAAGGTAATCACCGTCTTCCCCAAACCGCAGTCCAAAAATAAAGCACTGACATTCTGGTTCACAATAAATTCCTTTGCGTACTCCTGATACTCATGTGGCACATATTTCATCCAGCACACCTCCAATCTGCTCCACCCCGTCTATCACATAAACCGGAAAACCCAATGCCTCCAACTGCCGCTTCCGTTTTTCCTGTAAAGCTCTCAGCTTCTTTCCCGGAGCTTTCAACTCCACAAAGGCAACCCTCTTATCCGGCAGCAAAACAATTCTGTCCGGCACCCCATCCAACCCAGGGGACACAAACTTCACCGCCATGCCTCCCATCTTTTTTACAGCCCTGGCAAGCTGTCTTTCAATCACATTTTCTATCATGCCCCCAACACCTCCTTTTCCTCTTCGGGAACCAGAAAAACAAGAAGAACAAAAATCCCTATATTCCCTATACGCGCATATAACACATACACAAGATACTCTTTTTACTTAATTACCATACCCCATTAAGGATTTCCTGTTCCCTTGTTCCATGGCACCGCCGGAGCCTTGATTTTCCTGTTTTTCTTCCCGGAACCATCCAAAAAAACAAGTCTGGTTTCGTTCCGGTTGTTCCGGCTCCCGCCATATTTCTCTCCTGCTGCCGGACGGAACCAGATTTTCATTCTTGTTCCCGGACATATGCCCGCTGCTTTCCATAAATCGGAAACGTCAGCATCCCGTTTTTGGTTCTTGCATACTTGCCCCAGTCTTCAATCTTGCGCATGATGCCACTGATTTCATAGGAATCAATCTTTTTCAGCGCAGCGGACTCCCTGCCAAAACACTCACACCAGATTTCCATGTTGCAGACCGTAGTCCGCTGTACATTTCCATTCCTCTCTTCTCCTCCAAACTCACTGCCATTCAGGAAATTCCTTCTGTCATATAACCCCATGGTCTCCCAATTCTCCGGCAGAAGGGTATCCAGATACGTCCTGACCAGACCTTCCCGGTCATCCGTCTCCATGGCTTCCGCCTGCTCCGAAGCTGCCATTGCCGCCACATCCCCTTCCAGAAACAGCTTTTCCCCAGCCCTATAAGCTACGGCTGCCTCCGCCCAAATCTGTGTCACTTCCTCTGTGGTTATCTGCCACGGTTTCTTCACGCTCTGCCCGTTCACCCGCACCGGCCAGAATCTCCGGTTTCCCGTAATATCTCTCAAAAACCCACTCTCCGTATTGGTGCTTCCCACAATCACGCACTGTCTCGGATGGCTTTCCACATTCAGGCCATAGCTTGCACGGTACTTGTCATCCACACGGGACAAAAAGGACTTCACGGTCTCCACATCCGTTTTCTTCATCCCTGCCAGCTCGCCCAGCTCCAGAATCCAATACCCCTGCAGCTTCTCCGGCCCGGACTTATCCCGCATATCCGTAAGCGTCAGGCTGTCCGAAAACCACGCCCCTGCCAGCTTCGCAAACAGCGTGGACTTCCCAATCCCCTGGGAACCGTTCAGAATCAGAACACTGTCAAACTTTGTTCCCGGCTGGTAAATCCTTGCAACTGCCGCCGTCAGCGTTTTACGGATAACCGCCCTCGTATACTCCGAATCCTCCGCCCCTAAATAGTCCGTGAGCAGCATATCCATCCGCTTCACCCCGTCCCAGGCCGGCAGTTTATCCAGATATTCTTTCACCGGATGGTATGCCCGCTCGGAAGCCACCGCCAACAGTGCATCCTTTGTCTTGGATGGGGAATATACACCATAGCCTTTGTTCAGGTACACTTTCAAAGATGCAAAATCAGAATCGTTCCATCCAGGCTTAATCTGCTTCCATGGCAGACCTTTCCCTGCATCAATGCCGTCCCGGTGAAGATTGAACGCAATGGACTGTAATTTTCCATCATTACCAATGGCAAGTACCAAATTGTCCAATGTATCCTTTACCCTTCCCTGCCGGTCCAGTTCCAGTGCAGACTGCCATTCTTCCTGTGAAAACTCCGTATGCGCCGATAATTCCCGCTCCTTCATCAACTGCCGTTTTACCTTCTCATCAGCCACGGCGAACTCACTCATCGCCTTAAAAGACGGCAGCTTCACAGCGTCCGTATCCTCGGATGCCCTGTTGTCCAGTTCCCCGAACCTGTGAATCCTCACCATGTCAAAGGCGTTCATCAGCTTCCCACAGGCCGGGTCCGTGGCATGGTGGGAATAGGCAAACTTCCCCTCATAGACCACCACCCCTGCCTGGGAATCCGCAGGGATATAATCGAACCTGCCAGGCATCGCACTTGGCTGATAAACCTCCGGCAGAAACATATTAACAGCGTCCTCAATACCATAAGCCCGGCAGAATGCTCCAATCACACCATCTTTTACAAGCGGGTCCGCCTGCCTCTTCATCTCTCTCTGCACCACGGCCTGCTGGCGGCTGCTCACCGGCCATTCCGAAGAATCCCGCCAGTCCTGATAGCGTGCCAGCACCTTATCCGGGTTCAGGACTTCCCCCTCAATATCCCGGAACACAAATTCCCCGTCCGCAGAGGTGGACGGCCAATACATTAAACGGGATGGTTCATAAGTGGTATCATCAAACAGTTCCATTCCGATGTCCTCCGCCACCTTCCTCCCCACCGCCATATACTCATCCGGCGATACCGTTCTGGACAACGGAAGAATCAGCCGCAGCCTTGGTCTCTCCGGCGTGTGTTTATGGGTGGAGTAAATGAGGCATCGGAAGTCAAAGAACATCTCAATCTGCTCCGGGATATCGGCTGTGGCATAATCCATGTCCAGCGTCAAGGCAGACCGAAACACCACGCAGTCCTTCTTCCTCCTGCCGCCTTTCAGTTTCCCCAGCACAAAGCCTCCCACGTCCTTGATGTCATCCTGTTTCACCTTGGACAGCTTCCGGTACTGTTCCACCGTATCCGAAGTGCGGATGGTCGTAGAAATGCGTCCGATAAATTCCTCCAGTTCCATCTCCCTTCCGTTCCACCGCTTCTCCATCCGTGAATTCCCTGTTGAAATAAACAGCTTCATGTTCCCCTGCCTCCTATTCCTTTTTATAAAAAGCGCACTCATAGCCGTCTGCCCTGAGCGGAAGCCCTTCCGCCCACTCCGGCTGCACCGCCATGACCGCACACATCTCCTCCACGGAGCCAGTCCCATCCGGCACCTCCGCTATGATCTCATCATGGCAGTGCATGACAATGGGATAGCCCTTTTCCTCCACCTGGAGCATGGCCTCTCCCAATAAATCCCTTGCCGTCCCTTGTATAATATTCTCCACCAGCTTCGGACCGTAAGTCTCAATCCGGCTCCATTTCTTGTTTTCCGCAATCCCCTCATAGGTCAGCCCGTTCCTGCCAAACTTGTTCAGCGCCATTCTGGGCTTCACATAAGATAATCTCCTTCCGGACGGCAACTCCACAAACAGAATCCCACTCTTATATTCAATAGTAATCTTCCCTACCCTCGTTTTCTTTTTCTCAGTCACTGTCTTTACTGCCGCCGCATCCACATCCCACCAGAACTGCGTGATATGGGGATTTGCTTTTCTCCACGCAGATACCAAAGGCGGCAGTTCTTCCTCTGACAGCCCCATATCCAAAGCGCCCATGGAAGTCAGCGCACCTACAGAGCCACCGTAACCCAACGCCAGCTCTGAAATCTTCCCTTTCTGCCGGAGCGGTGAGCCTTTCGTCACTTCCTCTATCGGCACATGGAACATGGCAGATGCCGAAGCCTCATAGATTCTCCCATGGGAGGCAAACACATCCAGCCTCCACTTCTCCCCGGACAGCCACGCCAGCACCCTCGCCTCAATCGCAGAAAAATCCGCCACAACAAAACGACAGCCTGGTTTCGGAATAAAGGCAGTACGGATAAGTTCAGATAGCACATTTGGCGTGGAATCATAAAGCAACTCCACGTCCTCAAACCGCCCCTGTTTCACAAGGCTCCGTGCAAGCTCTAAATCCAGGATATAGTTCTGGGGCAGATTCTGCACCTGCACTAAACGCCCCGAATTTCCTGTTATCCAGACTCTCCCATTTCTCCTAACCAGAAAATACCCGGTCCGGGTGACTGCACAATAAACTTTTCCGGAATATACTGATACTTCCGCCTTGCTCCGTATTTCATGGCAGTTTCCAGGTGTCATCCAGATATCCACCACATAAGAATCTTTCCAATTCGGATGTTCCTCTGAACGTTTTTTCACCCTAATAACTGCACACCTGCCGCTGATGTGGGCAAAAGCCTGAACCATATCTGCATTCTGTTTACAACAGGTGCTGTACTGGATGCTATTTGCAGCACTGTGGTATCCATCCCAATGGGGCAGTTCATCAAAAAACACATCAGCACTTTCATCAAAAAGCCATGCCCCATACAGCTTACTCTTAAAAATCCGGAGCCATAAAGGTACATCACGGGAAGCAACCGTAAATGTCCCCACGCCTGTTTTGGCATTGTCCCTCATGATAAAGGGAATAGATGCCCTGCGTAATAAATGCTTGCATCTGTCAATCTTCCGCTTTTTCTTAAATTGTAGGCGTATAGTGCCATCTTCGGTATAATGCCCGTCTGCCTGCACCATCACCATGACACGCAGCCTTTCATGTTCCATTCCTGACGCTGTCCTACGGACTCCCGTAAACGGGATACTTGGCCGGTATACCTGCATGTTTTCAACAATATCTTCCCGCCATGCCCCACCATACCTTCTCTTGACATACATCTTGTGATCCGGAGTGCTTATCTGGCTGATTCTTTTATCATTGTACTCATACATCAGTCCTTCATAATGAAACTCTACCTGCTCCGCTTTTTGAAAGCTTACAACCTCCCCGTTTGGATGCCAGCAGGCAACCACTCCGCCCTTCCACTCGTCAAGCCTCTTCCAGCCATCAAAAGTCAGGACCTCATGGTCTCCTGTCAGACACCACCGCCCGGTTCTGTTCGCCCCGTAAAACTGCAGCAGTCCATGCACCCGTCCATCCGTACACACGCTTCTCTCCATGGCTTCATACTTTTTCACGGACGTTTTCGCCATCAGGAGCCGTAGTTTCAAAAGTTCCTCCACTTCCCCGTTTGTTTCCTGAATCAAATCCCCTACCGCTTTCTTTGAAAGACTGTCAATCTCCATCCCCTGTTCTCCCAGCCATGATTTTATCTGCGCCACGGAATTGGGATTCTCCAGCCCGGTCAGTTCATACGCCCGCTTGGTCACGACATTCTTATACAGTAAGTCGCAGGACACCGCCTGTTGTACTAATTTCCTGTCCACAAGCACGCCCCGGTCATTGATCTTCTGGTCCAGGCAATACAACTCCATCTCACTTTCAGAAATCGGAAAATGCTGAAGCTTCCTCCGTATCCCCTTCTCCACATCCACGTCCCGGATACAGTAAGCCTTAAACAGTTCCCACTTCTCCGGTGCATGGCAGGGCAGGTTCCGTGTCCTCCCACCGTTGGCTTTCGTAGGCTTGCATGGCACACAAAAATACCGGATTAAATCTTTCCCTTCCTTCATCTTCTGCTGTTCCAGCCCAAGCACAGTCCCAACTTCCTCCAAAGACCGGGGCAGTGCAAGCATAGCCGCCTGTACCTCGCTGCAATGCCAACTTTCCGGATAAAGATATCTCCCGAAATGCTTAGAAAGACAGGTGCGTTCAAAGTTGGCATTGAAAGCCGTCTTCATAATACCTTTATCAAACACAGCCTCCACCACTTCTCCCGGCAGTTCCTCACCCTGTGCCAAATCTACCACCTGAGTCTCCCCTCCGTCAAAGGAATAGGCAAACAGCAGGACTTCAAAAGCAGGGCTGTCCGCATAAGCGTAAACCCCGCACTTTATCAAATCCACATCGCTGTACGTCTCAATATCTATTTCTAAAATCCTTTCCATGGCAGGACTCCTTTTCTCCTCACTTTGGATAACGGGCAGCGGTCACCCGCCGCCCTGCTCCCATTACCCAAGGAAATCTTCCTCATCTGCAACTGCGTCAAAATCCTCCTCCGCATTACTCCTGCCGCCCAGGGATTCCCCATCACGCAGTTTTTGGATATTCCCCAGACCTGCCGCAATCCCACGGTTTCCGTTATTGTTGAACCCATAAAAATTCACACTGATCCTACCATAACACCCGGAATACACCTCCGACTGGTCAAGAATGGGCTGCACATTCTTATCCACCACCTGCGGGGCCTGCCTGCTGTTGGCATTGAAGAAATAACTGTCCGCATAGGCTTCATCCTCCGGACGGTCGATATCTCCATCTCTCAAAGGAAGTTTCAAATTCGCCGGAACCTTCCCTCCCCACTTGGACACGGAATCTTTCTTCGCCTGTTCAATAGCCTTCTTGATCTTCTCCACGGTCTCTGTATCCGACTTCGGGATAATCGCCGACACCGAATACTTCGGGTCTCCCCCGTTCACCGCATTCGGCTCCCAGCAATGCAGGTAAGAAAACCTGCAGGGTACAATCACTTTTGTTATACTTACATTTGCATTCTCATTTCCCATCTTGTTCTGCCTCCTTAAAATCAACTTCTGCGGTTGCTGTCATTATTGCTTCCCTCTTATCCGATTCCGTCACTAGGGTAATCTTGCCCTGCGGCTTATACACCAGCTTCCCAAGCACCTCCGCAAACTTCTTCTTTCCCATCAACTTCTCCATCTCCGTGATGCCTACCAAAGTGCTCTTATAAATATCCGTGTATCCGGCAGCCTTCGCCGCTTCCGCCACTTCCTCCTCATCCGTATACTTCCGGTTGCTCCGGCCTTCCACCAGCTTAAATCCTGTCCACTGCTTCCCGTGGGTAATAGCTTCATCCGTGGCAAAAGCATACACATCTGACGCCCACTTCGCCAGGTCATCTGCAACCTTCAAAACCTCCGCAATCTCCTCATCTGACAGAAGCGCCGGAGCCTTGAACTCCATTTGCGCCAGTCTCAGGTATTCCTCCGCCCTTGCCCTGCAGGTATTCTTCGCCTTACAGAACCGGCACCAGGAACCACACCGAAACTCACCCTCACCATAGATGGCAAGCACCGCCTTCGGCCTTAATTCCGTTTCCACCCACTCCATCAAATCAGAAACAGAAATTTCCCAGGTGCTGATGCTCTCCAGCCTCGGCTGGTAAATCGTCATCCGCACTGTTTCAATATCATAAATGGCACCAAACAGCTCCAAGGCTCCCAGCCCGTACAGCATCATCTGCGGATTCCACTCTGCCTCCACAGCCACGCCTTTCCCGTATTTCAGGTCAATGACCGTCAAAGCCCCGTCCGCAACAATCACCAAGTCCCCGGTGCCAAACCCTTCCGGCACATAAGCAGAATAATCCAGATGCTGCTCAATTAGCACCACCGGGTCTTTGCAGCCCTGCCTCGCCAATTCAATCTGCTCCATGGCATAGGCCACATATTCATCCGTACACTCTTCCATCTCGTCACACTGGTAATCCGACACCGGACGCTTGGAACGCCGCTTCAACAGCCGTTTCAGCTTATGCTCCGCCAGGGCATGGGCGGCAGTGCCTTCCTCCGCATATACGCTCCCGGTATCTCCCGTGAACTGCTCCTCCAGCCGTGCGGACGGCGTACAGTTCAGCCACCGTTTGGAAGAAGAAGCAGACAACAGCGCATGTCTCCCCATCACAGCACCTTCGCTTCCGCAAGCAGTGCCGGATAATCCTTCTCCTCCACAGCAGACAGTTTCACTGCTTTGTATCTGCCCAATAGCTCCTTAATTTCCTTTGACTTCCCATCCTGGGATTTCTGTGCCAGAACTGCCCGGATATCTTCCACCGCCACAGGCGTTTCCTTTGCCCCGGCATTCTCCGTACTTTTCTTACCTGCCTTTCCAGCATCCATCCCGTTTCCCGTTTCTGTCTTCTCTTTCGACTTGACTCCAATCCCTGCATTTTCACTTTTCTGAATACCTGCCAGCACACGCAGACTTTCCACCACCACAGCAAGGCTCTCCGCCATCTTCAATAATTCTGGTCCCATCTAAATTCCCTCCATTTCTTCCAGACGCTCTTTCAGTTCATCTGTATACATGGCACACATAAGAAGTTCCTCCCCTATCTGTGCCGCATCAAAATACTTTGCCCTGTTCCCATACTCCCGGCAGGCTTCCTCTATCCGTTTCTTCTTTTCCTCATCTTTCTCATTCCCAAACACCCATATCTCATCCACCTTCTTTGCCAGCCGGGAAACCAGCAGATGCTCCACAGCACCCCCTAACCCGTCCTCGAACATGCCATGGAAGTTCAGATATGAACTAATAGGAATCATCCCCTTGTGTGCCGCATACCGGCAGTATTCCGCCGCCCTCATCCGGTCACTTTCCGCATTGCCGGTAAGTCTGGTTACAATCAATGCAAGTTTCAATTCCCCGTTCCCCCTTCCTACCCTCCACGTCTGTTTTCCCTTTTTCTGGAAGTAAGGTCAAAGATGCAATCTGCTTTTCCCCCTTTGAATCCAAAACAATGGATTCTCTTCCTTCTTTCAGGGTAATCCTTATAATTCTCATAACAAGACCTCCTTTCTCTCCGGAACGCTTTTGGTCCCTACTATATAGCCACGGGAAATATGGTTTTTAAACTAGAACATAAACTTTTTTATTTTATCCGGAATTTTTTTCAGCCTTTTTGACACAGCCATAGCCGAAATCCCCATTTCCCTACCGATTTCTTCCATAGTCCTGTTCTCAAAATAATAGAGGCTGACCATCCGGAAATCCCTGTATTCTAACTTCCTGATTGCCTGATGCAGCCTTTCCCTCTCGTCCAAATCTATAATGATCTGCTCAATATCCACTTTTTCATCCACGAACTGTTTTGGGTTACGCCCAGGCTGTTGCTCCTGCAGGCATTCCAGCGAACTGTGCCTTCTGGTTTCAGCACGGTTTTTCCTGGACTGTAATACCTCCATCTCAATGACAATATCTCCGATGCTGTCATCCACCTCGAATTCCAACTTCTCTCCCGTTACAAACTCATACTGAATCTTCATTGCTACTCCCTTCTTTACCGGGAGTAAAGCGGCAGCAGCAAAACTGGAAAAATGGGCAAAAAAATAGCCGGAGTAAGCTAAAACTCGCTTTACTCCGGCCATTTGGTGTCTCGCTTATGCGGACCCTTTGCTCAGTAGTTTCTTTATTAAATTATATTTTCTTTGCTTCTTTCCTGCCGTATCCTGCCAAACATATAGCAAACCTGTACAATATTTCTGCAGTGAGGACATTTCAGTTCTATCCATACCTCCCCATTTACAGCAGTTCTGATATCAAAAGCCCGTTTCCTGCAGATTGGGCAGTTTATCTTTTCCTTCAATCCGGCATGGCTCCTTTCCTATCAATTGCTTGGTTGACATCATAAGTAAAAAATAATTGCCGCACGAGTGTCATCCTTTTGGTTGACAGATATTTTCTAAAAATGGCACCCTGCCGTTCACAGGGCACCTGGCATCTGCAGCAATTTCTTATATTGTTTTTCATCCTGCGTCCTTTCATTCTTGAATACATAATTATTAAACCCCAGCTGGGATAAACGGATTTTTACAGAAGCGGGTGATACCTGGAATATATCTGCCAGCTTCTCCTGTAGAGCCGCCCCACTGCCCTGTCCATTTCCAGCCAAATCTGATACAGCATTCATAAACGGCGTTTTCGGCATCAGAATAGCCGCACTAAAATACTTTGCATGATGCTCCAGCCAATCTGCATCCGTAACCAGCTTTCTTCTCCCGGCCATATCTGCCCCGCCCTCAATATCGGTCTTTTTGCATCCTGTAATTTCCGGCAACCTTGCATTCCTATAATGCTTTCTTTTATCCATAGCAGTATAATAATCAGAATGGAATATCCAATGACCACACTCATGCCCTATCGTAGAACGTAAACGGTACTCTTTCCGGTCTTCCAATAAAATATTATCAATGAGCAAAGTGCCTCTTTTGGCATACAGATAATCCGCACATTTTTCTTCTGGTAAATAGACCGGAACCCGTTCTGCCTCCTGGAATACCATCCGGCCTAATATCAGCCCGCAATGGGAAAGGTATGCGTAATCCATTGGCAGGTCAAGATAGAACTCCGCAAAGGTTTCAATATCCACCGGCTGCGGCGTTTTTAACAGGGAAGGACTGTAATCACGCAGGAATTCCTCTGCATGGGCATCAATCTCACTATTCCTCATGATGGGAATGCCGCTCCTCTGCTTTCTTAGTATAGGCTGATACATGTCTACTCACCCCTTCCTTGCTTTTAAATCATCCAGAAACACCTGCCATTCTTTTTCCCCTGCCCCGGTCTCCATTGACAGGCGCAGTGCTTCTATCACATAGGAATTGCCAAGCATGTAATCAGCACAGTCCTGTGGAGTGACAATATCATTGGATGACCTTGATTCTGCTGCCATATCATATAAGGTATGGGTTTCATTTTCATCCAGGTGCAGAAAATGGACCAGCATTTTCAGCCGTTCTGATGTGAAGGTGTTGCTTCTGCCCTTTTCTACCTCACTGTAATACTGGGGGGAAATCTGTATTGCTTTTGCCGTTGCCCGCAGGGACTTTCCTTTGCTCTTTCTTAATGATTCTACATATCTTCCGAATCGTAAACGGTTGTCTGTCTCCATGATTCATCTCCCTATAAAATATTTATAAGGTAAGCATTTCCAGTAAACTGAACATTTATTCGTCAACTTACAAATTGACAAAAAAACCCCCTAACATCTGCAATACTTCTTAAGCAGTTGTAGGGGATTAACCATTTTTCTATTAATATTATATAACACCATCAGATAAAAATTCGTAATGATTATAATATCATTTTAATCCATTAGGCTTATTCTCAATAATTTCCTCAACAAGATGCATCAATCTACCGTCTCTCTTATCCTTTTTTAAATCGCATTCCCAAACAACAATAACCTTCCATCCTTGTTTTTCTAAAGCAATTTTATTTTCTATATCATGGCGTTTATTACGTTCCAATTTAGGTTTCCAGTATTCGATGTTTGATTTGGGCATTACAAATTTGGAACATCCATCATGCATATGCCAAAAACACCCATTTACAAATATAACTGTTTTATATTTAGGCAATATGATATCTGGTCGTCCAGGATATCTTTTATCATTTTTTCTATACCTAAATCCTTCTGAAAACAAATATTTTCGTACAATTTCTTCCGGTTTAGTGTTCTTGCTGCGAATTTGAGACATATTATAGCTTCTAATTTCTTTTGAATGATTATCTGCCATATACTTTCACCAATTCCCTTAAATCACAAGCGGATTTTATCTGCTTGGAAAAAACACTTTTACAGAATTTATTATCATCGAAGAGTTAATTTTCTCCATCCAAATATCTGCACAAATGCTCTGCAATAGCTTTTGCTAAAATCGGCGGCACAGCATTACCCACTTGTTGGTACTGCGAATCCTTTGTACCGCAAAAAACAAAACTATCAGGGAAAGTTTGTAATCGTGCTGCTTCTCGAATACTTAAAGCTCGATCATTAACAGGATGAATCCACATAGACTTCCTCACGTTGACCACTGTCCCCGAAGGCTCGTTGTAATTCAATCTTAAATAAATTGTATTTTGAGTTCGTGTCGGATCAGAGTAGCTCGTTTTCAACTCTGCCTCAAGGCTATGAAAATTATCACCTTGCTTGATGGCCCTGAACCGCTCAAGTGCTTTATTTGTTGTTGCGGTCGTAACATGATTATATAATACCTTTGAATCACGTAACTGCCGTCCTAAGTCACTTATGTCCTTTGGTTCCTCTGAAAGCTGTATACCTTTATTTCCCGTTTCTATATCTGATGTAGGTGCAACATCTTCTAAATCTTTAATAGCATCTTTCACTGTCTGAAAATCTTCCTCGCCTAACATTCCTTTTGGCAAATCAATCTTATCAGCTTTTTCCTTTTTTATTCCTATAACAACAAAACGCATACGCTTTTGGGGTGCTCCAAAAGCGGCTGCAGACAGAACACCTTTGTCCATAATATATCCACTACTTGGTGCACCAAGGATTGACTCTATATAGTCAACCACTGACATTGAACTAACCTTTGCAACAAGATTACGTTCATGCGCATACTCAGACACTACAATTTTATTATTATAAATTTCCTTTGCCTTGGACAGCATTCTTTGAATCATTATTATTATCTCTATAGATTCACACAGACCATCAGCTCCTTCATCAGTGTGTGTTACTGAAAAGTATTGCTGAATAGCTTGGCCTGCATTATTAGCTTGCCTTAAAATATAATCGTCAATATCTTCTTCTAGCAAGATGCGTTCAGATAAAGTCTGCAGTTTCTTTTTATGCTTTATTAAAGATTCTTTTAGTTTCCCCTTATTTTTACGCATTTTATAAATTACATTCAGCACAAGATAATCCTTCTCATCCCAAAGATAATTATTTAGCACATCAACATCAGCGACAATATCTGCTACTCCCTCAAACATAAATGCCTCATCAAGCAATACTATTTCTGCAGGGGTCGTTTTAATATTATAATTTTTTATAACTTCTCTATCATTCTCATCTACATAAAAACGGTGAACCTCTGACTTCAGCATGCTTACATTTTCCATTACAAAAGCAGTCGGATTTAGATGTAATACTGCCTGCACAAATTTCTTCACCAATGAATTATTCTGACTTATTGCATGGTTTTTTTGTCGGTTAGCATTTGAAAAACCTTGGCATGGGGGACCTCCAATAACAATATCCACCTGTCCAATCTTTTCTTTTATTTCATCAGTAAGAGCATCTGCAACATCATTATAAACCTCAGCAGTACCATGATTGCGCTGATATGTTTTTTGTGCATTACGATTATTTTCAAACGCTGCCTTGACATCAAATCGTCCAGTTTGAAGAAACCCATAACTAAGCCCGCCTGCACCGGCAAATAAATCAACAACACTATATTTAGATTTTGGCGTGCTTCTCATAGCTTGAATCCCTCCTCATATAATCTATCCAGCACAGCAATAAGTTTCTTGCACTGTACTGGGTTAGGTACTTTCAGGGGAAGCTGACAAGCAATTTTCAATGCTGTCAATTCCTCTGGGGATACCATACGTTTACTCGTTGCATAACTCATCACATTTTGCCATTGTTCTTCTTGTATTTCCACAATTCTCGTCATAACATCAGTATCTTTTTCAATACGCATGTCTGCCTTTGCATCCCTGACAGCGTTCCGCAACTCATCTTTTCCAATTAAACAACTCTCGATTTCAATCGGTAAATTATAATCGATACTTTGAACACTGTTCCAGCATCCCTCTCGTTTACACCACTGCGTAACATTTTCAACCTCTCGTGCCGGGTCTGTTAATTTGCTATAGACAAGTTCTGATAATTCTTTAAGAATATTTTGTACTATCACCGGAACCATTTGTCTCGTCCAAATGCCTAGCAAATCTAAATCTTGTTTAGGATACTTAATCTTAATAAGTCTGTGCATAAGTGCAATAGTATACGTTACAATATTAGCTCTATATCCCTGCTGGTACCACAATTGATGCGGTATCATCGATTCAGTATACCTAAAAATCAGGCACATAGCAACGGTTTCCTGAAAGTATTTATCTCCAAAAAGCAAACCGTCATCCTTCTCCCAAGCATCATTGATTTTCTTCGCAAAATCATTAAAATTTGTCTGTGCTCCTTTGCTGACTATATGCGGGAATCCATCCCATGTGTTTCTGACTTTGGCAAGATCAGTTTTTGTAATAAGTTGATTCTTCGGATTTTGAAGCAAGAATTTCTTCTTTTGACTTGGGGTCATACGCATTTGTTTTTGAAGAAACTGCCCCCGTGCTCTCTCATAAAACCATTTCGTCTCGAATTGCAGCCCCCCTGTTCCTCTTGCTCCAAGCCGCTGTGAACAACGTTCCATTTGAACATGAAATGGATGCGTGGAGAAAAAGTCTGCATCACTGACTTTATTTTGACTATTAGACGAACGTGATATATTTTGCACCAGAGTCGTTGCATCCTCATTCTCAAGGGTTCCCGCTATATCAGTTAGTTTCATTTGAACAAAAATTGCATTAAGATCTGCTTTGTCTCTATAACGAGCATTTGACAAAGATGCCGTAGTTTGACCGCCATTGATAATCTGAAAATCCCTTGCGGAAACAAGGAACAATCCTTGTGATGTGGATTCAAATTTCACGCCCATGGTTGTTGCTGATATACCATTATTATAAGCAAAAAATCTCTCTGGCTGCTGCAAAATAGTAGTTCGGATTTTCTTATTTACAGCTACTTTAGTTGAAAGAAAAGAGCGGACATTTCCTTCCAGCAGAGAACTTCCATATTTGTCATACAAATCAGCAAGCACTGTTCCTGATATAATACAAAGGTAACTTTTGAAATCTTCTGTTACCGTATCACTCGCTTCCAAACAAGGTATCCCATTTTCTGTGTGCTCTTTGAAATCAATTTCAATAACTTGCCGCCCTATGTCTGATCCGCACAGCTGAAAAAGACGCTCCACATTCCATATTTGGCATTCTGACGGAACATTATTTATTTCCGGCGAATCAAGAATTTTAATGGTAGAGCTAATATCAGCTGTTGTAAAAATCAGTAGCTGATATTTGCGTATCTCACTTCTTTTCTCCCGTAGTAAGTCCACCAAATCCGAGCAAGACCGGCTCATCTCAACATTTCTGTGCAGCTGCGTATTAAGGGCATTATCAACAAAATAAATAAGTCTATTCTGCAATTGTCTAGCCTGGGTTTTTGCAAGAACACGTTCATTATCCAAAACATCATAATCGGCAATAATAAGACTCATAGTCTTATCAAACTCATCATAAACATATCCGTCAACGCGCAACTTTCGATTTTGCTTTCCAATTCCTTCAAAGTAGGAAGAAGTAAAATCTAACAGGTAATCAGCTTCTTGTAAATAACGAGCAAAAGCAGTCACAAAAGAGGCACAGGAACCCTCGCCAGTTGCGGCCGCATCCGCCTTTATATCTTCAAGGAAGTCTTTCTTAAACTCCTGTGCATCCATTTATCTCACTCCTTTAGCCACTCTGCCAACGAAGGCAAATTTAATTCATAACGTAATGATGCTATTTGCTTTGCTGCCATCTTACGTGTAATTCTCGGAAAAGAATCGTCTACTCGGTACCGTTGTGTAGCAGAGCAATAATACTTCTGTTCGGAGTATTCCTGCAAATCTATGTATCCATACGAGTATAACTTTGCACAAAATAAGTCCAAGGCTTCACCATCAAGCTGGCTACTAATACGGTGAACAATATCATTAAGAGATATAGCACCTGACCGTTCAGGTGCCGTCTTGTCAACTCTCTTAATTACTAACTCTCCCGCATCCGAACAATCAAGCTGCTCCAACGAAGAAATAGTCACGCCAATAGCAGATGCACCAATACACTTAACTTCAAACCACCCATCAGAATATACGAAATCTTGATCCGCACCATCAGCCCCAACCCATCCTTGTATAGCTTCCAAGGCAAACTCCCGTAAGTTGATACGCTCTTCTAAGAATAATAATTCACCAAGCAATCCTTTTTGCAGGTTCTCGTTCATTAATCCGCCGCGCTGCAGCTCAAGCAATTTCCCCCATTGTCTGTAGCGGCTTATTGCTAATGTCAATGCCTCTTTTTCACTTGTGGCTGCTCTGGAATACTCAATAACATCACAGCAAAGTATAGCAAACACATCTTGCTGCTCGTCTCGAAGCAGCTCGAATGAAAGAGTCCAGCGATTATCAACCTCACGTCTGCGTCGGTTTACCGCCATAGATTTTGAAGATTCAATTATGTCTATCTCGGTATCACTTACGAGCAACAATGTTTTTTGGCTAATAGACTGATAACCAATATACCACTCAAGCGGGTGCATTGTATCAATCTGCAAAAAACCGCCGTCCTTATATTTTATACTATCCCACTGTTTTTGAAGATTTTCAGGTGTTAATTTCATTCGTCCTCCTCTTCATCGATGTTATAGTAATTGCGGAATTCAACTAAATTAACCATATAGTTTGCTGTTTTTTCCTCCCCGATTGCCGGAATTCCAATGCCCAAGGCAAATAAATAATCAGGCACCTCTACCCCTTCATCAATTTGGCTGCGGAGCTTTCCTTTGTCATCTGTTTTAACTTTATCAACACTAACAACATGTAACACCAGAATTGGTTTACGCTGTATATTTAAATAGGCTTTATCAGGGATACTGCGTGCATTTGGTTTTACAATTCTGAAATTATCCTCTGCTATTTTCTTTTCATCTTCAGTTAAACCGATTTTTGCTGCACCGCCAGCACCAACACGAACTTTTGTACCGCTAATGCTGATTTGTCTGTTTGTTGCTTTGACCGCACGTTTTTCAGGATTAATTTGCAAAAGTTCATTTCCGCACTTCAACTCATAGGTATCTTCATCGCTTCCCTCTGCAATAAATACATCCCAATCTCCCATATCTGCATCACTTTTAATAAAATCTGCCAATGCCGCACCTTGGAAATTAAGCTGCCAAGGATGAGTTTTAAAATCACGCAATAATTGCTCAATTTCGTCTTTGCTGACACCATTCCAGAAAAAACGAGTGTCATCGCGTTTGACACGTAAACCTATATCTGGCAGTCGCTCGACAAACTCCTTAAAAACTTCCTCATTCGTATTAAGAGACTCTCTATCAGCTCTTAAACGCGGCGTTTCAAGTAGCCGTCCTGAAACAGTTATTGGGCGTTTCACAAAGGTTGCCGCTCTCATCTTATTTCTCGCTGTAACTATTAACGAGGCTGGATCTTGCCGAACCTTGAGGCCAAAATCCATTGGTGTAAGGTTAGCGTTCTTCATCCGTGCGATTTCAAGTTTCAGTTCTTCTGAAGCCCCTGTTATGTACCCATACCAATCTATTGCCTCTACGCTTATCCAAATTTTAAATAAGTCTTCATAATCAGGGCGGTATCCAAACCAACGCCCCATCTGCAGCAATGTATCATACATAAGAGAACGGCGATAAAAGTAACTGACACATAATCCCTCTAATGTCAACCCTCTGGAAAGACTATTTCCCCCAACAGCAATGACACGAAGCCCATCTTCTTTATGTTTGAAATAATCAAGACTAGTTGCACCGCTTTGCTGATTAACAGCTCTAACATCAATTGGAGATACTGCCTTAAAAAGATAGCCTGACAAAAAATCATGCCATAACATTGGAAATCCAGACTTACCCGCCTTTTCAGCAAGTTTATGTTTTTCCCAAACTGCTTTAAGGTATGAAATACTAGGAATACCGTCACTCTCTTGTTCTGATAGGCTGGCATAATTCTGTAAATCTGAACGTACCTGTATCACCCAAGCGGTAACTAAATCACGAATTTCATTCTGAACATCCGTAAAACGACTGACATGGATAAGCATAGATCGATGTGTATTTACATCCCCTCTAATATCACGAATGCCATTAACAAGTAAAAAATATGCCATAGCTTCTTTCATACTCGGCGGAAGTTCTGACACAGGATGCCCCTTACGGTGATTAAATGGGAAAAAGGCATCCATTTCTATTGGATAAATTGGTTCAAGAACATCCTTATATTTAGCCGGATTATCTTCATCGCCGCCAAAAATATCTTCCGCACCAATATAATTGGTTGGTGGTGATAATGCATAAATAAAATCCCTCGGAAAAAGATCATCCCCTCTCATTTCATCCTCATTATCCGGATTAATGAATATATTCGCATATGGAGTAGCAGTAATTCCAAGATAAGATGCCTGACGGAATAGCTTGAGCAATTCCCGAATTGCTTTATTGATAGCCGTTGGATCCTTTTCCGGATCATTTGTATTTACAGATGCATTGTCGGCTTCATCGTCAATAAGCAAAAGAGATTTACTGATTACACCTCTAGTATCAGCATTGTTACTTTTAAGCCAGCGAATAAGATTATTCAGTATACTCTTATTCTTTTTAATAACAAATACTACGGTTGTATTCACACTCTGCAGCGAAAGACTTAGCTGACGCAGAATATTCTTATCAAAATCTTTAACAACTGACGTAAAAGACTCAATTCTTTTTTCCTGCCCATATTTACCTACACCAACAGGTATATTTTCTATGTCACGCTTAGGATCAAGGAGGTATTCGCTCTTTCTTCCGGAAAACTCTGCATCCAGACGTTCCTGTGTTTGTTGACGCAGATTCTCCATCATACCTGCAAGAACAATGATAACGTTATAACCAGTATCCGCTGCTTTATTACATATAGCAGTATAGTTGGCCGTCTTTCCAGACTGTACATCACCAAGCACTAATCCGCGCCGTTGGAACGGTTCATCACTTTTAGGATCCCCAAGTAAATCAACAATTTCATCGGATACACGATCCAGGCTGCCTGAGACACGTGCATTCCAGCCTTTTACTTCCTCAAGATATGTCTTATATCTTTTCCAAAAGAAAAAGTCCAAATCAGCACGGCGTGCAGGAAGCCAAGATTGATGCAAACATTTGTTATCAATGATAGCAATGCCTAAATCCATCCGAACTGCAACCTTAGCCCTAAGCCTGCGCCTTATTTCCGCAAACTCTATGTCATCGACTGGATACATAGGGTGCATTAAATCACGAATCTTGGTTGCCATCTCTTCAAATTGTGCTTCAGTTGGCGGGTAATCAGGATATTCTTTATTCACACTTGAAGAAATTAACCCTTCCAATTGTGCAATATTACTTGCTGCCATGTGAGGTACCTCCCATTCGATACTTATTTATGATTTGAGGATAGTGAATAAACGGTTCTGAAACAGCAAGACTTTCTAATAGTTCCGCCTTACCAGTTTCTGTTGAGATTTGTTCAAGCAATCCCAATAAAATACTTTCAACTTCTTGCATGGTTGTCAGCGTTTCATTTTCAACCTGTTTTTCAGAAGTCAAGTCGATATATAGTTGATTTAACGGAATGCTATTTTCGATAGCTTTTAGCAAGGTCTCAACATTACGTTTAACTTGAGGACTTGAATTTAAAAATATCTCAACCAAAGGATGGTCACGGTTTATGCTATAATAGAAACCGCCTTGCTTGCCTTTAAATCGATCCCAAACATGAACAACAGAATCCTGGGTTTCTTTTTTCCCACGATATACCCATGTCCGCTTACTATTCTCTGCCAGCCGCTCTATTACTGATGTAAGATTGTTCCTCACTGCTTCCGGCGGCATTGCAGTCGATTTTTTTATGTCTAATGTCCAAAGATTATCTAATTCATTTGGGATGTCCACTTGAACCCTCGCTAATTTAGAAAGTTCGCCTTGACGCATCATGCGAAACCATGTACCCCAAACCAATAGACGTTTATTCCTATATATATAGAAACCTTGACTTTTGCGAAGTCCTTCCTTCCCGCCAAGTGCAGATACTTCATTTAAAGATAAATCAGATATATGCGGAAGTATGTACGGACGAATGACAACTGCTGACCCTTCAATATTCATGACTTCATCTGCCATTACCTGTGTGTTGCGACGTGCCAGAAATGGATCTGCGGGTTCAATCGGACTATTATTCATTCTAATTTGCATTTTCTTAAGCCCTTGTTCACCATTAATATAGCGATGAAATACTAAAGAAAGATGCAAGCGTACATCATCCATCTTTTTACCCATTGAACGGTCAAAATCAAGTTCGCCAACCTTAAGTCTATCGAGGTTCTGCCAAATAACAAGAGTCCCTGACTCTAGCCGTTTCAATTCTTCAATGCGCGGTACATTATCTATTTCATCGTCTGAATCGAGAACTAATAACGACCAGTCTTTAGTATCAATAACATGATCAATATCCCAACGACGCCCTTCAATATTCTCACCCTGTTTACTAACTACTGTCAGCGTCCGGCATTGGGAAAGAGAAGCAGTTTTTAATCCCAAGCCAAAGCGTCCTAAATCACTGGCCTCACGTTTTTCATTCGGATTTTGACTGCCATATCGCATAGCCGCTTCAAGTTCACTAGCAGTCATTCCATAACCGTCATCTAAAATTGCAATATACGAATCACCAACTGGGAAGAAAAAAATATCTACAGATGAAGCAAAAGCAGATACACTGTTGTCAATAATATCAGCGATTGCTGATTCTAATGTATAGCCGATAGCGCGGGTAGATTCTATAAGAGTTGGTGCATAGGGAGGTAGTGGTATACTTTTCATGCAGAATATCCTCTCTGTTACATGGTAACTTTTCACTTTTGTATCAGTTAATCAATACTCCGAAACACTTATATGGTAAAGATTATTATAGTAAATCAACACTATAAATAATTATATATTATAGCATTTATATAACCTTCATCCTATATTTTTGCTGTCCAGAAGTAGTTTTCTCAATCACTTGTATTGAACCTGGATTCTTGTTTACTAAGTTTAGAAAAAGTGTACCAAGTAATAATCTGTCCTTACGTGGTATCCGATTCCACTCATATCCTTTGAATAATTCTTTCACGAGAAATACTTCACCGTCACAGAGTTTTTCAGTTTCCTTAAGTGCTAATTCCAATAGTTCATTGACATCACACATGCCTATCCTCCTGACAATGACAACAATAATTTTGTTAATAATATTATTATACTTGGTTTTGTGGCTTTGTCAATCAATGGACATAGGAACAGCCTCATCCAAAAGCTATATTTTAGCTATGGATGGGGCTGTCCTTTACACGGGTCTTTGACACCCTAATCACAAAAAAACAGCCTCTAAGCCTTGATAGGCTTATATTTTTTTGTCAAATATTTTGTTTTAATATATAGCCATTTCTGGCTTTTTGTGGTATGATAGAGATGGAGGGTGATTATTATGAAGGTTGATACAACGAAATCCAAACACGCGGAATCCTTTTACATCAGACAATCCTATGTGAATTCCGAGGGAAAATCCACATCAAAGACCATACGTAAGCTTGGGACTTTAAATGAACTCTTAGTGGAGCATGGTCCCACACGTGAGGATGTCATGAGATGGGCCAAAGAGCAGGCGAGGATTGAAACCGAAAAGTATAAAGCTCATAAGGAGGTAAAAACGGTCTTGATTCCTTTACGGGCTGATAAGAAGATCGATTATAACGAGGAAACGTGTTTTCAAGGGGGGTACCTATTTTTACAATACATCTATTATCGTCTTGGACTAAACCGGGTATGCAGAAAGATCCGAGACAGGCATCTGTTTGAATACGACCTCAATTCTATCCTTTCCGATCTGATCTATACAAGGCTTCTGGAACCCTCCAGCAAACGTTCTTCCTATAAAGCTGCCTGTGAGTTCTTAGAGAAGCCGGACTATGCGCTCCATGATGTATACCGGGCCTTAAGCGTCCTTGCTCAGGAAAGCGACCTGATACAGGCAGAGCTCTATAAGAACAGCAACTTTTTAACAGAACGTAATGACCATATCCTCTACTATGACTGTACGAATTATTACTTTGAAATTGAACAGGAGGACGGCGATAAGAAATATGGCAAGAGTAAAGAACACCGGCCCAACCAGATCATCCAGATGGGGCTGTTTACAGATGGTGACGGCATCCCTCTGGCTTTCTCTTTATTCCCCGGGAATCAGAACGAACAGACATCTTTAAAACCGCTGGAAAAGAAAGTGCTCGGGGACTTTGGCTGTGACCGCTTCATCTTCTGCTCAGACGCCGGTCTTGCTTCAGAGAGCAACCGATTATTCAACCACACAGGAAAAAGAGGGTTCATTGTCACCCAGTCTATTAAAAAGCTTACAGCTGAATACAGAGAGGCGGCGCTTAACAGAAAAGGATTCCGGAGATTATCGGATGGAAAGCTGGTGGACCTGGAGCTTTCAGGCGAAGAAGATGATAAGGAACTGTTCTATAAAGAGGAGCCTTACAGTTCAAAAAAGCTGGAGCAACGCCTTATCATCACTTACTCCCCTAAATATGCCGCCTATCAAAAGGAGCTTCGGGAAAAGCAGGTAAAGCGGGCGATGGATATGCTCAAAGAAGGAAAGCATAAGAAAACCGGAAGGAACCCAAACGATCCGGCCAGATTTATAGACAGACAAGCCGTTACAAAAGATGGTGAGACCGCAGATATCTTATACGGTCTGGACGAAGCAAAGATTGCAGAGGAAGCAAGGTATGACGGGCTTTATGCCGTCTGTACAGACCTGTTTGATGACCAGCCGGGAGACCTCCTGAGGGTAAGTGAAGGCCGGTGGCAGATAGAAGCATGCTTTCGGATTATGAAGACCGACTTCCTGGCAAGACCCGTGTATGTACAAAGAGAAGACCGGATCAAAGCACACTTCCTTATCTGTTTCATATCGCTGCTGATTTACCGTCTGTTAGAAAAGAAAATGGAAAAGAAATATACCTGCAGCGAGATTCTGGAAACGCTCAGAAAATTTCAATTTGCAGATGTTGGAGGACAAGGATTTATACCTTTGTACAAAAGGACGGAGCTGACGGATGCGCTCCATCGTACCTGCGGGATTGAGACCGACTTTGAATTCATTACAAAGAGCAAAATGAAGGAAATCCAGAAGAAAAGCAAATGTAGATAAACAGCCAGTCGGGTTAGGATATCACAGGTTGTGTCAGATTTCAAAAACAAATGGCTAGAAAACAAAAAAAATATCAAACTTCAAAACGAAGCAACACCGCTGTAAAACCCTTATAAAATCAGGCTTTCAGCGGTGTTTTATGTTGTTTGACTGTCAAAGACGGGATTATACTTGGTTTTGTGGCTTTGTCAATCAATGGACATAGGAACAGCCTCATCCAAAAGCTATATTTTAGCTATGGATGGGGCTGTCCTTTACACCTCAAAATCTATCTTCAATTTAAATTCTATAATCTATCACATGTCATAGTCAATTTTCTGATATAATTTTTAACGGCTATTAAAACGCTACCAAATTCTGCCTATTTCAAACGGTATAATATATCCTTTATAATTCCGCCATCTTTCATCAGATTTATTGCAAAACACTTCCTCCCAGCATCTTTCAATGATGCCCCAATATGGTATGCCTGACCGCTATCTACAATCAAAAAACGGTCATGGAAAGCCCCTGTATACTTAATCTCCAGCTTAGGATACTGCCTATTAAAATTCTTTACATCCGCTGATGTCAGTTTAGTCTGCTTCATTGTATAAATACAGACATTAACATTTATCTTCTTCTTAGCTAAAATATTCAATGTGTCCACATCAGCATAATTATCAATCAGTATAATCGATTTCTCCGCACTGCCAACCAATTTTACCAGCAAACTAAACGCATCATAAATCTGTCCCTCAAAGAAAATCTTCTGCTTCACCTCTTCATGTTCCGCTATGTAATTAAAAACCTGCTCAAAACGTTTATCGGACTTCTTCTGATATTCCAATTGCTTTAACTCCACATTACTGATTCGTTCAAACAGCACCGCATTATTCACCAGAAACTTTCTCATTTCAACAAACGCTGTCATAATATGAATGCTAACTTGTATTGCAGTATCACTATTTAACACCGCTGAAAGCATTGCAATACCCTGTTCCGTAAAAACATATGGCAGATATCTTCTCCCGCCTCTCCCGTTTGAGGTAACAATCTGTGACCTCAAACCCTCATACTCTTCATTTGTAAGCTGGAAGCGAAACGCATTCGGAAAACGTGCAATATTCCTTTTTACTGCCTGATTAAATACCTTCGTCTCTACCTGATAAAGTGCAGCCAGATCACTATCCATCATTACCTGTTGCTCACGAACAACAAAAATTAATTTCTGTATTGTTTTATCTGGGACAATAATTTCCGGCAACTGTATGCCCTTCTGTCCCGTTGTCTCTGTTATCCCCTGCTGTTCTTTTGCCATAAGATATATCACCTTTCTCAAAAACTCAAATTATGGTCTTTCCCATTTTTCGCTTTCCTTTCCATGTATCGGTGTTTTGAATTTATCCTCCAGCCAACTAACCTCGCCGCCCCGAAATCTGATTTCCGGAGTGGCAATATATGCTTTTCCAATCCTGTTCACAACACTATTCTCCGTTTCAACAGCAAATATAACCGCCTGTCCCTTCATTTTATTCATCTCCTTATTTTCCATATCTCCTTTTCCGCTCCGCTACAAGCTGTGCCTGTAACTTCTTCGTCTCTTCCTCAATATAAGCCTGCTCTTCCTCCAGCATCTTTGCTCTTTCTTCGTTAAGGACGATAATCAGTTTCCCCTCCTCACACTGAACAGTCACCGGCATATTAGCTGTAAATCCCCACTCCTCCAGCCATGCACCTTTTAACATAAGCGTAGGGGTTGGCTTATATCTGTATCCAGATTGTTCACAGACCTTTAAGTCTCTTTTATCTTTTCTCATATTTTTTCCACCCTTTATAAAATTTACAGTATAGCTTGGATTTTTGTTCAGAAATATCTATGAATCTGATATACACGAAAAAACATTAGACTGATTGGATATGTATGAAGCAACACTGTAAGATGACCTGGTTTATCGTTACATATTGCGATAGATTGGGCGTTGTAAGATTCCTGACTTTCAGTAAATGAAGCTGATTTATAGCCGTGGTACAAAAACACAGGTTTAACTCTCCCACAGCGCCCGGTTCACATTAAACCCGGCCGGAACTTGTCAACCAACATTACAACGCCCCTGTTGCAACCCGTCAGCATTTATAAGGACTTCGGACCTTCACACTTCCCAGTGTGGTTGCTTTAATTGTAAAGAAATTACCTGTAAATCCAAAATATTTTTTTATATTTTCTTTAAGCATCCAATAACTTTCTTTTTGCATTTGCTAATATTATATTAGCATATACTAATATTTTTGTCAACAGGAATATTAGCATTCATTTAAATTCATTTTACTTTCATTAATAATATGTTAAAATCTACTTATATGAACTAAGGTGGTGATTTTATGATGAGATATTATAAGCTTTTTGATCTACTCTCACGCCGTGACATGAAGAAAACTGATTTATTAGAAGTGATTTCTGCTCCCACACTTGCAAAGTTGTCAAAAGGAGAAAGTGTGACAACGGATGTGCTTTGTAAAATTTGTGCATTTTTAAATTGTCAGCCAGGAGATATCATGGAATACATCAAATAAAAAATCCGGTAATGTAGGATAACTGTATTCCTTCATTACCGGATTTTAACTTACAAAACACTTTACTACCTAAAACCTTTGAGTCCATTAGAAATTTCAACCTATTACATTTAATCAAATCATCTTAAAATGCCTCAATGCATCTTCAATCGCTTTTTCCTTTTCTAATGGTACATGTGGAACTTTAGATTTCCCATCGCCAACATTATAGTTAATTCTTTCAATTAAGCCATGTTTTCTTTTAACCTGTGCCACATATAATTGCGATACCTTTATCCCCGTATGTTCAAACACATATTGCTTTATTTCATCATAGGTTGCCTTACTCTCTGCCGTTGTCAAATCCATCTCATCAAGCTCAATTTTAACCTCAATAGATTTGGCCGACTTTAGTTTGGACAAAAGGACAACCGTTTCAACATGCACCCCCATAGGAAACTGATCCACCGCCCGCACTCTCACCAGCTCATACCCTTCCCTGTTAAGATATTTCAAGTCCCTCGCCAGAGTAGCCGAATCACAACTTACATACACGATCCGATCCGGTTCCATCTCCGCCATTGTCTTCAACAGAGATTCCTCGCACCCTTTCCGCGGCGGATCCACCACAATCACATCAGCATGTGCTTTTTCTCCCGGATGCTCCATGGCATACTCCCGATAATATTCCGGCAGCACATCCTCTGCCCTTCCGGTATAAAACTCCGCGTTACCAATCCCATTAATTTCCGCATTATTTCTGGCATCCTCAATGGCCTGGGGGACAATCTCTACTCCATAAACCTGCTTTGCCTTCTGCGCCAGGAACAATGAGATCGTTCCGATCCCGCAGTACAGATCCCAGACAGTTTCATTTCCTTTAAGCCCGGCATACTCCAGGGCCAGACCATAAAGTTTCTCCGTCTGAACCGGATTCACCTGGTAAAAGGACAGCGGTGAGATCTGGTATTTTATACCGCCGATATAATCTGTGATAAATCCCTGCCCCCACAGAATATCGTAGCTATCTCCCATAATGACATTTGTTTTTTTCCGATTCACGCTGGTCGTAATGCTTGTCATACCCGAAATTTCCTTCAGTTCTTCTATCAGCTCCGCACTGTGGGGGATCTTTTTCCCGTTAATAACCAGACAGACCATAATTTCTTTTGTTACAAACCCGAATCGAATCAACGCATGACGGATTAGACCACGTCCTGTCTTTTCATCGTATGCCGTGATGCCGTATTTCTTCATAAAAGCCAGTATAAGCTCAAGGATCTGCTTATTTACCGGCACTCCGAGGGCACAGTCTGTATTTGCAATAATATCATGGGTACGTCCGGCATAAAAACCGGTGACCGGGTTTCCTTCCTTATCCGTGCCAAAGGGGAACTGCGCTTTATTCCGGTAATAAAAAGGAACTTCCATCCCAACAATAGGCTCTGTCACCCGTTTCAGAAGCTCCGGCGCAAAACCGCCGATCCGCTCCAGATTTCCCTTTACCTTATTTTCCTTGAACTCCAGCTGTTTCTCATACGACAGCTCCTGTATCTGACATCCGCCGCATTTCCGGGCAAACTGGCATTTCGGCGTGATACGGTTGGGTGAGGGTTCTATGATATCCATTAATCTTGCATAGCCGTAATTCTTTTTTGCCTTCATAAGTTTAGCCTTCACGACATCGCCTATCACCCCATCCTTAATAAATAAGGTATAGCCATCTACTTTGCCTATACCTTCTCCGCTCACACCCATATCTTCAATTGTCACTGTGACAACATCATTTTTTTGCATATATACTCCTTCTGTACGTCTTAGAGTGCATTTGATAAGTCATCGCACCGTCCAATTGTACCAATAATTAATACAACCGGAGAGACACCCGATTTATCAAATACACTCCACCATACATCTTTTTTATATAGAAGTTTTTCTTAAATTTGATTCAAACAGCCGATTATACCCCAGCCACTCAGTTCCTGTCTTATCCTTGAATATTTCTGTCAGCGTCTGCATCTTCGCATCGGCATTATCTGCCAGATTCAGCGCCATAGCTTCCGCCAGGGCCGGTTTTTTCGGAGAGCCGTATTCCAGTTCTCCATGATGGGCGATAATACAGTGTTTAAGCTCACTTGCCAGCTTTTCCGGGAATCCGGGGATTGCACGTACTGCCTCGCTTACCATTTCCACGCCAATTATGATATGGCCCAGCAGCTGACCGTCATCAGTATAATCATTATCCGGAAATTCGGACAGTTCTTTTGTTTTACCTATATCATGGCAGATGGCTGATGCATAAAGCAGGTCTTTATTTAAAATAGAATAAGTACCCGCAAAATATTCACACATTTTCACCACACTCAGTGTATGTTCCAGCAGCCCCCCTGCAAAACCGTGATGCACAGTCTTCGCAGCGGAATGGCCTTTGAACACTTTTATGAATTCTTCATCATCCGTAAAGTAATATTCCACTGCCTGACGCAGGTAATCGTTGGATATCTGGCGTATGTAGGAACGCAGTTCCTCGAACATGCCGTCCACACTCTTATCAGAAGTAGGCATATAGTCCGCCGGATCGTATTCCCCCTCAGCAGCTTTTCTGATCTGCTTGATGTTGAGCTGCCGATTGTTATTATAGCTGATGACTTCACCGAACACTTCTATAAAATCCTTCTCATCGTAATCGGCAATCCCCTGGGAGTTTGGATCCCACACTTTTCCGTCCAGAGTTCCTGTCTTATCCTGAAGCAGCAGGTTGTCGTAAGGTTTTCCATTCCTTGTCTCCGCAGAACGTTTCCCCTTGCAAAGATAAATGCCGCGTATTGTCTCACCTTCATGTAATTCATTAATATATTTCATAATTTCCTCCATTCCATTTGTGTTAATTGTTTGAGAATTGCATGGGGGTCTGACCCCTTTGGCAAAGGGGTCAGACCCCCATGCAATCCGCCTCCACGCAACCTCGCCGTGTACATGACTGAGGCTGCCTTATATCTGGCAGCCCTCTACTTTTCTTTTTTATTCCCGCCCGAAGGGCACGGATTACGGGTTGCCCCTGGGCATCGTTTATTCCTGACTTCCTATTGTCACAGTAAAGTCTATATCCACATACCCGTTCGCCCCGCGGCGTTTTCCTTTTATTTTAACATTGTCCCCTACTTTGCAGCTTATGACTGCCTTTTCATAGGACAGGGTATTAGAAATCTTTGTGCCGGCCACCTCCTGAATGATGTCTCCGTTTTGTATTCCTGCAGACATGGCCGGTGAGTCCGGGTTGATCTCCATTACGTAAACTCCGGCCGGCATTTCCTGGGCCTCGGATATCGTATCGTTGATGGTTGTGCCGTAGATGCCTATATAAGGCACACTCTCCCCGTTTACCAGCAGTTCTATTGTGGCTTTTAAATCAGAGATCGCTAGTGCTTTGGCGGTATTGTTCTGTGCACCGCCCCAGATACCGGGGTCTATCATACCGATTACTTCTCCCTGCATGTTGAACAATATCCCTGTACCGCCGGCTTCTGCCGGAATATCGGTTGCCAAAATACTTCTCTGCCCGTCTGCCTGGGTTTCGTCGTATGCATTGGAACTTACGATTCCGTATCCAACTCCGTCCGCATACCCAAATGTATTGCCAAGGGCAATGGCTACATCTCCCTTAGTGGTAAGGTTTGAATTACCAAGAACCGCCACTTTCACAGCGCTCCATGTGGTATTTGTAATCTTGGCACGCGGTATCGCAAACACTGCAAATCCGCTGTTTCTGTCCTGTTTTTTTAAGGAGGCCCCGTATTGGCTGTCATCAGCAAAAGTGATCTTCCACTTTTCAGCATCCTGGCATACGGAACTGTCACAGAGTATCAGGAGTTCCTGCCCGTTGTCCGCGGCAATCAGTCCTGCAACGCTGCCCCCCAGTCCGCTGTTCGCTGTCAATGCAGCATCTTCTCTGTCAGGCTGCACAGAAACCACACACTTGTCCGCCTCTTTTGCTATCTCAAACACACTTTTCATCATTTCCTGATAGCTTTCTGAATCCAGTACAGGCGGTACCTTCTCTTCTGTGGCGGAGTCTGCTGTCTGCTGCTCGTCAGTCTCCTCTTCGTCCTCCGGTATTGTTACGGTCTTGGGATTCCCCTGAAATTTATTCTGTGCCCATGGTTTAAGCGCAAAAAAACTAAGGCAGGCGAACGCCCCGAAAATCAGTCCATATATCCCCACTCTCGCAAGTTGTGTGAGGATTTTCTTTCTGGTGACTGGTTTTGGTTTAATCGTCTCCTGCAAGAAAGAAAACTGTTCTTCTTTCTGCTCCTCAAGGCCCTGGTCCGGCTTCAGTTTCGGATCTTCATCATACGGCATAGACTCTAATCTCCTTTAGTCTATAGTATAACCGATTCATTCGGATTGTTCAATATTTATCCTTTTCAATATGCGTTAAATAGGGTAGAATGTACCTATGAACTCGAACAAAAGGTGAAGAAGATGAATCAAAAGACTTTAAATAAATTAGAATACAACAAAATTATTGCCGTATTAGAGGAGCAGGCCTCCTCCATGAGAGGAAAACAGCTCTGTCGTAAGCTGAAGCCCATGACGGATCTGGAGCGTATCAACACCTGCCAGGAACAGACAGCAGCAGCTTTTACCAGAATTATAAAAAAGGGGCGTATCTCCTTAAGCGATGCATTCCCTGTAGGTGAATCTCTCAAGCGGCTGGAGATCGGAGGAACCATTGGCAGCGGAGAATTGCTGCGTATCTGCAAGCTTCTGAAAACGACTGCCCGCGCCAAGTCATACGGACGCCATGATACACAGGATGATCTGGCAGACTGTCTGGATATATATTTTGAACAGATGGAGCCGTTGACACCACTCACAACAGAGATTGAGCGGTGTATTCCGGGCGAAGATGAGATCAGCGATGATGCCAGCAGTACTTTAAAGAGTATCCGCCGCAGTATCGGTTCCCTGAATGACAAGGTACACTCCACTCTGACAAACCTGGTCAACGGATCGTTGCGCACCTATCTGCAGGATCCGATTATTACCATGCGCGGCGACCGCTACTGCATCCCGGTCAAGGCCGAATACCGCAGTCAGGTCAATGGCATGATACACGATCAGTCCTCAACCGGTTCCACCTTATTTATCGAACCGATGGCTGTTGTAAAGCTGAATAATGATCTGAAAGAATTGTACGCAAAGGAACAGGAAGAGATCCAGGTTATTCTCGCACGTCTGAGCGCAGACACTGCATTGTATATAGAAGAAATCCACAACAACTACAAGCTGCTGACGGATCTGGACTTTATATTTGCAAGAGGTTCACTGGCACTTTCCATGAATGCAAGCCGTCCGGTTCTGAATCAGGAAGGGCGCATCCGCATACGGGAAGGACGCCATCCGCTGCTGGATCCCAGAAAAGTAGTTCCGATCTCCGTTACACTGGGGGAAGATTTTACCCTGCTGATCATAACCGGACCGAACACCGGCGGTAAGACAGTTTCCCTCAAAACAGTGGGGCTGTTTACACTCATGGGCCAGGCCGGCCTGCATATCCCCGCCGGAGACCGCTCAGAGCTTGCGATCTTCCGCCAGGTCTACGCAGATATCGGAGACGAACAGAGCATTGAACAGAGTCTGAGTACGTTTTCCTCCCATATGACGAACATCGTTTCCTTTCTGCAGGAAGTGGACGAGAACTCTCTGGTACTTTTTGACGAGCTGGGAGCAGGTACCGATCCTACAGAGGGCGCCGCACTGGCTATTGCGATTTTATCATACCTGCATAAACGTGGCATCCGTACCATGGCAACCACACATTACAGCGAATTGAAGGTTTATGCCCTCTCAACCCCGGGCGTAGAAAATGCCTGCTGCGAATTTGACGTGGAAAGCCTCAGGCCCACTTACCGACTGCTGCTCGGTATTCCCGGCAAGAGCAATGCATTTGCCATCTCCGGGAAGCTGGGACTGCCCGATTATATCATCGAGGATGCAAAGCAGCATCTGACAGAACAGGATGCATCGTTTGAAGATCTGCTGACCGACCTGGAGTCAGGCAAGCGCACCATTGAAAAGGAACGGGAAGCAATCGAAGCCTATAAAAGGGAAGTAGAAATCCTGAAAAACCAGGCAAAGCAGAAACAGGTCAAAATTGAAGAACAGCGGGAACGCATTCTCAAAGAGGCTAATGAGAAAGCCGGAACCATTTTACGCGAGGCAAAAGAACTGGCCGATGAGACAATGAAGAATTTCCGCAAATTTGGAAAAGAAGGCATCTCCGTCGCAGAGATGGAGAAAGAACGTGAGCGCCTCCGCCAGAAGATGAAAGAGACCTCTGCCGCCGGTTCGATGGCCGTTCAAAAGCAAAAGAAAGCATATAAACCGGGTGATTTCAAACTCGGAGAATCCGTGAAAGTCCTGAGTATGAATCTCACCGGAACCGTCAGCTCACTGCCCGATTCCCGGGGCAACCTGACGGTACAGATGGGAATCCTGCGGTCACAGGTGAACATATCCGACCTGGAGATCATAGAGGAGCCGGCATCCTACAATACAAAAAGTATGAAGCGTACCTCCAAAGGGAAGCTGAAGATGAGCAAATCATTGTCTGTCAGCCCGGAAATCAATCTTCTTGGAAAGACTGTCGATGAGGCAGTTTCCGAGCTGGATAAATATCTGGATGATGCCATTCTTTCCCATTTGAGCACCGTCCGCGTTGTCCACGGGAAAGGCACCGGTGCGCTCCGCAAGGGGATCCACGAATTCCTGCGCCGGCAGAAACACGTCAAATCATACCGCCTGGGAGAATTCGGCGAAGGAGACGCCGGAGTCACAATCGTAGAACTGAAATAGCAAGGAGGCTAATCATGGTTGCAAAACAGAAAATTTTAATTGTCGATGACGACGAGAATATTGCTGAGCTTATTTCCCTTTATCTCGTAAAGGAATGCTTTGATACAAAGATTGTATATAACGGAGAAGACGCACTCTCCGCATACGAAACCTATCATCCGGGCCTGATTCTCCTGGACCTGATGCTCCCGGGAATCGACGGATATCAGGTCTGCCGTGAGATCCGCGCCAAGTCTTCCACCCCGATTATCATGCTGTCCGCAAAGGGCGAAGTATTTGATAAAGTACTTGGGCTGGAGCTGGGTGCCGATGATTATATTATGAAACCCTTTGATTCCAAGGAAATGGTGGCAAGGGTCCGCGCGGTCCTGCGCAGATATCAGCCGGTCAAACCGGAGGAACCCGCAGAAGATAAAACAAAGTGCGTGGAGTACGATGGCCTCACCATTAATCTGACCAACTATTCCGTTGTCTGTGACGGGCATCCCGTGGAGATGCCGCCCAAGGAACTGGAGCTTCTCTATTTTCTGGCCGCTTCCCCGAATCAGGTGTTCACACGGGAACAACTCCTTGACCAGATCTGGGGCTATGAATATATAGGCGACACCCGTACCGTTGATGTCCATATCAAGCGGCTGAGAGAAAAGATTAAGGATCATCCCTCCTGGGGACTCAGCACCGTCTGGGGCATTGGTTACAAATTTGAGGTTAAATAGCAGTGTGCCGCAAAGCACCTGATACAAAAGGAAGTGCAGCATGAAAAGTACTTTGTACTTGAAGTTTATTGTCATTTATATTATTTTTGGATTCTTAAGCTTCTTTACCGTAGGAATTCTGTCCAGCCAACTCGTGCTGGACCGGCTGGAAAAGAACGATTCCCAGAATCTCTATAGACAGGCCAACCTGGTCGCCAGCGATTACCTGCCCTCATATTTTACAGGAGACTCGACCACATATGCGGTACATTCACAGCTGAACGGGATGAATCTGTATCTGAACTCCTCTCTCTGGTTTGTGGAGTCGGACGGCACTATGATCACTTCCTCCAATCTGGACAACACAAAAGCGCCGGAGGTAATCGACAATTTTGATCCGGCAGAGATTGGCAGCAATCAGTATATCACAGGTGATTATCACGGATACTTCAATGAGGATATGATTACCGTCATGGCGCCTGTAACACAGGGTTTTTATATCAAAGGATATATTCTCATCCACAAACCTGTTTCAGCGCTCCAGGAAGTATGCAGCCAGATCATGTTGCCGATTTATATTACTGTCGCCGTAATTTTCCTGCTCTCCTTCCTGCTTCTGCTGGGCTTCCACTATTTTATCTACCGCCCGCTGCGCACGATCACGGAAGCGGCAACTCAGTATGCATCCGGCAACCTGACCTATGAGATCCCCGTCTATACCCATGACGAGATCGGCTATCTGTCCGCGTCCCTGAACTATATGTCTTCCCAACTCAAGGACATGGAGGAATATCAGAAGAAGATTGTGGCAAATGTGTCCCACGATTTCCGCTCCCCGCTGACCTCGATCAGGGGCTATGTACAGGCCATGGCGGATGGCACCATACCGCCTGAACTGCACGGTAAGTATCTTAACATCATTCTGTTTGAGACAGAGCGGCTGACCGATCTGACCAAGGACCTGCTTACATTAAATGAATTCGATACAAAAGAACTTCTCCTGGATAAAACCGGGTTCGATATCCAGGAAATGATTAAAAATACGGCGGCTTCATTTGAAGGTGCCTGTACAAACAAGAGGATATCCATTGAGCTTCTCCTGCTTCCGGGTGCACAGCCCGTATATGCAGACAGGCGCAAGATACAGCAGGTTCTTTACAACCTGATTGACAACGCCATCAAGTTCAGCGAAAATGAATCTGCCGTTACGGTTGAAGTCACTGAAAGAGGCGAAAAGGTCTTCATATCCGTGAAGGATTCGGGTCTTGGAATCCCCCGCAAGGAACTGAACAAGATCTGGGAGCGTTTTTACAAATCCGATATCTCCCGCGGCAAGGACAAAAAAGGAACCGGCCTTGGCCTTGCAATCGTAAAGGAAGCCATCCAGGCCCACGACGAGCACATCAATGTCATCAGCACGGAGGGTGTCGGAACCGAATTCATTTTCTCCCTCAGCAGGGAAGACAGCAGTAGAAATGCAGCAAAACAAACAGCCGCAAAATAGCGAGGCGCTATCCTGCGGCTGTCTCTTTATTCTTGATTAATCAATTGCTATTCATATAGCATATTCTGTATGGATTCATCTTCCATATTTTCCTGCGTAACCCAGATATATCCCGTATTTACCTCGGCTTCATTGCCGACCTCCAGAACAGTACGGGCTGCGGCTACTACGGATGCATAACCGATCCCGAAGGGATTCTGCACTACCAGGCCTTTGATCTGGCCATTCTTCAGTGCCGCCAGCTGTTCCTTACCAGCGTCAAATCCCATCAGAATGATATCATCTGACTTTTCCGCCTGATCAATTGCAGACAATGCCAGCTGGGAAGCTGTTACATTCGTCCCAAAGCAGCCCTTAATCTCCGGGTGCTTTTCCAGATAATATTTAATCACGTCCTCATCTGTCAGACTGTCCGCGGCCGCTTCCTTATCTTCTTCTTTTTTCTCCTTATTCTGCTCTTCTGCAATGGCCTTCTTCATATCGTCCATCTTATCTAAATAGAGCGTCTCTGCAATCGTGACATCCGGATGACCGCTCTCGATTTCATTCTTAAAGCTGCTCTCGCGTTCCTTACCGGTTGTTGACTTCGAATCGTGCACAAGAAGCAGTATGCTGCCTTTGCCTCCTATCTCATCACATAACTTATAAGCCCCGGTTCTTGCGGCCTCTGTGTTATCTGTTTTAATCGTGCACTGAATGCCCTGATAAGAATTGCCCGAATCCAGGGCAATAATCGGAATTCCATTCTCCGTTGCCAGGTCGAATTGAACCGTGCATGCCTCGGCGTCGATACTTGCAATCCCCAGAGCATCCGGATACCTTGCAAGCTCTTCATCCAGAATGTTAACCTGCTCGTCAATATCTTCCACTCCGCCAGGCGCATTGTAAGTCACCTTCACTTTGTCGTCCCCACTGTAGCCCAGTGCCTTATTCAAATCCTCGGCAGCCTGCTCAACGCCTCTTTTGATCTCCTTCCAATAGGAAGAACTATTGTCCTTTCCTATGATAGATATATAAGCACCCGGCTCGAGCTTCAGTCCCTCTGCGTTATCATATGCCGACGGGGAAATGGCATTCAGATTTCCCTGATATGACGGTTCCTCTGTTGTATCTCCGGTAAATGTCGGAGTATCTTCCTTCTTACTGCAAGCACAAACGGCCAATATGATGCTTAACACTGCAGTTGAGATGATTGTCCATTTTTTCTTCATATATGAGCCTCCAGATTTCATATGCTGTCTCCAGATTATTACCTATATACTATACACTAATCTTGTGAAAAAAAAAGGAATTTTTTCTTAAAAATATTTAATTTAGCAGTAATACCAAGGCTGCAGGGTCTCGAAACGTCCAGTTTCAGCGGTATCTTAAGGAATTTACCCCAATTATTAAGATTTTGTTAACAAGTCAAATTCAATTCAGTAAACTGCGGGATGTCTGCCCTCACGGCTGCTGCCAGGGCTATAATGGCATGCCCTCTGCTAATAAATGCTTATTGAAAATTGTACAGGATTTAAAGCATAAAACAGCTTGTATATTTGCCCCTTTTGTATTAGAATAGGGATAGCGACAGTGGGATCGATGCTGTTGCACATTTATTTCATAAAGGAGGATACATACTATGGCACACTTTATTAATGATGAATGTGTAAGCTGTGGTTCTTGCGAAGGCGAATGCCCAGTTGGAGCAATTGCAGAAGGCGATGGCAAATACGTAATCGACGCTGATGCTTGCGTTGATTGTGGAGCATGTGAAGGAGCCTGTCCTACAGGTGCTATTCAAGCAGAATAATTCAAGTAAATAAATCGCAAAGTGATCACAACGCAAAATACCGCCTTTTGGGGCGGTATTTTTATGTATCTCATTCAGCTGCAGCAAACATGCTTTGCCGGGTGTACCTGAAGTAACATTAGTACTCCGCTTTCTCACCTTCACAAACTGATTCTTAACTTAAGAATCCCCCCCTCACACCCCTTAAATTTTCTGGCATAATTTGACGAACGATTTCTGGCTTGTCCCTCCCCCTCCTATGGTATAATAACACCGAACGAAGAATATATTAAGGCACCATTTTTTAAGGAGGTATAGGTATAATATGGGTGAAGTCAGGTTTATGATTTCTGAGGCCGCCAAACAGGTTAAAGTCGAATCCCACGTACTGCGCTATTGGGAAGAAGAGCTGAATCTGGAAATCGGGCGCACAGAAATGGGGCATCGATATTATACAAAAGATGATATACAACTTTTTCGCTGTATAAAAAAACTTAAAGATGAAGGGATGCTTCTGAAAGACTTAAAACCACTCATCCCAGAACTAAGAGAAACACGTTTGAAACTTCAGAAATCTTCCGATGAGGAGACTACAAAGACCAAATCCTCTGAAAAATCAGCGAAGGCAGAAAGAAAAGAGTCCAACTCCGCAATTAAAAAGACTGTTTTCCCTACCGGCAGTCCCTCCAAAAAGGAGCCGGACAAGCAGACCGCGCCGTCAAAGGCTTCTGCAGCGTTATCGGCCGCTGCACCTGGCAGTCCAGCAGATGATAAACTTAAGACTGCAGCCCTGGCGGTAGCCCAGGCCGAAGTAATTCCTATTACTCAGTTGGAACAGGTCCGGACACTGATCGGCGATGTTCTTACAGAAGTTGTAACGACCAACAACGAATCCCTGAAAAAAGACATCAGCCAATCAGTCACAAAGGATGTCATCCGGGAGATGGATTTTCTGTTCCAGGCCAAAGAACGTCAGGAAGAAGAGCATTTCCGCAAACTGGACTGCCTCATCAGACAACAGCAGGCTAACCGGCGTGAAGCAGCACGCGAGAATCCAATAGGAAAACTCAAGAAGCTGCTTACATAACAACTGAAGCAGAATATCCGTGATTACCACGATATTTTTTAAAGGGCGGGAATACAATTTTCCGCCTTTTTTGCGCGGTTCTCCGGTCTGCATTTACTTGTTTTTTCCCCTTTCCATGCTATAATAGAAACAGTATACGTTCGGTTTATATACATATTCACAGCCCGGGACCACATTGTTTCGGTCACAGAATCGTTTACGTATCACGAAGCGGAAAACGGAGGGGCAGTATGAACAGAGAATCACAAAACAATGAGGAACATAAATTCAGATCTATTTCAGCTAAGCTCAACACAAGCATTACAATCATTCTGATTCCATTACTGGCTGTTTTAATTATTGTTTCATGTCTGATAGCTGTACGCTCACTTCAATCTCTGAATGACAAAGTTCTGGATGCCCAAACCGATTATGCCGTGTCCATAGTAAACGATTATTTCAGCAGTAAAAAATCTGCTGTCAGCATGTTTCAGACAAATGAGGAGCTTCAGGAATATTTCCAGGCAGTAAGCACTCCTCAGGATATCGAAGCATATCCAGGCAGATCCGAACTGGTTGGCCACCTGTCCGAGATTCTGGAAAGGATGTCCGGGGAAAATGCACAGGAGGCCTGGCTTGCAGATGTACGTACAGATCGTTTCCTGCTATCCGGAGGACGCACCGTGAAAGCCGGTCTGAAAGACATGCCCTGGTATGATAGCATCCTTTCAGAAAAGTCTGCTGTTATCAGTGAACCTTACCAGGACCCTGCCACGGATGAATCTATCATTTCCATTGTGGCTCCCGTATTCGGAGAACACTCAGATACTGTGACTGGTTTTATAGGTATCGATGTATTCATAGACAGCCTGGCAGATTCCCTGTCCCAAATACAAGTGGGAGAAAACGGTTATCTGGAATTGCTTTCCAGCAGCTCCGAGTATATTTACAGTAATGATACTTCTGTAATGGGCAAAAGTGTCACAGAGTTGGACATCAGCGAAGAATTTAAGACAAATGTACAGAATAAATATACCGGCCGCATGGAATTTGAATACAACGGCAGCCGTTATGTAACCATGTCCCGGATATCCTCTTCCACGGGATGGCTGGCTATCGCTACACTGCCGATATCAGAAGTCAACGCTCCCCGCAATCAGCTGATAATCGTGCTGGCAGTTGTGTCAGTCCTGATCATCGCCCTGCTGATCCTGGTAATCCTGCTGACGGTCCGGCGGATGATAAAACCACTTGCCGGCATCAGCACCGATATGCAGAATTTTTCCAAAGGCAGCCTGTCCATAGATGTAGATGTCCACAGTAATGATGAGATCGGCCAGCTGGCCGACAGCATCCGTTCGTCGACCCATGCCCTGAGAGAGATTATTTTCGACATTTCCCATGTTCTGAAGGAGATCTCAGACGGAAATCTCAACATTGACATAAACGGTCATTACACCGGTGATTTTGTCGCTATTTCGGAAGCACTGCAGCAGATTACCCTCTCCCTGAACGCCGCTCTCGGACAGATTAACATTGCCGCGGACCAGGTTTCCTCCGGAGCCGAACAAGTATCCTCAAGTGCGCAGGAGCTTTCCTGCGGTGCCTCCGAGCAGGCTGGTTCCGTGGAAGAACTTGCAGTCACAGTCAGCGAAATTTCCAGACATATATCACAGAATGCAGAGAATGCCATGGATGCCAGTCAGGATGCCATGACAGTCAAGAATGAGGCCGTTTCAGGCACCCGGCATATGAAGGAACTGTTAAATGCAATGGAGAATATAAACAGGAGTTCCCGTGAAATACGAAAGATCCTGAAAACCATAGAAGAGATTGCATTCCAGACCAACATCCTCTCCCTGAACGCCTCCGTCGAAGCCGCACGAGCAGGAGCGGCCGGCAAAGGCTTCGCCGTAGTAGCCGAGGAGATAAGGAATCTGGCTTCAAAAAGCGCAGAAGCATCCACAAATTCCAGCGCCCTGATAACCGATTCATTAAACGCCGCAGAGACAGGAGCAAAAATAGCCGCCGAAACCGCCCGATCCATGCAGAAGGTCATGGAAGGCGTGGACAAAGTAGCCGCATCCATCTCCAGTATATCCACTGCATCCCAGGAGCAGTCCGATTCCATCCGCCAGGTAACAAACGGAATCAACCAGATATCCGATGTCATCCAGACCAACTCCGCCACTGCCGAAGAAAGCGCAGCGGCAAGCGAAGAACTCTCCGCACAGGCGCAGCTCCTCAAAGAACTGGCGGGGCGGTTCTCGCTTCGGGAGTGACGAAGGGGGGACGCGGTCTGTGAGGCGGGGAACGACGGGAGCGGAAGCGTATGCCGGGGTGCGGGGGCTTTCCATTCACTAACTGACACTAAGAAAAAACAGCCTGATTTTATGGAACCGGAGAGATTCACTGCACAATCTTGATGATTGTGCAGCTCAGCTCTCCTTGAAATTTGTTTTGGAAAACAAATTTCATCCATAAAATCAGGCTGTTTTTTCTAAGTGTCAGTAAGCTCATTCTACGCCCCCGCACCCCGGCATACGCTTCCGCTCCCGCCGTTCCCCGCCTCACAGACCGCTGTGCGCATCCAATCGGTAGGAAAAACGAGAACCAGGGGGCCCGCAACCGGGGGGAAGTGGATCGGATTGAATCTCCATAGCGTTTTTCCTAGTATTAATACAAGTATTAATTAACAGAAGTACTTAACAAAAATAAAATCTTTGTAGGAGCAACCTCTACACCAGTCCAGTCCATTCCCATCCGCCGCTCCCGCCAAGAGCCCCACAGGTTTTCTCTCCCGACTGGGTGCACTTAGCTGAGTGAAAGCGGAGTCTGGTACCTGCGGGACTTTACATGCCGTTTTAAACTCCTGATAGCCTGCGATTTAGAATCCGTTACAGGAAAAATGAGGAAAATGGAGGGTTGGATTTGATTCACAAAATCAAATCCAATAGCCGCCTTTGGATCAAAATCATCAGATTTTGGGCCAAATGCGGCTAGTCCCTCCATTTTCCTCATTTTTCCTGTTACGGATTCTTCGCAGGCGGTGCGGAGTTTAAAACGGCATGTAAAGTCCTGCAGGTACCAGACTCTGCTTTCACTCAGCGCCCCCCTACACCTCCTCCTGTCTCAACTCGTTCCCGAATCGCGTATATTGCGGCATCCATGCGAGCCTGACAGTTCCCACCGGGCCGTTTCTCTGTTTGGCTATGATGACTTCCGCGATTCCTTTATCTTCTGTATCGGGTATATAGTAATCCTCTCGATAGATGAACATACATACGTCGGCGTCCTGCTCGATGGCTCCGGATTCACGGAGGTCGGAGAGCATGGGGCGCTTGTCGGTTCTCTGTTCTACGGCACGGCTCAGCTGAGACAGCGCGATAACCGGCACGTTCAGTTCCCTGGCAAGACCTTTCAGGGAACGGGAGATCTCTGAGATCTCCTGCTGGCGGCTTTCGTTGCTTTTGCCTCCGCTTCCGCTCATCAGCTGCAGGTAGTCAATGATGATCAGGTCGAGTCCCAACTCCAGTTTGTACTTTCTGCACTTAGAACGCATTTCTGTAATTGAGATACCGGAGGTATCGTCTATAACAAGCTTGGACTTTCCGATCCTTCCGGCTCCTTCTATCAGTTTTTCCCAGTCTGTGTCCTTTAAGTTACCGGTACGCAGCAGCTGGGCATCTACATTGGATTCCAGGGAGAACAGACGGTTCACCAGCTGTTCTTTTGACATCTCCAGACTGAAGATGGCCACTCCCAGATTTTGTCTGAACGCCGCATGCTGGGCAATATTCAGTACAAAAGCAGTTTTTCCCATAGACGGTCTGGCCGCAATCAGCACCAGGTCTGAGCGCTGAAGCCCTGATAATTTGTAATCCAGATCAATAAATCCTGTGGGAATACCTGTTACACTTCCGGTTGTCTTGGATGCTTTTTCAATGACATCCAGGGCGTTGAGCACTACCTGTTTGATCGGGGTGTACTCCTGCACATTGCCCCTCTCTACCAGTTCAAATACGCCTTTTTCCGCCTTATCGAGTATCACTTCCAGCGGCTGGTTCTCCTGATAACATATGTTCGCTACTTCTTCATTGACTTTGATCAGTCTGCGCAGGGTTGACTTCTCCTGTACGATCTCTGCATAAAATTTTACATTGGCAGAGGTCTGAACGCTGGCAATCAAGTCCCTTGCAAACTCCAAACTGCTGATCTCAGGAGGCACGTCTTTTTCTTTCAGGTGCTCCTGCAGCGTAATCAAGTCCACCGGTTTCCCTGCCTGAAACAGCTCTACCATAGAGTCAAACAAAATGCCGTAAGCGGTCTGATAAAAATCCTCTCCCGTGATGATCTCGGACGCTGACATGATTGCATCCTTATTCATCAGCATAGCTCCCACAACAGCCTGCTCTGCTTCTGCGCTGTGAGGGAGTATTCTCTTAATCGCTGCTTCCATTTCCATAAAGCAAGTCCCCTTATGCCTCTTCTACGACAACTACTTTTAATTCAGCTGTCACTTCCGGATGTAATTTTATCGGAACATTGTGTGTTCCAAGCATTTTAATCGTTTCTTTCAGCTGGATCTTCTTTTTGTCTACATCCAGCCCCATCTGATCTTTTACAGCTACCGCGATTTCCTTGCTGGATACAGAGCCGAATGTTCTTCCGCCCTCTCCCACTTTTATTGCAAGTTCTATCTTGCCGCCTGCGAGCTGTGCAGCCAGTTGTTTTGCCGCATCCAGATGATCCTGTGCAATCTTCTCTTCCTTCTTCTTCTGAAGGCGCAGATCATTCATATTCTTATTATTTGCCTCAAGCCCCAGCTTTTTAGGCAGAATAAAGTTTCTTGCGTACCCGTCATTTACATTAACGATTTCACCTTTTTTTCCGAGAGATTTTACATCCTGCAATAATATTACTTTCATTTAGATATCTCCTTCCTCTATCATCTGATCAATTGTTTCTTTCAGTTTCCTGATTGCATCAAACATGTTGGTATGGTCAAACTGTGCTCCGGCCGAATTGATATGGCCGCCGCCGCCCAGTTTTTCAGCAATGATCTGCACGTTCACTTCGTCTATGGAGCGGGCGCTCAGATAGATCCTGCCTTCATATACAGTCAGCACAAAAGATGCCTTGATTCCACTGATATCCAGCAGTTCGTTCGCAGCCTGGGCCGCCAGAACAGTTGGACTGTCAATGTTGCCCGGGCACTGTGCGATCGCATATTCTTCTCTGTATACTTCCGCCATGCGCACTGCTTCTGCTTTAGCACGGTAAGATTCCATATCATCACGGAACATCTTTCTGACTCTTGTAATGTCTGCACCGCATCTTCTCAAAAATGCAGCTGCTTCAAAAGTCCGGACACCGGTCCGGTTCATAAAGTTGCGCGTGTCGATCATGATTCCCGCATACAGGCAGTCCGCCTCAACGGACGGAAACTTAATATCATCTACAATATACTGCAGCACTTCCGCCACCATCTCGCTGGTGGACGAGGAATACGGCTCTACATAGGAAAGCACAGCATTCTCAATCACATTACTGCTCTGCCTGTGGTGGTCAAGTACAGCTATGGTACGGGACCGCTTTAAAAGTTCAGGGCATTCCGTCATCTGTGGCTTATTCGTATCTACTACAATTACCATGGTGCTGTCTGTGATATAATCCAGCGCCTGCTCTGAATTCAGGAATATGTCCTTGCCGTAGGCCGGACTTTCTGCAATCTCATCGTAAAGAGGACGCACAGAAGTGGTCACCTCGTTGATGACTACGTGAGCTTTCTTCTCCAGCTCCACCGCCGCCCGGTAGATCCCCATACAGGCTCCCAGTGAATCGGCATCCGCTATCTTATGACCCATAACGATAACCTGGTCTTTTGCTACAATAAATTCACGCAGGGCTTCCGCCTTAACGCGCGCCTTAACACGGGTATTCTTCGCTGTCTGTTCCTTCTTGCCTCCGAAATATGTAATTCCTTTGCAATCCTTGATGACAGCCTGATCTCCGCCCCGTGCAAGGGCCAGGTCAATGGCCACACGCGCAAAGTTATAGCTCTGGGCATAGGTTGAAGTATTCAGCCCCAGACCGATACTCAGAGTTGCAGAACGGGCATTCCCGATATTCACCTGCTTTACCTCTTCCAGAAGGGAAAACTTATCCGCCTCAATTGTACGGTAACTTTCCTTTTTAATTGCGATAAAGTACTTGTCCTTCTCCAGCTTCTTAACAATACCGTCCGCATCTCCGATATATTTGTTAATCTTCCGGTCGATCAGTGCAACCAGCAGGGACTGGCGGACTTCCTCCACGCTTTCCATCACTTCGTCATAATTATCGATGTAAATCAGGCCGGCGATCAGTCTCTGATCCTCGATCTCTTTAATATACGAATTCAGCTCTGTTACATCTTTCATATATACTGCTATAAAAAATTCCTTCTCCCTCGGAATCTGAAGCAGCTGTTCCGCTTCACTGAATCCTTCCAGAGAAACCCGGCGCAGTACGACCTGATAATCCCGGTCTTTATATGTGACCTCAAGCTCTACATGGTCATTGTCATCCTTTGGAAAAACCCCGTTATTAAGTTCGGGAATCAGCTTATTCAAATACGATTCCCTCTTCTGGCCTTCCATCATATCGGAAAAGCTGTCATTTTTCCATAATATACGCCCATCCTCCAGTGTGATCGCGTATGGGACTGCCAATTCTTTTAACAGCGTATTCTGGATCCCCCTATACTGGGTAGAAAACTGAATCAGATCCGCCAGAATTAACGACCGGTTGTAAAAATACAATAACCCGACAATCACTACATAGATTACGATAAAGACAGACATCATTAGTCCCGCCCGTTTGTCAATCATATACATCCAGACATTCATGGCAAGCAGCAGCACCGTCATAATCAGCGGCCACTGCATGTACATTCTGAGCTGTCCCTTCAATCGCATATTCTTTTTACTCATGCTTTTCTTCCTCATATAACCTTCTAAACAAGTTGCTTTAAACCTCTCTGCCAATGTTTCTAGTATAGCACTTTTTTGCCTATTATTCTACTTTTAGTTTTCATTCCCAGTATTCTCTTTCCTCAGCCTCAGATCACCGGAATCGTTGTCCACAGAAAAACCTTTATTGGCCAGGCGTCCGTATACATTATTCCGAAGCAGAGTATAGAGCACGGACACAACCGGGATAAACACCAGCATACCTACAACGCCCATCAGGCTGCCCCCGATACTGACCGCCGCCAGCACCCAGATGGATGGAAGCCCCACAGAACTGCCCACAACTTTCGGATAGATCAGATTCCCTTCGATCTGCTGAAGTACAAGGAACATGATGACAAACATGAGGGCCTTCATCGGTGCAACCATCAGGATCAGAAACGCTCCTACAAAGCACCCGATAAATGCGCCAAAAATCGGTATCAGCGCTGTAAATGCGATTAAAACCCCCACCAACAGGGCATAAGGCAAACGGAATACAGACATCGCTATGACAAACATGGTTCCCAGAATCACGGCCTCCACGCACTGCCCGGTCAGAAAGCTGGAAAAAGTTTTATAGGTCAGTGAACATACGTCCAGTACCTTTTTCACAAGATCTTTCTTCATATATGCATACATGATCTTGCGGATCTGAATATTCAGCCGTTCCTTCTGAAGCAGAATATAGCAGGCAAATACAAAGGCAATCACAAAAGTAGTCACCCCGCTCACTATACTCTTTGCAACAGTAAATGTAGAGCCCAGGACACTGCCTGCTCCATTCTTAAAGAATTCCATAATGCCGTTGAGCAGTTTATCCCAGTCAATCTGGACATCATTCACCAATGACACAATTTCTTTGTTATTATCAAACAGCTCTTCCACCCAGTGCTGCATCTTCGGCACAAAATCCTGAATGGTGGTCCCCAGAGAAATCACCGTGCTTCCCAACTTTGGGACCACAACAAAAATAACAAGGGATATCACACCCAGCACAAACAATATGGTAAGTACAAGACTCAGCGGTCTGGCCAGCCTCTGTACCCACACTTTCCCTTTCTTATTATAAAACAAAGTTTTCTCCAGAAAATGCATGGGAACATTTAGGATAAAAGCAATTGCGCCGCCCAGCAGAAAAGGAAATACAATTCTCAGCACAAACGCCAGTGCATCCAAAACCAGACTGTACTTCCACAGAACAATCAGCACCACAATTGTAAACAAAATCAGGCCCCTGATCTTCTTCAAATTCTCTTTGTCCAAATTCATAAAATACCTGCCTTTTTCATTCATTAATCAAATTGTAACCACTTATCCCCCATTCTAACATATATAGTGGGAAATGTGAAGGGCGCTGATGCTGTGCTGTGCAGTCACAGCACAGCATCAGCGCCACAACGAAAACCAGTCAATGAGCCTTCCCAAAACCGAAACTATAAAGAGAGGAGATGCAATATACATCCCCTCTCTTTTTCCTTTTCCGGTAGTTAATATCAATTTGCCCGTGCCATTTTGTTAAATAGAAAATTATGACATTGAATTCCGAATCACAGGTTTGCCGCAGACTGTCTCCGGCATCTACCGTTTTTAACTAACTTTAAACTTGAATTTCTGTATCTCCTTTTCGCTGGACACCTTTTCTATCATCCCGCCCAACCCGCGGAGCTTTTCTTCAAACCTTTCATATCCTCTCTGGATATAAACGATATCATCAATAATCGTAATTCCATCTGTCGCCAGGCCTGCAATACACAAAGCTGCTCCTGCACGCAGATCCGGAGCGCTTACCCGTGCACCGGAAAACTTCTCCACGCCTTCGATAGTCGCGGAATTACCTTCTACTTTAATCACAGCACCCATTCTGGCCAGCTCATCCAGATATTTAAAACGATTCTCGAAAATACTTTCTGTAATCGTACTTGTTCCTTTCGCCAGCGCAAGAGTTACACCGATCTGAGGCTGCATATCCGTGGGATATCCCGGATAAGGAAGTGTCTTAACCTGTGTGGAACAAAGCCGGCTTTTCGCCACGACACGCACTGCATCGTCAAACTCTTCTACCTCGCATCCAATATCCACCAGTTTAGAAATTGTTGCATCCAAATGCTTCGGAATAACATTCAAAACCGTAACATCTCCTAAGGTTGCTGCCGCTGCAAACATAAACGTTCCTGCTTCAATCTGGTCAGGAATGATGGAATATTCCGTCTTGTGAAGAGATTTCACACCACGGATCTTAATCACATCAGTTCCAGCGCCCTTAATATTGGCACCCATACTGTTCAGAAAGTTTGCCACATCTACGACATGCGGTTCTTTTGCTACATTTTCCATAATCGTCAGTCCGTCTGCCATGGCAGCCGCCATCATTACATTGATCGTAGCTCCTACTGTTACTACGTCAAAATAAAGATGCGTTCCCCTCAGAACTTCTGCTTCCGCCACAATCTTACCGTGCTCAATATCCACGTCAGCACCCAGGGCACGGAACCCCTTCAAATGCTGGTCTATAGGACGGCTGCCGATATTGCATCCGCCCGGAAGTGCCACTTCCGCTCTTTTATATTTGCCAAGCAGAGCGCCTAACAAATAGTAGGAGGCTCTGATTTTCTTTATATAATCATATTCGATATTAAAGTCGCCGATCGTGCTTCCGTTTATCTTTACTGTATGCCGGTCCATTCGCTGCACCGTAGCGCCAATTCCTGCTATGGCCTCCAGCATCACATTGATATCATTTACATCCGGCAGATTGTCAATCAGGACAGTCTCGTCCGTCATAATCGCTGCTGCCAGAATAGCAAGTGCTGCATTCTTGGCTCCGCCTATCTCAACTTCCCCTACAAGCGGACTGCCACCTTTAATAATATATTGATCCATATTGCACCTCGATTATCCGATATTGTTATCGTGATCCCTTATCATTATTCCCCTGTTACTTCTTCTAGTCCAATTTTCAATATGCTAAGACATTATACCATAAAATGAAAATTTGTAAAATCATTTTTTCCCGTACTTCTGTCAATCTTTACTATTCACAGTCAAGCCAGTGAACAGTAACGCCGCCTGACCATTTAAATCCGCCTTCGGCGTAGACCAGGCTATTGGCCGTTTTTCGTTATGGCTCCAATGCTGTGCAGTGAATACACAGCACGGCCTGAACAGTAACCACAAATTTTCTTATCTCCCAGGATTTTCCACAGCATTCAGCACATTTTCTATTGTCTGTTCAATCCGGCATCCATCTTCAGAAATGGTAATATCCGCATACTGTTCAAACAGTTTCGTCCGCTCATGATACAGGTCACGGAATGTCTGCCCCTCTTTAAGCACAACACCCCGTTTTTTTGGACTTCGAATCCTTCTTTTTATTGTTTGATAAGAAGCTTTCAAATATACAACCGTTCCGATTTCTTTAAAATGCTGCATCGCCTCCTCACAGTACACAACACTGCCACCCGGAGCAATCACCGCATTTTTCACATTCAAATCCCGGTTGACCTGGTTTTCAATTTTCAGGAATCCGTCTTCTCCAACATCCGCAATAATCTCCCTCAGGAGCCGCCCTTCCTGCTCTTGAATCAGCAGATCTGTATCAACAAACTGCATGCCCAGCCTTTTGGCCACTACGACTCCAACTGTACTCTTTCCGACTGCCGGCATGCCTATAAAAATAAGATTTTTTTTCATAAGTATATCCACCTTGTTTTATCCTGACTTAAACTTTGATCTGCAGCTCTGCTGCAGACCCGCCCGCAGGGCATGTATTACAGGATGCCCTTGGGTAAACCTTGTTCTGCAGACTTTCCCGCAGAACATATGTTTTATAATTACCATGGGCTTATACTGCATTTTGCGATATTATATCATATTTTTTTTAATTAGTAAAATTTACGCCTGCACCGCCTATTATCGCATCTGCGTTTATACAATTCCTGATACAGCATTATCTCTACCATATCACGCAGCCAGTTCTGCCCCCCATTTCCAAAAGACGGGCGGTCCTGCCTTGATGGACGGTCTTCGTCCGAACGGCGGTCTGACCTGAATGGACGGTCTTCGTCCGAACGGCGGTCTGGCCTGAATGGACGGTCTTCGTCCGAACGGCGGTCTGGCCTGAATGGACGGTCTTCGTCCAAACGGCGGTCTGATCTGAATGGACGGTCTTCGTCCGAACGGCGGTCTGGCCTGAATGAACGGTCTTCGTCTAAACGGCGGTCTGGCCTGAATGGACGGTCTTCGTCTAAACGGCGGTCTGGCCTGAATGGACGGTCTTCGTCCGAACGGCGGTCCGGCATGAATGGACGGTCTTCGTCCAAACGGCGGTCTGGCCTGAATGGACGGTCTTCGTCCGGACGGGAGTCTGACCTTGACGGACGGTCATCCTGCGGCGTGCGGCCCGGAAGGCGTATTGCCTGTTCTTCCATCATTTCCTCCGGGAAAATATCTTCATACCCTTCCCCATAAAACATTTTCTCGTGTTTACGTACATTATCATATATCCGGCTGCACATCATTCGGAGCTGCAGCTTATCCGGATATTCGTCATACATCATGCTGCAATCGTACTCCATTCTGTCACACTCATCTTCCACATAAGGGAGAACCTTCTTCGCCATTGCCGGATAAAGACTCTTCATATACTCGAAGTCTCTCCGTTCAATCTTCTCATCATCATACGCAAGGGGCATAGGATATGCCATGTAATACGGCAGTTTTGGATTCATAATATACACTTCCATTTCAAGACATTATATGGTTAGTATATGCTAATGAAAAAGAATCGTTAATTCAGAGAGGCATCCTCTTTTAATTTCTTCTTTTGCTTTTGCAGCTTTCGCTTCTGCCTTTGCGGCATTTTCCTGTGCAGCTTTCCTGGCTCCAGAGTTCAAACTGTCTCAGACATTCCGGATGTATACATATATCTTTCAGCACCTCCTTTCGTGTCCTGATTTGCGGAAAATACTCTTGTAGTCCTTTGTGCATAGGCACTCTCCTCTCTTATGCTTTTTAGTCATTCACGGAATCTGTTTCGAATCTGAAACACCGAAATGAGATGTCATGCGGCTTAGAAGTGGCTGAACTGCCTGCCGCTGTTAATGTCATCAGAATAGCACGTGCATACCCAAATTTCAAGAAACAAAGTGGGGAGTTGGGCGATGAAAGGACTTACCCGACTTACAAAACGGCAGACAGGATTTACCTGCTGCCGTTTTGTCTAATTCTTACTTACTTTTTTTAGCTTTTCTTTTCATTGCAACTACTACGCCTGTTCCTGCTGCAAGGCAGAGAAGCATTGCTGTAATAAGTATCATGACTGGTGATGAATCTCCGGTCTTGACTCCCTTATTTACATTCGCATTCCCATTGTCTTTGTTGCCGGCCGCATTATTATTTCCGTTACTGCCATTGCCGGTATTTCCGTTACCTGCATTTCCGTTGCCTGCATTTCCGTTGTTACCGTTATCGCCGTTGCCTCCATTTCCACCGTTATTTTCATTTTTGGCAACAAGTCCATCCAGTGCACGTTTTAATTCCGTAGATGCCTTATCTACTGTCTCCTGATCATCAGAACTCAATTTCTCGTCATTCATCACAGCCAGGGCCCGGCCTAATGCCTGGTTTAACGCTGCAACACTCTCTTTTGTATAACCCGTTAAGTCTATCTTCTGTGCCCTTTCAATCAGTCCGTTTAAATTGTCCTTATTTGCTTTCAGCTTTTGCTGTAAAATTGCATTCAGCAGCTGATCTGATACTTTTTCAATATCTTCCTCGAGCGCATCTCCGGTCCCCAGAAGTTCCTTCGCCTGCGTCAGGGCATCTTCAAGCTGGCTCCAGTTTGTATCAACGTATTTGTCCTTCTCCGCTGTCATCTCATCCGCTTTGTCTATAAGCAGACGAAGCATCTCTGCATCTCCCTGATAGATACCCAATCCGTGAATTGCATCGACCAGCATGTTCCATGCCTCATTTACATCAGTCTGGTTTGCCTCTGGATTGATCAGTACTGCTTCAGCATTATGCTTTGCATCTTCGAAAAATTTCACAGCGCTGTCAACCACACCTTCCGTGCTTAAAGTCAGTGCATAGTTGTAAGTCTTCTGGAGTATCTCTTTTTTAACCGGCTTCTTTTCAGCTACCGTTACTTTAAATGTTGCACTTGCACCGCCGTAACTTACAGTAATTGTTTTCTCTCCTGCAGATGAGCTGTCGAATCCGTCTGTCTGTGCCTCAGCTGTTACATCCTGCTCGCTTCCGTCTGAATAGATAGCTATAACCTTCATTCCTGTCGGATCGAATTCATCACCGATCTGATAGCTCACTTTAGCAGGTGATACCACTTTCAATTCCGTAATGACAGGATCTTCGGATGGCGCCCCTAATTCCGGAGGTACCATTCCTTCAACAGGACCCGACTTTGCCTTAATTGCCATCAATGCCGGATCTTCCGGATTTGTCGGTTCACCCGCTGTAAAGAAGTTATCATGCTGAGCTTCCTGTGATTCTTTCTCATATTGTGCATAATGTGCAACTGTGTGATAGAAATATGGTCTCCACACATTGTAAACGACGTTATGTGAAATATCGACTACACCTCCGGTTCCTTCATCCAGATAAATTGCACCGTATGGCGCCGGAATATCATGAATAAAATTACCGCGAATAACGGTTCCCGGCATATTGGACAATGTATAAATTGCCCCGCCGTCATTCAGGCGGTTCATACAGTTTGTAATATTATTATTTTCAATCAGATAACGTTCCTGTATAGACGGAGTATCGAACTTATAGTAATTCTGATCTGCTCTTCCGCCTTTATCCCAGATTCCCCAGCCCCATCCGGCTGAGATACCGCTGTATGCCACATTGGTTACCTGGTTCTGTGCGATTGTACAGTCTCTGACATAACCGGCCCAGATACCGATACTGCCCTTAAAGTTGTTTCCAATTGTATCCAGTGCATTTGAAAATACCAGAACATCCTCTGTAATTCTTTCCGGATCCGCTCCCGCAGACTCATTCAGGACACCCTGCTCATATGTTATATCAGAATACGGCTGTGCATCTCTTACCCGGACACCGCCGACCTGTATTCCCGCTGCCCCGATCTGTTCAAATCGGCTCTGTGTAATGGTACTTCCTGTTACTCCGACCTCATAGTCAAATCCTGCGGCTGAAAGCATTCCGAAAATGCAGTTATTTACATGCATGCCTTCTACATATGCTGCCGTCACACTGCCAGGAGTTTTTAAGAAATTGTCATGGTTATTGGTTGCTTTCATATCCGGGTCAAATACAAAACTTGCCTGAAGCTCTATCTGACCATCAATGTGCGGCCGCATAAAAGACGTGTAATGGAATCCCATATCTTTTAATGCCAGACCATAAACTTTATTTCCGCTTTCACCTTTAATTTCTGCCAGTTTCTCCAGTCTTGGAAGTACGATATTCATCTCATTCGGATCAGCTCCTGCCTCCGGAATATAGTAGATCTTTCCTGCTTCTCTGTCAAAATACCACTCATTTTCCTCATCCAGCAATTCAAATGCGCCCTGGATAGCCGTCGGTTTATTCGGATTACAGTTCAGCTTAATTGCGGAATTTTTAAACGGCTCCGGTTTCATAATGACTTTTACGGTCCCGTCTTCTTCTTTTACTTCCTGCACCGGCAGGATATTGCTTGTCCAACCCACGTCATAAGTGAATTCAATATCACTTTGATTTCTCCAGGATTTCATCTCGGCAAGCTTCCCTGTCACGACATATCCATAGTCATTCCTGTTTGAAATTTCTGAACCATTGCATGTTTCCTGCGCCATCACAGCCCGCTTGTTCCCCACATACAAGTCTCTTGAATATTCAACACCCTCCGGAACTGAAGTTTCAAAGACACCCTCCATTCCAGATATATCTTTGCTCTCCTTCCAATCTGTCAGTTTGATTCCGCCGGAAAGAACGGTATCATTCGCACCTGCGCCGGCATAGATTACGGCATATCCTTTATCTGCCCCATCCTGAGCTGTAAATTCCAAAGTTTCATCCAATGCATATTCGCCTTTTGCTATATGTACGATCACATCGCCTGTCCAGCCGTCTATCTCACGTACTGCCTGCTGGGCGCGTTCAATTGTAGCAAATGGCTGGTCTACAGAATCCCCGCTATTGGAATCATTTCCTTTGCCTGGATGAACAAAGATCTCTTTCATAAGACCATTCTTTGCAGCATTGATTGTCCAGCCGTCAAATTCGACTTTTCCGCCGCTTAGATCCATTGTCTCGTAAGGAAGCACCGACGGGATAAATCCCGGTTCGTAGTAGAATGCCGGCTTTACATTTGCCAGATCTGTATCCGCTGAAAATCTGAGATTCACTGTCTTTGTATCTGCATCAATCTCTGCAAGCTGTGTAAGCCCATCAGCGGTGAAAGAAAGGATTTCCAATTCAGCCTCTTTAAAATTAGCAGTAAGTATCCGGTCGCTGCCGACATAGAATTTGTACTCTTCCTCTTTGCTTACTTCCACACCCTGCTCATCCGTCCAGTTTACAAATTTGTAGTTCTTATTTGGCTTTGCCTTAATCGTAACTTCGTTTTCTTCCAGATATGTACCTGATCCTTCTACAGTTCCCATAGAATCATTATTTGTCTTTACTTCTATTTTATAAGAAGCTTTTTCTGCAAGCTGTTCCCATGTCTTAACTGAAAAGTTATCGATATAACCATTTACCTTACCGGTACGGTCTACATATTCGACCTTGAACCTTGTCCCATCTGCCTTCAGTTCAAATCCTTTGAGCTCGGAATTTGTATCCCATGTACCTGGCTCTTTAGTTCCTGTTTCCCAGATTTTGACCATGATACGACTGCCGTAGATCCGGCTCTTACACGTATACCAGGTTTCTTTCGACATACTTTTCTGAGTCTTGGTAAGATTTGTTGTATTGCATGATACAATCAGATTCGTGTTCCCGAAATTCGGATTAATAGAAAAGTAATACTCATTATCCGCTCCGCCGGAATTCGGCTGGGCATGCAATTTCACATAAAAACCATCGTGAGATGTAAAGTCCCTGTCATAATAAAAGTCAAACTGTACCTGTTTGTCTATCAGATCACAGTCCAGATATGCAGAACGGTTTGAACCGTCAATTGTGTTCATTTTCAGCGTTTTATTATTCTCTAAACTGCTGATACTGTACCCCTCGTCGATTCTTACGTATTTAGGCGGCATATTGTCTTTTGTCGCAGGACCTTCCTCGTAGCTTTCATAGTCATCTGCAAAATACTCATATTCTGGCTCTCCCAGTTCTTCAAAGTTTGCGGCTAAACTGCGTCGTCCGGTTACTTCAAATGTATATACCCTGTCTGTGCTGACAATATTTCCATCTTCTGTCCAACTGACAAAACGATAGTTCGGTTTTTCCTTTGCCGTAACCGTTGCCATTTCTCCAATATTAAAGCTTCCCCCTCCGGAAACCTCACCTTTTTCAGGATCAGAACTGGTAACATCAAGCTGCACTTTAGAAGAAGCGTCCAAAGTACTGATCTTTAAGTTATCCACTAAAGTTTTTGTAGCCGATCCCAGTGTATCAACCTGTAATGAAAATGCTGCTTTTTCTTCTGGAACAAAGTTCTCCTTGACATAAGAAAGATCCCAGTCTGCCGGTTCTTCAGTATCTCTTTCCCATACTTTGACAGACATCTTTTTACCTTCTAACACTGCCTTACATGTATACCAGGTATCCTGATTCATCACCTTGCTTTTATTTTCCGCAAGATTTTCAGTTCCATATGAGATGAATATTCTGGTAGAAAACTGCGGATTTAATGAAAAGTAATATTCTCCGCTGCCTTTATAAGCCTTTACATAGAGGCCGCCCCATCTTGAATAAGGGTGATCATACTTAAAGTCAAACTCGATCTGCCTGTCCGCCGGGATATCATCTATTTCAAAATACCCTCCGTTCACAATCTGTGCTGCTTTATCACCCGCTTCCCCATCTACAATGGCCATGTTTTTTAAATCTTTGTACTTTGGCATCTCGCCAGCTGCTGCATCACCCAGTTCATAAGAATTAAAGTCATCCTCAAAAATAATGTTTTGATCTGGTTCCTGTGGCAGTCCCTTCGTGTCCGCTCCTGTAGCAGATGCTGTCATTCCAAATGACATAATCATGCAAAAAGATAGGATACCGCTTATCGCTTTTCTTACAAATTTTCTTTTCTTGCCCATCCTGCTTCTCCTTTGAAAACTATTTTACTTTTTATATCTGTGCCTTACTTTTATTTGTAATCCCCCTTTCAGTCTGATATTTAGAGAACAGCTTCCAATTATTTTTATTGAAAACTGCTCCATAGACTCCATATAACGGTCTTTCGAACCCCTATACTCCCTTTCTTTACTTTTGCTTTGATTCACATTTTTGTATAAATAAGAAGATTCTCCAATTATTCTTTGGTAGATTTGCACAATTACCTATGTTACATTCATTATATTTCATAAGCTTTGTCACTACTATTTCAATAATTGTAAATATATTTCAAAAACAGTACACTCAAAAAAGGTGCTATTTTACTTATTATAGATTTCGTTCAAATATAATAAGTGTTATTGCAATAGCACTTCATATATTATAGAATTGATTTACAAATTATATATTATACAGGAATGCGACACCTACTCTATAAAAAATGAGCGTCCCCATTGGGAAGCGCTCATTTATAAGTTTATTTATTGTTGAAGGGGATGGGGAAATCCGCTGAGGAAGAGATATCCTAAAAATCTTTCACCATCTCCATCACAATCCGTTCCCAGCGCACCAGGTTATTCAGGTCATTCCCTGCAGAGCTGATATCTTTAAGTACAATGTCGCAGCTGCAGCCATTGCGTTTCACTGCCGCCAGCGTGCGCCCAATCTCCCTTCGCAGCGCATCTTCGTCCAGTTTGACGCTGACCGCGGCAGGGTTGGGCTTATTCGCCATAACGTAACGGCTGCCGATCGCCTCTGCCGCAACATCCACATCCGCCCATGGCGTAATGGAAACTTTTCTGAGATGCGGCAGCTTCTCAACGATATCTATCTTTTTATCTAAAGGTTCACAGCATCCATAATACACCAGACCGAATGGCTCCATTGCCCTTTTCATATAGTCTATGTCAAATTCCTCGTGCATTGCCTTGCCAACTGAACTGAAAATCTGCGCCATACCACGCCCCCAGATGTTCTTGCGCATCACCTTTCCGCCGTCATAGTCACCCGGCAGATCACTGTTAAGCGAGGAAGTACAATGGATATCATATGGAGTAAGTTCAAACAGCCCCTGCTCTTCCATCTGCTGCAGCCTGCTTTCCTCACATTCATAGATTTTCTTCACTACCTTATGACTGAATTCCGGGTCATCTACCAAATCAATCAGCAGATTAGTCACTCCGCGATAAGTAGATATCTGATCCCATGGCGATAAATAACAGTTATGTCCTTCCATTCGTACAGGCACAATATCTCCGATCGCCTCAGCAAGCTCTGTATACTGCTTCATTGTCTCTTTATAGTTATAAGTGATAACCGGCAGCTTAATCTTTTCAATATCCTCCACAGTTCTCAGCTGGTCATAATATTCATGGGACACGATTTCATTGCGGCTGTCCACACTCAACTGTTCTTCCTTGACTTCGATTCCGATTCCGCTGTCCTCCATCACTTTCTTAACCGGGACATATGGGGGAAGTATCATATCCGCAGGAAAATATCTCCACTGAAATAACTTCCTGCGCATATATTCCTCCGCAAGCCGGAGCACGGGATCCTCACATTGCTGTGTGAGTGAGCCGTCAACATTCAGCTCGTGGAACGGAATCTCATTCATCAGCACCACCGGGCGCTGCATTTTCAGATCGTTGACAGCCATATGAAGCTGCATCCTCTCAAAATTCACAGGATCCATGGCCTGTTCATAGTATTGATGTGCAAGCTTGCGTAAAATTTTTAACTGTTCCATTTTATTCACCTATCTTCCCTGTTTTTCTTTCATTAAACCACAGTCCACTGCCTGTTGGAAGAAAAAATGTTGCTGTATTTATTGTAAATTATTGCTGTTTTATCAAAACAGCTGTATACTTTCACAGAGAGGAGGTGCTGCATATGAAGTCCGATTTCCGATGTTTTATTTCACCCAATGATATACAAAAAAAACTGCTTTGCTACAGTGATGGTATGGGTTTTGAATCCAACCCGAGTTTTTGCATCAAACGGGAAAGTTTCAATAATTACCTGATAATGTACACAATCTCCGGCCGCCTTTGGTGCATCCAAAATGGAGTAAAAATTGCTGTAGATCCGGGAGAGTATATCCTTATGGACCTGCATTTGGCACACCAATACTACTTTGACGAAGACACGCCTTCACGGATTGCCTGGATACATCTTAACGGGGAGCCGGTTGTTCAAATTATCCGGCAAATCCAAAAGCTTTTGCCGCTGCCCTTTAAATCAGCGGACAAAGAAATGTGCTCCCGGCTGATTGGCTGTTACCGGCTCTCCGACTGCCCGGACCCGGATATTTTTGCGCTGTCCGAACGAAATTACACAATGCTGCTTGAGATTTTCAAGAAGCTTTATCATCAGATGAAAGAAGAAAATGAAAACCCGAAAAGACAGGAATTCCGAAAAAATGTCTGGCACGTCATTTCCCATAATCTGCACCGCAATATTAGTGTTGATGAACTTGCCCAATCTGTCTGCCTCAGCAAATATCATTTTATACGGATCTTCGATGAGTCTTTTGGTTGTCCGCCGCTTCAGTTCATAACCGGTGAAAAAATACGTATTGCTAAATATCTTTTGATTTATACTGCGGATCCGGTGCAGAAGATATCTGAATCACTGGGATTCGATACACCTGGTTATTTCACGAAAGTTTTCCGGCAGAGAACCGGATTTACCCCGTCAAAATATAGAAAATACGGATATTTACAAGACTCCCCGCAGGACTCTATTCATGTTGAAAATGCTGTTCTGAATAGGATATCAGATTGAATCTGCCTATTATTTTTCACACAAATATCTATACTTACGCATTCGTTCAAAGATGATTTCCTGAACTCTTCTCTTTACATCTTCCGGATAGTACGGTTCTTCAGATAGCAGAGACCGTACATCCTGCATGTTGAATCCTAACTTAATCCGGGTTCCGTATAACTGTTCCGCAATATCCAATTGCTCATCAAAGTCATAGCAAAATGTTTTTGAGGTTACATTTCCTATCAAATTAAATGTTTCCTGACTCATCGGATAATCCATTGTTGTATCAGATTGATTCCCTTTTGATGACTGTCTGTCATCGGTGTTTATATCTTTGTTAAATAGTTCAACCACCCTGCATCACCTCTCTATCTTGATCCAAAAATCATCTTCCGCCATTTTTCCCTGTGTTTTTTCAATAATCATCAGTGGCTCGTAAAAGGGCAGATCCAAATCCTGCAAGACCAATTTCATCTTGTCCCGGCTTCTTGGAAAGCATCTGGATTCCAGGAAATCTTCATACTGTTCAAATGTGGGGTTTTCCAAGCGCCCGAAAGGCCTTTTTATAAAATCATTTGTAAAATTATGGAGCTTTACTCTTCTGCCGCGTTCATCTACATCAATAACAGCACATTTTTCTCTCTTGAACATATACCACAGCCGCATTGGATACACTTTTTCCGGTATCTTAAGATTGTTTAAAATATCAGGATTATCATTCAGAATCTTTACCAATGTTACAATGGGGCCTGTAATGACAGTTTTATCCGCTTCCCACCTCTCAATTGTTTTCTTGGTTACATTTACTAATCCTGCAAATTCAACCTGTGTCATGCACAATTTTTTCCTGATCAGCTTGATATCCTTACCTGTCAAACCATCCGCTATTGCATACAAATCATTTTTCAAAATACAGCCTCCTTCCCAACAGAATCGTTTCATTTCACAGAGCAGTCCGAAAATAATAATGCAAAGTACTTTTGTATACTTAAAAGGACAGGTGAATTTTCATCACCTGTCCTTCTATAATTATGCTGCATTCCATCCTGATTCCCATAATTCCTTTGGGAACATCCCTCCATAGCAGCTGATGTTTTATGCCATATATTCCTTCTTTTCGTTATAATGATGTGCCTCTTGGAGCATCATATCTTTCACCTTCATCAGACGGATCTGAGTACTTCTCTCATTTTCATCCAACTTCATGGTAATATACTTGATGTTCTTTTCTGCCTCCGGAATGATGACATGTTCCAGCGCATTTACACGCCTTCTTGTCTTCTCAATCTCTGCTGCCATAAGCTGGCATGCTTTCTCGCACTCAGCCAGCCGTATCATGTCCGGCAGTATATCTGCCAGTGATTTTACGGCCCCATCCAGGTCGCTGGATGTAAAAGCAAAACCATAGGAGTAGATGTCATTCTCATCTGCGGTCCTTGTTTTGTAGTCAAAGGTCGGTATGTTAACGCTCATGACATTCTTTTCGCCGGGAACCAGATTGATTTCCTGCTTTGGTGCCATGAGAGCTGTATTCAGTGCCGCCTCGGACATGCCTGCTTTGGCAATGACAAAGTTTTTGTTGGCAGAAAGGATTCCTGCTTCCACCCTTAAACGAAGCTCCATATTCTCACGAACCAGATCGAGGTACTGACGCATCAGCTCGTCTCGCTTGTCTTTTAACAGCTTGTGACCGCGGATGGCCGTCAGCCTTTTCTTTTTCAGCCTGGTCAGTTCCATACGGGTTGGGTTAACCTGCGTTGATGCCAAATGTAATCACCTCTCCTTTCTATTGCCGCCTGCTGCGTTTTTCTTTATACTTTCCCGTAGTACAAGTCTAAGAACTTATCGTCAATACGTTTCAGCTCCGCTCTCGGCAGCATGGAGAGTAATTTCCATCCGATATTCAGTGTTTCTTCGATACTTCTGTCCGTCTGGTATCCCTGAGATACATATTCATTTTCAAAAGCATCTGCAAACTTCGCATAGATTAGATCTATGTCTGTCAGGGCGGCCTCACCCAGGATAACCATCAGCTCTTTCGCATCTTTACCGCGCGCATATGCTGCAAACAGCTGATTCAGCGTGTTTGAGTGGTCGGCACGTGTCTTGCCCTCGCCAATACCTTTATCCTTCAGACGCGACAGGGACGGCAGAACGTCGATTGGAGGCGTAATGCCTTTTCTGTATAAATCACGGCTCAGGATAATCTGTCCCTCTGTGATATAGCCCGTCAGGTCAGGAATCGGATGAGTCTTATCGTCTTCAGGCATGGTCAAAATCGGGATCATCGTGATACTGCCCTTTTTACCGTTCTGACGTCCCGCTCTCTCATAAAGAGAGGCGAGGTCGGTGTACATATAGCCCGGATATCCGCGGCGTCCCGGTACCTCTTTACGGGCTGCGGAGACCTCACGCAGGGCATCTGCATAGTTTGTGATATCTGTCAGGATAACAAGGACATGCATATCTTTTTCGAATGCAAGATATTCCGCCGCTGTCAGAGCCATACGCGGTGTCGCGATACGCTCGATGGCAGGGTCATTTGCCAGGTTAACGAACAGAACCGTTCTGTCGATCGCTCCTGTTGCCTTAAAACTTTCAATGAAGAAGTTGGATTCCTCAAATGTAATACCCATTGCAGCAAATACAACGGCAAAGTTTTCATTTGAGCCCAGTACCTTTGCCTGTCTTGCAATCTGTGCCGCGAGCTGGGCATGCGGCAAACCGGATGCCGAGAAAATAGGCAGCTTCTGTCCGCGGACCAGTGTGTTCAGTCCGTCAATGGCCGAAACACCGGTCTGGATAAACTCCTCCGGATAACTTCTGGCCGCCGGGTTCATAGGCAGGCCATTGATATCCATGCGGGCATCCGGAAGAATCTCCGGTCCTTCATCGATCGGACGTCCCAGGCCGTCAAAGACACGTCCCAGCATATCCTCAGATACACCAAGCTCCATGCTCCGTCCCAGGAAACGCACCTTGCTGTTCGACAGGTTAATACCTGTTGCACTTTCAAATAACTGAACCAGAGCATCGTTTCCGTTGATCTCCAGTACTTTACAGCGACGTGTTTCTCCGTCTGCAAGCTCAATTTCTCCCAGTTCATCATAGGTAACATTCTCTACGCCGCGCACTAACATCAGAGGGCCGGCTACTTCTTGTATGGTTCTATACTCTTTTGGCATTTAGAAGTCCTCCTTCCCTAATGTGTTGGCAATTTCCACATGCAGTTCTTTCTTTACTTCTTCGTATGCGCTGTCCAGATTATCCTCATGCGTATACTTGAAACGTCCAATCTGCTCACGAACCGGCATATTGATCAGTTTCTGCAGCTGGGCGCCTTCTGCAAGTGCTGCCACGGCCTGCTCGTAAAATGCCATAACCAGTTTCATCATCATGTGCTGTTTTTTCAGTGAAGTATAAGTATCCACCTCATGGAAAGAGTTCTGATGCAGGAAATCCTCACGGATAGAGCGTGCTGCTTCCATCTTCAGCCGGTCACTCGGGGACAGTGCGTCCATACCAACCATCTTAACGATTTCTTCCAGCTCTGCCTCTTCCTGGAGCAGCGACATCATCTTCTGGCGGTTTTCCATCCAGTCCGGTGCAACTGCTGAGTTGAACCATTTTTCCATATCATCCAGATACAGGGAATAGCTGTTCAGCCAGTTGATTGCCGGGAAATGCCTTTTATACGCAAGTGCGGAGTCAAGTCCCCAGAATACTTTTACAATACGAAGTGTTGCCTGCGATACCGGTTCGGAAATATCACCGCCCGGAGGGGATACAGCCCCAATCGCAGACAGCGCACCTTCTCTCCCGTCTTTTCCAAGACAGATCACATGACCGGCTCTCTCATAGAACTGTGCAAGACGGCTTCCCAGATAAGCAGGATATCCTTCCTCACCAGGCATCTCTTCCAGACGTCCCGACATCTCCCTGAGCGCCTCTGCCCAGCGGGATGTAGAGTCCGCCATTAATGCTACGGAGAATCCCATATCCCGGAAATACTCCGCGATTGTGATTCCTGTATAAATAGAAGCTTCTCGGGCCGCAACAGGCATGTCAGAGGTATTTGCAATCAGCACGGTCCTCTCCATCAATGACTGCCCTGTCTTTGGATCCTTCAATTCCGGGAACTCGTTCAGAACGTCCGTCATCTCATTTCCACGCTCACCGCATCCGATATAAACAACGATATCTGCTTCCGCCCATTTTGCAAGCTGATGCTGGATGACAGTTTTGCCGCTTCCGAATGGTCCCGGAACCGCTGCAACACCGCCCTTTGCAATCGGGAAAAAGGTATCGACAACTCGCTGTCCTGTTACAAGAGGCATCTCCGGCGGCAGTTTCTTTTTATAAGGACGGCCTTTGCGGACCGGCCATCTCTGCATCAGGGTCAGATTCTTATCTCCATCAGCAGTCTCAACGACCGCAACTGTCTCTTCAACCGTAAACTCTCCGGCTTTGATTTCTTTTATCTTTCCTTTGATGCCATAAGGCACCATGATCTTCTGCTGGACAACGATCGTTTCCTGCACTGTGCCGATAATATCTCCGGCTTCCACTTCATCCCCCACTGCTGCTGTAGGAACAAATTCCCATTTCAGATCTCTCTTCAGGGAAGGAACTTCTACTCCACGTTTCAGATTGTTTCCGGAAACCTTCATAATATCATCCAGCGGTCTCTGGATTCCATCATAAATACTGCTGATCAGACCAGGTCCTAATTCTACAGACATCGGAACTTCCATAGACTGCACCGGTTCCCCCGGACCGAGTCCTGAAGTCTCCTCATAAACCTGTATAGAAGCCTCATCGCCATGTATCTCTATGATTTCGCCAATCAGTCTTTGATTACTGACACGGACTACGTCAAACATATTCGCGTCCCGCATCCCCTCTGCAATAACCAGAGGTCCTGCAACTTTTTTAATTACGCCTTTACTCATTCGACGAATATACCTCCTTGCTTATGCTACTTAGGCTCGGTCTTTTCGAGCCTTAGTTGCAAAGCACATCCTGTCGACTTAGGTTTGGTTCTTTCAAACCTTAGTGACATGGATGTTACCTTGCTTATGCTACTTAGGCTCGGTCTTTTCGAGCCTTAGTTGCAAAGTACATCCTGTCGACTTAGGTTTGGTTCTTTCAAACCTTAGTGACATGGATGTTACCCTGCTATTCTTGCGAGAACAGGATGTCTGATCCGACTGCCTGCTCCACAGTTTTCTTTACGCCTTCCACGCCTGCTCCAGTATTGCCGGATACGCCCGGTATCTGTATGATTGCAGGCATCGTCTGCTCTTTATACTCTTCTATTACATCTTTTAATTGCGCCGCAATGGCTTCTGTAATATAGATAATTCCATATCTGCCACCTGCAAGCTGTCTTAACTTCGCTTCGGCTTCTTCTCTGTTCTGGACGGGGCAGATGCTGAGGCCCAGTGTTGCGAAGCCGTAAATGCTGTCATAGTCGCCAACCACAGCTATCTTATACATACATCTCCCTTATCCTTTCCCTGATCATCTCGTCCGGAAAATCATTCTGCTTTCCGGTCAGGATAATACGAACAGTTTTTATTTCATTTTCTCTGGCCAGCACATAGGCTACCAGCGGGCCTACAGAAAAAGAATTATATTTCTGAGGCCGGATCGTTTCCATCATGCGGTTATCACACCAACGCTCAAATGCTGAAGGGGATTCCTCCAGTGCCGCCGCGCCCTCCGCGTAGGATGTGCCCAGAAGATAATCTCTGACGGCCTCCATACCGGTTACCGCAGCCTTTGACAGCTGATCCACATTCACGCTGTCACAAGGTGCCATCGCGCGCTTCATAAACTCAAGAGATTTTGCGGTCTTCTGTGATCGGACGGCAATCTTAATATCTGCAATTGCCACAGTGGACTCGGCATAGTTTTTGATAATATCGTCCTCCGCCTTCTGTCCCGCCTCATAAATGGCATCCAGAGCAGCCCTGTCTACGATTACATCACATAACTGTCCGTCTCTTGTATGAAGCAGCGTATCATAAGCCTCTGAAGCTGTCTCTCCCATCTTGCCCGGAAGCCTCTGGAATTCCTTATTTCTCACAAGCTGAAGCATCTCTGCCCCCGGAATTGAACAATCATCATAGAAAATATTTTTGTTTTCTACTTCAGTGCACACTTCCTTAATTGCCGCCTTCAGGTTATGGTACAGCTTAGGATAGGACAGAACATCAAACACTGAAAAATCGGGAGCAACATCATCAATCACTTCCCAGGTCTTCTCTTCTTCCCGTTTCAGCATGGCAGAAGCGTCCATGGAGCCAGTCCCGTCTCCCCAGCCTTTTTCACTCAGAAACTGCAGGCACTGCTCTTCATCCGCGCACGCCAGCAGCCGCTCAATCTCAGTACTGGAAAACAGTGAGGACTCCAAAGCCCGTATACGCGCAACCGCGTAAGTATATTCTAAATCATTCAAAATAAACCCTCCTGCTGCTTATACAACTTAGGTTCAGTCTTTTTGAACCTTAGTTGTAAAGTACATCCTGTTGACTTGGGCTCGGTTCTTTCGAGCCTTAGTAACATGGATGTTTCCTTGTTCCACAACTTAGGTTTGGTCTTTTCAAACCTTAGTTGTAAAGTACATCCTGTTGACTTGGGCTCGGTCTTTTCGAGCCTTAGTAACATGGATGTTTCCTTGTTATCTATCCGAATAATAACCCATGTACTTTATCGGATAATTCATCCCGTTTTGCATCAAATAATGCCTTTATGGTACAGTTTTCTTCGATCCCGCCATAGACCAGGATGAAACCGCCCTTCATCTCTTTTGCATCCCTGGAAAGGCTTAAAGCACCGCCCTTACCGGCAGCGGTCTTCTGAATCACCGCCTCAAATCCCGCAGGCATCCTCTCCAGATCCTCCGCGGAAAAGCAAATCACGCCTTCTTCCGGCAGCACATATTCTTCCAGCATCTTCTGGATCATCTCAAAATATGCTTCTGTATCCAGATTCATAATCCTGTCATATGCCTTGTCGAGCACATCGGCTATCACTTCCTGCTTAGCACGCAGTATCGCCTGCTTGCGCTGCATATCGCAGGAGGATGCGATACGCTGTGCGTAATTGTCCACATCCGCCTGAGCCTTATTGGAGATTTTTTCGACCTGTGCTGCTGCCTCTGCGCGGGCATCCTTCAATATTACTTCTGCCTTCGCCTTGGCCTCCGCGATTTTCACTTCCGCTGAGTGGGTCGCCTCATCCAGGATCTGACTTTTCATTTTGTCTAATCCACTCATTTATAAGCTCTCCTTCTTCATACTACTTCGGTAACAGTTCAGGCAAGCCTGAACTGTTACGCATCCAGCCCATTGAAATTCGCCTGAGGCGAAGGGCTGGATGCCTGCAGCCACCATGTTTTCGTACGGTCTATGCAGTAAATGCACAGACCTGTCTGAACTGTTACCTACTTCGGTCTTCGTGATACATTCCCAATTAAACCGGTATTGCACTGACTGCCAGGAATGAGATCAGAAGTGCCAAAATTGCGTATGTCTCAACCATTGCAGGGAAAAGCATTGCTTTACCGAACTGTTCCGGTTTCTTTGCAATGATGCCTATCGCAGCTGCCGCGGTTTTTCCCTGGGATCTTGCGGAAATTAAACCTACAATACCGATTGGAAGGCATGCTGCCAGAATGAGAAGCCCTGTCTGCACAGAAATATCTGCTACTCCGCCGCCAAGAAGGCCGATCTTGGAAAGTGTAACGAATCCGATGATCAGTCCATACAGTCCCTGTGTACCAGGCAACAGCTGGAGAATCAATACTTTTGCAAACTTACTTGGATCCTCTGAAACAACCCCGGATGCAGCCTGACCTGCAATACCGACACCCAGAGCTGAACCTGCTCCTGCTAGAAATACTGCAACCCCCGCGCCAAGAAGCGCATAAACAATACCTAACTGACTCATAAATTTGTTTCCTCCTTAATATCTGCATATTTTGTATTTTCTTTAAAAGGATTGAATGCACGTCCGCCACCCTCATAGAACTTACCGAAAAACTCTACAAACTGCAGACGGTTTGTGTGCACATATGCTCCCAAAAGATTAATCGCTATATTAAATGTATGCCCAACTATAAAGGCTATTATAAACACAATCACTCCGAATACACTCTTACCGCCCATACTTCCCATCTGGTTCACAACAGATGCGATAACGCCCGTTGCAAGGCCAAGCGCAAGAAGCCTTGAATAAGAAAGCACGTCACTGAGCCAGCCGCTGACATTATAGAGGTCATAAGCCCCAAGTGCCAATCGGATCCCGAAGTTCTTATTCGCACGCCCTGACATAAGGACGATTCCTACCGCACCTATAATTGCCATCCATTTGCCAAGCGCATTCACCGCCGCCGGGAATACGATTGTTGCCTGGGCAATTGATGCAAAAATGTCGCTCGGAATGAGCATGATTAAAAGTCCGATTAAAAGCATATACCAGAGAACCACGTCACAGAAAAAATCCATGTACTTCTTGTCTCTCAGGCACATATAGCCTTTGATTCCCAGTCCGGTGAACAGATGAATCACACCGAACAGCATAGAATATATTAAAAGCTTCATCGGTTCATCCAGCGGAACGAACCACACTGCCGGTATTCCAACCTCATGTCCGAAAAATGTTCTTGATATGACATTGATCACGTCGCCAAAATATCCGCCAAACATGATCCCCCAGAACAGGGTGGAAATTCCACACCAGAAGAATAACTGGATGGAAGTCTTCATGCTCTTTCCCATTCTCGGAAACTTTAGAATCAATACACCGCATACAATTGAAACAATCGCTCCGTATGCCGCATCTGAAAGCATCAAACCGAACAGGAACACATAGAAAAACGACATAATCGCTGTAGGATCCACCTCACCCCTGCCGGGCAGGCCGAACGCCTCCAGGATTCCCTCTGCGCTGGATGAGAAGCTGCTGTTTTTCAAAAGTACAGGGGCTTCTTCATCTTCCTTTAATTCCTCCAGGTCCACAACGCAGTCATACTGGCCGCCCAAGGTCTTCTGAATTCTGGCCGCTTCCTTTTTCGGCACATAACCGCTGATCAGGAAGGTCCGCTCCGACTGAGGCAGCTGCCCAAGCACTTCATATTTATCAGCCCGGACACGGTAATAGTCTGCCAGAAGTTTCAGTCCCTCACGGTGAACCGCAAGGCTCATAATCTCCTTCTCGATCTCTGCAATATTGGACTGAATCCGGGAAATCTCCTTTTCCATATCCGCTTTTGCTTCCGCCGGTACCTGATCTGAGATCTGGGATGGTCTGGCAAAGCCAATACTTCTCAGTGCCTCTTCTGCTGCAGCAGAATCTTTGCGCAGACAGAACACGGTCAGATATACTGTATCCTGCTCTGCAGAAATAATATGGATATCCACTTCCAGTTCCGGTGCCTGTTCCGCCAGCATCTCATACACCTGATCCAGTGTAAACTGACCGGACAATGTTCCAGGCAGCATCATGATATGTTCTGTTCCCCCGAAACTCACAGGTACATCCAGAGGAAGCCAGGGCATCAGGCTTTCAATGCTGTTTTCAATTTTAAGGATGCTGGCTCTGTTTTCCGCCCGCTCCTTATCCAGCGCCTGAATTCTTTTGGCTTTTTTCTGCAGTTCCTCTCTGTTCTCGATCACAGACTGGTACTTTTCTTTCTCTATCAGATCTTTTCCCGCCAGTGATGACAGCAGGGACTGCTTGACAGGAGCATACTGCTGCAAAAGATTCAGGGCCTGATCTGCGGCCGCCGCAGCCTTTTCAAAGCTGCTCCTGGCATTCGCCGTATCCATCCTGCGGAAGTCTTCATCTTCCTCCAGTATATGATTGATCTCCATAACACCCATGCGCTGCAGTTTCTCCAGGATTGCCTTTCGGTCTTTCTTCAAAGCGCAGATACTAACTCGTTGCATCTGCAATACCGCCATAATATATTCCCTCCTTTATCCCGCATTTTTGCCTAAACCAGTTGTGAAATCACGAGACTAACTGCTGTCTCTTCCTTTTCAGAAGCCAGTTGCTTCAGCGCACTGATTTCCTTTTCGACAGCTGACATTGCATCTTTCTGAGATTGTGCACCCTGTTCTTTCGCAGCTTCCATCATGGATGCCGCTCTTTTACGAATCTCTTCCATCTGACCTGCCTTCAGCGTGTCAGCCTCTTTCGATGCATCATCCAGTATTTTTCTGCACTGTGCATCGGCGTCTTTTACAACGGCTTCGGCTTTTGCTTCCGTCTCCCTAATCAATTGAATGGTTTCTTCTACCATATATTAGTCACCGCCTTTCTACGTACACGATTTTAGGATATCACACATCTTATTAATAGTCTACAATGAGATATTGACTTTTTCTTTAGAAATTGTGCAGTTTGTTTAGAAATTCCTTTATTTTAGCCGTTTTCATAAAATAAAACACCAAATCTGCTTCTCTTATTATAGACAAAACCAGGTTTTCTCAACCGCTTTTTTATCAATCGCTGAAATATAAATACACTTCAACAAAATACCTCTGTCTTTTTTAGTTTCCCGATTTTAGAAATCGATTTCGTATTTAACCTTCCATTTTGCTGGTTCTCTTGTTAATTTTATAGGGATTTCACCATATGTTTAACGGTTAACTACATTACTCTATCAAATAAAAAAGAACCAGAAATACAGATTTATTTACCCTGTTTCTGGTTCTTTCAATTGTCAATGGTGCAAAAAAAGTGATTTCATCCATATCCGCACATTCAATGCTTCTGCACCGGTATCTTTACTCCTGCCACCTCAGATGGTGCAGCTGCCCTTCCAGGTTCATCTCGGAAAACCCATTCTGCCTCAGAGCCTCATATAATACGATTGCCACAGAATTTCCCAGGTTCAGAGAACGGATATCCCCTACCATAGGGATCCTCACACAGTTTTCCTTATGTTCCACGAGAATCTCCTCCGGAATGCCTGCGCTTTCCTTTCCGAACATGATGAAACAGTCCGGTTCATAATGAACCTCCGTGTATACTTTCGGTGCTTTCGTCGTAGCCATATAGATCTTCGCCCCGGGATTTTTCTCCATGAAATCATTAAAATCAATATAAGTCGTCACATCCAGGTCAGACCAGTAATCCATCCCCGCACGTTTTAACGCCTTCTCATTCAGTTTGAATCCCAGCGGCCCGATCAGATGCAGACGCGTATTCGAGGCAACGCAGGTTCTGCCGATGTTGCCCGTATTTGCCGGTATCTCCGGCTCATGCAGTACAATATTGAGCATCTTTTCTACCTCTCGTTCCCGAGGCGTTGTATGAAGCTGCCCAGACGTCCCAGAGCTTCTTTCAGATCATCCAGGGAATATGCATAGGAGATGCGCAGGAAGCCCTCCCCACATTTTCCAAATGCGGTTCCGGGAACAACAGCGACCTTTTCCTCCTGCAGCAGGCGGGTTGCAAATTCCTCAGATGTCATATTAAATTCCAGTATACTCGGGAAGACATAAAATGCACCGAAAGGCTCAAAACATTCCAGTCCCATACGTGCAAACTCATGCATCAGGAAACGTCTCCTCTGATTATAGGATTTGCGCATCTCCTCCACTTCATCCTCGCAGTTTCTCAGGCCTTCAATGGCCGCATACTGGCTGTTTGTAGGCGCACACATGATGGCATACTGGTGCAGCTTCACCATCTGTTCGATAATGGCCTCCGGCCCGCAGCAATAGCCCAGCCGCCATCCTGTCATGGCAAATCCCTTTGAAAAGCCGTTGATGACGATCGTCCTCTCCCTCATTCCCGGAAGACTGGCTATTGAAACATGCTCCGTCTTATAGGTCAGCTCGGAGTAAATCTCATCTGATATTACATATAAATCATGTTCCTTCACAAATTGTGCCACCGGCTCCAGATCTTCTTTTGTCATAATAGATCCCGTCGGGTTATTCGGGAAAGGCATAATTAACACTTTTGTTTTTGGTGAAACATATTTCTCCAGATCCTCCACCGTCAATTTGAATTCATTTTCATACTGAAGCGGTATCACGACCGGCTCCCCATCAGCCATGACGGTACATGGAAGGTAGGATACATAGCTTGGCTGCGGAATCAGGACCTCGTCTCCCGGATCCAGCATACAGCGCAGTCCCACATCAATGGCCTCGCTGCCTCCCACTGTAACCAGCGTCTCTGTTCTGGAATCATATCTGACATGGATCTTCCGTTCCAGATATCTGCAGATCTCGTCTCGAAGCTCCTGCAGTCCGGCATTGGATGTATAAAACGTGCGTCCTCTTTCCAGAGAAAAGATTCCCTCCTCACGTATCCGCCAGGGAGTATCAAAGTCCGGCTCCCCCACACCGAGGGAAATCGCATCTTTCATCTCATTTGCCACATCAAAAAACTTACGGATACCGGACGGTTCGATTTCTATTATTTTTTTAGATAATGGATTTCTCATTAGGGCGTCACCAGCATCCTTTCTGATTCTTTTTTCGGTACCAGGATCGTTCCATGGTCTTTGTATTTTTTCAGTATAAAATAAGTTGCAGTACTGATCACAGCATCAATCGGTGAAAGCTTCTCGGACACAAAACGGGAGACTTCTTTCAGTGTTTTCCCTTCCAGTGTCACAAGCAGGTCATAGCCTCCTGAAATCAGGTATACAGCGTGTACTTCCGGGTAATTGTAGATGCGCTCAGCAATCCGGTCGAAGCCCTGGTTGCGCTGTGGAGTCACACGCACCTCAATCAGTGCGGTCACCGTCTCCACACCGGCTTTATCCCAGTCGATCAGTGTGTGGTATCCACAGATGATTTTTTCTTTTTCCATATCTGCAATTTCATTCGCCACGGTTGCCTCGTCTACTCCGACCAGAACTCCAAGTTCTGCCAGATCGACCCGGCTGTTCGTTTCCAAATATCTTAATATTTCATTTCTCAGGTTATCCATCTCTGCTCCTCCTAAAATTATATATCTCAGAACTTCTTTACTCCGTGCGGCCGCACAGCAGCTGCCGTACGGAAAATTATATTCACACAGGCCTGTTATCAGCGCAGTCCGTTTCCGCCGCCCCGCTCCCACCAGCACATCAGTTCATCCGGTGCCGGCCTGTCTAAGTATCGCTGTTCTTCACCGCTTGTGATTACCCGGGCCTTTTTGTCCGTGGCAACCCCAAGCTTGCTGGCTCGTGCACCCACCCCTTCCAGGGCTCTCACAAGCGTATCACCGTCATCGGCTGTCATCAGGATACACCCCGCAGATGTCATCTGATAAGGATTCAGGTTATAGTATTCACAGAGCTCCACCGTCTCCTGTTTGACAGACATTGCGGACAAATCTACTTCCATCCCAATCCCGGATGCCTCACCCAGTTCCCACAGTCCGGCAAATATACCCCCGCTTCCGACCTGATGCATGGCTTTTACTCCAGAATCCGCCGCCGCCCGAATGGCACCCAGAGCCAGCAGGTTCTCCTTCAGGTCCTTCATCTGCTGGATGAAAGCCGGTACGAACCGTCTTCCAAGCTCCGTTTCCCGCTCATCGAGTATCCGCAGCATTCCTTCCAGTCCGGCAAAACCGCAAAGAACGATATCCTGCCCGGGCAAAGCATACGCAGGACGTATCAGACTATCCCGTACTGCCTCTCCCTGTGCTGTCACGAAAATAACCGTCCGCATGACAGCCGGATTCACCTCCGCACGTACACAGGCCAGCTGTACACCGGCCTCCCCACATATAGATTCCAGACAGCCGGTCATTGCTTTCAGTTCTTTTTCCTCTGCACGTGGGGTGAGAAGAATCTGCGCCGATACTGCCATCGGTACCGCACCGCGGACCGCAAGATCATTCAGAGCCCTGGCAGCAGCATAAATCCCGATATTTACGGAATCCCCGGAAGCCTCCGCCTGTGCATATACAGCCAGATTCCCCCCTGATATGCGGACAGCAGTGCATGTCTCTTCCACTGACGGCGGAAAAAGAACTTCTTCCCTCACAGTATGCAGTTGTTTTCTAACAGACCGTTTCCATACAGTCTGTGATATATTGCCTGCTTTCATAGCTTTCCTGCCTTTTACATTATTCTGCTCCGTTTAACCTGCGCTGTTCTCCTCCGCCTGCGCATCCCCCTGAATGGCGTTCATGATCTGATTCTCGTCCTGGGTTTGAATTGCGTTGTTGATTTTCTGCGTAAGCTCAGGATTATCCGACGCAGTTCCCACTGCTACGGTCTCTTTCACCGGCACATACTGACTGTTATTAATAATCTCCCTGCTCTGCTCCTCACCGTTTAGATATACGACTTTCCAGAGACGGGCAGATATCTCCGGCTGTGCCTGTCCTGTAGTATAATAAGTACCGGCAGCATCCTCGGTTGCAACAAATCGTTTCCCTTCCGGCATCACCTCAGCCGTTGTCTCACTTTCAAATTCCAGAGTTCTTCCTGCGTCCCTTGTTTCTTTACCATATATGTTAAACGTGACATTTCCGTCTGCAAGAATTCCTTCTATATATATCGGAGTCTGCTGATTATTCTTAAACTTCAGATCCTTCACATCGTCTGCGATCGCTGCATCCCGGGATCTCTCCACATACGACACGAGCATCGTGTGGGGTGAACGCTCCGTCACCTCCAGCTCTGCATATAACAATGCATTATACAGCGTTGTGGATATCTGGCAGATACCGCCGCCCATAGATTCGACCACCTTGTCATCCTCATAGGAAGCCGCATTGGTAAATCCATTCTCCTCGGTGTACGGCTCCATCGCTGCATTCGCAGAGTACTCCTCCCCTGGCTTCAGAAAGGCGCCGTCAATATGCTTCGTTCCGCTCTCAATGTTCTGTGCACGCCCGGAACCGTCGCTTCCATAAAATGTAGTGAAGCTTCCCAGCAGGTCTGTCACATCTTTCAGATCGTCCGCCGTCACTTCCGGATCAATATATGTCAAATAAGCTTCCACACTGCCGCTCTTCCCGTCCCAGCTGCCGCCGAGAAGCTTGTTGATACTCTTCACAGTCTTTTTCAAATCCAGCACCTCGCCGGCCTTCTCCTTCACAATCGTTACACCGGAATCGGACTGCGTCACTCTGGCATTCTCCGGAAGGTTCAGAACGTGGGACATAGCATGATTCAAAGCCTCTTTGGCTGAATCCTCCGTCACTTTATATTCCACCGGAAATTTTTTCTTATTCTCGTTCTTCTCCGCCTTCTTCATGATCTTATAACATTTGACAGTACTGCCTTTCCGGCCGTAATCAAGCGCCTCCTGCAGAGTGTCGTCCAGATCTTTTACGGTAATCCCCATAGCCGACAGCTCCACCTCGGAATGTCTGCCGTCCTCCAGCGTAAGATCCAGCTTTTCTTTCATGGAAGCCGTCACCTCTGCCTCCACCTTTTCCTTCGCCTTTTTTACGGTCAATCCGGATACGTCTGTATTCCCAATGGAAACGCCCTGTATAATTCTATGGCTGTCAAACTTTCCAATATAACTGCGGAGGAAAATCTGTACACAGAGAATTACCAGAAGTGCGAACACCACAATCAAAGCTGCTCCAAAAACAGCCCTTCTCTGTGCTCTGCGCCTCCTTCTGCGTTTTCTTCTTCTGTCTGCCATATGCCATCCCCTGAATTCTTAGAACATTTTATGCAACAAGATACGGAATTACCATCGTAGCCACCATCGCCAGGATAATCACCATAATGACAATCGAAATAATCCTTCTTACCTTCTTATTATAGAAATTCATCCTAATACACCTCTTTATTCTGGAATCCAATTTTAATTAGTTAGGTTACATTTTATACTCTTTACAATATTTTTGCAAGAAGCATTCCCCGCACTTCGGACTCCTTGCCGTACAGATGGAACGCCCGAATGTGATGATCTGTATATTATACAGAATCCAATGATCTTTTGGAAGTTCTTTCATCAAATCCTGCTCGATCTTTTCCGGGTCTTCATGTTTAGTCAGCCCAAGGCGCTTTGATATGCGTTTGACATGGGTATCCACCACCACGCTTGGCTCGTAGTAAATGTTTCCGCGGATGACATTCGCCGTCTTGCGCCCCACCCCGGCCAGAGAAGTCAGATCCTCCAGGCTGCGCGGTACTTCCCCTCCAAACCGATTGATCAGCGCCCGGGTGCATGCAATTATATTTTTCGCTTTCGTATGATAGAATCCAGTGGGCTTAATATCCTGTTCCAGTTCTTTTAGATCCGCATTGGCAAACTTCTCCACCGTATCATACTTCTGGAACAAATCCCTTGTTACAATATTGACTCTCGCATCCGTGCACTGAGCGCTGAGCATCGTGGCAATCAAAAGCTGCCAGGGCGTATCATGATTCAGATAACATACATATTCCCGGCCATACTGCTCATCCAGAATTGAGAGAATCTCTCCCGTTCTTTTTTTCATAGTATCTCCTCTTCATGAATGTAATAGACGCTTGCCTGGTTTGTCAGAACATCCCTGTTCTTATAATCAAACAGCACAAACTCTCCGTCCATCTTTTCCAGATGTGTCATCTTTCGTATCTGTCTTTTATCATACTGTTCATACCCCTTCAGATATCGGAATTCTACAGCCTCTCTGTCATAAAATGCTGCAGCCTCTTCCTTCTTCAGCGCCGGTTCCCCTGCAAATGCAGGCCGGTTTTTCACATTATCCCGAAGGTATAAATCGATGGTCAGTGACTTTCTGTATTCTTCTGCACATTTCTCATCGTGCTCCACTGCAAACCGGTACATGATCTCATATCTTGTAATCCTGGAATGGTTCAGCATATGAAGGGCATTCACTTCATAGTACCGGCTGAGTTCCTCATACAGAGAGAAGCTGTCCAAAAAGGCGCGCTCCAGTACACACAGCGTATTCTGAAACTGGCCGCTGTTATAATAGACTTCCACCATCTCCTCAATCCCTTTGAGACGGAGGATATCGTCATAGGACATCCACTTCGTGGACAATACTTCAAATGGCGGTCTGTCCTGATATTGAAGCCCATACTCTCCGGCCTGTTCCTGCATGCAGGAGCCTTTCAGCACCTTCAAAAATCCCAGCTGTAACTGCTCCGGCTGCAGTGCATAAACCTCATTAAACGAATTCCGGAAGCTGTTATAATCCTCAAAGGGAAGCCCGGCAATCAGATCCAGATGCTGGTGTACGTTGCCGCCTTCATGAATCCGGCTGACCACCCGTTTTACTTCTTCAAACCTCATAACGCGCCTGATCTCCCGGATTGTATCCGGATTCACTGACTGCACGCCGATCTCCAGCTGGATCAGCCCCGGACGCATTGTTTCGATAAGCTTCAGCTCGTCCTCCCCCAGCAGGTCTGCCGCCACTTCAAAATGAAAGTTTGTCTTCCCCTTATCATGGTCCGCAATGTAGGACCACACTGCCATGGCATGATCATGTCTGCAGTTAAATGTCCTGTCCACAAATTTTACCTGAGGGATCTCTGCATCAATAAACTGCTGCAGTTCTTTTTTCACAAGAAAAAGATCACGGAAGCGGAGCACCTTATCAATAGAAGAAAGACAATAGCTGCAGGAGAACGGGCATCCCCTGCTGGACTCATAATAGATGATTTTATTTTTAAACTTTTCCATATCCTGATAGACAAACGGTACTCTGCTAAGTTCTATCGCCTGCCGCCATGGGTTTTCCACAATACCGGCCGGTTCTTTGGAACTTATCCCCCTGCGGAAAACAATTCCCCTAACATCTTCCAGTTTATCCAGCACTCCGTGATAATAATGAAGCAGCTCCAGGAACGTTTCTTCCCCTTCCCCACGCATGACTCCCTCCAATTGTGGATAACTCTCCAGCATCCTGGCCGCATTGTAGGAAACTTCCGGGCCGCCCAGCCAGATCCGGGTATCCGGCAGTACTTTCTTTATCTCAACGATAAGCTGTTTCACATAACTGATATTCCAAAGGTAGCAGGAAAAACACAGGATATCCGGTTTCTGCCTGTAAATATCCGCCAGAATATCATCTAGGCTCTGATTAATCGTATACTCCGCAATCTGAATCTCCCGGCCGTACTCTGACGCAAAGCTTTTCAGACTGTACACCGCCAGATTGGAGTGAATATATTTTGCATTGACTGCCGCTAATAAAACTTTCATAAAAGACTGTATCTCCATTTTTAAGGTTTGTTTCTGCATTTTACAAACCTCTGAATTTAGTATAGAACGCAGCAAAACTTCGGATTACCACGTCTTAAGTGCTAATTTTACTATATTTTTGGCTTATAGTAAATAAAAACTCTAGTAATCCGTTGACATTTCGGAAAAAACAGGGTAAAATTAAGACTCGTGCAGCCGGGGTGTTAGCGGTACCTTGTACCTGCAATCCGCTATAGCAGGGGTGATATTACGCAGAGGGTGCTGATTTGCAGAGCTGCCCTTGGAAAGTGGCGTTGAGATCTGGGTCTTACGCGACGGGAATCTGTGAACCGTGTCAGGTCGGGAACGAAGCAGCACTAAGCAGAACCTTCCGGGTGCCGTAAGGGTGCCTGGGTTGAGTTAACTGCCGAGGTAACGTTTGTGGAGATGCATTCGAAGCGTAATGCACGTAAAAAGATAATTTTGACATAATATGATAGAAAAACTTTTACATTATAAATGGCTGAACTTTGCAGATACTTTTTAAGTACTTGCAGAGTTCAGCCATTTTGTTACTTCAACATATCCATGTGCCGTACCCACTTCATCATAGCAAAGCCATCCCTGTTATGGTATCTATTATCATTTGCAGCGGCTGCATGATAACCGCCTCCCCGCTTTGCAGAATTTCAATTGCCGAATGCACACTTTTTCCGCCCCTCTCGCATTAGTCCTTTATCGTACTTCTATATCCTTGTATTTTCCTCTTTTCTGCTTCTTATATCATCCTTTACACGAACTAATCCCACATATTCCTGCGTTATTTTGCTTTATAATTTTCTTGACGCAATAATAATACTATGTTATTATTAGTCTGATATCAGACCAATTGAAAGGATGAAAATTATGAAGAAATTAGAACTCTATACTGCCTTATGGCGGGAAACTAATATGATCTATGAGGATTGGGCCAAAAAACATGGTTTATCCTACAGTGAGCTGCTGGTCATTTTATCACTGGCTGAAATGAAGGGCACCTGTCTGCAAAAAGATATCTGCAGGCAATGGACGCTTCCAAAACAGACCGTCAATTCCGTACTCAAAAATTTGATGGGACGCTCACTCGTCTCACTGACATCCTATGAGACAGACCGCCGGTCCAAGCTGATCCAGTTAACCAAAGAGGGGAAGCTTTACGTGGATTCCATCGCCTGCAACCTTCAGAAAGCAGAATACAGCGCCTGGACTAAAATGGGAGAGGAAAATACAGAAATGCTTTTAAAAACTGTTTCTCTTTACAACAGCTATTTAAAAGAGGAGGTCGAAAGTGAACGTAAATAAGTCTTTCTTTCAATATGTAATCCCGTCCATGCTCGCATTTGCTTTATCCGGAATCTACTCCATAGCAGACGGTTTTTTTGTTGGAAATGCTTTGGGGGACAATGCCTTAGCCGCAGTAAATATGGCCTTTCCCTTAACTGCATTTTTGCAGGCAGCCGGAACGGGAATCGGCATGGGCGGAGCCATTGAATATTCCATTCATATAGGAAACGGTGATACTCACAGTGCAAAACAGTATTTCGGAATGTCGGTAGTACTGCTCTGTTTATCCAGCGTACTGCTCACCATTCTGTTTTTGGCGGGCGCACCAACGGTGCTGGGCCTGTTCGGGGCTTCCGGGGAGATCTATAAACTTGGAAGGGAATATCTGCTGTACATCAGCTTTGGTGCAGTATTTCAGATTATGGGAACCGGCCTTGTGCCTCTGATCCGTAATATGGGGAGCGCAGTCATCTCTATGCTTGCGATGATCACTGGTTTCGTCACCAATATTGCTCTGGACTATCTGTTTGTATGGGTGATTCCCTGGGGTATGATGGGGGCTGCTATTGCTACCGTAATCGGGCAGGGCATGACCTTCCTTGTATGCCTGGTCTTCTTTATCATAAAAAAAGAAAAGCCGGCCCTCGACTTTGGAGATGCAAAGCTGAGTCTGGCAAAACGGATTCTGAGTATTGGACTGTCGCCCTTTGGGCTTACGTTCTCCCCCAATATCACCCTGATACTGGTAAATAGAAGCGCATCTCTGGTGGGGGGAGACCTGGCTGTTACCTGCTATGCTCCGGTCAGTTATATTTCCTCCGTGATCATGCTGCTCATGCAGGGAGTAAGCGATGGATGCCAGCCGCTCATCAGTCTGTCATATGGAGAGGGCAAAGTACAAAGGACAACAGCAATCCGGAATCTGGCATACCGCTTCGGGCTTGCTGTTGCCCTTGTATGTATGGCGGTCCTGTTCCTGCTGCGGGGCCATGCAGCCGCACTGTTCGGAGCATCCGAACATATCGTGGAAAGTGTTGCCATGATACTGCCGGTCTTTATATGCGGCTATCTGTTCGTCAGCATTTCCCGGGTATCCACGGCATATTTCTACGCAACCGGGAAAAATCTCTGGGCCTACATACTGATTTACGGGGAACCACTGGCACTTTTCCTGATGCTCTGTTTTCTGCCGTCTCTTGCAGGTGGAATACGGGGTACCTGGATCGCCGTACCGCTCTCCCAGCTTGTGGCAATGATACTCAGCATTCTCCTGATTATCCATGCCAGAAAGCAAGATCCTCAGAGTGCTTAGCAGGAGTCACTTCCCGATCAGTCCGCGTTTTTTTGCCGCTTCTGCTTTTCACGCAGTTCTTTAAAAAACTGTTTCATCATCGTGCTGCATTCTTTTTCCAGCACACCGGTAGTAAGCTCGGCCTGATGGTTAAATTCTTTCATCTCAAGCAAATTTAAGATTGATCCGGCGCATCCGGCTTTCGGGTTCATGCAGCCGACCACTACCCGCTGCACCCTGGCCTGTATAATAGCGCCGGAACACATCTGGCACGGCTCCAGCGTGACATACAGGGTACATTCCTCCAGCCGCCAGTCATTCAGCTTTTTGCTGGCCCTGCGGATTGCGGTCAGTTCTGCATGGGCCAGCGGATTTTTATCAATCGTGCGCCTGTTATAGCCCCGCCCTATAATTTTATCCTGATATACGATCACACACCCGATCGGAACCTCCTCTAGGGCATAAGCCTTTTTCGCCTGCCTGATGGCTTCTTTCATATATTTTTCATCTGCATTCATATCATTTCTCCAGCCTGGTTATACGGCCATATACATCCCGCCGTTTTTATAGTTTCCTCTTTTGATATAATTTACCACAAATACTGTTCTTTTTCAAAACCTCTCTGAATAAATTAGATTGAAAGAAAGACAAGACCAGAGGTGTATCATGAATCCCGGTATCTGTTATATTTATGAATACAAAAATAATCAGAAGCTACGCAATGCAGGTTTTATAAAACTGATCCAGCATTATCAGTCCTGTGTGCTGCAGATCAACATACGGGGAATCCCCGTCCAGACCGGCGGCACTGTAAAGCTGTACGCGTTCTACAGGCAGAGTCCCAAGATCATTTCCAGCCTGGTCGATGAGATCATCTGCGGAGACAAATGTATTTCCGCAAGGTTCACCATCTCAGACACCACCTTCCCGGACAGAAGGCCCCTGGAACAGATAGACGGCTTCTTCCTGAAAACGGACACAGATCAGTATTATACTGCCCTTTCAGACGGCATGGAATTTGACACCCGAGAAATCGAGCTGTGGAAAAAGCCCGAAACCAATACAGCGGCAGCACTGGATGAGACTGCACTGTCCAACACTCCTCTTCCAGAGCCCGACGCCGAAAAATCCCCCGCGCTTCCAGAATCCGAAACCGAATCCTCCCGTGAGGGTCCGGTTACATTGGACGTCCAGAGTCCGCCAGAGGATGAAATCACCGTTGGACCACCACCTGAAACAGAACTTCAGGAAATATTGCAGGATCTTTCTGCAGAGGATATACAAGTTCCCACTTCAGATAACATAGAGGCAGAAACACAAGCAGAATCAAACAGCTCCTCTGAAACCGATGTCACCGCTGATGCATTCAACGATCCCCAAAATGTTATGCACTCGGATGCTTTCAACTCCCCTGAGGATGATATGCCGCCAGAGGATTTCAGCTTTCCCGGGGACAATACACCGCCAGAGGATTTCAGCTTCACCGAGGATGATATGCCGCCAGAGGTGTTCACGCTCTCTAAGGACGATATACAACCAGAGGTGTTCACGCTCTCTAAGGACGATATAGAGTCAGAGGCTTTCGGTCTCTCTGAGGACGACATACAGTCAGAGGCTTTCGGTCTCTCTGAGGACGACATACAGTCAGAGACTCTCAGTCTCTCCAAAGACAATATACAGTCAGAGGCCGTCAGCTCTCCAGAAATAGATATACAGCCAGAGGCCTTCACACCCACAGAAATAGATATACAGCCAGAATTACGTGGTTCTTCCGAAACAGATATACAATCAAGGGAACTCCCCCCCACTGAGCAGAAAGCAGAGGAATCAGCATCCACGGCCCGTAAAATCCAGCGTTCCGACCTCTCCATCCTCCCCCGGCGCTGCTGGAACCTGGCCAACAACAGCTTCCTTCTCCACGGATACCACAACTACAACCACCTGCTCCTGGTAGAAGAAGAAGGCCGTTTCTGGCTCGGAGTTCCCGCTGTCTACTCCCCCCGTGAAGCCAGGGCCGCCGAACTATTCGGCTTCCCCCAATTCACCAAAACCTACGCAGACAAACTGGACCTGGAAGAAGACGAAAAAGCCACCACCCCAGACTTCGGCCACTTCTGCCGCTATATAAAATAACATCACCTATACTGTACCCATGAGCCTGGACGCATTATAAAGTTAGTACCTTTATAATGGTCACGGCCTCAAGCTATCCCCGCCCGATTTTTACATGGCACCATACCAGCAAGAACAACATACCCCCGCCACCATAAACTTCCCCGCCCCCGGCTCAATCCGCCTTCTCCCAGGGACTCCTCCCGCGGAGCCAAAATTCCTGCCGGCCGGAAGCACCCAGCACCGCGAATGGAGAGGCGGGAGTCTGCCAAAGAGGGATAGACCGTTTTGAAATGCTAAAGAGCACCCTAGTAAATCTTAAAGCAAACAGCCGGAAAATTGGAGGGAAAACGTGATCACCAAATCACGTTTTCGGCGGACCCAGCGTGAATAATCATCCAGATTATTCACACTGTGTCCGCTGTACTCCAATTTTCTGACTGTTTGCTTTTAGATTTACTCGGTAAACGGGTGCATTTCAAAACGGTCTATCCCTCTTTGGCAGACTCCCGCCTCTCCATTCGCGGTGCGCCCGCATCCCCACAGAAATTTCCCTCTGCAAAGTCCTATATTATAATCCCCCCGGATACTCATTGCAGAGCAGCCTGTAGGCCGCCTCATCTTCTTCGATCTCCGGGAACCGTCCCACCGTCTCATAGAACCGGTTATCCATATTATCATCATTGCACATTGAAACTTCGCCCAGCAGAACATCCCCGGTCCCCGGTTTTACATCAAAAGCATGGTACATATACGGATAAATACTAATACTCTCTCCCGGCTTCAGTTCTACCTGTGTCCCCGCAGGAACGGTATACTCCCTTCCATCGCAGTTCACAGCCACATCCGTATCTGCCAGTTCTTCATCGTCTGTTGAGTTATACACCTGGATCAGTATGGTTCCGCCGCCGCGGTTAATTATGTCCTCCATCTTATTCCAGTGGAAGTGCATCGGAGAATGCTGCCCTTCTTTCAGCATCAGGAGCTTCTCGGCATATGTCTTTGTATAGCTGGGGTTTTTCGGATTTCCATTGCGGATCGTGATCAAAGAAAGCCCTACTTTTGAGAAGTCTCCTGTCCCATAATCCGTGATATCCCATCCCAGCATGTTGTCACGGATTTCCTGGTATTCTGTCCCTTTATCCTTCCAATCCTCCGGAGTCCATCCGCAGAAAGGCGGGATTTCAAATCTGTGGTCTGAGATCAGTTTCTCCATGTCCTTAATTACCTGATTGATTTCTGAACGCTTCATATTTATTCTCCTCATCATGTTAATTTATTTTTTTATTTCCAGTCTCCGCGGTATTCCCTTACAATCTCAATCATGTTCTGGTATGCCTCTGCGGGAACATAGTCCGGGATCGAGTTACCGGTTCCGAAGGCAATCCCCCCGTGTCCTTCACATTGCCGGATCACATCCACGATATATTCTTTGAGCACCTGCCGGTCGGACTTGCAGATGACATCCACGTCAAATCCGCCGAAATTGCCGATCTTGTCACCATATCTCTGCACCCAGTAAGGGAACGCAGCTATCTGGTCTTCATTGGAGTGCTTTGCATCAATCCCCACATAATCGATCAGATCATCCATGATATCGAATATCTTACCGCAAGAATGCAGCAGAAACGGCTTGCCGTACTGATGCACCAGATCCACGATCGGTTTGTACTGGGGCATGATATAGTGCTTCACATCATCCGTAGCCAGAAGTGTCATGCTCTTATATCCTAGGTCATCCCCGAACCGCAGTACACAGAAGATATCCTGGTATTCCTTCATAAAGCGCTGCCAGATCCGATAGTTTACGGAACCTATTTTTTCAAAAAGTTCTGCGTACAGTTCCTCGTCATCTGCTTTTACATAGCAGAGGCCCTCAAAGCTTACGACATCCTGCACACACTCAAAAATCCCGTTTCCGACTCCGCCGATTGCTTTCATTCCCTCCGGCATGTTCTTTTGCAATGCCTCGAAATATTTTGCATTGTCTCTAAAATAAATATCGGGGATTTCATCCCAGGGATATTTTTCAAAATCTGCCCTGTCCTTAATGACAGGCTCTACCCGGCTGTCCCCCAGCGCTCCGCTTCCTGGCATCTCTTTTCCAATGCACTCCTCAAAGGGAACGGCATCATACCCATGCTCCTTAAAGAAACCGCAGTACAGCCGGAAAAACTCATTTATATCTCTTTCGTCCCCCATATACAGAGACTCCATATCCCGATTCAGGATCTCTCCCACTTTTTTGTAGGAAACAATGTGTTCATACAGCGGAATGCGGGACGGCTCCCTGTTGAGCGCTGCATCCACAATATGATGATAATTCGGTTCAAACATATCTCTCCCTGCCTTATTATTAAAATTCTCTTTCTGAACACTGCTCGTCTTCAAAAAGACTGAAATTATCGATTACATAGCTTAGCAGCAGGTTAACACAGGGAATCAGCCTCGTATGCTTTACAATCCCGGACGGACGGATCTCGATCCCATTGATCGCCTTGCGCATAATGCGCCGGTCCACCCGTGCCTGTATACCCGAAATCAGCAGATCCGGTCTGTATAATATATCCCCTCCGATAAACACCACTTCCGGATCGATGATATTAACGGCGCTTACGATCACTGCCACCAGACACTCAATCTCCCGCTCCAGCACCCGCTTCATCTCTATATCCCCGGTCTCGGCGCGGTCTACAATCTCTTCCCAGCTTTCAACATGACTGTCAAACTCCTGTGCATATGCTATGATGTTCGGAATATTAGCATACAGCTCTGCGCACCCCCTGTTGCCGCAGCTGCAGAGCTCACCGTTCATATCCACAGTGGTATGGCCAAACTCACTGCTGCTGCCAAAACTCCCTTTATAAAGCTGCCCATCTACAACAATGCCGCCGCCAATACCATTATCTACTACGATCTCCACATAATTTCTGGCTGTTCCGGCGGCACCACAGTATTTTTCCGATATTGCGATAGCCTTTGCGTTATTTTCCAGAACAACCGGGCATTGAAACTCATTCCAGAAAAAGTCACAGATATTTAAATTATGCCACCTTTCAAAATTAGGAGGTGACAGAATCCTGCCTTTGGCGATATCCAGCGTTCCCGGGGAAATAATGCCTATCCCAAGCAGTGCTGTCTCTTTGCCCGACAGCATTTCCCGGATAATCTGTGTAATCTTTTTCAGGACTGTATACGGGTCATCGTGATCTTTATTGAACTCAACCTTCTGATATTCCAGTATCTCACAGCAAAAATCACTAATTCCTACCGTGCAGTAATCACGGCTGACCGATATACCTGCAATCAGATATCTCTCTTTGTTCAGCTTCAACTCTACCGAACTGCGTCCAACTTTGTTTGGCATGGTCTCGCCTTCCACAACAACGCCTTTTGACATGAGCTCTTCGATAATTCCGCTGATACCCGCCCGTGTCAGTCCTGTTCTTCTGGATAACTCCGCCCGGGATACGGATTCCACTCTGAGCATATCCAGTATCTTCTTCTGATTGGCTTTTTTCATCCCGGAAGCATTAAGTACCTTCTTCGTCATATTTCCGCCTGTCCTTTATTCATTATGATACCATTCTACCATACCAAAAAGTGGGTTACAATTATGCAACCCACTAAAAAGTCCAAGCAGTTCTTCTATTCAAGTGTGTCCTTTGTAATAACAGAAACACCTGTGTCAACGTCAGTCTCAGTTAATGTCTCGCCTTCAAGAACTTTCACCGCTGCTTTTACACCCTCATAACCCATTACGTCAGGATTCTGAGCCATTGTACAAAGAATTGCGCCTTCTTTTACCAGATTCAGGATTGCGTCTGATTTATCAAAACCAACTGCAACAACATCTGCGTCTGCACCTTTCACCGCATTTCCTACGCCTACTGTAGCACCTTCATTGGTACCAAATATGCCTACACAGCCGTCTGTAATATAGTTGCTTGCAATATCCTGTGATTTTGCAACATCACCTTCGCCGTACTGTGTTTCCAGAAGTTCAAACTTGCTTCCTTCAAAAGCAGAGCGGAATCCTTCTTCACGCCATATACATGTCATTGTGGAAGTGTTAACGTTAACAATGCCGATCTTGCCTTCTGTAATCTTCTTTGCCTCCAGAGCTTTGATCATTTCTTCTCCGGCCTGTTTTGCTGCAGCAACGTTATCTGTTGAGAAGGTTGCTTCTGCATCTGTGTTTGCCGTTGAGTCAACATATACAATCTTAACACCTGCTGATTTAGCTTCTTCCAGAGCTGCTGTAACTGCATCCGGTCCGTTTGCAGCGATTACGATTGCCTGTGCGCCGTCGGCAACTGCATTGTTGATACATTCGATCTGCTGAGCATCATCTTTTTTGTCAGGAGCCATGAACTTATATTCTACATTTCCCAGTTCATCTGCAGCTTTCTGGCCGCCCTTATCTACGGATACCCAGTGCTGATCGATACTGTCCATTGTGATCAGAACAACCTTATACTTGTCGCCCGATGAAGTATCTTTGTCCTCTGTGTCCTTCTTGTCAGTATCTGCAGTCTTTGTGTCTGAATCCTTCGCATCTTTGGAGTCTCCACCGCCGCATCCTGCCAGCATAGTAACTGCCATTGCTGCACATAATAACATTGCCAATACCTTTTTCTTCATTTTGTTACCTCCCTTTTTTTGATTTGCTGTCGCTCTTTTATCTAAATAGCATACTTTAATCTGCGGCTTAGCCGCAGACCCGCCCGAAGGGCATGAGTTACGGTGTGCCCTTTGGACATATGCTATCAGATTCACACTTTTTTCTTCGGTGCACGGGTTCTGATTAATACATCCAGTAAAACAGATACCACAACGATTACACCAATTACGATATTCCGGATTGCTACAGGTGCGCCTGCAAACTGAAGTCCATTCTGGAGAACACCCCAGATCATGGCGCCTACTACTGTTCCGCCGAGTATGCCAATACCTCCGAGAGTGGATACACCGCCGATTACAGAAGCGGCAACCGCATACATCTCATACATATTTCCTGCATCCATTGTTCCCATTCCTGCTGTTGCACAGGTAATGAGTCCTACAACGCCTGCACAGAATGCGCTGACTATATACACCTTGATTGTTGTCGTTACTACATTGACACCGGAAAGCTTTGCAGCATCCACATTGCTGCCGACTGCGTAAATATGCCTTCCTGTCCTGGTCCTGCTGAGCAGGAAATTGAAGATCAAAAAGAGTACAATTGCAATCCACACGGTATTGTATACACCGATTGTCTTCCCATAATAAAAGAAATCTCTGAAGCCTTTTGCCGCGTCGCCGATAGCGTCTGTATTGTAGTTGTTATTCACGATCTGGGCAACACCTCTGGCAACCATCATCGTACCAAGGGTGGCAATAAACGGAGGCAGTTTATACTGTGCAACAAGCAGTCCGTTGAGGATACCGGTTATCACGCATACCACAACTGTAACAAGCAGTGAAAGCCATGGGTTCATCCCTTTTGTCATCAGTGTGGCAGAGATCATACAGCTCATACCAACTACGGAACCGATGGACAAGTCGATGTTTCCGGTGATCAGTACATAGGACTGTCCGATACCGATAATCAGGATCGGTGCGATCTGCCGGAGCAGGTTCTCAACATTCCGCCCCGAGAAAAAGCTTGGATTCAGAATCCCGAATGCAATACAAAGAACAATCAGCCCGCAGGTAACCGTCATAACCTGCCCCATGCCCCGAATGGCAAGTATATTTTTAAAAACGTTATTTTCTTTCTTCTCCATACCTAAAGTCTCCTTACCTTTCTCTATACCGGCATTTACTTCTTCTCAAATGCCGTCGCATATTTCAGTATCTGATCCTGGGTCGCTTCTTCTGCGTTCAGTTCTCCGGTTATCCTTCCGTCACACATGACGATAATCCTGTCACTGATTCCCATGACTTCCGGCATCTCGGAAGATACGAACACAACGCCGATTCCTTCTTTTTTCAGTTCGTTCATCAGGTTGTAAATCTCAACCTTTGCAGCAACATCAATTCCTCTGGTCGGCTCGTCGAAAATTACGACTCTGGAGCGTCTTGCAAGCCATTTGGCAACTACGACTTTCTGTTGGTTTCCGCCTGACAGGGAGCCCGCATTTACCTGGGCGTTCGGCAGCTTTACCTGCAGGTCTTTGATGGCCTTTCTGGACATCTCTTTTTCTTTTTTACGGTTAATCACGCCCAGCTTATTACATATAACATCCAGGTTTGGCAGGGATATATTATCCTGCACACTCAGCCCGGTGCAGAGTCCGTCTTTTTTTCGGTCTTCCGGAGCCAGTACAACGCCTGCCTTGATCGCATCGTCCGGACACGTTATCTTTAATTCCTTTCCGTCCAGAATCAACGTTCCCGAATCCTTTTTATCGATCCCGAAGACTGCTCTTGTGGTTTCCGTCCTTCCGGCTCCCATAAGGCCTGCAATCCCTAGGATCTCGCCTCCATAAACATCCAGGTTTATATTCCTTACCATCCTGCCTGCATTCAGTTCCCGGATCTCAAGTATCTTTTCTCCCTTTTCACAGGAAACCCTTGGAAACTGCTCTGTAATCTCACGGCCTACCATATTGGTAATGATATCGTCCATGGAGATCTCAGAAAACCTGCTGGTCAGGACATATTTGCCGTCCCGCATGATAATAACCCTGTCGACAATGTGCTTCAGTTCTTCCAGGCGGTGTGAGATATAGACGATTCCGCATCCGGCTTCCTTCAGCCTTCCGATAATAACAAACAGGTCATCAATCTCTTTCGAGGTAAGAGCACTTGTAGGCTCATCCATAATCAGGATCTTAGCATTACAGGAGAGTGCCTTTGCAATCTCTACCATCTGCTGTTTGGATACCGGCAGGTCCCCTACCAGTGTGTGCGGATTCAGGTCAATGTTCAGATCATCCAGGATCCTTTTTGCTTCCGCATTCATGCTGCGGTTATCCAGCATACCCGAGTGAATCTTTTCTCTTCCGAGGAAAATGTTCTCAGCAACTGTCAGATGGGAGCACATATTCAGCTCCTGGTGAATAATTGCCACACCGATCTCCTGAGCCAGCTTTGGATGCAGATCACCGTACTCTTTTCCAAAGATTTTCATTGTCCCGGAGTCTCTCGTATAGACACCGCTCAAGATCTTCATCAGTGTTGATTTGCCTGCTCCGTTCTCACCCAGCAGCGCCACAACTTCCCCGCTTTTCAGATTAAACTGAACCTTATCCAGGGCCAGAACTCCCGGAAAGCTCTTTGTGATATCTTTCAGTTCTACAATATAATCTTCCATGTACCCGAGCCCCTTTCTTTTAAAAATATTATAGCATCGGGGATTTTCACCAAACAGGGGGTGTTCTTTCGGATTGTGGGGCATTCTTTGTTTATTTACAATTAGTTCATACTTTATACATATTTAGAGACTGTATCATTGCCTCAATATTTTCACTCGGGATATCCGGCTGGAGCGTATGTGAGACCCCGCATATGTATCTGCCCCGGGCTGCAAGCAGCTCCAGAATCTCCGTCATCTTCCTTCCAACCGCATCCGCTGGTTCTGTCAGAAGGAAAGTCTGTGTGTCAATCCCGCAGAACATAACGGTCTCCGCTTTCAGCCCGTTCCGGATTTCTGCGTGGTCCATATCGCAGCTGCTCTCCTGAAGCGGATTGATCACATTGATTCCGACTTCTTCCAAATCTTTAAGTATGGGCCTGATAGAACCGCAGGAATGATAGGCAACCGGTATCCCTGGAGAGATCCTGCGGATCTCATCGATCACTTTTTTCATCCTGGGCTTCAGATATTTTCTCCAGAGATCCGGAGACATCATCATGCTCTTTTGTGTCCCCACATCGTCTCCCAGCCAGACCCAGTCCACGGGTCTTTTCAGGGCTTCCCGTGCAATTGCTATGGACTGCTGCATTGTCATATCCAGGATCAGGTCCGCCTCCCCGGATTCGGAAGCCATATCCATCAGAAGATTGTCCAGACCGCGCAGATGATAGGCCGGTTCAAAAATAGTTCCCGATATATCTGCACCGATAAAATATTCCGCTCCGTATTTCCCGATCAGACCGTCCAGCCCTTCGTAACGCTCTTTATCCCGGGCATCGGGAACGGGATATGCACGGATCTCCTCTTCCGAAAGCTCCGCCAGCGGATGGTGCGTCACCATATTGTAATAGCCGTCTCTGCGCCATACGATCCCCCATTCATCCGTAAAACTCCCGCCCTGGGGCCAGGGACGCTCCATCTCACGGTTGATGGACAGCCATGTCTGCTTTACGTCATTGCCGATATATGTTTCCACTTCTTCCATACTGATTCCAAGATATTGGGCCAGTTTTTCCTTTGTCGCATCATTCGCCCAGATAAATCGGGGAATTCTGTCTGCCCGCTCTCCGTTTAAGGCTGCTTTTACTCTTTCTTTTGAATTCACAGTCCCGTTCCTCCTTGTTCACATCATTTATTCTGCCATCTGAATTCCGTCTGATATTCATCCTGTTTGTATTCTTTTTGTACCTGTCCATGCTCTATCACATACAGTCTGTCGGAAACACGCAGGGTATCCGACAGGCGCACTGCAAGGATTACAATAGAGATCCCCTGTGCCCTGCACTCATCCATCAGTTTTGCAATATGCTTTCGAAGGTACATATCCGCTCCCGAAAATGGCTGAACACAGAAAAGGACCTTCGGCTTATACAGAATCACCCTGTAATAAATCAGATTGTATAAATCCTCCAGTGAAAGGGTGTCTATATTTCTTGTATACATTACCTCCCCCAGTACAGGAAAAAATTCATTGATTACACTGCGCTGAATTTTCTTTAGTATCATCGTTTTGTTTAATTTTCTGTCCACCAGAAAAAGCAGGTTTTCCATGTAAGACATTTCGTAGAACAGCATGGTCTTCAGCGGGTTTTCGCGGACGATTGATACGCCATGATCCAGGGCATCCGCGCCGCTTCTGCAGGTATAAACCTGATTGCCAAGCAGAATCTTCCCTGCCTCTGCCTGCTGAGCCCCCATCAGCAGGTCAAGGATCTCCTGCAGGATGTAATTGTCATTATCCAGCAGAGTAATGCATTCTCCTTTTTTTACTTCAAAACTCAGATTCCGGATCCGGGTTCCCTTCACCTTTCTGAACGCCAGAATGCTGCCGCTGTCTTCTTCCTTTTCCGGCTGCGCCTCACGTTTTCTTTTGATCTTGATAATGTAAGGCTCAATATTCTCATCTGTCATCTCATCCTTCTCGAAGACTTTAACAAGATAGCCGTCTTCAAGCAAAAGCATCCTGTGGCAGAAGGGAAATGCCTCCTCATGGTGGCTGCAGATATATAAAAATGATATCCCTTCCTTCGCATAGTCGCTAACAATCTTCTGAAATTTTTCCAGGTCCGCTCTGCCCAGAATGTCACTGATTTCCCGCAGTACCACCAGGCCGACTCCCTGCAGTACTGCTTTGAGAAGTTCAATCACGCACCGTTCATAGCCGGTCAGTTCTTCACACAGCGCCCGGGGGGAGACAGAGACTCCCAGCTCCCTGAGATGTTTCTCTACCTGCGCACACAGGACGGCCGGCTGAATCAGATACTTTTTAAATCCGCTGCGCAGCACAAACACATTATCCGCAACAGAAAGTCCGGGAACCAGTTTGGATTCTTTTTCAATGACATATACTTTGTTCGTTGTAACCCCCTGCTTTGTACCGGAATTCACCAGCTTTTCCTTAAAATACACCTTACCGTATTTAATAGGCTGATTCCTGCACATCAGCGAAACCAGATCATCCAGCCCCAGGTCATCCAGTGCCGCCAGCCCCAGGATCTCCCCTTTGAAAATGTTCAGGTTGATATTATGAAGCGTCTGAATCCCGGAGTTTTCCTGGGTCACACCACTCATTCTGAAAACTTCTTCTCTCATATAATCACTGCTCCACACATGGAAATACCATCTCTACATCCGTTCCCGCATTGGGTCTGCTGTAGTAGCAGATCCCGTACTCTTCACCAAACAGAAGTTTTATACGGTTGTTCACATTTACAATAGCTATACCGCCCTGTGCCTCATCACTTTCCACAGCAGAATCCAGATTGACGGTCCGCAGCTTCTGGTTCATTGCTTTCACAGATTCTGCATTCATACCCACGCCGTCATCTGAGATCACGATCAGCACGCGCTCTTTTGTCCGGTTTACCTTGATGGTGATATTCCCCTGCCCCATTTTTCCCTCAATTCCATGGCGGATTGCATTTTCCACCACCGGCTGCAGCGACAGCTTCGGGATTTTACACGACAGGACTTCCTCTTTTTCACAGAGAAACTTGATCTTCATTACAATCTTTTCACCAAACCGGTACTGCTGTATCCGGTAATAGTTCTCCACATTGGATATCTCATTCTCCACAGCAACCAGATGGTCCAGATTGGAGATCGTATACCGGAAAAACTTTGCCAGTGTCTCCGTCATATCAGCAACCGTACCAACCCCTGCCATAAGCGCCTCACTTCGGATTCCCTCCAGTGTATTATAAAGAAAATGAGGGTTGATCTGATTCTGCAGTGCAATATATTTTGCCTGCTTCTTGGAAATCGTCAGGAGCTCCCGCGCATTAATAGATTCCTGAAATTTAAGGACTGCCGCTTCCACGGCAGGTGTCAGAGCATAATTCAGCTCAAACACATCCTGGAACACATATCCTTCGGCAAAAAGGGCGAAGGTCTTATCCACTTCTTTCATGGGCCTTATAATACAGCGGTATCCTGTATAAAAAAACAATGCGAGGATTCCCGTATAAACAGCTGCCAGTACCTTGCTCAGTTCCACATCGGTAAGGAAGAAAAGCGCAAGGCCGGCAAGTACAAGAACACCCCCGGCTATCCCCCAGACTTTTATTCTGAAATTAATATATCTCCACCTTTTTTTCATAAGCACTCCTATGAATATAATTTTCGGAAGTCTCTGGGATTCAGGCCTGCATATTTTACAAATACTTTTTTAAAGCTCTTCATATCGTTATAGCCTACGGTTTCACACACACTCTGAATACTCATATTTGTCTCTTTCAGAAGGAGCTTTGCCTGGTTAATCCGGTATTCCTGCAGATATTCAGAAAATGTAGTGTCCGTCTCTTTTTTAAAAAGCGTGCTGAAATAGGCCGGATTAAATCCGACTTCATTACTGACGATCTCCAGTGTGATCGGCTTCTGATAATTGTCTTCAATATACTTCTTTGCCTCCCTGATCGGCCTGGTATCCGCACTGCGCATCATCTCTATCTCTTCCTCAAAGGAAGAGGTGATGATCCGGGTCAGATAACGGAACACTCCGTCGACCGAACCATATTTGTTAATCTCACTGTTAAATACCTCGAACAGTTCATCCAGTTTCTCTGAATGATGCTTACGCCTTCTGACATGGAACAGGTACAAATTCATGGTCTCCTTTGCCATCTGCAGCACCTCATGTCCATTGGTCTCCTTCCGTATCTGCAGTTCTTTCTGCAGATACCGAAGAGCACTGCGCACCGCATCCACGTCCATACCATCCAGAGCCCTGGTCATCTCTTTATTAAAGTTTAAAAAGATCTCCGAATCCGCAAAATCATTGGAGGATTTTCCCTTTCCTTCAATAATCCTGTTTGTCCCCTCCATCAGCCTCTGCTCCACAGCCCAGACCGCGCTTTTCTGTGAATAGTAGATATCCGAAATATGATCTGCCCGTAATCCAAGTCCGATCGTGACTTCCAGATGTTCAAAAATCTCTTTCTGCAGAACCAGCTCCTCCAGAATACTGTTCAGCGTTCTCCTGATATCCACATCCGGTTCATAGTTCAATATAATGCAAAAGGCATCCGGTTCCATCGTACATTCCATATCGATACACACGGGCCTGAGTTTGTGCTCCAGTATCTGAAGCACTTTATGCTCCATATACTCCAGCTCTGTTCTGTTCACATGATAGATCCCGTCCAGCTTCACCATAACCATACGGAAGCACCCCGCCTGAAAGTGGAAATGATAGGCCTCATTAACGGCTTCCAAAGCCATGTCTTCCATCCGGTATTTCCGGTTCAGAAACAGCTTCAGTGCATCCACGCGGATCCGGTCGATGTTGCTCTGGATCTTCATCTTCAGGGCTTCCTCCTGGGACAGCGCCTCCTTGCGTTCCATGTATTTCACCCGGATATTATTCAGGGCTTCTCTCAGTTCCTGCTCGCCAATTGGTTTCAGTAAGTAATCCTTGACCCCGTATTTGATGGCCTGCTGGGCATAATTAAAGTTCCTGTATCCGCTTATGATGATAAATTCCAGCTCCGGATTAATCTCCTTTGCGCGCGAAATCATCTCCAGTCCGTCATAGCCCGGCATCTTGATGTCCGTGATCATGATATCCGGCTGGTACTCTTTCACTGCTTCCACCGCATCGACTCCATTATGTACAACTGCGGCAATCTCCATTCCCAGTGCTTCCCAGTCAATCAAAAGCTGGATTAACTGACATATCTTCTGTTCATCGTCGGCAATTACTACTTTCATCAAATCTATCCTTCCATCATACCGGCCTGCGGCACTCTCTTTTACCTTTTCCCGGCTTTTCGTGCTGTCTCCAGCATCACTGTCAGTTTCTCAGGAGCCACATCCTCCTGAATATTATGGGCCGCTGCAAATATATAACCCCCATCCTGTATCATGATATCAATGGTTTTTGCAACTTCCTCCCGGATCCTCTGCTCATCCAGAAACGGCAGCAGTTCCTGCGTATCAATTCCGCCATGAAATACAATGCGGTCCCCAAATTCGCTCTTCAGCCGCTCCGGTCCCATATCCTTAGCCTTAGGCTGGATCGGATTCAGGATCTCCACACCGGAATCAATCAGATCATCCAGCAGCATATAGACACTGCCACAGGAATGATGTAAATAGTACGCATCCGTCAGTTCCTTTGTATACCGGATGCGCTCCTGAAAATAAGGTTTAATATAATCCCGGAACATCCCCGGTGATACAAACGGTGCATTCTGAGTTGCATAGTCATCTCCGCTGGAGGTGTAATGAATATATTTCCCAATCCGGCCATAGTACTGTTTGAGTACCTTTTTCTGGTAATCCAGTACCTTTTCAAAAAATTTTTCCACAAATTCCGGTTCAGCGGCAATGCGGTAAAGAAACTCATCGAATCCGCACATCCAGCAGCCCAGTTCAAAGATTCCGTAGACCGGATGCTCCGCGCAGATCACATAATCCGTATCCTCATAGAGCGCCTTTGCCTCCCGTTCAATCTGATCCAGTTCTTCCCCTGATATGCTCTCCGGATCCGGGAACGGATAGCTGTCCAGATCCCCAATCTCTGCATCTTTCAGGGGCGTGTTCACGGCCTCCCAATACAGCCCGGTAAAGACTCTGCGGATTCCCCACTCGTCAATATACTCATCATCTGAAATCTTACAGAACTGGGAGTCCCGGGGCGTCAGGATCGTTCCCACAGACCTTGTGTCCACATCAAAATGTTTCAGAATCCGTTCATCCAGTCTGGGCGTCTTGCCAAACAACAGCCTTTCTTCCGGCTTTTCCTTTTTATACCCCAGAAAATCCAGCAGATAATCCTCACTCTTTCCTTCCATCGTAGACAGCGGATTTCCGCCGAAGTCAATAATCATGTTTTCCGGCCTTTTGTGGTTCATCGTATCAATAAAGTTTTGTCTCCTGCTCATCTTTTCTACCTCCATTCACAATTGCGACAGACAGCGCCGCAACATCTCCGATCGCTTCCCCCAGACTGGCAGGAACCACCTCACATACACTGCCGGAAGCCGGCAGGACTTCTGTTCTCAGACAGGCCTCCATGGTCTCTCTGAGCAGATCCTCGCCCCTGACAAATATACTGCCCAGCACAATCTTTTCTGGATTCAGGATATCCACCAGAACGGCCAGACCTCTGCCCAGATACCGGGCGCATTCCTGCACCACCTCCACGGAAAATGTATCCCCCTCACGTGCGGCATGAAACACAAGCTTTGCCGTCACCTCCTCAGGGCTGTACTCTTTACCCAGAATGCAGATACCTTCTCCCTGGAACTGCTCCTTTGCCATCAGTCTGCAGAGGTTTTTAATGCCGCCTCCGCTGCAGAAACCTTCAAAAGATCCGGCCTTGCCGTAGCCTTCCGGTCCCTGTTCTGCCAGGCGGATATGTCCGGCCTCGCCTGCCATCCCATTGGTTCCGGAATAGAGTCTGCCATCCAGGATCAGACCGGCGCCCATCCCGGTACCGAATGTCATAAATATCATGTTTCTGCTGCCAATGCCTGCTCCGAATTTCCATTCCGCAATCGCACAGGCATTGGCGTCATTCTGCAGATACACCGGCAGCCCAACCGCTTCCTCCAGCATCTTTGCTATATGGATCTCATCCCATCCCGGAAGATTCGGGGGAGACATAATGATTCCCCGCCTGTCATCCAGCGGCCCTCCGCAGCTGATTCCCACTGCCTGAAAAGTACCTCTTTCCTTATACTTCTCTATCAGGCTGCAGCAGAGAGGTACAAGCCTTTCCATAATATAGTCCTCCGGCAGCATCGTGTGATCCGTAGGGATCTCAATTCGCTCCAGTACCTGCACGTCTTTGGTGCCCGCCAGAACCGCACATTTGGTTCCGCCAATATCCATACCTATATAATACTTTTCCATAGAAGCCTTACCTCTCAAACATCTCGTTTTCCAGCACTGCACAGATCAGATGATATAGCTTAATGTGCTCTTCCTGTACCTTATATGTCTCCGTTTCATTGGAACGCAGAACAACACTGCTGATCTCGGAAAGCCTGGAATCCCTGGCCCCCGTAAAACTGATTACATCCATCCCCTGACTTTTCGCAGCTTTGGCCCCATAGACCACATTCTCCGAATTGCCGGAAGTACTCAATCCGATAAAGATATCCCGTTCCTGCCCGTATCCCATTACCTGCTGTGCGAACACCAGCTTTGGCTCCGCATCATTTGCAAAGGCGGTCAGCAGGGCACTCTGGCTGACAAGCGAAATCGCGGGCAGGCCTCTCTGCAGATTCTCTCCCATCCATTTCAGCTCAGCCTCATCCTTCGTATTCTGCTCCAGACGTTCCAGTTCGCAGTGGTCCAGCGGCCGTTTCTTAATAAAGCCCTTCATCAGTTCCCCTACAATATGTTCACTGTCCGAAGCGCTCCCTCCATTCCCGCATACCAGCACTTTGCCGCCGCTATGGTAGCACTGTGCCAGCAATTCCACGGCCTCTCTGGCACACCCGGCCTGCTCCAGCAGCGCAGGATTTTCCTTTTTAAACTGCTCTATAAATTCAACCGACGACTGCTTCATACTTCCTCCTCTCTTCCATAGGTACCGATCGTCTGAAATGCTTCCACACAGGCCTGGTAATTTTCTTCGCTCATCCCCATAATCCGGTAGTCTTCGATGTATCCGATCAGGCCGCCTCCATGATTGCCCAGGTTTTCCACCAGCGCCCTGACATCGGACCTGATCATCTCTTTTGTACCGTTGATGGAGGTTGTCTGGTAACTTACTGGACATACAAAGCAAATCTTTCCGCTGTACTTTTCCCCCAGTTCCTCAATATCAAACAGATTCGGCTGGCTGATATTCAGCATATCCACCCCGATCTCAATCAGATCCGGTATAATAGCTTCAATCGCACCGCAGCAGTGGAAGTACACATCCATCCCCTGCTCGTGTATCATCTGAAACTGCCGGGCATAGCGCGGTTTGAAGACCTCCCGCCATTTGTCCGGGGAGATAATCAGGTTATTCTGCGTTCCCCAGTCATCAAAAAAGGCAACGCCGTGAAATCCCTGTTCTTTCAGCTGAAGGATCACCTGCTCCTCAAAACCGAATACCAGATCCGCCAACGCATGAAAGAATTCTTCCTCTATGTACATATCCTCCAGCACCTGTGCAAATCCATGCAGGCATGTCATGATTGTAAAACCGGAAAGTCCTGTACTCGCAAGGTAATACTGTCCCGGATACTTTTCCATCTCTTCTGCCGTATGCCGGAAACGCTCCGGGTCGTAAGGGTCCGGTCCCCTGTAATTCTCAAGGTCCTCCATCGTCTCAATAATGGGCCTCAACGGCTGTCCCATGCTGTCATCGCATTTTTCCCACTGAAATCCCCATTCAGACATGTCCTGATTCTCTCCCTGATACTGATGGCATACATCAATCATAACTATATCAGACTTTTCCTTATCCCTGTTGAAGAACAGGATCGGGATCCGAGACGGATACTCCAGATCGACTGCTCTTCGTACTAATTCTTTTCCCTTCATTCAGACCACAATCTCCTTCATCAATCTGCTGCCGGCGGCACACATTCTACAATCTCGAGTTCCCCGGTTGTCTCTGCCCGGAATGTTCCTTTTGCCTGGTACGGAAGGAAGAAATATTCCCCCTGTCTGACCGTTCTGGAATAGCCTTGCCCTTCTACTTTTCCTTCGCCTTTTGTAACAACATAAATGGCCGGCGCGGCCTCAAGCGTTGTTTTTCCGTTTTTAATCGTATAGCGTCCCACGCTGAAACACCCGGTATCCGCCTCCGTGATCACGCTCTCCTTTTGAACTCCGTCCCGCTCCCATAAAACCACGGGGGTCTTCCGTGCCATCTCCTCGCAGGCATCTCCGTATATATCATAATTAAAACACTTAAGCGCAGTCTCTTTTCCCAGATCCAGGTACATCTCACTTTCATTCAGAAGATACTCCCCGCACCAGTACTCCGGCTGTATTGTAAAATCCGTAGGCTCCTGTATCTCCAGAATCAGGCAGCCCTGTCCGATTGCGTGCACCATTTTCCCTGGAATAAAAAAGACATCGCCCGGCTTCACCGGATACCGGTTCAGAAGAGAACTCATCTCCTCCTTATTCTCATGGGACTGCTCAACAGACTGCATCAGACGCTTCTCATCCATCTGTTCACGGAAACCAAAATGAATACAGGCGTCTTCCCGGGTTGCCAGGACAATCCACATCTCAGCCTTCCCAAATTCACTGTTCAGATATTTACGGGAAAACGCATGATCCGGGTGCACCTGCACCGGCAGCCGGATAGCACTGTCCAGGAACTTCACCAGCACTCCCAGATCCTGCGCCTTTCCCAGCATCTTGGATGGATGCTCATCAATCAACTCCCGGAGTGTTATATCCGTCCCCTCAATCACACTCAGCCCTTCCCTGGGATCCTCGCTGTCTTTATTCATAGCCGACACCGCAGAAGCGATCCACTCCTCCGGATAAAAACTGTCCTCCACCGGATCCCCGACAAAATCTCCTAAAAGCTTTCCTCCCAGGTAAACCCTCCATACCCGGTTCCCCTCAAAAAAAATCGGCTGCTTCATTCTTTCAAATACGTCCATAATCCTGTCTCTGCCTCCATTTTATTAAATTTTTACTGCGGATGCGGTTTATAAACTGCATCTGCCATCCTCACGACACTGCTGTAAAAAAATGTCTTTTCATATTTCGATCATAACATCCCATATATAATTTGTCAATCGAGTTAACAAACTATATTGTGACATTTAACAACATATCTCTGCTTTTGATATTTTTCCATGGCAATATTAACAATAATCCAACACCTCGTATAAGCAATAGATTAGCACCATGTAGTGTACTACAAAACTCCCATCTTTTTATATCCGTTTATCTTTATATGGTTATTTTAAGGATGTATTTTTCACAATACGGTTGATTAGCGGTTGTTTTTGTATTACAATTATATTCAACTTATAGATGCCGTCTTTTACATATACCAGCAAATCTTACACGCTATTGTTTAAGGAGAAAGGAAGATTGAGCATGACAGTACAGGAAATGAAAGAACGAAAAAAAGAACTCGGCTATACTTATGCCCAGATCGCAGAATTATCCGGTGTACCTCTCGGAACCGTACAAAAAGTCTTCAACGGAACCAGCTCTTCCCCGCGTTATGAAACACTGCGCGCATTAGAGCAGGTACTTGGTGATTCCCAGAACCTGTATATAAGAGAAGCCCAAAGCGCATATGGCGCCAAACAGCAGGGAGAATATACCCTGGAAGATTACTATCAAATTCCGGATGATATACGGGTGGAACTGATCGACGGCGTATTCTATAACATGACCGCCCCAACCTCCCCCCACCAGCTCATCGCCGGATTTATTTACGCCAAATTATTAGGGCACACAGCATCCGGAACAGGATCTTGTCTTCCTATGATATCGCCCCTCGATGTCCAGCTGGACTGCGATGAAAAGACAATGGTACAGCCTGATGTGATCATAGTATGCGACCGGGACAAGATCATCAACAGATGTGTCTACGGAGCTCCCGATTTTGTAATCGAAGTACTCTCCAAGTCCACAAAGAAAAAAGATATGGTAATCAAGCTGAATAAATACATGAAAGCCGGAGTCCGCGAATACTGGATGATTGACCCGTTTAAGCTGAAAGTAATCGTCTATGATTTCGATCATGATGAATACCCCATAATCTATGGCTTTGATGCCAAAGTCCCTGTACAGATATGGGCCGGTGAATGTATAATCGATTTTCAGGAAGTATACGAACACATCCGCTTCCTCTACGAAAGAAACCAAAATCCAGCCCACGAGCTTTAGCCTCGTGAGCGTATGGGGATTGGATATACTTATCTTGCAAATGAATGATTGCCCTTAGCCACCCCACATCCGATGCACCATCCATGTTCCCTCCAGGAATGTGCTCTTATCTACCGCCTGGATGCACATAGCGAATGACAAGACGAGTCCGGCACCCGGCGGGACAATGTCTGCTGGTGAAAAGTCCATAAAGCCAGCGTTAGAAGCTGTTGAAGAAAACGGAAGTAAAATGGAGGGCAAAATTTGCCTTACCAGGCAAATTTTGGTGCCGCCTGCGGTTCAAAATCATCAAGATTTTGGACCAAATGCGGCATGTACCTCCATTTTACTTCCGTTTTCTTCTACAGCTTCTTCGCGAAGTGTCAGGACATTTCACCAGCAGACATTGTCCCACCGGGTGCCGGACTCGTCTTGTCATTCGCGCCCCCCCATCCCCAACGATCTTAAAGCCCCTTCCCTCAAACAAGCCCATTAAGTTCCTGATAAAGTCGTTTTGCATAACTATCTGTCATCCCGCATACATAATCCGTCACCAGCAGAAGCCTCAGATAAAGCTTCTCCGCCTCATTTTTCCCTTCCGCCTGCAGTCTGTATGCGTTCTTATAATTATCCGAGATAAAAGACACCACCCGGCTGTCGATCGATCCAAGCGGCTGTTCCGTATCGTAATACAACACAGCATGAACCAGCTTATCCATCAGAAAGTCCAATATTACCCCCTCTGTAACTTCCATCTTATAAATCGCCCTGGATGCAAATACATAGCGGTATGCCATATCTCCGAGCAGATCCATCAGCTCCTCGCCAAAGGTTCCAAAAAACAGATCCTCTTTAAAAGTCCCCTCCATAATCTCTTCATAATGGGAGGTAAACCCGAGTGTTGCGCAGCTGATCAGATATCCCTGCACACGCACAATCCAGTTCTTTACAGCATAGGAATCCGGATGGCTCACACCTTTTTCTTTTCCCCGTTCATAGAGGCTGATAAGTTTATCAAACGGTCGGAAATCTGCATTATTTTGTTTCTTTTGCAATGTTTCCAATTCTTTTCCCAGGTCGTAGAATGTTATAAATCCCTTCACAAAGGCATCTTCGATATCAGCAGTCTTATAGGCCAGATCGTCTGCCGCCTCCAGGATATAGGTCAGAGGGTGTCTAAGATTCCCGGCCCCTGTCTCTGTGGATATCGCCTCAAAAACAGCCTGATCCGCATAATAATATCCCATCTTCTTATCCTTGATATTGCCAGTCGAGGGATCAATACCAGTGGATGGAACCGGATATTTGACAATGGTATTCAGAAGCGCATATGTCAGGTTCATCCCGTGCTCATCCACCAGATAATGCAGCCTTGTCACAAGGCGCAAAGCCTGTGCGTTACCCTCGAAATGATAAAAATCTTCCCTCATCTGCGGGGTCAGCATCTCCTGGGCTGATCTACCAAAAAAGATAAGGTCTGGAAGATTACGGATAAACCACTCCCGGATCGCGCTCTCCCCGAAATGCCCAAAAGGTGGATTCCCTATATCGTGAATAAGCCCCGCACACTGGAGGATATGGCAGATATCCTCCTTCATGGGAGCTGTAAATCCAGTATCTTTTTTAGTTGTTAATATATTTTCTCCGATATTCTGCCCCAGAGACTTCCCCAATGAGGATACCTCCAGGGAATGGGTCAGCCTGGTCCGGATAAAGTCGCTTTTGTCCAGCGGAAATACCTGAGTCTTGTCCTGCAGGCGCCGAAATGAAGCACTCCCGATAATCCGGTGGTAGTCCTTTTCAAACTCGCTCCTCAGATCCGCAGGGCCAGTCCGCCGTTTTCCTGTGCCGCCCCGCATCCGCTTTGCAGATAATAACGTATCCCACTCCATAGCGCCCCCTCCTCTTTTCGTTCTAGTCAAGATAAATCGGAGGCTCATACTCCTTGCCGAGCAGTGCCTTCTTGCGCTCCTGATAACCAAGGAAAGCCCACTCCGTCATATCTGTCCATTTATGTGTGGAACGGTCGTAAACCTGCACATATCCGATTCTGTTCGGATGCATGCGCACACTGTTGGACTGAAATTCACGTCCCGTATAAGGATTCACCTCACCCAGTACCCGGTCCTCTTCCACATCATCATGCTTTATGACCGGCTCAAAATCATCCGGCTCCTCCTCGGAAACATCCGGGACAGCACGCTTTTCATCTCTCTGCGGTTTGATTTCTTCCACAGGGGGCGGCGTGCCTTTCTTCCTGAGAAAGATAGCGCCGGTACGGAACTTGTCCTTTTTCTCCTTCTTAACTTCAGCCTTCTGATCCAATTCCTCTTTTATCGTCTCAATCGGTTCACCCGCCTGAACGTTCTCCTCTAATTCAGAGAGCTCTTCATGAATCTCATAAAGCTCACCGATTGTCATATCTACTTCTTCTGTCTCATTACCGTCCCCGGCCGGAACCACAGCCACATTTTCAGGATTTCCGTCCTGTTTCCGCACAGCAGATATCTCCTCTGCTGTATCTGTTCCCGTCTCTGCTTCACCTGTCATAGCGGAATCCGGTATGATATCCTCAATATCTTCTGCATCGTCTTCATCCAGCATATCTTCTGTCTCCTGCTGGTTCTGCACAGCAGCAGATGTAAGTTCTCTCTCTGCATTCTTCTGCTGGCGTTTCTGTTCCACCTTCTGCAATTCCTTCTCTGTAGGAACGGATTCTCCTGACGCAGTTACAGTAATAGCCAACGCGGAAGATTCTCTTGAAAGTATACTTAAATGAAAAGGGCAGCCCAGAATATTTGCGATGGTACGCATGTCCTGTTCCTGAAAATTATCTCTTCCCAGACGCTGGGTCAGATTCTGTCTGGACATCTTCTTGCCGGTACGTTCCTCGATTATCTCTGCCAGTTCTTTAATAGTCATGCCTTTACGGCCAAGAATGATTTTGACTTGTTCTCCAAATGTAAGGTCTTCCATGATCTTCCTCCTTATTAATTGTAATGCCAATTAGTATTATACCCAGATAGTTAGAAACAAATTAATTGCTTCATAAACCTATCTTTTTCCCTTTTTTCATTTTAGCAAATACACAGGAACACGTCAACGTTGAATTTCGCCCAAAGGGGTCAGACCCCTATGAAAGTTTATATAAAAACACTGTGCCCCCTTCCATTTAAAGATGCACAGTGTTCGCTATTTCATATTATGTTCTATATTACAGTCTGAAGTTGAAGTCTGCATAAGCTGTTGAGCCGTGTTCATGCACATCCAGTCCCTCATTCTCTTCCAGCTTGCCAACCCTCAGCCCGATTGTCTTGTCAATAATTGTGAAAATGATCAATGCCATCACCCCTACAAATGCAGCCACAGAGGCAACACCGATCAGCTGTGTTACAACCGAATAGTCCGGAGAAAACACACCTGTAAGAATGGTTCCAAGCGCACCGCATACACCATGTACACTGATCGCACCAACCGGATCATCGATCTTCGCCACTTTATCGAAAAATTCCACAGCGAATACTACCACAACACCGGCAATTGCACCGATAATGATCGCTGACCAGTTACTGACAGTATCACAGCCTGCGGTAATTGCCACAAGGCCTGCCAGTGATCCGTTGAATGTCATAGATACATCGGGCTTGCCATATCTGAGCCAGGTTACTGTCATTGCAAGAAATGTCGCCGCTGCAGCCGCGAGGTTTGTCGTCATAGCGATATCTCCCAGGCCCGTAGTAGCAGCCGTGGTGGAGCCGCAGTTGAAACCAAACCAGCAGAACCACAGGATAAAAACTCCCAGAGCTGCAATTGGGAGGTTATGTCCCGGAATGGCTCTGACCTTACCTTCTTTGTCATATTTTCCGATACGGGGTCCAAGTATCTTTGCCCCAACCAGTGCGCAGATACCGCCGACCATATGCACCGCCGTGGAACCGGCAAAATCATGGAATCCCATCCCTGAGAGCCAGCCGCCTCCCCAGATCCAGTGACCGGATACCGGATAGATGAAAATACTGATTGCTGCACTGTATGCCAGATATGCAGCAAATTTCGTCCTCTCTGCCATCGATCCTGACACAATCGTTGCTGCTGTTGCACAGAATACCGTATGAAAGATAATGAAGACACCTGCCGGAAGTCCATTGATCAGACCATCCGCATCCGCCAGGGATGTTGGATTAAAAAAGCCTTTGACCCCTATGATTCCATTCCAGTCTGTACCGTGCATAAATGCAAATCCAAAAATAAAGAAAAATAAACTTCCCAGAACAAAATCCATCATATTCTTCATCAGAATATTTCCCGTATTCTTTGCCCGTGTAAATCCAGCCTCACACATTGCAAATCCCGCCTGCATAAAGTATACCAGGATTGCCCCCAGCATTGTCCACATGACATTTATCAGCAGGGATACCGCCTCGCTCGTTTCCATACCGCCCGCAATCAAATCTGCTAATCCCATTACAACTCCTCCTTTAAACTTTGCGCCCGGCTTTTTAATCTAACCGGGCAAATAAAAAGGAGATACCTGTACGAAACATGTTTTATGTTTCTTACAGCTATCCCCTTTGATAACAGGTGTTCTTTCCAAACAATGTTTTAAAGTGCATCCCGGCCGCGCTCCCCGGTACGGATTCTGACTGCATCCTGCACCTCGTATACGAAAATCTTCCCGTCTCCGTATGTGCCGGTCTGAATCTTTGCAACAACCTTTTCAATGATTTCTTCTGCGGTCTCCGGTTCTACAATCGTTTCAACCTTGATCTTGGGAAGCAGATTCACACTGTATTCCGCCCCCCGGTATATTTTCTTATGCCCCTTCTGATTGCCGTATCCCATGATATTTGTAATCATAAGTCCATTGGCTGAACAGCCATCGAGAATTGTTTTCAAATCTTCCAGCTTCTCGGGCTGAATGATAATTTCCAGTTTCTTCATATTAAAACCTCCTTTTTATACAAAAAGGGCGTCTTCCTTATGGAAAACGCCCTCGTTTTGATATATCTTATTATACTCGTGCAGGTCTGAAAGTCAAATATTATTTTATAAAAAATTTATATTTGTAAAATGTGTCCAGGATTTTCCTCGCACAGTAAAAAAGATCTTCAATTTTCACGAAATTATTTTACACCGAGATATTCTTCCAGTGTGACATTCTTTTCTTTCATCTCCTTAGCCGCTTCTTTCCCCACATAGCGGTAGTGCCACGGCTCGTATATAATGCCGGTGATATCCGCTTTATCCGGGGGATAACGGAGTATGAAACCATACTTATAGCAGTTTTCAGCCAGCCATTTTGACTCTGCCGTGTCCGCCTGCTTATCATCCAGTTCCTGGTAATCCTCGGATGTAATATCAAGAGCCAGACCGGTCGCATGCTCGCTGTATCCGGGTATTGCAACGGATTTCTTCGTCTCATCGTAGGCATCCAGCAGACTGCTGCCCTGGTTGACCCAGTTCTGCATCGTCTCATTAAATACCGTCTTCTGATCATCATAGGAACGGTACGCAGAACAAACATACATCTTGAGTCCTCCCGCCTGGGCATCCTCAAGCATCTGTTTTGTATCTTCCGCAATCCTTGCATCTACAGAACGGCCTTCCAGTATCTCTGCCAACTCCGGCTGGTACTCCTTATCCAGTGGATAATCGTTGTTTACCAGAACAAGCTCCCAGTTGTCCGGCTCCTCCTTGGACAAAACGGCCGCCGCTTCCACTGCTTTCTGCTGCTTCAGCTTTGACTGCAGGTCCTTGTTCTCCTCCTTTAACTTGTCCTGCACTTTTGCCAGTGTGGCTTCCTTCGTATCCAGTGCCTTGCTGGCCGCGGCAAATGTCAGGCCCATTCCCAGCACCGCGCCGCACGCCGCACCCAATAGGAGTGCTTTTTTTATCTTCCGGTTCATCTTCATAATTTAAACTCCATCCGTAGTTCAGAATCAATTTCGTCGTCAGTGGAACAAACTGCAATTTTACAGGGATAGCCCGGCAGCCCGTATTCCCGGTAATAATAATTCCGTGGAAAACGTTCCGGTTTCCGGATCAGAACAGGCGGTGAAGCAAGCCGGATCTCAAAGTCTGACAGGTCCAGCGCCATCCCTTCCCGGGTAGCTTTCATAAAACTTTCCTTCAGCACCCAGAATCTGTAAAATGTATCCCTCTGCAGTATAATATTGTCCTCCCTCAAAATTGCCTCGTACTCCGATGGGCAGAAAAATCTTTTTGCTACCTTCAGATCCGTCTCCCTGACAGTTTCAATGTCACATCCCACCTGAGTTTCCTCATCACATTCCATATCAACAGAACACAGCACGTAATCACCCGAATGTGAGAGATTAAATGCTGCTTTTTCTGTAATTTTATATTTATTCCGAATCATCTCCAGAAGTATCCAGGCCCCCGCGCTCTGCGCTCTGTCCTTCTGAAACCGCAGCCTGTCGGCCTTTTCTTTTCTAAAAACCGGAAGTGTAGCATAATATTCCCGGTATCGGTTCTCCTCATACAGAGGACGGATGTCCAAAAGCCATGTTTTGATCATAGATATTCCAGCCTTCTAATTCTTCATATAACGCACTTCAAAAGTGTCGATCGTAATCGGCTTATTAAACAATGTCCCCTGTGCATAATCGCACCCCAGTTCTTTTAATACATTCAGCTGATCCTGTGTCTCCACTCCTGCAGCTGCCACATGCACACCAAGCTGTCTGCACACATCAATGACCGCCTTAGCCACGATCTGGCTGCGGCTGTTTCCCACGATGTTGGCAACCAGACTGCGGTCCAGCTTCAGGCCGTCAAATTCCATAATAGAAAGGATCGAAAAGCTGGAATCCTTTGCGCCAAAATGATCCAGCACAACACGCACATTTTCCTTGCGGATCTTGTTGCTTGTCTCCGCAAGCATCTCCTGATTCATATCCGCATAAGATTCAGAAACTTCAACCTCCAGATATTCACAGGAAACATGATACTTCTCTACAAGACCCAGCATCTTCTCGGCTACGCTCTCCTGCCGCAGAGTTGCTCCGGCAAAATTTACGGATACGGGGAGCATCGGCATGTCATCCATCTCCCAGCGCCGTAATGTCTTACAGACTTCCTCAAATACATATAAATCCAGAAAATGAGACAGCTTCGTCTCTTCCAGAAGAGTGATGTATTTTCCCGGATCCACAATTCCCAGATCTTTGTGGTGATACCGGACAACAGCTTCAGCGCCGACCACTTCTTCCGTTACAACATCCATCTTCGGTACAAGACACACGATAAAATTACCCTGCCTGATGTCTTCCAGCAGGTCCTCCTTGATAATAGGCTCGTGGTGCCCCTTCTTCAAATTCTTATAATACTTCTGTTTCTCTTCCCGCATCATGCCCTCGGCATGTGCCACAAGGCTGTCCACATCAATATCCACCTTTTCCCACGCATATCCCATCGTAGTCAGGCCAAGGCTGATATTCTCCAGCTTACTGTGCGCGCCGTGCACACTCTTCATAAATTCCTCATAATCCACGTTCTCCATGATCGCCAGATATTCATCTCCTGTCAGGCGGAATACCATAGCCCCTCTGAAGTACTCTTCCAGAACCTCACCCACACGGATCACCACTTCATCTCCATACTCGCGCCCGAACTCTTTATTAAAGTTCTTCAGTCCATTGATATCCACGGACAGCGCCCCCAGAGATTTCAGCTCTTCCTGCTTCACTTCTGAAAGGTAGCCGACAAAACTGTTCCGGTTCAAAAGCCCGGTCAGATCATCGTGATAACTGAGATATTCCTGCTGTTTCTGCATCTTCTGCAGAACAATGGCCTGGGAAATATATGGAATAACAGCACGCATGAGAGAAAGGTCGCATCCGCCCCTGTGAACGCCTACTGCAGCCAGCACTGCCACTACCTCATCATCCAGAGGCTGAAATACACTGTAATCCGCCTCGGTAGTATCCGTGATCTCCTGACGCAGCCACTTCGGCATCTGATCCGCATCCAGCATCTTTATGCGATCCCTCTGCCACGGAACGTTTTCCGCACACCATTCATAAATCGTGAGAATATCATCATCCTCTTTTTCTATATAATAAACATATTCGGAATCATAATAATCACGTATGGTGCCCAGTACGTCATTCATGATTTCTATTATAGAACGCTGTCTATATTTTTCACTCATGGACTTCTCTCCCCTGATCTTACTAGATAACATTTAGCTTTTATATCTGTAGGTTTGGTTACGTACAGATATAATTATTGTAGTATAATCTTTCATAAAATGCAAGTGGGTGGGGGAATTTGTGTGGTGGGGATGGTGGCGCCCCGGGAACATATTCCCGAAATTTCAGACTGATCCAGTCCTGTGTTCCTTCTATATTAATATGGTATATGATGGAATCCCCATACAAAATCTCCTCTGAATATCTGTTATATACTAATAAAAGTATAACAAAAAAATGACTCTTCTGCAAAGGGGTCTGACCCCTCTGCAGAAGGGTCAGACCCCTTTGCAGTCCATATTCAGAATTCTTTAAAGATTCTGATTTGTTTACAAATTCCACCGCTTTCCCTGGGACACTTTCAGGCGGTTCATTGCACGCGCCAGAGATGCCTGGGTGCGGTAATATTCCTGGATGCTTTGTTTCTGACGCATCTGCTCTTCTGCACGCTCTTTTGCTTCCTTTGCACGGCGCACGTCGATCTCTTCAGGGCGCTCGGCGGTATCGACCAGCACGGTGACACGGTTATTTACAATCTCTGCAAAACCTGCACCAACGGCGACGTCAACCCAGCTGTCTTCTTCAACTTCCATCCTGGCATCCCCGACGTTTATGGCTATGACCATATTTTCATGGTTTGCAAGAATTCCCATTTCTCCGTCAGGAGCCGGGAGGATCAGCTTTCTGCAGCGGCCCTCGTAGAAAACCCTGTCACTTGCTATTATTTTCAGGCCAAATGTATCCATATACATACACCTCTATTCTGCTGCGCTTAATGCTTTTGCTTTGTCGATTACATCGTCTACGGTTCCTACATTAAAGAATGCGGATTCCGGATACTGATCCATTTCTCCGTCAATAATCATTTTAAATCCGCGGATCGTCTCCTTCAGCGGCACATATTTGCCTGGAATTCCGGTAAATGTCTCGGCAACGTAAAATGGCTGTGACAAAAATCTCTGAATCTTTCTTGCACGCATAACGACTGCTTTATCATCGTCCGAAAGTTCTTCCATTCCAAGGATAGCAATGATATCCTGCAATTCTTTATACTTCTGCAAAATAGCAGTCACCTGATTTGCCACTTCATAATGCTCTTCTCCTACAATGTCTGCCTCCAGTATACGGGAGTTGGATTCGAGCGGATCCACGGCAGGATAAATCCCCTGTTCTACGATCTTTCTGGACAATACGGTGGTTGCATCCAGATGCGCAAATGTGGTTGCGGGTGCCGGGTCAGTCAGGTCATCGGCGGGCACGTAAACAGCCTGCACAGACGTAACGGAACCATTTCTGGTAGAAGCGATACGCTCCTGCAGCTCACCCATTTCTGTCGCCAGCGTAGGCTGATAACCTACGGCGGAAGGCATACGTCCGAGAAGTGCTGACACCTCGGAACCGGCCTGGGTAAAACGGAATATATTGTCAATAAACAGCAGCACGTTCTGATGTTCTTCGTCACGGAAATATTCCGCCATGGTCAGCCCCGTTTCCGCCACGCGCATACGCGCTCCAGGCGGCTCATTCATCTGTCCGAATACCAGGGCCGTTTTCTCCAGAACGCCGGAAGCCTTCATTTCCGTCCACAGATCATTTCCTTCACGGGAACGCTCTCCCACCCCGGTAAAGATAGAATATCCGCCGTGTTCGGTGGCAATATTGCGGATCAGCTCCTGAATCAGGACCGTTTTACCAACACCTGCGCCGCCGAAAAGACCAATCTTACCGCCCTTGGCGTAAGGAGCCAGCAGGTCGATGACCTTAATTCCCGTCTCCAGAACCTCAATCACCGGGCTCTGATCCTCAAAACTCGGGGGATCCCTGTGAATCACCCATTTCTTATCACTATTGACCGGCTCCCCATCATCGATGGTTTCACCCAAGACATTAAACAATCTGCCAAGCGTCTGCTCTCCGACCGGCACCTTTATGCCGTCCCCGGTAGCTGTTACTTCCATATCCTTATGCAGCCCTTCACTTGCCGCAAGCATCAGACAGCGCACCTCATTATTTCCCACATGCTGCGCTACTTCCATAATGCACTTCTTTCCATTGTTATCAACTTCAAGCGCATCCTTAATAAAAGGAAGATTGCCGTCTTCAAATACTACGTCCACGACAGGTCCCATAACCTGTACGATTCGTCCTTTATTCATAATAGATCTCACTTCCTTAATCGTATTGGGGCAGGAACCTTTGCAAAGGGGTCTGACCCCTTTGGCAAAGGGGACTGACCCCTTTGAACTCCATTGTCAGAATATTCTCATTTTTTCCGCTTCTGGGCATTGGCTCCGCTGCATACCTCGGTGATCTCCTGGGTGATCGCGGCCTGCCTTGCACGGTTGTATAAGGTAGATAGTTCCTTGATGATACTTTCCGCGCTGTCCGTGGCGGCCTGCATGGCCATCATGCGGGCATTATGCTCGCTGGCGTATGCTTCTACAAGACAGCCGTATATCATACCGGTTATATAATTTGGTATAATGCTGTCCATGACGCTTTCAGCGGACGGATACAGTTCGATTTCTTCCCGGTGTATACTCAGCGGCATGATCATATGGCTGAAGGAAGCCCGCTCCAGCGGGAGAAGCTTTACCTTCTCTGCATCTGACTGCACGGAGTTCTCCATCCGGGTGTATATCATATAAACTTCATCCAGCTCTCCCTGTTTGAATTTGTCAAGAATCGCTGAAGCTATGTTTCTCGCCCGGTGCATCGTCGGTTTCTGGACCGTATACTGGAAGTTCGTATCAATCTCCACTTCGTGTTTGGAAAAATAATGTCTTCCCAGTTCTCCGACAACGAACAGCTTATGCTCTCCCGGCCCATTTAGCAGCTCTTCTTCCAGCTTGATGATGTTATGATTGTATGCCCCTGCCAGCCCCTTGTCGGCCGTTATGACAATGGAACCGATCTTCCGTTCCCCGCTGGGGATGTTTTCCCTCAGATCGAAGTACGGATGCTCAATATCAGGGACGTGGCGCAGGATTCTGGAAATCTCCCCCTGCAGCCCATAGAAATACGGTTCTGTATCTGCCAGTTTCTTCTTCGCCTGTTTCATCTTGGAAGAAGAGATCATATACATCGCATTCGTAATCTTCATCGTATCTTTTACGCTGTTTATACGGGTCTGAATTTCTCTGATATTTGCCATATTAACACCTGCTCTTCTTAAATTCCTTCGCTGTCTCCACAATCTTTTCTATCAGCTCATCGGTAAGAGCCTTTTTCTCCTCGATCTCTTCCCCGATTTCAGGATATTGTGTATCCATGAAGCTCAGCATATCTGCCTGGAATTGTTTTATATTAGACTTTTCTACCCCAAGCAGCACCTTATTCGTTGCTGCACAGAGGGTAATAACTTTTTCATGCAGACTGAGAGGCTGACACAAAGGCTGTTTCAGAAGTTCCATCAGCCCGCCGCCATAATCCAGCTGCTCTTTCGTTGAAGCATCCAGGTCAGAGCTGAACTGTGTAAATATTTCCATTTCTCTGTACTGTGCCAGGTCGATACGGATACTTCCCGATGCCTTTTTCATTGCTTTTGTCTGTGCCGCACCGCCTACACGGGATACGGACAGGCCTACATTGACCGCCGGACGCATACCCGAGAAGAACAGGTCGCTTTCCAGGAAAATCTGTCCGTCTGTGATAGAAATTACATTGGTTGGAATGTATGCGGATACGTCTCCTGCCTGTGTCTCGATGATCGGAAGGGCTGTAATAGAACCACCTCCCAGCGCATCGCTCAGACGGCTGGAGCGCTCCAGCAGCCTGGAATGCAGATAAAACACATCGCCCGGGTAAGCCTCACGTCCCGGTGAACGTCCCAACAACAGGGAAAGTGAGCGATATGCGACCGCATGTTTGGATAGATCATCATAAACGATCAGCACGTCTTTACCCTGATGCATAAAATGTTCTGCCATCGCGGTTCCTGAATAAGGTGCAATATACTGCAACGGTGCACAATCACTTGCTGTTGAGCAAACCACAATCGTATAATCCATGGCTCCGTTGGTCTTCAGTGTGTTCACAACTTTTGCGACAGTAGATGCCTTCTGGCCAATTGCTACATATATACAAACAACGTCTTTTCCTTTCTGGTTGATAATCGTGTCTAAAGCAATGGAAGTTTTTCCCGTCTGCCTGTCTCCGATTATCAGTTCCCTCTGTCCCCGCCCGATCGGAAACATCGCGTCAATTGACAGGATTCCGGTCTCCAGCGGGACACTGACTGACTTTCTGTCAATAATGCCGGGGGCCTCCTGCTCAATCGGCCTGTAGCCATCCGCCGGGATCTCTCCCTTGCCGTCCACCGGCATACCCAATGAGTCGACAACTCTTCCTATATATTTATCTCCAACCGGAACTCCGGCTTTTTTGCCCGTGCGGGTTACTTTCGTGCCCTCCTTGATCTCCGTATCGTGCCCAAACAGGATACATCCGATAGCATCCTTTCGGATGTCCTGTACCATACCCTTAAGCCCGTTGTGAAAAGTCACGATCTCCCCGTACATAACATGGTCAATCCCATAGACAGTGGCGATCCCGTCGCCAACGGAAATAACTGTACCAACCTCGCTGTCCTTGCTGATTGAATTAAAATTTTCTATCTCATTTTTCAGGATAGAAATAATCTCATCTGAATTAATTGAACTCACCTTGTTCACCTCCAGGTCAATTTTTGTTCTAATCTGTTCAGACGTCCCTGCAGGCTCCAGTCATACTCATCATTGCCCACACGCAGTACAAAGCCGCCCAGCAATGCCTCGTCCTGCCTGATTTCAATATATGCCTTTACAGCATTATATTTTTTACAAAGAAACGCCTTCATTCGTTCTATCTGCACCTCACTGGGAGGTTTGGCACATGTTAATACCGCATTCAAAATCCGATTCTGTTCATCGCTGTATTTATAATATGCTTTGAAAATATCACCGATAAGATCCATTCTGCGGTGCCTGCATGCCACCTTCAGGAAATTCCTGATTTCCTCAGGAAATACCTGATCAATCACTTTAAACTTTTCTTCCTCACGGATGGTTGGATTGACAAACACATCTCTTAACTGAGGAATCTCTGCGAATATATCTTCTGATTTCTGTATGGCCTCTCTGGAAATGTGCAGCTCATACAACACTTTTGCATACCCTATTGGGCAGTTTACTGCGGACCCGCCCAAAGGGCATGAGTTACGGGGTGCCCCTTGGGTATACCCTATTGGGCAGTCCTGACTGTTAGCGGTCGTCTGTGTCATCATGAGCGTCACCTACTTCTCCCAGAAATTGATTATATATATCCTGATTTCCTTGATTCTCTGCCTTATTGCTTACGATCTTGGCAGCCGCCGTTATCGCAAGCCCTGCAATCTCTGACTGCAGCTCTTTCATTGTCTGTTCCCGTTCCATCTCAATATTGGCTTTTGCCGAATCCAGCATGTCGTCCGCCTTTTCCCCGGCGTCCTTCACAATACGCTCATATTCAGCCTTTGCCTGCACCTGAGCCTTTTCTACGATCTTCATAGATTCCTCTCTGGCACCTGTAAGTGCGGCTTCATACTCATTTTTAAGCACCTCCGCCTCTTCCCTTGCATTACTCGCCTGGTTCAGGCCGTCAGCAATCTGCCTTTCACGTTCTTCCATAATATTCGTAACTGGTTTGATTAAAAACTTTTTCAACAAAAGATAAAGAACAACAAGGTTTATAATGGTAAAGAAAAGGTTCACATTTAATTGCAGCACCTGTTCCACCTGCCTTTCCTGTTATTTTCGCGAAAGCAGCGTGTCGAAATCGCCTTTTGGGCCCCGACTGCTGCTCCCGGTTCAAGTGCCTCCATCCGAGACAATTGTCTTTTTAATTTATTTCAAAAGTAAGATAATCAACAAACCAATGATGAATCCGTATATCGCGGTAGCCTCAGCCAGCGCACATCCAAGAATCAGTGTTTTGCTGATCTTGCCCTCGGCCTCCGGCTGCCTTGCGATTGCATCTGTCGCTTTACCCGTTGCAATCCCGATACCAATACCTGCTCCGACACCTGTCAAAACTGCAATACCTGCTCCAATAGCTATAATTGTTCCCATAATACAAAATCTCCTTTTCTTCTAAATATTTCTGTTAAACTTTTTACTCCTGCTCTTCATTCATGAACAGCGCTGTCAGAAAAACGAATACATATGCCTGCAAAAGCCCGTCAAAAATATCAAAATAAAAACTGAACGGTATTGGCACCAAAACTGGTATAATCGCTTTTAAAAGTTCCATAATAACAAATGCACCCAGTACATTTCCGAATAGCCGCATACAAAGAGACAACGGACGGATTACAATCTCCAGAACCATGATCGGTGCAACTACCGGCACCGGCTCGGCAAAATGTTTCACCCAATGCTTTACTCCATTCTTATGTATGCCTGAGTATTCAATCAGAAACATACTCATAATCGCCAGCGCTGCTGTCACATTCAAATCCTTTGTCGGCGGCTTGAATCCAAACAGACTGATGATATTGGAAACACCCAGATAGAGAATAATCGTAATCAAATAAGGGATGTAACGCTTATTTTCCTTCCCTATGATGCCTTCGAAGAAATCTTTGGCCCACCCGATGGTTGATTCCAGCACCAGCTGTTTCTTTCCCGGATTCTCAACTTTAAGGTTCCGCACAAAGATGATGGACAGCCCGACCAGTACGGCCATGATAATCCAGGTAACCACCACCGATTCCGCAACACCGATACCTCCGAATACCGGAATGGTAAACACCGTATCGCAGTTTAGCTCCTCAAGCAGCTTCTCTGTTAAACTTTCCGTATCGCTCCCTCCCTTTCTTTTCATATTTTGCGTATAAAATAAAATTTCGCTTGCGAAACTCGCACCTGAGGCGGCCTAATTGTGGCCTCTGCCTCTTACACCGCAGTGCGCATCCCGCCAGAAGGGCTTTCTATTTCATAGGGCTTAATTTTCTATGAAATAAAAAAAGAACTTCAAATGCCGAAATTCCCTTACCCCCGCGCCCTTTCAGGAATCGCTCTCCTAAAAGTTAAATAAAGATTACGCCCAAAGTTTTCGTTTGTCAACGATTTAGAAATGTTAGCATTTGCCGTTCTTTTTCAATTATTTTTATCAAATTTTCCCGTGTTTTATTTCTGGGGATCTACGATTTTTATATAAATTTTATCTTTATTTTTGATTTTTTTAATTTTGTAAAAATTTGTTAAAGACATATTATCCAAACCGAAATGTTTCAACCCCATTATATTTCGTCATTTTATCTATAAGTATGTCTATAATTTCACAATGATCAAGGAAACTTTAGCAATTTCTTTACCTAAAACCGCGGTTTTCTGCACCTTATCACTTATCGCCCCACTCTCTTAGATTCCCGAAATTTATTCCAAATCCCCCCTTATAAAACGTGCAAATTTCCCCTGCATCCATTATAATTCATATAAAAAGCACTGCTAATATATGATCAACTGGTATACAATATAAAAAGGATAAGCAAAATGTGCATACGTATGATCCAAATACTAAGGAGGCCAAAATGAAAATCCAGATTCCCGCCATTACCACCCCAAAATTGAATCATTTTTTTCTATTCTCCGGCATCCTAATGTCTGCCAGCGAGCTCTGGAAACAATGGTATCTCACATTCCGTCAGAACAACGGCGTCTACCAGTGGTGGTATTTCCCCTTCCAGCTCTGCAGCATCGCCATGTACATCCTCCTGATCCTCCCCTGGCTCAAACCCTCCCGCGCCCGCCAGGCTCTGCTCTCCTTCCTGATGAACTACAGCCTCCTCGGTGGGATCGCCGTTTTCGCCGACACAAGCGGCCTCCACTACAAATCCCCCGTCCTGACGGTCCACTCCTACCTATGGCACATCCTGCTCATAACCATAGGCCTGACCGCCGGCTTCACCTACATCAAAGAACTCCGCTCCCCGCTCCTGTCCCACCAGCATTTCAGAGACAGCACCCTGCTATACCTCGCCTGCTGCACAACAGCCTTCATCCTCAATCAGCTCCTGGACTCCCACGGCTCCATCAATATGTTCTACATCAACCCCGACTACAAAATGCAGCAAATAGGCTTCTCCGCCCTGGTTCCCTACACAGGAAACATCCCCGCCATCCTCCTCTACATCCTGTCAACCATCCTCGGAGCCGCCATTTTTTTCCACATCTGGCGCCTGGCCGTTCATATTTATCAACAAAAACACCGCCCTAGAGCAAAATAATTGCCCCCACAATCATTGTGATCGTGGAGGCACTATTCTGCGCTTACATTCTACCTGAAGCAACAAATATTATATGTACTTATTAATATATTTATTTACCTTTCTACCTATTTCCAATGATATTACCGGTCCAAAAAATGAGCAAATTATTCAAGTTTTCCACAAAAACATGAGCGAATTATTTTAGCTTTTCACAAAAACATGAGTGAATAAAAACTGTCTGGACATTTCGAGGTGGCAGGCGCGCATTGCCGCTATACTCTAGTAAGAAAGCAAAGTTTTATGTCCAACTCCGCCCAGTCCACTCTCAGCCGCCACCTCCCGCCCTGAGGCCCCCAGCCTGGCAAAAGACTGCCGGGGAATGTCCCTCACCCCATATTCTTCGTCACAATCACATCGCTGTCCAGTCCGCATACGTTTTTAATAACCACCTGTCCAATAGACACCGGAGCTGTCAGCTTTATTTTATTAATCTCTTCCATTACCCTGAATATATCTTTTTTCGGGATCACATTAGTAAGTCTCACGCTGCACAGAGGAAGCTCCGCCCCCTCAATGCGCACTGTGCTTGAAATCGTCCGGCGCGGATCAATCAGCTCCTGGCGGACATATTCAATCCCTTTCTTACATTTATTACCTGTAACACTTAATATTTTATCCCCTTCATACTGAGTCTCGATCGTACATCCGTTGGGACAAACGATACAAACAAATGTCCTACTGTTCATAAACTGACACCTCGATTTTTTCGTTAGACATAATTTTATCAGCAGCTACATCAAACTGAATCATCTCTGCCGGGATTGCATTTGGTACAATCGTGGATTTCACTGTATTATCTCCCTGGCTGACAATGATTTTACACCTGCCCATCGGCTTACGCACCCTCATGGACATTCTGAAGTTCTTCTCCCCACTGACTTTCTGTGGGATAATATGGCCGATATTGCGGTCAGTTTCAATCTCGATATCACAAGGAGCAACTTCGTCGCTGTTCAGATATTCATTAACACCGGCTGCAAGAGCCTCGGCCTCAAGAGACACAAAGTCAACGAGGTCATGCACATGCAGGACATTTCCCGCTGCAAAAACACCAGGGACATCTGTCTGGAAATTCTCATCGACAAACGCGCCTTTCGTCCGGCCATCCAGTGTGACTCCTGCCGCAAGAGACAACTCGTTCTCAGGAATCAGACCGACTGACAGTACCAGAGTATCACATGTGAAATCTTTTTCGGTTCCGGGTATCGGCTTCATGTCCGGTCCCACCTCCGCTACTGTTACTCCTTCAATCCGGGTGTCTCCTTTGATATTAATCACAGAATGGCTGAGATACAACGGGATATTGTAATCGTTCAGGCACTGCTCGATATTTCTGGGAAGGCCGCTCGGATACGGCAGTACTTCAAATACAGCCTTAACATGCGCCCCTTCCAGAGTCATCCGCCTTGCCATGATAAGCCCGATATCTCCGGACCCCATGATGATTATCTCTTTTCCCACCATGGTATTATATAAATTCATGTAGCTCTGTGCTACGCCGGCGTTATAGATACCCGATGGCCTCTGCCCCGGAATTGCCAGTGCCCCGCGTGTGCGCTCCCGGCATCCCATTGTGAGGATAATCGCCCTGGCCTGCACCTGCAAAAGCCCATCTCTTGTGTCAGCAGTCACAATTTTATCGTCTGTCAGATCAATGACTGTTGCGTTTGTGAGTACCTCAATCTGCATCTCTTTGACCTGATCAATAAATCTCTGGGAATATTCCGGGCCGCTAAGTGTCTGTCCGAAACGTGTCAGGCCGAATCCATCATGGATGCACTGACGTAAAATACCTCCAAGCTGTTTTTCACGCTCGATGATCAAAATATCGTCCACTCCGCGTTTTTTCAGTTCAGCAGCAGCGGCAAGCCCGGCCGGACCGCCTCCAATAATCACTACGTCGCGCTTTTGCATGCTATTTCACCTCCCCGGTAAACATATAGGCACCATTTTTATTCAGCAGTATCTCTTCTTTCTGCTTACCAAGCTCTTCCTGTACCATCTGTGTCAGCCTCGTCTCGCAGTATCCGCCCTGGCAGCGTCCCATCGAAGCTCTTGTGCGGTATTTCACCCCGCTGATGGTGGATACGCCCAGAACGTTATGGAGCGCCTGTTTCACTTCTGCTCTGGTCACACACTCACATCTGCAGTATATTTCTCCGTAATCCGGATCCTGCTCGATGAGGCGCTGTTTCCCTTCTTCATCCTGATCAGCAAACTTTACGATACCCTTGCGGATCGGATTGAACTTCTCGTTAGCAGTCAGTTCTTCCTGCGCTTTTACCTTTTCAACCACTCTTCTCGCAAGCGGAAGCGCGCTGGTCAGCCCAGGTGAGTTTATACACACCAGGTTCACGGCATGAGGAGCACTCTCCTTCGTCTGAATCTGGAAATCCATTTCCTTATGTGTCTCGGGATCTTCAATCGTCGGGAACACGCCCACATAGTTCCGGATATAATAGTCTCTGTTCATACGGGAAAACATTCTGGACCCCTGCTCTACCAGCACGTCAATCATCTTCTGCGTTACCGCATAATCAATCTTTGTACCGATTGTTTCGATGGTAGGACCTACCAGGACATTTCCATCAATCGTCGGGGTTACATGGACATCAAATGCACCGCTCTCATTGGGTGTCGGGTATACCGGCATGGACAGGAAGTTTCCTGCTTTCTTATCCAGGATCTCATATTCACCCTTAATACGGTTCGGTACATAAGCCTCAAAACCGAGCATTTCTGAGATGCGGAAGGCATAAAGGCCTGCACAGTTCACCACCCAGCGGGTAACAAATTCTCCGCCATTTGTACTGATGTGGAACAGCCCTTCTTCATCTTTCTCAACCCCTGTTACTTCGTGATCAAAATAGTACTCTGCACCATTCTCAACAGCATTTTCAGCCAATGCTATTGTATATGTAAATGGACATAGAATGCCGGCCGAGGGCACGTAGATAGCAAAATCACCATCTATATTTGGATCCAGGCTTTTAATTTCATCGTGGTCAATCATTTTGATGCCGGGAATCTCATTTTCAAGCCCTCTTTGATACAGGCCTTCCAGCCGCTTCTTTTCTTCTTCACCAAATCCAACAATCAGCTTGCCGCATCTTTTAAACGGTACATCCAGCTCACTGGCAACCTGTTCAAATTCAGCGTTTCCTTCCATACAGCACTCTGTACGCAGGAGGTTCTTTTCATGTAAAATACCTGAGTGTAAAAGCCCGGTATTACGTCCGCTAACGCCGTTGCAAACGTCCAGCTCTTTTTCTAAAACACAAATCTTCAACTGATATCGTGACAGTTCTCTTGCAACTGCACTGCCAACCACACCGCCGCCTATCACAACGATATCATACTGTGTGCCCATAGTTATTCTCCACCTTCCGTATTCATGTAACCTATTTGTATTGCTCCCATCGGGTAAATCGCAACAACCGGTTTCTTTCCGGCATATTTTTCATCCAGCCGTTTTAGAATATCATCCCATTCCCCATTCAAATCCGGTGTTTCATTTTGGTAAAACTGTCTGATGTCAATCGAATTAACACCGTCAGAATAAATCATTGTTTCTTTGCCTTTGAGCTCCATCGGAGGCACATTGTCATCATGCGGGGAAAACAGGCTCATGCCCGGCCCGAATAACGCATGGAATCCAGCGCCCTCACTTGCCGCAGTCATTGCGACCAGTGTTCCGTCAGGCTTAACACATTTCTCTTTATGATGTCCCAGAACAGCAAAACAGGTGCCGATCTGAGAGTATTCCGTATCTTTCGGATAAGCAGAGAGAACCAGAATATCAGCATCCTTTATCAGTTCTGTCTGCAAAGCGTCCATTGCCCGGCTGCACGCAGCCCTGTGTGCTTTTATAAAATGTCCTGCAAAAGCATCCGCAACACCCATCTTGTCATTGAGCACAACATTCACAATAAAGTCCAGTCCTACTTTTCCAACGATCCGCTCCATATTGGTACGCATCGGGTTGTCAGGATTGCAGGTACTTGTCTTAAAGGATCTGCTCTTGCTCGCATCCGCATAGACCAGCATATGGTTGCTTCTCAGTGTCTCAATACCGCCGATTCCGGGAATCACTGCTTTTGCTCCTCCCGAAAATCCTGCCAGTGTGTGAGGCACGATACATCCAACCGCAATTCTCAATTGGGCATCCACAAAATTCTTATTAATCTTAATCACCTGATCATCATCCGGAATCGTAACCAGATCTGCCGAAAATGGTGAATGGTTCAGTACCTGAACGTGATCCAGCACCCATTTTCCCACCTTCAGTTCCATCTCCTGTTTCGTCATTGGCCGATGACCGCCAAGTGCAACCAGAACCTTGATACTTTTGCCGTCCATTCCGGCATCCAGCAGCTTCTGGATAATAATCGGAAGCAGGAAAGCCCCCGGCGTAGGACGTGAAATGTCATCAATAATAATGCAGGCACTCTTTTTCCCCGCAGCCAGCGTCTCCAGACTCTCGGTCCCGATCGGATTGTCTATTCTCTCAAGAACCTCCCCGCTTGTCAGAGAAGGAAGCTCCTTCATCCCCTGATAGTGAATCTCCCAACCATCCGGAAAAGTCAATTCCCTATATGCCTGTTCATACCACTGTCCCCATGGGACCTTAAATTCCTGCATAACCTGTACCTCCCGCATTTTTTTGCCCCATCAGGAGCTGCCGCGTAACCTTTTACTGTTCTGTTCATCTTCCCATCCTGTTAAAAATAAAAAGGCTGTTTCTTTTCTGCTGAACTATAGATTCCCTCCACGATACGCGCAACCGCGAACGCCTGCCGAGCCGACGGATCCACCGTCTCCCCTGACAGAAGCATCTCCATAATTGCCTGATGCTCACGGACTGATGCGCTGGCCGCCTCCGCCTCGGGAGTCAGAGAACGTCGTGTCTCCTGGAGCCTGTTTTCCGTCATGCACATCTTTCCGCCAACCTCATGGATCAGCGTAACATGATCTTCTTCACGGAGTGAAATGCCCGCCGCCGTCCCAAACAGATCAACGCTGGCTTCCCTCTCCCATTTCGTATTGAGTGCATAAGATGCTTCAACAGAAAGTGTCATTCCGTTTTTCATAACAACAAATCCCAATGCACAGTCTTCGATATTCATTTTATCCGGATTCCAGTTTCCCCAGAGATTAGCCTCGCTTCCCTGCTTCATAATCCGGTCATAGGCGGTCCCCACGGCATAATCCGGTTCAAAATTATCTGACAGCCACATGGCCAGATCCAGGGCATGTGAGCCGATATCGATCAGCGGGCCGCCTCCGAGCAGCGCCCTGTTGCCGGCGGCACCCCATGTTGGGACCGCACGGCGCCGGAGGGCATATGCTTTCGCATAATAAATGTCCGAAAAGAACCCCTCCTCATAAAGCCGCCTGGCATAAAGTGCCTGGTTCGTGTACCTGTTCTGATAGGAAATATGGAGCATCCGCTCATTCTGCACAGAAGCATCCAGCATCTCCCTTGCTTCCGATGCGTTTAACGCCATCGGTTTTTCGCAGATTACATGCATTTTACTGTTAAGCGCTTTTACCGTATATTCCGCATGAGTACTGTTTGGTGTTGCAATAAATGCAACATCGATATCATTTCTGGAGAAAACATCTTCCAGGCTTTTTGCCACAACCGTGTCATCACTGCCAAACTGGGCCCTGCACTTTTCTGCTGTTTCCTGATTCACATCAAACAGCACTTTAATATGCAGATGCGGATCCGAAGCAGACAGCGGCAGATGTTTTTTCCTGGCAATTGCACCGCAGCCAATAAAAGCCGCATTTAAAATCGAGTCCATATATGGTCTCCTTAACCTTTTACAGCGCCTGAGGTAACACCCTGAATAATATATTTCTGGAAAAATGTAAATATCGCAACCGGCGGGATAATACCAATCAGTGACGCAGCAGCCATAATGTGCCAGCGGATTGTAGTATCGCTGAGCAGACTGTATACTACCAGTGTCAAAGGATACTTGCTTGCATCGGACAACAGGAACAACGGAACAACGAATTCATTATAGCTGTTAATAAATACAAAGATTGCTCCAACAGCGATGCCAGGGCCGCTGATCGGGAAGATCACGCGTACCAACAGCTGTATGTAACTGCAGCCGTCCAATGCCGCCGCCTCTTCCAGTTCAACCGGAAGAGTTGAAAAATATCCATGAAGTATTGTTACAACAAGAGCCAGATTAATACCCGTGAGCACGATGATCAGGCTGAATCGGGAATTCAGAAGGCCCAGTGACTGGAACATCCTGTATAATGTCGGCAGGATTACGATTCCGGCCATCATCTGTGACATAAGCAGAATAAAAAGCATGGCCTGGCGCATCTTAAAGCGATATCTTGAAAGCACATACGCAGCCGGCACAGAGATCAGCGTGGTAAGAACCGTCGCGCAACATGCGTAGAAAAAGCTGTTCAGAACATTGCCAAAAATCAGTTTAAATGCTGACACAAAATTGGACAGTTCAAAATAATGAGGTACCAGCTGAGCCTCCAGCAGGTTGGAATATGGCGTCAGTGAAACGATCAGCGCTTCATAGATCGGAATCACTGCAAACAGACAGAATATAATACACAGGATAATTCGGACGATTTTTCCAACAATTGACTTATTATTCATCTAATCATCCTCCTTTTCCATCAGCCGCCAGTAGAATATTGTAATAATTACAAGCACCACTATTGCAATGAGTGACCATGCAGAAGCTGTTCCAAGGTTCTTCATGCTGAACATCTCCTGATAGATACGCATGGAAATGGTCTTTGTTGCATCGACCGGCCCGCCGCCCGTCATACCGAAAATAATATCAAATACAAGGAATGTCCATACTGTCAGTACGATTAGTGTGCTTCCTGTAATTGCTTTCAGGTTGGGCATCGTAATATACCAGAATCGCTGCACCGGTCCGGCGCCGTCAATACATGCCGCTTCATACTGTTCAGCGGGAATTGTAGTCAGTGCCGAATAATAATTCATAAACGCAAAAGGCATTGCACGCCAGACACGTGCCACAATAACAGCCACAAGGGCCAGATCCAGCCCCAGAAAACTAATCGGCTCGTCAATCAGGCCTAAATTTTTAAGTAAAACGTTGATAATACCAAAATCAGAGTTATATACAAATCGCCAGCAAGAGGCAACAATAATCAAAGGAATGGCGTAGGGCAGCAGATTAAATGCTACGACTACTTTTTTTCCCGGAAATGAACGATTACAGATCATTGCTACTACAAGACCCAGAATCATTGCGGGAATTACAGAACCAAAAGTCCAAATTAACGTGGTTACAACAGTTTTCGGAATCTCACCTTTAATAATAGAAAAATTTCCAAAGCCTACAAACTGACCTGCCGTAGCGCCGCCAAATCCCATAAAGGCGCTGGTACAGACCTTAAACAACGGGTATCCATAGACAAACAGCAGCAAAATGATAAGCGGAAGCAGCGAACAGATGACTCTCTTTCTCTGGCTCTTTTTCAAACAGGGCGCCCCCTTTCTCGAAACGAATATTGCTTTTATCCAGACCGGATGGTCAGACGGTCTGGATAAAAGACATATGTTTTTATACCTGCAAACCGTATCCTTATATTAAATTCTCAGGTTCTAACAGTTCAGTCGCAACAGGATAGGTTACTGGTTACGTGAAGTAACACCTTTCGCCGCTTCACTTGCCGCCTTGAGTGCATCTTCCGGTCCGATCTGGCCAAGAATGAACTGCTGCCATACTTCTTCAAGAGCAGTATAATATGCAGCCGGTGTTGCGCTGTCCTTTCCGATCATGCCATAAAGTGTATAATCCTGTGCTTCATCATAGAATACCCTCCAGTAGTCATACTGGAATGCCTCATTATCAAATTCAGACTCATACAGAGGAGCAGAACCGTATGCAACGTGGTGATCTATGATTACTTCCGGATCCATAAGATATTCAATTAATTTAGCAGATGCCTCTGCGGTCTCGTCACGTGTAGCGATCCAGCCGTTTGTACCTGCCCATGCAATCTTCTTGCCATTAGGAGCAAGCGGAACCGTTGCAATACCAATCTTACTTTCATCCAGATTTTCTCCGAATGCAGCCTGGTAAGCAGCAACTCCCCATGGTCCGTCAATCAGCATGCCCACACCGCCGTCTCTTAACAGCGGACGTAATTCTCCACGGCCATATTCTGTAGGTGAATCCTGTAAATAAGGTATGAGCTGTTCAACAAACTTCAGAGCCTCAAGGCCTTCCTTATTATCGAACTGCGGCATACTGTCATCATCGAGAACAGCAGCATCCATTGACTGATTCAGGAACAGGCCGATATATTCCTCAAGTACTTCGGATCCTGTAATTGCAGGAATTCCAATTCCAGGTTTGCCTGTTTTTTCTTTGATGGTTTTCGCTGCTTCCAGCAGTTCATCCCATGTAGTAGGCGGAGCCTCCGGATCCAGTCCGGCAGCTTCAAACACTTCTTTATTATAGTAAAGGGCAAATGTATCTACACTACTCGGAATATAATATGTACCGTCCATACTGCTGGTATTTACCAGATTCCAGACACTGTCAGGAATCTGACTTAAAAAGTCTTCGTTCAGGTAGTCGTCCAGCTTAACCAGGTGATCCTTTGCCGAGGAGTCATTCAGCTTATTGTCCCACCAGAAGATTACATCCGGCTGTGTTCCTGCTTCAAATGAGGTTGGGTACTTCTGTATCCACCCTGCCCATGACTCATATGCAATATCAACTTCTATATCCGGGTTATCTTTTTCAAACTGTTCGATTGCCGGTTCCATGAAGGCTTCTACCTTCTCCTGATCGCCCGGTCTGAGAACTGTAATCTTTGTTTTTCCGCTTTTGTCAGTACTGCTCTTTGATTCATCAGAAGCTTTCTTAGAAGTATCGGAAGTGTCTGCGGCTGTATCTTTGGATGAACCACAGCCCCACAGTGTCGTACTGAATACGACTGTACACAATAAGATAGCGCAAATTATCTTCTTTTTCATAATAATAACCTTACCTTTCTGCTAAAATTACAGATCCGTTCTGGCCTGTAATCTGCAAACTCTCCCCCATCCTGCTGTAGTCTCTCTAAAAATGCACGGGGAACTACATTAGATTCTTAAGCCAGGTATCCATATTCTTTCAGAACTGTTTTAAGGGTTTCCATAACATCAGCCGGAAGCTCTGAAATTACCGGTTTACGGCAGTAACCTGCATCAACACCACGAAGTTTAAGGCCTTCTTTAATAATCTGAAGCCAAGGTGTCGGCATTCCATCTGCGGTAGGTTTTGTGAATAATGGAAGGTAAGGACGAATCTTTGCAAAGTGCGCTGCCATAGCTTCTTCCATCTTTCTTTCTTTTGCAAGGTTGAACACTTCTGTATTTTCTTTTGGGAAGAGGTTGCCTGTACCGCATACCCATCCATCTGCCCAGCAGCTTACGCTCTCAACAGGGCAAACATCGTAGCCATAGAAAATAGCAAAATTATCATCTGTAAGATATCTCAGATCCTGTTGTCTGTAAACATCAGCCTGACGTTCTTTCACAGCGTCGATAAATCCTTCGTTGTACAGCTTAGCCATAAATTCATCACTCATCAGGCATGTTGAATAGTAAGGATTGTGATAAACCATGATCGGGATACTGATTTCTTTGCGGATTGCTTCGTAGTGTTTCAGCAATTCGTTCTCGTTCGGAGCCATGTACCATGGTGTTACTGCCATAACGCCGTCAGCACCGGCTGCCTCAGCCGCTTTTGACATTTTAATAACGTCTTTTGTGCGGTATGCTCCGGTAGAGCATACAACTTTGAATCTTCCGTCTGCGGCTTTCACTGTTGCTTCGTTTACTGCGATCTGCTCGTCAGGGGTCATAGCAACCATTTCGCCTGTACTGCCGGAAGGGATAACACCTGTAACTCCGCTGTCTACCAGAAAGTCTGTGCATTCTTTGATTCCATTGAAGTTAATGGATTCATCTGCATTAAAAGGTGTTACCATTGGGATGTAGATGCCGTTCAGTTTTTCTCTTGCCATACTTTTCGTTCTCCTTTTCTACTATTGATCAGATTTAAAAACAACCATTCCGTTATGTAATATGCAGTATTTTGGTGTTTTAAATCTTTCCATGCCATCTCGTTGTCTGTTATACGGATTTTTTTCGAAATAGCCATTCCGTATTTTTAATATACAACGATTCCAACCGTCTGTCAACCACATTTTTCATTTTCTAATCATCTCATAATATTTTCAGATAATATTCGACTCTTTCCGTTTTAAATACTATTTATTTTGATTTTCACGGTACTAACGCAAATATTGTCAAACTATTAACAATGCCTTAATTATGGGCCGTTACTGTGCAAAAACCGCCATTTTCCGCTTTATGAAATATGCATTCCCGTTTATTTTTATATTTTGGTTCAACTTATTGACATCCCATTTTTTAAATGGTATAAATGTAATATATCCGCTTTATCTAAATCCGAAATATATATTCCAATCACACCCAAAGGGCACCCCGTAACTCACGCCCTACGGGCGGGTCTGCAGCCAAGCTGCAGAACAAGGTATACCCAAAGGGCACCCCGTAACTCACGCCCTGCGGGCGGATCTGCAGCCAAGCTGCAGAACAAGGTATAAAATCAAAGAGTAAGGAGGTCTGCGTCTTGGAAAAACAAAATGTAGAAACCATCAAAATGGTGGATCGGGCCCTGGAGGTACTGGACATCCTGCGCAAAGAGCGCTCACCGCTGGGAGTGAATGAAATCGCAAAAAATTGCGAACTCAATCCATCAACCGCCTTTCGAATTTTAAAAACTCTAGAAGTGAATGGCTGGGTATACCAGTGTATGGACGGGCGTTACATCACCGGCCAAAAGATCAGCTTTGTTATCGAAAAAAACAATCTCTATCTGGCATTGAAAGAAGTGGCAGAATTAACAATGAGCCGCTGCACAGAAGAAAACAGGCAGGCAATGAACCTGGTTGTCCGTGAGGGCAGCCGCTGCTATATTCTGCAGCAGTCGCTCACTAAAAGCCTTGTTAACTATGTCCCGCCTTTGTACTCGGAACTCCCCTTCTATGCATGCGCAGGTGGCAAGATTCTTATGTCAGAGCTTCCAATCAGCCTGGTAGATAAACTTCTGGAGTCCTGCGACATGGAGCCGATGACACCTTATACCATTATCGATCCGGATGAATTTTGGCAGGAAGTCCGCATGGCAGCAAAAAAAGGCTACGCTTTTGATCACAGAGAATCTTCTGAAAACGGAAGCTGTATTTCTGTTCCGGTACGCGACTGCGAAGGAGCCATAATTGCCGCTTTATCCTTCAGTGGATTTATCGGAATACAGGATCCGGATGAGTTGCTCCCCTGTCTGCCGATACTGCAGGAAGCATCCCAGGAGATTACCCGTAACCTGTATCAGTGCTGGGGTAAGTAGGCATTCATATTGTATCAGCCATATGGAATTCCTTTTATTGCTCTGCGTTTTCAACTGTCCCCGATCAATATGCCGCATCAAAAAGGAGGAAACCGATTGGACAAAGCTCACACAAACTTCATATGGCGCTTTCTGGATATCATAGGCCAGATAGTCGCCGCCAGCATTCTTTGGGCTGTCTGTTGTCTGCCGATCATCACGATCGGCCCCTCATCTACAGCGCTGTACTATGCAGTTGTAAAATCAGTACGGCGAGACAGCGGAGAGCCTGTATGGACTGCATTTTTTCACTCGTTCAAAGAAAATTTCTGGCAGGGGATGTACCTCAACCTGATATTCCTCGGCTACTGCGGGATGGCCTGCACAGTATTGCTGCTGAATTTTCCGGCTGACTGGCCGGACATGCACAATGCATCAGCCGGAGCATTCATCGGCATCGGTCTATTCCTGATGGCGGCCTGGATGATTCCATACGCATATCCGCTGCTGTCCAGATTTTATTTTAAAAATGCACAGATACTGCGTCTCACACTTTACATAAGCGTTCGTTATTTCTATGTAACCTTCCTGCTTGTACTGCTCCTCGCAACCGCTGTTATATTTTCATATCTCTACCCCGTTTTTATCATCGCCATACCGGCTCTGTATTGCTTTATCGCCTCATGGCTGCTGGAGCCTATATTTGCCAGGTATACAGCCAGGGAATGATTTGATCAATTATATATGAATACACAAAAAATGCCGAGTCATCGGCATTTTTTAATTTTTATATAGCCCTGGCTTTACCAATTGGCCATTCCCATTGTAAGACCATGGAAATCAGATGTTTTATTCTGGCCACTGCATACCGCTTTAAGATACCCGGGAAGCAGAGACATCACAAATATCTGGATTGAGGCATAAAAAAGTTTATGTTATGATGCCGGCATATGTAGGCACCATAACATAAACTTTTACTTCTTCAGGCCCGTACGAAAGATGTCATTTATGCAAGATATCCATAGAACTTCAAAGTATCTTTCAGACGTTTCATTGTCTCTTCCGGTAATTCATTGAGAACCGGCTTACGAGAGTAACCTGCGTCAACACCACGAAGTTTAAGACCTTCTTTAATAATCTGAAGCCACAGAACATTGCCATTAGAATCTGCCTCTGAGAACAGATGTAAGTATGGCCAGATTTCTTTCTCGTGAGCTTCCATAGCTTCTGCTGTCTTTTTCGCTTTTGCAAGTTTATAAACATCCGAGTTTTCTTTCGGGAACAAGTTGCCTGTACCACATACCCAGCCATCGCTCCAGCAAGATAATGTTTCAACCGGACACACATCATATCCATAGAAAATAGAGAAGTTGTCATCCGTTAAACGACGAAGGTTCTGCTGACGATAAACATCTGCCTGACGTTCTTTAACTGCATCAATGCATCCTTCATTATACAGTTTAGCCATAAATTTATCGCTCATCAAACAGGTAGAATAGTATGGATTGTGATACATCATAACCGGAAGTTTGATGGAATCGTGAACAGCCTTGAAATGTTCGAACAGTTCTTTCTCGTTTGGAGCCATGTACCAAGGTGTAACAGCCATGATACCATCTGCGCCGTCAGATTCAGCAGCCTGAGACATTGTAACAACGTCACATGTACGATAAGCTCCCGTAGATGCAATTACTTTTATATCGTTGTCATGTCCAGCTTCGATATATGCTTTATTAACCGCAATCTGCTCTTCTACTGTAAGCGCTGTGATTTCTCCTGTAGATCCAGAAGGGATAATTCCGCTGACACCATTCCCTGCAAGGAACTTTGTTAATTCCTTAATCGCATTAAAATTAATTGACTCGTCTTTGTTGAAAGGTGTTACCACCGGAATGTAAATTCCTTCAAGTTTCGCTCTGTTTCCCATAATATTTCTCCTTTTATTTTTTATTCGGAATAATTATTCCAATTCCTGATTTCACTTTAACCTCTTGCTTATTATTTGTCAATATGTTTATTTGCGCCTTCTTGTTTTTCGTTAATTATGCCAAATTTATGTTCTTCATTTTGTGCAATATGCACTGCATTCTTTCATTTTTGAATCTTACAATGCTTTTATCCGCCACGATTTCAGAATACTTATTCCGTTTATTCATTTCAGTAATAACAACAGATATAGATGAAGATTCCTTTATACTGATTAAACGATACAAGTATAGAGCAGAGAGCATTGCGGGGCCTGATTAAACAAGTGTCACTCAACGACTGTTGAAACTCTGTCTTTTTCTTTACTCCATCGATTCAATATTAACTTTCCCTCTATCCAGTGGCTCTTATAATAGATATATCATTTTCTGTGCCATTTTGATTTCAGCATTGACAAAACTTCACACTATTGTTATAGTCAATATATACATTTAATTCGGAATGTCCATTTCATATAGTTGATATAACAAAATGGATCTTCATTATATGTTAGAACGCAAAATATCCGTTTCATTAATTTCTAATAGCTGCTGTAGCCTGCCAGAAAGGGCCGGTATCCCTCCTGGTAACATTAAGACAAAGCCCCACAGTAAGCTACGGGGCATCAAATTTGCAGCGCAGCGGGCTGCAGAGTATTTAAAACCCCGGCGGCAGCCGCCAAGATCAGGCAAGCCTGGCTTCGGCTCGTTGCTCGCGGGAATAAAGGAGTTGTTGTATTTTGGAAGAAAAAAATGATGTAATTGTTATGGTAGAACGGGCTTTAATTGTCCTGGATCTTCTTAGAAACACCCACACTCGGCTGGGTGTTAACGAAATTGCCAAAAGATGTGATTTTACGCCTTCTACTACTCACCGTATCCTTAAAACACTGGAGAAATCAGGATGGGTATTCCAGTTTAGTGATGACCGTTATATTGCCGGTGAAAAGCTTTCCTTCCTGGTGGAAAAAAACAATTTATATCTTGCACTTAAGGATGTTGCTGCTTTTGTTATGGAGCGGTATACCGAGGAATCTTCTCAGGCAATGAATCTGATTGTACGCGAAAATAAGGATTGCTATATTCTACAGCAATCCCGTTCGAACCGTCTGGTGGACTATATACCTCCCCTGCATTCTAAGTTACCCTTTTATGCCAGTGCAGGAGGGAAAATTTTACTGTCAGAACTTCCAATCAGCCTGGTAGATAATATTATTAACTCCTGTGAGATGATACCGCTTACCGCTAATACTATTACCGATCCAAATGCCTTCTGGCAGGAACTGCGCACAGTGGCAAAGCAAGGGTATGCCCTTGATAATAAAGAGTCTTCTGATTTTGCCTACTGTATTTCTGTTCCCGTCCGCGATAATGAAGGTAATATCATTGCAGCACTGTCATTCAGTGGTATAATCGGTATCCAGGATGAAGCAGAACTATCAAAATATATCCCTATATTAAATGAGGCTTCGAGAGAAATCTCTCAAAGCCTGTATCGTTGTTGGAATCATTAACAAAACTTAACACTTACCGACGTGTTTTTAAATCTCATATCCTGATTCAATGGGATGTTCTTTCAAGACAGACCCGGGTTTCTCCTCTTTCATTTTTACAGAAACCCTCACCCAGTCCTGTCCATCGGGGCATCCCTACTTTTTTTCTTCTTCTTCTTTTTCTTCTTCTGCTTCCACGATTTTTAGGAAGTCCTTTTCCGCTTTCTTTTTTCTGGGTATAAACCGTCTTGCAACGCGTCCTTTTCCCCTGTTTTTGACATAGAAGTAACCGATAATGGAAAATATCACAGCACCCACAAAGTTTACCATAAGGTCTTTCATTGTATCGATCAGGCCAATATCCAGATAACCACCCAGGCCAAGGTCTTTTCCATTTACGACTACGTTTGTTATATTTCCGATCTGTGCCACATTATTTCCGCCCGCCGGGTCCAGCATAACGGAGCGGATGGTATGAAGAATTGTATCCTTCTGCATATCAAATCCCAGTATCTGATCCATTCCAAATTCAAAGAATTCCCATATTACCCCGATGGTCATGGAGAAACAGAATGCTACGATGGCGGTAAACAGCGGGGACAGCTTAAATACCATTCGCTCACTGCGGTTGAGGAGATCCACCATTGAAAATCCGATTGCCGCCGCAAGGAATCCATTTAGCGTGTGCAGGACGGTATCCCAGAAAGGAAACACAATATAAAACTCCCGTATCTCTCCCAGGATTTCCGCTGCAAATACGAATACCAGAATGATAATCTCAAGCGTTGTGGGCAATTCTATCTTCATGGTCACCTGCACAAGGCTCGGCATAACCAGAAGCAGCAGCGTCAGGATGCACAGAAACACATTCTCATAATTCCTGTTAAAAATCTGCAGAATCATCATCACAATCACAAGAAGACGCAGTACGAAAAATACTGCAAAAGAACTTTTATGTTCCCGCAGCTCCATACTTAACGCCTTCCACATATTGCGGAAACGGTGTTTTTCCTTCTTATCCTTATCCCTCATATTACCATCATCCCTTCAGAATCATTCTCCAGTGTGCACCACTAACAGCCTATCTATACATTTCCTCATTATATGTAGAAACTTACAGAAATGCAAGCGATATCTTGGAGAGCAGTTTTTTCCGTTTAGTAAATATGGAATATACAAAATTGTCAGTTTCTGTCCGCCTCCGTCCAGCTGGTTCCAAACAGATAGTTAATCCATTCTGATTCTTTCTGTCTTCCGTCGAAAGTTTTGTATCCCTTATGGCTGTATATGTAGCTGATCTTCCAGCTGTTATTACCGCAGGCTTTGCTATCCAGCAAAGTTTTCAGGGGCAGGGTACGCGGGTCTTTCCACAGGTTTTGTCTGCCCGCAATATAGACCAAATCGACTAAAGTTAACATATAAGCCTGCGGAAACATGATATCGGTTATGTGGGCGCTGATTGGTTCCTGGTTGGATAGCCGCTGGTAAAGGTGGTGACGGAGCATATATTCCGTACCTTTTTCAATTAAGGCTTCTACTTCTTTATCAGTATGTCCGGTAAATTCGGCGTATGTTATCAGGGCTCTTACGGTTTTTCCGATCCCAATATAACAGGGAGTTGCATTCATACATCCGCCATGCCTGCATATTCCATCGTATTTCCATGCCGTTGACTGATTACGTTCAAAAACCTGATATTGTTTGATCCAGTTCAGCGCGTTCTGCACTTCCCCGTCTCCCGCCCTTCCCATTCTTGTATATGCTTCCAGCAGCATGGCATTATAACAGGGTACAATATAATCCACCTTCCCGGTATAGGAAAATCCCTCGGGCAGGGCTAAATGCTCAGAAATATAGCAAAGCACCCTCTGCGTATAAGACAGCCGTTCTACATAAGGGATTTCCGACAGACATATCAGCCGGAAAAGATTAAAAAATGCATTGTCCTCATAGTCCCTCGTAAGTTTCCGTATCACCTTCGAATGCACCAGCAAATTCTCAATCTCCAGATCGTCAGGCCTTTCCCCACGATCAAACTTCATTCTCAGCAGCAAAGCAGTATCCATCTCACTCCTCCATCCTCAATTTACATCCTGGCTAATCCCCGTTCTCCCATTCATCATCCATCCCCCGAAGCAGCACCAATTGCTTCCTCAAATCCTCTGCATTCTCCTCCGCATATAGCACCTCTGTAGCTTATCCCCCCTATTGTCTCCATTCTACCACACCCCACCCCCATTTTCCCACATCCATTTTTAATGCTTCTATCCCCACATTTCTCGCTAATACTACGAATGCAAGAAGCAGATCCCATATACTCTTAACTGAACTGCTCTTTCAAATATCCAATTTTCCTATGTCCCATACGCTTCTCCCGCAGCATCCCCAAGCGATCCTCCCGCCTTAAGTCCCCAGCATGCTTGAAATGATCCGGCCGCCCCCTTACCTCAACCGATCCACCAGCGCTTCTTTCTGGAATCCGCGTATCATAATCGCTGCTACAACCACCGGTACGATTGCCGTAAATACTGCATACCCAAGGAACAGCCACCCCGGGAACCGGAAGCTCATATAGTCTGCTCCAAAGTACTGCATGATGCGGACCATAGCATATCCCGCCGCTGATCCGAAAATCAGGGTGATAACCAGATTTCCCGCCGTTAACATCAGGCCTTCCATCTGAATCATACGGGAGAGCTGTTTTGTTGTCATTCCCACGGACTGCAGCATGGCAAATTCATGTTTTCTTGTCAGAATGTTCGTGATTAATGTATTCACCATGTTGAGGATACTGAATGCTACAATGAACAGGCTTAACCCCAGCATAACCGAGAACAGGATGGAAAAACTTCTCTCGCCCTCTGCCAGTTCTTCTTTGAGGGTTCCCATTGTAAGCTGAGGATTTTCATCCATCACTGCATTCAGCTGTTTTTCTATCTGTGCTTCTTTTTCACGGTCAACTTTCACCACCATCTGGCAGTTTAGATTCAGGCCGTTTGCCATCTGGTTCAGTTTTTCTTCCGGCAGAATAAAAGCTCCATAATTATTACTGTATTTTATATAGTCATTTGTATCCAGGATTCCCACGACCGTGAATTCTCTCTCTTCTTCGTTCCTGCCGTCATACCAGGAAAGTTTCACCTTGTCTCCAACAGCATACTCCCAGCCATAGATTTCTTTATTTAATCCATTATATTGTATCAATACCTGATCTTCCTGCATCATGCCGTCATAATCTATGTTACCTTCTTCCAGCATCGTTTTCAATTTATCCGCCTCATCCTTAGCAAAGGACACGATGCAGTCTTGATCTGCTTCATCATGCGATTCCCAGCGGGTCTGCAGTTCCTGGTATACCCCAACATTCTCAACTCCGTCAATTGCCCCGATCTGCCGGATCAGATCCTCATTTATCGGATTGTCTTCCTGGATGGATGTCTGCCCGTGTTCTGCTGTCTTAGACACGTTATAGGAAAGGTCAATCACAAATTCTCCATTCCGGTAAGGACCCTGTCTCGCATAATCCTCCAGACTGGTGCATGTGATGAAACATGCTGCCAGCATATACAAAACACCGCCGATGCCGAGTGAGGCCATTGTCAACGCAGTTTTTTTCTTGTTTCTGGTGCGGTTCATGGAAGCCAGATTCATGGGCGTAAGGTTTCTGTACAACTTTTTACTGGCACCTGCTTTTCCACCCTTCTGTCCGCTTTTCTCCTTCTTTTTACCTTTCTTTTCTTTTTCCGGTTCAACCCCGGAGAATTTACTTGCTTCCACAGGTGAGATGGAGGAGGCTATAGCCGCCGGTTTTCTGATGGATATCAGTACAGTAATAATGTCTGCTACAATTACGACGCATCCGATAATCAGTGTGTTTTTCCAGCTCCATCCTCCCGGTTTCAGGAAATAACCGATCACGCCGCCAATCAAAAGACCCACAGGTATTCCGATTCCGCATAAAATCAATCCCTCATAGCGGACCATTCTGCGTATCTGCTTCCTGGTCATTCCGATGGTCCGAAGCTGCCCAAACTGCCGGATTCTGCCAACCACCGCAAGATAAAATACACTGTAGATTACCAGGATACTGACAAACAGGATTCCAATCCCAACACCGACCAGCAGCATGTTTTGCTGGGCCTGCAGTTCGCCCCCGGATAAAGTATCCAGATAAAAATTATTTTCATTGACATATTTTCTTGCAATACCGTAGTCTGACGCCATAGTACGGATCGTATCTAAAAATTTCTGCTGATTCATTTTTCTTGCATCATGAATGCGCACGATCCCGTCATATGTCACATCTTTCAGCTGAGATCCCTGTTCTGCATATTTTTGAGAAAGGATAATCGTATATACTTTGGGTACGCCATCCAGATGGAAGACTCCAGATAAAACAAATTCTTCGGTTGTTCCGTCTAAAAAGGTAAAGGATACCTTTTCGCCCGGTTCTCCCTTCAGACCCAGAGCTTTACAATGTGCATCCGACAGCATTGCTTCATTCACCGCTTCCGGTTCTTTTCCCTTAACCGGGGTTACCGTTTCGATCTCTACCCCGTCTGCTTTCAGCGGCTCGCTGTCGTATGCCACGGGCTGGACCATTTTTCCGTCCACTTCCATACCCTGTCCGCTCTTCATCCCCAGGACATATTCCGTCCGTTTATCTTTTGAAAGGTTCTCCAGCTGCTGCCTGTCCAGCTTGTAATAAACAACATGCTGCATCTTTTCAACCTGGCGCGCCTTTTCCGTATCCATACCGGCGTAAAACAAGGACATGACCATGAGCAGGCTGACAGAGAGGATGATGGTAACTACGATAAAGAAGTTACGCATTTTGCTGCTTTTGATGCTGCTGGCAGCCAGACTTCTCACCGTCCTGCCGTTGTTATTTACAGCAATTTTTCCTGATGTCTTACGGCTCATGCATTCCACCTGCTTTCCCTGATTTTCCCGTCTTCGATACGGATTGTCCTGTCGGCAAGCTGTGCGATTTCCTCATTATGGGTGATCATAACAACTGTCTGATGGAATTGCCGGCTCGTCATTTTGATCAGCCCAAGCACATCCTGGCTGGTTTTGGAATCCAGATTCCCGGTAGGTTCGTCCGCCAGTATAATTGCCGGCTTTGATGCGAGTGCTCTGGCAATTGCCACCCTCTGCTGCTGGCCTCCGGAAAGATTGTTTGGCATCTCTGTCAGTCTTTCTTCCAGTCCCAAAAGAGAAGTGATCTTCTTTAAGTAAGTCACATCCGGCTTTTCTCCGTCCAGAGATACAGGGAGCACAATATTCTCATACACATTCAGTATGGGAATCAGATTGTAATTCTGGAATACGAAGCCTATTCTCCTGCGGCGGAAAATAGTCAGTTGGTCGTCGTCCATTCCGGACAGGTCTTTGCCCGCAATGATGACTTTCCCCTCAGAGGGAACATCCAGACCGCCTATCATATTCAGCAGGGTGGACTTACCGCTTCCAGAGGTACCTACCACCGCTACAAACTCGCCTTCTTCTATTTCCAGGGATACGCCGTCCAGCGCACGCACAACATTTGGTTCTTTTCCATAATACTTTTTCAAATTTTCCGTTTTCAGTATACTCATTTTATACACTCCTTTGAACACCGTTTTTTGATCTGAACTAAGCATAACAGGCAAATGTTTCAAAAACCTCTCAAAAAACGTAAGAATTATGTAGTTTTTCAATTACTCTCTACAGGGTATTGATATTAGAGGGAGGACACATTCGAAGGGATTTTGGGCACAAAGAGATCGATGCAGCACAAATCAGGGAGGTTCTGCATTATAAAGATGAGTTTTAAGTTTTTAGGAAAAAGTCTGATAGTTGTATAATATGAACAGCTCGGTAAAAGCGGTCTAATCTTCCTGGTTGTATATCTGGGGCTGCATCATTATTCTCACCGGAGGTCAGTCCGCGTTAACCATGTTTAGTATATAGAGCGCTACTTTGGTTCCAGCCCCCTCGTGAGACTGTATTTTCAAATATCCATTTTGTTTCATTATGATTTCTCTGGTAAGATACAGGCCGATGCCGACGCCCTCCGTACTGCTGGCTTTTCCTTCCCTGAAAAAGCGCTTGCACACATCATTGATATGCTCCGGTGCAATTCCACTCCCATTGTCTTCCACCACAATTTTCGTATATATTTCCAGTGGTTCGGCCGAAATCCGGATTTTTCCACCTGCCTCCGTATATTTTACGGAGTTATCCACAATATTGAATATCGCCTCAGCCGTCCACTTCGCATCGTAGTACAAATAAATTTCTTTTGGACATTCTACTTCTATTTCCAGACCTTTTTGCTCTGCCTTTACTCTTACGCTTTCTGCCACTTCATACAGCGTATTTCTGAGACAGTTGTTCCCGGGGGTGATGGTAATCATATTGGTTTCAAGACGGGACATTTTCACCAGGGACTGGATCAGGAACTCCAGCTTCCCCACCTGCCTGCCCATTACCTCCAGGCACTGTTCCCGGGTTGCTTCAGGCAGTTCTTTCTGGCGGGCCGTATCACAATACATGGTTATGTTTGCAATGGGGGTCTTCAGCTGGTGGGAAATATCGGATACAATGCTCTGCACTTCCTTTTTCTGTTCCTCGTTTTCCATGGCGGCAGCTTCTGTAATATCCGCAAGTCGTTTCAATCTCATCTGTACCCGGGAAATCAGAGTCTCGTCTTCAAGTATAAAGCTTTCCACGGAATCGCCCCTTAGAATCGTATCTATAGATTTACAGATGTCTTCCACAAAAGCAATATATTTTTTCCGCATATTTATCCATAAAAGCAATCCAGTGCACATCGCACTGATGACTGAGGCAGCCGCAGCGGCGACGATTGTCCATTTATCCATTTTCAGCTCCTGTCCAGCGATATCCCGTTCCGTACACGGTCTTGATGTAGGTAAATTCATTATCTGCGATCTTTGATCTCAGCCGGCTTACAAATATCGTCAGAGTATGTTCATCCACATAATTGCCTTCATTATCCCACAGCTCATCAATCAGCACCTGTCTGGTCAAAACAATTCCGGGATTTCTGCAGAACTTCTCCAGGAGTTTAAATTCCGTAGGCGTCAATGACAGCGGTTTTCCGCTTTTTAATACGGTATAGCTTTCAAAGTCGATCTGCAGATGGCCCGTCTGTATCTGATTTTTCACTTCCATTGACGGCTGATATCTTCGGAGCACGGCCCGCACGCGCTCCACCAGCACCTGGATATGGAACGGCTTTGTTATATAATCATCCGCCCCTGCCCTGAAACCGGCTATCATGTCCTCATCCATATCCCTTGCGGTCAGGAAAATAATGGGGATATTCAGCATACGGCGCACCTTTTCCGCGAAACCAACCCCATTCCCGTCCGGAAGATTGATATCCAGCAGAAGCAGGTCCGCCTGTTCTGCTTCCAGCTGCATAAAGGCATCCCGTACATTATAAACCGCCGAAGCCTGAAAACCTGCCGTCTCCATATTCATCCGAAGCCCTTCTGCAAGGGCAAGGTCATCTTCTACTATTAAAATCTTCTGCTGATCCAATATATTAAAGACTCCTTTCATCCTTCTATTCTGTCTAGGCGTTTGCGAAACGCC
>LDAQ01000148.1 GCA_001028025.1 Faecalicatena fissicatena | reverse complement strand
ACTGTCAAAGACGGGATTATAACATGAATCAAAGATTCATGTCATCATTCACTGTTCGGAAAATGTGCAGGCACGCTTTCCTCACTAACGCTCATTATATCATAAATTTTTTATTTATTACAAATTTAAAACAGCAATGCAGATTATAGCTTAAACATGAGTACAATGTTCCTATTCAAATCCCCTGATTCTTTCCACCACAGACCCCTTTTTAGCCAGAAAATATCTTGCCCCCAATGGAATCTCTATACACACCAGAATAATAAAAATTGTCATACCGAGCACAGGCAGTACCGGAACTGAAAATGCTATATTTCGATAGTTCATTGACTGATAAAGCCAGTACGTAATCCCGGTTCCCACGGTTGCTGCCAGCAGCAGCGAACATCCCGCAAATAAAATACCCTCCAGCATCAGCATTTTCGTAACCTGTCTCTCTGTCATCCCCACACTTTCCAGAATTGCCAGCTCTACCTGACGGCTCTGTATGTTTCCTGTAACCGTATTCAGATAATTCAAAAGCCCGATGAATGCCAGAATCAGGACGATTCCGATCCCCACTTCCATCATATTTCCCTGCGCTTTTTTTACCATCTCCATCTCTTCTATTTTAGATTCCCATGAAAAATCTTCAGCATAGGTATCCGCCTGCAGCAGCGCAAACATGTCCTCCTCCGCTTTCTGGTCGAATTCCTCTTCATACCGGATGCCCGTTTTATACACAAATGCATTGGGGATAAAATCCTCTGCCACACGGTCGCTTACAATAATTGTCGGTGGATAGCCAATCAATGCACCCGCATAATATGTCTCACCGGTCAGTCCTGCGATCTCAAATGTGCGGGAATTCTGTACATTTGCATACTCCGCACAGGTCACCTTCTTTCCCTGCAGATCGCTTATCTTAAATTCCATACCATTCAGATACAAAATACATGTTTTTCCATTTAAAAATGACTCTTTGTCCACCTGAGATTGTAATGTACTGTTCAGATAGTCAAATTCTGCATCATCAATGCCGACAAGAAAAGAGCCAAAATTTTCAGGATGTGCTTTGTATTCTTCTATGTCATCCTCATAAGGGATTGTCATCCACATTTCATAGAATTCCCGCATCCAGATATCGGTAAAATCCGGTTCCCAGGGAACAATAATTTCTGCACTCAGCATCGGCGTTACCGCTTTTACCGCAGGATTTCCCCTGATTTTATCCAGAAGTACTTCATCCAAAATCTGCGTCCATTCTTCCCTGTCCTCCTTTTTTAGTGTATCATTCTTAATCACCAGATCCATATCCATAAAGTTTGATACGATCGTTCTGGCCCCCTGGCTTTCAATCAGGGTAATCATACACAGAAAAACCGACAATCCCGCCGCCAGAGAAAAAATCACAAGGGTTGATTTTTTCTTATCCTTTGTGAGCTGGTCCTTTGCCATCCTCCACAGCAGTCTGCCTTTTCCGGTTCTGCGGATACTTTTCCTTCCCCCGGCAGGCCGGTATCCAAGCGCTTCCACCGGTGATACAGATACTGCCATTTTAGCGGGCTTGCGGCTCCCAATACGGACCGTCAGCCCTGTAAACAATATCGTCAAAAGAAAGACTGCCGGGTGGAATGCCACGGTGATATCTCCTGCCTTTGCGGATCTTATTCCCAGAGACTTTACAACCGTAGGAATAAGGAAAAATGAAACTCCGCTCCCAAGCAGCATCCCGCCCGCAGTTCCCACGGTACCGATAAACAGCATCTGCTTCTGCATTAGTTTATATATCTGCCTCCCCGTTATTCCCACAGTCTGCAGAAGTCCGTAGTACCGGATATTTCCTGATACGGAAAGATACATAATGTTATAGATCAGAAGATATGCGCACAGGCAGGTAATCAGGATCAGCCCTGCCATCCCGGCGAGCAGGCCGAACGAATGTCCCGAATCTGCCAGAAAAAACAGTCTCTGCTGTTTTTCCAGATGCATGCTCTCTATAAAGGAATCCTGCTCTTTCTGTGTCATAATTTTCTTTTTAAAGTCTAAGTGATAGCGCCCTGAGGAAACACTCGACAGCTCCTGTCCCGACTGCTTATAAAACGCCTCTGATACAAAAAATGCTTTTTTGCTTCCAAACCCGTCCCACATGCCCGAAATACGGAATTTTTTAGTGTACTCCCCCAGTGCATCCCCATATTTGAACGTAATGGAGTCTCCCACAGACAGATCTTCCATTTTGCACTCCTTCAGCGCCTCTTTCGTCACCATGATCTCGTCCGCTTCCTGTGGATACTGCCCCTCCTGCAGTTCAATTGCAGGCTTTTTCATTGTATTCCAGTACGTATCATCAGCCCAGAGAAGTCCTACATTGGGCGTATTGTCTGCTTCTGTCTCTATAACATATCCTGCCACCGCCATAACGCCTGCTGCTGTGATGTCCGGATTATTTTCACACAATTCCTGCTGTGCTGGTGTAACGCCATACATAATAGCATCATATTCTGCGCCATTTAACCTCATATCCTGAACGCGCTGCATTTTAAAATAAGTAGTCCCCACCGTAAGCACGGAAAACAGCATGAATGATGAAAGCATAACCGCCGCAATCATGATGATGCTCCTGCTTTTGCTGCTCCGAAGAGAACGTTTTGCAAGTCTGGAGACCACCTGCTGATTATTATTTGCCAGCATACGTATCCCTCTCTTTCACAATCAGTCCGTCCTCTATATGCACGATACGGTCTGCCATCTGTGCTACATCATTGTCGTGAGTAATCAGAATAATTGTCTGCTGAAATTCTCTGGCAACGATTTTCAGAAGTCCCATCACGTCATGGCTCGTTGCTGTATCCAGATTACCGGTCAGTTCATCCGCAAGAATAATTGCAGGTTTTGCGGCAATGGCTCTCGCGATGGCCGTACGCTGCTGCTGCCCGCCTGAGAGGGTACCCGGAAGCGCTTCCCGCTTTCCGTCCAGTTGCAGCAGGTCCAGAATCTCATCCACAAATGGCTTATCAATTCTCCTTCCGTCCAGCTCAATTGGCAGTACCACATTTTCATACACGTTCAGATCCGGCACCAGATTATAGCTTTGGAATACAAATCCCGCCTTTCTTCGCCGGAAAACAGCCAGCTGCTCCTTATTCATTTTTCCCAGATTTTTTCCGTCTACATACACTTCCCCGCCAGTGGGCACGTCCAGGCCCCCTATCATATGAAGCAGCGTACTTTTTCCACTTCCAGATTTGCCGATAATTGCTACAAACTCCTGCTCCCTCACACAAAAGTCTACGCCGTCCAGCGCCTTTACTGTGTGATCCCCCAATTGATAATACTTCTTCAGGCCTCTTGTTTCTACTATCCAGGATTCCATCTGCCTGCCTCCTTCTTTTTTGATAATACAAGCATAACTCACATATATCACAAACCTGTCTCAGCGCCCTATTATCACAAAAGTGTGATTTTCTGCTCAGTTATTTGGCAGAAAAATCCGAAAATCCGAACCCCGGCCGTGCTCGGAGAGCACCTCTATATATCCGTTCTGAAGTTCAATAATCTTCCTCGCCAGATACAGGCCGATGCCGATTCCATCCTGTTCACGTACCTCCGGCTCCCGATAAAACCTGGTAAATATCTGTGCCTGCCGTTCTGCGGGGATTCCCCTGCCATTATCCCTGATGCTTATTTGGGTAAGGATGTCCTGGGCCGACACTTTGATACGGACTTCTCCGCCTTTTGGGGTATACTTGACAGCGTTGTCCAGAATATTAAAAATAGCTTCCTCCGTCCACTTTTCATCATGTGATATGCCGATATCCTCCCCGCATTCCACAAAGAGGCTGATCTGTTTTCCTGATGCTGATGGAACAACAGCTTCCACGGCTCTCCCCAGGGTATACCTCAAATCTGTATCTTTTTTCTGAATCCGGATGACACCGGCCTCCAAACGGGACATTTTAACAAGGCTTTGCAATAGAAAATCCAGCCTGTTTGTCTGTCCTTCCAGATTTTTGAGAAAGCCTCTTGCATGATCCGACATAGCCTCCTGGCTCAGAATTTCCAGATATACCTTCTGGTTGGCGATCGGAGTTTTCGTCTGGTGAGAAATATCTGAAATCAATTCCTTGATTTCTTTCTTTTCCTTTATACTCTTCTGCTCTTTTCTTTCCCATATATGCGCTGTTCTGAGCAGCTTCTCATTTACTTTTCCCCACAGGGAATCTTCTGTTTCTCCCATGCTGATCATTTCTTTTCCGGATATGATGTTGTCCAGGTTTTCTTCCAGATGCTCAGCAAACTGATAGACTTCTTTCTTCATGCGCCACATCTTCCACGCCATAACAGCGGCCAGCACTGAGGCACATATTGCTAATATGATTAATCCAGCCATTGATATCCCATCCCATATACGTTTGAAATATATTTGTGTTCCTCATCTTCAATCTTTCTCCGCAGCCGGTTTACATTGACTGCAAGTGCATGTTTGTCCACAAACTGCCCGCCACTGTCCCACAGCCGTTCCAGCAGTACGTCATACGTTAAAAGCTGGCCGCCATGGGTGATAAACTCCTGCAGCAGTCTGAATTCGGTGGGTGTAACCGCACATTCCTGCCCATTCACCTCTACCCTTGCTTTTGCAGGATCAATTTTCAGAAAGCCATCATACCACGGCCGGCTGCCCGCATCCCCTGACCTCTTTAATATGACATCTATCTTTTTCAGCAGAATTTTCATGGAAAAGGGCTTAGTCACATAATCATCCGCCCCCAGTTCATAGCCCAGCAGTGCATCCTCTTCCATGTCCCTTGCAGTGAGAAACAGCACCGGTATATTATGGCGCTCCTTCACCCATACGCAGAAAGAAAAGCCTTCCCCATCCGGTAGATTCACATCCAACAAGACAAGCCGGACCTCATTCTGCAGGTATACTTCCTTTGCTTCCTCTATTGAATGTGCCGCATTTACAGCATATCCCTCTTTTTCCAGGATATAGCAGATGCCCTTGTTTAACTCCCAGTCATCTTCAACTATTAATATTCTCTGCATTTTAGACCTCGTTTTCTGGCTGTATTTATTATAAGTTCGTTTAGATAGTACTATATTATCATAAAAAAATCATAAATCCTCCATCGGAAAATCACAGTATTGTGATTTTCCGATGGAGGACCAAGCACAGGTCAGATTCTCTCCCACATTACACATGTACTTAAACCAGAGCCCCCACATCATATCTTTTTCTACCTTATACGGAATATCGCATCGCTCCATCAGTTCTCTGACCGCCTGTACACGTTCTGTATGCACTTCATTTTCCGCTTCTCCAAAATATATTTTGCCCCAGTAAGGATCAAAGTCGGCCCTGCCGTTTTTCATAACAATGGACATTCTCATATAAGAATAAAGCACATGCTCCCAACCGTAAACTGCCGCTACAGTTTCTTCGCTCTCTACACCGTTCATCACGCAGAGTATCTGTGTCTTGGCGCAAAAAACACCCCCATTGCTCCAAGTCCGATCAGTGCCACATTCTTTATCTTCATCTGAAACGCCTCCTTTTTATTCCTTAATCAATACTATATATGCGGTTTTCATGAAAATCAAGCATTTGACGCTAATATTTCCGGGCACGCCCGTTTTCTGTCAATCTACTTTTTACAGCTATTTCCATACAATGCTTGACACCCCATTCTGTAACTGCTATTATTACAGTATAAACTGTATTTCTTTTCATTACAGAAGGAGGTGAAAATGCCATGAGAAAAAGAAACACGGTCTTAACCGTCCTGTTATGTACAGTATTCCTGCTGACAGCATGCCAGCGCCCTGCTGAACCGGCAGACAAAGCAACCGATGCAGATTCTAAAACAGATACTGTCGGTTTTGAGAATATCAAAGTCCGGAAACTGGACGGAACTGACACCGATATGAACAGTATCCTTAACAATGCAGAGCTTACGGTTTTCAATATCTGGGAGCCCGCCTGCAGCTCGTGCAAAAGTGAAATGGAAGTCCTTGCACAGCTTGGAGACCAATATTCCGGCAAAGGCGTTCAGATCATAGGGATCGTCAAAGGGGTTGCCCAAAAGAATGACGAAGAGGCTCTGGCCGTGATTTCAGAGACCGGTGCGAATTATATCCAGCTGCAGGATTCCGAAGCACTCGAAAAGATGCTGCCCGGCCTCTATGAAGAAACTCCGTCAACACTTCTTTACAGCAGAAATAAAAAACAGCTTGGAACAGTATACGCAGGGGCCCGTGATCAGGACTTCTGGGGAAAAGAACTTGAAAAATATCACAGTAAAATCTGCGAAAATGACCACCCTGCAGATTGCGCTGTCGGGTGAACGCCCTGGTAGCAGCAGGATGCTGCTTTATACAAACCTCCGGACCAATGCCGGCTTCATCGGCTTTTGTGCGGAGGTTTTCTCCTCCTCCAGTGTTTTCTTCTCTTCCTACTTCCATATTTGTACACAGGTGCTTTATAAAGAATGTTCAGCTTCACTAATCAATATTATTGTTCATAAACTTGTAACAATTTATAAACAGAAAACTTACGCAAAATAAATGATTTGTTACCCTTATGTAACAATAAGGCACCTTATATTTAACAGTCACTTCTAAAATGTTATTATTGTCCTACTTTAATATTTACAAATAATGAGGAATAAGAGATGATGAGTAACAAAATTGGCTGTAAGATAAGAGCACTGAGGAAAATGAATTACCTGACCCAGGAACAAATGGCTAAAAAATTAAATATGACACGACAAACACTGTCCAACTATGAATTAGGCAAACGGATCCCCGATATTTTTGAACTTATACGAATAGCAGATTTGTTTCAAATTTCATTAGATGAAATCGTGGGAAGAAACCCGAATAATCTCAAAAACAAGGACTGCGGTTTGAGGCCGTAGTCTTTTCTTGTGTAATATTCAAAACCAGCTTGTTAAAAATACTGATATACGGTATTGTAAATATAGTAACTCTAATTAAGTATACCTCGTTTTTTGAAGTGTAGGAGTACATATGTTTTTCAAATTACGAAAGGTAGTTTCAATCACACAAGGAGGGTAAAACTATGTTCCGAATTTCAAATTTTACAGACAACGATGATGTTAAGACGCTGGCTTCATCAGGTCCCTTTACCGTAATCGAATATGAACGTGATTTAAGCGTTACTCCTGGCGATGCGCAGACCGCCTATTTCTGCAGTGCTATGAATGTACGGAAACGCCAGGTTGTCTGTGATCTCAGTAAAGCTAATATTACAGTGCAGGCTGGGGCTATGCAGTGGAGCGTAGGAAATGTTAATGCTACTACCGGCCTCAAAGGAGTCGGCGATTTATTTGGAAAAGCTGTACGCGGTAAGGTGACCGGTGAATCGGCTATAAAGCCGGAATATAAAGGAGATGGCATCTTGGTACTGGAGCCCACATATCGTCACATTCTTCTTTTAAATCTCGAGGATTGGAACGGTTCGGTTGTACTGGACGACGGTCTGTTCCTGGCGTGCGATGCAAAGCTGCAGCATAAAGCAGTAATGCGCTCCAACATATCTTCAGCGGTTGCAGGTGGCGAAGGTCTGTTTAATCTTGGAATCGCCGGAAAAGGCATGCTGTGTCTGGAATCTTTATGCCCCCGTGAAGAACTGGTAGAAATCACCCTTGATAACGACATACTGAAAGTAGATGGAAATATGGCAATTGCCTGGAGCGGCAGCCTGGACTTCACTGTTGAGCGTTCCGGTAAAACACTGCTCGGTTCAGCCGCTTCTGGTGAAGGTCTGGTCAACGTATATAAGGGCACAGGAAAAGTATTGCTTGCCCCTGTAGACAGCCCGGCTGTTTAAACAAAGAATGGAATCTCGCCCTTGCCCGGCTTGGAGATAAAATGGTACAGATGCAGATGCCGGATTAACTTTCCGGACAGGAACGCAGAATTCCCGAAAGTGGACCGGAGAACGTGAACATCCCCGGACATATAAAGATCCCCGGAGCGCCCATTATTCAGGGCCACTCCGGGGATTTAATTCTATTATAATATCAATACTGACGCTGCATTCTTTCTCAGGAAAGGATTTACCCAATACTAACAGAATCCGCCAGTTCTGTAAAAATAACACCCAGCGCATAGGCCCCTGCATCGGGATACCCAAGGCTGCGCACCCCTACCGTTCCTGCACGTCCCATCCGGGCTACAACTGTCTCAGTTGCTTTTGCTCCTTCGACCGCCGCCTGTGCGCCTGCCGCAAAGGCCTCCGCTACACTTTTTCCATCCTCTGCACAACGGGTCCATGCATCTGCACACGGAACCAGGGCATCTATCAGTGTCTTATCTCCTACAACTGCGCCACGTCCGAAGGACCGTTCTCCTGTATTCTGAATTCCTTTTACCGCTGCCTGCAGCATATCGGCAAATCCCGTTACTGTTAACGCCTTCTTTTCACCGGCCGATTTTCCTGCTGCCCGGAAAGCGGAGCCCCAGATTGGACCCGAAGCGCCGCCGCAATGTTCCATAATAATGTAAGAGCAGCCATGAAGAAATGTCCCTATATCTCTTGCTTCATTTTCAATCAATTCCTTCCATTCCCGCTTCAGCTGTTTAAAACCTTTCGCAACGCTCATTCCGAAATCACCGTCACCTGCATGTGAATCCAGTTCGCAGAAAGGCACTTCATTTTCTATTATGCATGCACCCATCCGATCCACCAGATAGATCAGGTTATCCAGAGAAATCTCATCTGCTTTCATTCCCGCATGTCTGCAGTCAGTAGTTATACCGTCAGCCAGTTCACTGTGCTCTTCGTATTTCATACATCTGTCTGCATACGGAATGCTTTCTACCGGACCATACACAGGAAATGCCGGGGCATCACTTTTACTGTCTATCAGCCCCTTCAGCTCCTCATCCATCTTCATAAGGGATATAGATGCGCCCGCCATATCAATACTGGTCATATAGTTTCCTGCAAAAGTCCTATATATCCTGATTCCCTTTTTACTCAGTACCTTAGCCGCCGCATTCGTCAGAACATACAGCTCCTGAAGGGGAGTACCTCCAAATCCGTTGATCAGCAGTGTCACTTCTTCTCCGTCAGCAGCTTTGAGTTCTCCTGCAAGCGCGCCGATCATCCTCTCTGCCAGCTCATCGGCGCTTAGTGCCGCTTCCCTGCGTATCCCCGGTTCCCCGTGAATCCCGACTCCATACTCCATTTCTCCTGCCCCTATCTCAAAGGTCGGAGTCCCCTTTGCCGGGACAGTACAGGAGGTGAAAGCAAAGCCGATGCTTTTTACATTGGCGGCCGCATGCTGTGCCGCTTTTTTTACTTCCGGCAGATCCAGACCTCTTTCCGCAGCTGCACCGGCTGCCTTATGTACAAGAACCGCCCCCGCAACGCCTCTGCGCCCCACGGTATAAAGACTGTCCTGTACAGCGATGTCGTCTTCCACCTTTACATAGTCCACAGTCAGGCCATCCTCTTCGGCAAGGGCTGCGCCATTTTTAAAGTTCATGATGTCACCGCTGTAATTTTTAATAATCATCAGGGTGCCTTTTTCACTGGCCGTCCCGCGCAGCGCCTGATAGACCTGAATCTGGGAGGGGGAGGCAAAAATATCCCCGCAGACAGCCGCATCCAGCATTCCTCTTCCCACGAAACCGGCATGGGCCGGCTCATGGCCGCTTCCGCCCCCGCTGATCAGGCTGACTTTCTTTTTATTGATTGTTCTTTTTTTCAGAATCTTGTATTTAGGGACAAATTCTATCTGCGGATAGGCCACGGCAATCCCGTTGCACATCTCAGGGACAAGCATCTCGGGGCTGTTCATAATCTTTTTCATAGATTCAGCCCCTTTCCGCCTTCTCTGCATGCATTAAAGGAGGCCTTTCGTGTATGATTTCTGCCCATTGAGTCCGCAGTCTTTATGGCTGCCATCACACTTTCCACGGTCACAGGGAATGGCATCGCATAGATAGATTCCTCAGGAATGCAGGACTTTTCTGCTACCTGACGCAATTCTTCATCCGTAACATTTTCTACTCCAATATCCTCCAGACAGACCGGAAGGCCAACAGCACTGCAGAATTCCAGTACTTCCTGCATTTCTTCTTCCGGCGCGTTTTCCAGCGCAAGCTGTGCCAGTGTACCAAATGCCACTTTTTCACCATGGTAGTACCTGTGAGTTCCTTCTAAAATTGTCAGTCCGTCATGAATTGCATGAGCAGCCGCAAGGCCGCCGCTCTCAAATCCGATACCGGAGAGCAGGATATTTGTCTCAATAATGGTTTCAAGAGCCGGTGTAACCACATGATTTTCGCAGGCAATTTTTGCTTTTATACCATCTGACAGCAGGTTTTCATAACAAAGTTCTGCCATGGCAAAAGCCGCCTTTGTGCCTCTCGCTTCCGGACATGTACCTTCTCTTACACCGCATGGGAGGCCCGCATTCACTTTTGTACAGGACTGTACATTCGCTCTTGCTTCAAAATATGTAGACAAAGCATCACCCATACCGGCTACGAGAAATCTAACCGGAGCATTTGCAATCACTGTTGTATCGATTAGAATTACACTCGGACTCTGCTTGAAATATGCATAATCATCGAACCCGCCATCCGGTGTATACAAAACTGCCGAATGGCTGGTTGGGGCATCTGTTGCCGCAATTGTAGGTACAATAATGAGATTTTCTCCCTGAGCCACACATTTTGCAGTATCAATCGCTTTCCCGCCGCCCAGGCCTATCGTACAGCTGCAGCCTTTTTCTACTGCCAGATTTGAAAGTCTGACAGTCTCCTGCCGGGTACACTCTCCGTTGAAATGACTCTCCACAAAAGTTACATCAAATTTCTCCGCTGTCTTCTCAAGCTTTTCCTTCACACGTTTCACATCATCCGGGTGTGCGATCAGCAGAGCCGATGTTCCGAATGTTCTAACAAAATATCCCAGATTTAAAATCTCGTCTTCCCCCTGAACATATTTTGTAGGGCAGATAAATGCTTTCCTCATGGTAAAACCTCCTTTAATCTTTGCTTCTTTCTGCATTTATCTTAGCAATATTTTAAGGTTTTGCCATTGAGCGGTAATGACAGGAAATTGCAATTTCACATGGTAATTTTATGATGTTTTTTAAGAAATAGTAATATTATGACCTATGGCAGCCGCAGATAAGACCTGTAAGCGGCAGGCGTCATTCCCACAAACTTTTTAAATATTTTAATAAAATATCCAGCCTCATTGAAGCCCAGCGCATCACTGATTTCATACACTGATTTATCCGTAGTCTCCAGCATAGCCTTTGCCCACTCCACTTTCAGCCTTGCGTTGAAGCTAGAAAAGCTTTCTCCAACTTCTTTAGAAAACAGGCGGCTCAGATGGCTCGTACTGACATTGCAGTATTCTGCCATCTCTGACAATGAAGGCGATTCGTTTCTGTGGGAAGCGATATAAGAAAACACATCCAGTATAATCGGATTGGCTGTATCCGAATGCCTGAGAAGTGCATTTTCATCCACGGCTTTCCTCTCTGTATATCTCTGGCTGCCACCCTTTTCGCTCTTTCCTCCAAAAATCAGCTCATTCGGAAATTCATCCATAATGCCATGTACTTTGCAGGCTGTTTCATACATTTCAATAATCTGGCTTTTATGTATCGACTCCGTTACCATATAATTGACTAAATAATAAAACATTTTTGCAATAACAAGGATACGGTCATATGACAGCCTTGGAATCTTCTCATAATCTTCCAGAAGCTGTTGTTTTCTTTCCTCCACATATTTTCTGTTAGCAGGCACATATATCTGCTCCATAGCCCTTTCGCTCCCCTCATCTCCAAGAAGGCGGACCTGTCCTGCCATAATTGCTCCGATGTACTGTTCTTTTACTATAATAGGAATTGCTACATCGATAATTGAAAAATAACATTTGTAGATATAAGGCTTATTGGTACGGACTGCCTCCAGCCCGCCTCTGGCGTCACACTTCTGGCAGTACTGTCCCAGTACCTCGTCCTCCCTGACTTTGCGGCAGAATCCACAGCAGCCGCTGTGCTTCGTCATTGGACGGCCTTTATAATCTACCGTTATAATGGCCATTTCAGTAATATCTGACAGTGAGTTCTGCACAATCTCCCCCTGTTCCAAATTTAATATATTGCTCAGATCCATCCATTTTTCCATCTGCAAAGCCTCCGTAGTCATTATATTTCATTCCTTTTGTGCAGGATATCACCAGCAGCCGATGCGGATGATAACTCATTTCATTCAAAAGGAACCGCGTACAATCAGGATAATATACTTGCCACCTGACTTAAACCCAACTGTTATATTATATCATAAACCCATATTATCTGTATAACAAGCGCCTGAGTTCTTTATATATTTTCAGTCAGAGAGTATCTCTGTCAGCCTGTGGCTTAACTGGGATACACAGCATGACTGGGGGTGCCTTTTCTTCATCAATCCCGGTCAGCCTTCCATCTTTTACTACCATCTTTCCGTTAATAACAGTGTAGTTTACCGCACCTTTCATAGTTCCTCCTAAAATATAATTTATCAATATGGAAACTGCATACTTAACAGATCAGAAAATTGAGGACTACCAGTGTCCTTTCATACTGAGAACATTCATTGACTGGTACAATGGCTGTTCATCACGGGAATAAAAAAACTGCCTTAAATAATTGAGCAAATCTCTGTCGATAGACAAAAACCTGTAGTCAACTATTATGGCAGTTGGTAGAAACGTTCATCCAGATTATGAACTTATACAAGCATATGCAATTGATTATCTAAATATAAATTATTGTGATATAAATGTCAATATATTTCTTTAGCAAAATATATTTTTGTACTAAGTGCACAAAATTCGAAGTCAGATCTTGTAAAATCTATGATTCATTCATTTCTCATTAGTCGTTTCCAGTAAAATAAAAGCATATTATAAATCATAATATTTTTCAAATTCTGCCGGATGCGGTATCTGTGATATCTCCAGACTTTCTTTCCTCTTACGTTTCAGCCAGATCTGAATCAGCCTTTGTGGAAATACGCCTCCCGCTGTCAGATAGTCATGGTCAGACTCCAGAGCGTCCAGCGCCTCATCCAGAGTTTTTGGAAGTGACTGAATCTTCGCCTTTTCTTCCTCCGGCAGGTCATATAAATTACAGTCGAAGGGTCCCCATCCATATGCCGTAGGATCGATCTGGTTCCTGATGCCGTCCAGACCTGCCATTAGAATTGCAGCGTAAGCATAATATGGATTTGCTGTTGCATCCGGATTCCTCAGTTCAAAACGTTTGGCTTTTGGAGTCTTTGCATAGGCAGGAATACGAATAACTGCGCTGCGGTTCGAGGTTGCATAACCAATCGTAACCGGAGCTTCATATCCCGGAACAAGCCTTTTGAAGGAATTGGTAGAAGGATTGGTAAACGCGCAAAGGGATGCAATATGCTTCAGAAGCCCGCCGATAAAATAGTGCGCAGTGGTACTCAAGCCGGAATATCCATTCTCGTCATAAAATATCGGCTCCTGATCCTTCATAAGGAGCATGTGCACATGCATTCCGTTTCCTGCTTCTTTGTGGATTGGTTTGGGCATAAAGGTTGCGGTCTTGCCTTCCTGTACAGCAGCATTTTTGATAATATATTTTATAATCATCGTCTTATCGGCCATATCAACCATATTCCCCAGCTCCACTTCAATCTCCATCTGCCCGGATCCGCCCACTTCATGATGATGATATTTTACATCTATCCCCCAGTCCTCCATGTACATGCACATCTTACTTCTTAAGCTGTAAGCGATGTCGTGAGGTGCTGTGATATGATATCCACCGCCTTTTGGCACCTGGAAGCCGGCATTTAAAGGCCCTTCTTTTCCGCTGTTCCAGGAAGCCTGCCTGGTATCCACAGTAAAAGAGGTCTTTTGCGGTTCTGCCATGTAACTTACATTATCAAATAAATGGAATTCAAACTCCGGTCCGATCAGCATCTCATCTGCAATTCCTTCTGATCTCATATACTCTATTGCACGCAGGCTTACATTTCTTGGGTACTGGTCAAAGGGGGTGTTCTCCTTCCCTATCACACATACGTTTCCGCACATGGTCATTGTCGGAACCTCGGTAAATGGATCAACAACTGCAGTTGCCGGATCAGGAATGAATATCATATCGCTCTTCTCGACCGGTGCATATCCGTAGTTGGAACCATCAAACCCGATGCCATACACAAATATGTCATCATCAAAACGTTCAACAGGGATTGTAATATGGCGCCACCTTCCGTCTAAGTCCGTCATCTTGAAATCAATCATTCTGATTCCCTTCTCATTGCATACCTTTCTGATATCCGTGCTGTTTAACATGTTATACCTCCAGTTAATAAATTTGTTTTTCCTGAACCTTGTCCCAGAAATTGTTCAGGTTACGTACCCTGACTCTTGATATTATTTCCATTTTATCATGTTTCACAGACAATATCTATGAAAACCTTCATATTAGAAACTGTGCTCTTTTAATCTAGCGAGCAGTTTTTACATAATCAATCTCAATTTTATTTTTATATTTTCACCTCATATTCCACAAATCACAAACCCCCTGTAAATGACGTAATCACGCCATTTACAGGGGGTTCTATATTCTAAACATTTAAACAAAGCTGGTCTTATTGACCCATCTGAGCAGCTACTTCTGCAGCAAAGTCTTCATTTTTCTTTTCAAGGCCTTCACCAGTCTCAAAACGTATAAATCTCTTAACTGATACATTCGCATTGTTTTCTTTTGCTATTTTCTCTACATATTTAGCAACAGTCAGGTCGCTGTCCTGTACATATACCTGATCTAACAGACATACTTCTTTTAATTCTTTGTTCAGACGTCCAATGATCATTTTCTCGATGATATTTTCCGGTTTCTCCGGATTTTCCTTCTTCGCCTGAGCTAACAGGATTTCTTTCTCGTGATCCATGTATTCCTGAGAAACTTCTGCACGGGATACATACTTCGGATACATAGCTGCAACCTGCATTGCTACATTCTTCAGGCATGCTCTGATTTCGTCATTTACAACATCAGCATCAGCCTCTACGAGTACACCAATACGTCCGCCGCCGTGGATGTAAGATACTACACATCCATCTGTAACAACCTTTTCAAATCTTCTGATGTTCAGGTTCTCACCGATCACTGCAACTTTTTCTACGAGAGCGTCTTTTACAGTCTTTGTTGTATCTTCTGCCCATGCTTCAGCCATGAATGCATCTATGTCTGCTGCATCTGTATCTGCTGCCTGATTGACTACTGCTTCTACGAATGACTGGAAATCAGCATTCTTTGCAACGAAGTCTGTCTCAGAGTTTACTTCAACGATTGCTGCTACTTTATCATCTTTAACAACAGTTTTTACGATACCCTCTGCTGCGATTCTTCCTGCTTTCTTCTCAGCTTTAGCCTGTCCGTTCTTTCTCAGGTATTCAACTGCTGCATCCATATCTCCATTAGTCTCTGTCAGAGCTTTTTTGCAGTCCATCATTCCTGCGCCTGTCATTTCTCTTAATTCTTTTACCATTCCTGCTGTAATTGCCATGATTCATTCCTCCATTATTCATATTTGATTACATATTCTAAAAATGCTTCAACCTGTATCCACAGGCTGAAGCATCCCAAGTCCATAATTACTCTGCTTCTACAGTCTCTTCAGCTACTGCTTCTTCTGCAGCTTCTTCATAATATACTTCTTCAGCACCTGTCGCGCCCTGATTAGCCTCAATTACTGCATCAGCCATCTTGGAAACGATTAATTTAACAGCTCTGATCGCATCATCATTACCCGGAATTACAAAATCAAGTTCTTCAGGATCACAGTTTGTATCACAAATACCGATCAGCGGAATTCCCAGTGTGTGAGCTTCCTGAACACAGATTCTTTCTTTCTTTGGGTCTACAATAAAGATTGCGTCAGGGATTCTCTTCATTTCTTTGATACCGCCCAGGTTCTTCTCTAACTTAGCCCATTCTTTTTTCAGTTCAATTACTTCTTTCTTAGGAAGTACGTCAAATGTTCCGTCTTCGGACATTCTCTCAATATCTTTTAAACGCTGAACTCTGCTCTGAATTGTCTTGAAGTTTGTCAGCATACCGCCGAGCCATCTTTCATTAACGTAGAACATTCCACAACGCTCTGATTCTGTCTTAATTGCATCCTGTGCCTGTTTCTTAGTTCCTACAAACAGGATTGTGCCGCCCTCAGCTGCGATATCTGCAACAGCCTGGTAAGCATCATCAACCATTCCTACAGATTTCTGTAAGTCAATGATGTAAATGCCATTTCTCTCTGTGTAGATGTACGGAGCCATTTTAGGGTTCCATCTTCTTGTCTGATGTCCAAAATGAACACCTGCTTCTAAAAGTTGTTTCATTGAAATAACGCTCATGTTTCTTCCTCCATTTGGTTTTTACCTTCCGCATGTTTTTACTCTTCTTTGAGACCGTTCTGTATTGATCAGACTTAGGCACCGTCAAAGATATCCGCATGCGTGTTTTTTTGCAACGGTTGTAGTATAACATAGAAAATACTGGAATGCAAGGCTTTTCTGTTGCATCTTGTCTGTGGTATGCTAAAGATATATTAAATGAGGTATACTGATTAAATCACCTGTTAATAGCACAGTATATTATAACTCATTTTTGTATAACTTACATAATATAGGGAGGTAATAGTTATGAAATTTACATTTGCACACAATAATTTAAATGTCTATGATTTACAGAAGTCTCTTGCTTTTTACGAGGAATCACTTGGACTCAAACCTGTTAGTACAAAGGATGCCAAAGACGGAAGTTTTACGCTTGTATATCTGGGAGATGATACTACACCGCATCTACTGGAGCTCACCTGGCTTCGCGATATGAACAGGCCTTATGAACTGGGAGACAATGAAGTTCACCTTGCCTTTAGAGTTGATGATTATGACGCCGCATTTGCCAAACACAAAAAAATGGGCTGCGTCTGCCACGAAAACGCGGAAATGGGCATTTACTTTATCGAGGATCCAGACGGATACTGGCTGGAAATTGTTCCAGGAAAATAAGAAGATGAAAAAAAGGAATCCAAATCGGATTCCTTTTTATATTCTCTCTTACCAGTATCTTACATATACAGAAGCGCGTACAGAACTTACACAAATTGTAGTTCCTGGCTGCTGTGCTTCTATCATCTGTCCATTACCTATGTAAATTGCTACATGCCCTGGAGTCCATGCAATATCTCCCGGCTGGGGATCGCTGACTCTTTGTCCGCCGTAAAGCTGATCTGTATCGACACGGCCGATTGAAATACCAGCCTGTGCGTGGCACCACTGCGTCAGTCCTGAACAGTCAAGCCCTACATATGGTGTTGTACCGCCCCATACATAAGGAACACCAATCTGGGTCCATGCCGCGTTTACGATTGTCTGAGCTGCCGATGTATTTCCTGCACTGCCGCCATTGCCGCCTGGATTGGACGGAGTCTCCGGTGTGCTTGGCGTATCCGGTGTACTTGGTGTATTCGGATTACTTGGTGTGGACTCACCACCATTGTTGGTGCCTCCACCGTTATTACCGCCGCCATTGTTCGCGTTCTCGTTCTTTGCAGCTTCCTGTGCTATCCGCTGTCTCTCGCGTTCTTCTTCCGCAGCTTTTCTTGCAGCTTCCTGGATCTGGGCATCAAGATCCTCAACCTCAGCACTCTTACTCTCGATGGTAACACTCAGTTCTGTCTGCTGAGCTTCATATTCAGTCTGCATATCTTCCAGCTTGTTCATGTCTTCTTCCAGTGTAGTTTTCAGTTCTTTTACTTCATTCACTGTATCGACATATTCATTGAGCATGTTACGGTCATAACTATGTACTTTTTGAACATATTCTGCCTGGCTTAGCATCTCTGCAATGCTTCCTGAACTTAATATACGCTCCATTGCCGAGCCATCGCCCTCTTCATACATATATTTAATACGAAGCTTCATATCTTCGTACTGCTGTTTTTCCTTTGCTTCTGCTTCTTCAAGCTGCGCCTCTGCCTTGGTGATCTCCTCACCCTTTGTGATCAGCTGATTCTGCAGGTCTGTCATCTTTGACATCAGTGTTGATAACTGTGACTGAAGACTGCTCACTTCATTCTCCGCCGCTTTTTTCTGATCTTCCAGGCTTGATGCGTTTGGCGCTGCAAACACAGGTACGGCTATCATGGAACATGTCAGAGCGGTTGCCACGAACATATTACGTACTCTTTTCATTTTCATTAATTTCTTCACCTATCCTTATTTTTTTATTATCTATGTCCCCACATATATTTCTTACTATACAATATTCTGCAGCAATTTTCAACAGGATATATAGAAAAAATTCACAATATAGCTGGAAAATAATTGTAATTTGCACTCTCAAGTAAAAATTTGCATATCCCACTGTCATTAAGAAAGAGACTCCAGTACCCGAATTTGCAAGTATTAAAAGAAATGTCGAGGAAAAGCTAAAAACCCCCAGTGCGAAACACTGGGGATTCTTTTTATCTTACTATAACTGAACATTTTGTTTTAAGCAGGAGTCTGCTCTAACGACGTACATAAATCATACCGCCCTGTACTGGTCCGACTATAACGCCTATGCCATAATCTGCTGCATGAATCATCTGACCGCCGCCTATGTATATACCGCAATGTGTGGCATTCACACACACATCTCCGGGCTGTGGGTCACTCACTTGAGGCCATGTAAGGAAAGTAAAGGTATTTCCCAGACGGCTGTACGATCCGGTCAGGCAATAACTGACGAAGCCTGAACAGTCGAAAACGCCTTCTCTGCATGCGCCCATTTCATATTCTGCAATGTTAACCCAACTGTATGCCCGGTCTACAATCGCATTTCCTGTAGAAACATCGTAGTTTGGTTCGGGCGGGCCTGGATTGCTGTTATCCTGTGTATTATTATCATCTGTCGGTACATTCTGTGGCGGCTGTTGTGTGTCACTTCCCCCGCCTGAACCCGGATCACTTACCGTACCTGAACCTGGGCCACTGTTTTGACCTCCATTTGTTCCCGGCTGCGCAGCAGCTTCATTCTTCTTGGCAGCTGCCTCCTGCTGTTTCTTCTGTTGTTCCAGTGCAGCTCTCGCTGCCTCCTGAATCATCGAATCCAGATTACTAATCTCCGCCTGCTTGCCATTAAGCACGGTGGTCAATTCTGTTGACTGTGATTGATACTGTTTTTCCAGATCCTGAAGATTTGTCATATCATTTTCCAGTGTTGTCTCCAGAGTCTTTATCTCTTCTACCGTGTTCGCATATTCCTGAAGCATATTGCGGTCGTATGCATGAACCTTCTCTATATACTCCGCTTCACTAAGCAGATCTGCGATACTTCCTGAACTTAATATTCTTTCCAGTGCTGTACCGTCTCCTTCTTCATACATATACCTAATACGCAGCTTCATATCCTCGTACTGCTGTGCTTCCTTTTCCTTCGCTGTTACAAGATCCGCTTTTGCTTGTGATATCTCCTGGCCCTTTGTTACCAACTGCCCTTCCAGGTCGTTCAACGTTGACATCAATGTATTCAATTGAGACTGCAGTGAACTAACTTCATTCTGGGCTGCATTCTTCTGTTCCTGCAGACTTGATGCATTCGGTGCCGCTAATACAAGTACAGTCATCATGGAACAGGTCAAAGCGGTAGCAATAAACACATTACGTACTTTTTTATAATTCACAATCAATTCACCCATCCTTATTTTATTTATTATCTATGTCCTCATATATATGTACTGCAGTATCTCTTTCCAGAACCTGCTGCGGCTCGTCCGCAAACTGATCTCTTTCCGGAAATCCCTATAGATATACAGCCTTCTGCTGCCTTCTACAACAGGAGGTATTAAAAATAAACATATAGAGGACTCGTCATATTTCGTCTTATGCTTACATAGATTAAATTATAAAGGATAAATGAATAAAATGCAATATATTTTAACATTTTTGTAATAATTTAGAAATTGGTCATAATATCTTTAAGAATCCAAATTCCTCGGCAAATCTCAGAAGTGATGTCCGCTCCTGACTGTTTCCTATTCCATGCTCTTCCACATATTTTTTTATGTTTTTCACATCTCCATTTTTAAAACACCACACCTCCTTTGCAGGCTTTTCTTCGTCCCATGTACCGAACAACAGTTCTCGGAATTCCAGAACTTTATACCACTTGGAATTAAGATGTAACCCGCCGTTTAGTTCTTTCCCCGAAACGTCTCCTTCCCCGGACTTTTCTATCCCATCTCCTGCTTGTCCTGTCTGGAGATTCAGATTTTTCTCATAGTTTGCCTGGTTGATGAAACGTACATATTTTAATGGCTCCGGATTCACTATTTCTCCGTCTTTCATAACATGTACCGTACACTGTCTGAATGTTTCTTTTCCTTCCCCTTCCGGTCCCATACTGTCCTTTACAGAATAAGTGATTACTATATAACCTGAATCCTCAAATCCGATGAACTCCTCCGGATGAAATTCTGCAAGTTTTACTTCCTGTTCCATTCTACCAGGATGCAGTTCATCATCCTCTTTATCTGACACCGCCAGTTTTCCTGATTCTATGGCTTCCGAAAGCAACACACCTTCCGTTATGACGCCCGATTTTGCTTCCTCCAGTGTAAAATACCTGTCCTCGGCTTCAATCTTAGGAAATTCATTGTATTTCACTCTTACCGGCCACTCCAGTGTGGCTTCATTGCCCGCACTGTCTTTCACACTGTAGATAATCTGATGTTCCACTGGTGACTCTTCCTGATCCATCTGCAGAAACCAGGTATCCAGCCGTCCATCCCCCGGCATGCCGTCTTTCCATTGTTCTGCATATGCCTCCTGCTTTTTGCCATCCTCTAATTTTCCTTTGTCATATTTAATCTCCAGAATGCGGATATCTTTGGTAATATCCCCGTCCTCATCATCCTTGGCCTTTATGTTAGCCAGAAGCATGTCCCTGGTGACTTCTGTCCCCTCGTAAAATTCCTGAATCCCCTCCCCAGTAATGACCGGTATCTTGTCCCAGAGAGCATACAGACACACTTCCTGAATTGTCTTTTCTTCAGACAAAGGTCCTTTCTCCTGTGCCTCTGCAATATCCAGCAGTTCTTCAAAGGTTAACCTGTTTTCTTTCTGTTCAGGATACTTTACGGTCTTTACAGGTGCATCTGCTATGATATCCCAGCCCGCAAAACTGCAGCCGTTTCTGATATAATCTGTAAATCCTGCATTTTTACGTATTAAATATCCCCCATTTTTTCTGCACTCCTGCAGGGTTATTTCTTCCGTCCTTTCTTTTGGCGCATCACTGCCGTTTCCGTTATATATAACCTGGATTTTGGTTCCCCACACGGCATACAACTTTATGTTTCTGTTTAAAGAAGCGTTTAGAGGATCCCCCGGCTGGTAATCGGGTTTGTCTGCACCAGCATTCTCGGACCAGCCCAGAAATTTTATTCTCCCCTCCAAAGGAACCTGCTTAGATATTCCAGCATACTCATACCAGTATTTTGGAGCACTTAAAGGTATATCGGTAACATCCCCGTCATAATTCTTGTCATACTGAATCATATATTTTGTACTCAGTACGATATCCGCGGTTTTGGTCTTTGCCCCGGAATCCTGCAAATCTCCCGGTCTGAGGCAGTATCCGCCGTTTGGTTTAAGTGCAAACTGCATATATTGCATGCTTCCCTTCTTACTTCCATATGCAACTTCTGCGGCTTTTCTTCCATTGCTGTAGCCGGATGGGGTAAGTACCGCCGCCGGTGATGCCTTCAGCGCAGATGACACTGTAATATATTTATTTGTCTGGAGATACACATCATTTTCTGAGTCTACTGCACCGTTTCCGCCCAACTGGAAGGTGGTTCCATTGTGATATACACCATTTCCGTTTTTCGCTGTATTCTTCGCAATCGCTCCTCCGGTCAGATTAAAATTTCCACCGGATAAACAAATCCCTCCTCCATTACCTGATGCCCGATTGTCTGTAAGGCTGCCCCCTGTCATTGTGAGGGTTCCGCTGCTTGTAATTCCGCCTCCGTTTGCCGCCGAATTATGGTGAATGCTTCCCCCGCTAACATTTAAAGTGCCGCTGTTCACAATTCCCCCACCACTGCCGGTACTGGAATTCGAATAAATTTCACCTCCGATAATCTTCGCACTGCCTTTATTTACAATGCCGGCATTCTGATTACCATATATTTTTCCGCTCTGAACAACCGCTTCTCCACCAATCACTGCTACCCCTGTCCCCTTATTATCCCGGACAGCGGCCGTACCTGATATATTCAGGGATCTCCCTTTCGTAGTAATACCATACAGTTTATTACTGTAAATATTCCCTCCTTTGATATTTATGGTTCCATTTCCATCTATATTCCCCACTCCATTGGCATTGTCATGGATAGTTCCTCCGGTCATTGTAAATGTACATGTTCCGTCGCCTGCATGAACACCGCATTCTCCATTATTGTACAGATTTCCGCCGGACATATTGATTATCTTCTGAGCACGGATTCCGTCATAGGTATTTCCGTATATGCTGCCGCCATACAGATTAACCATGTTGCAGGTGGCAATTCCATGTGTATGATTATTGTAAATGTAAGCACCATCATAAACGTTCGTGATGCCTTTATCGTTCCACACGCCATTACCACTGGCGTTCGTAAATCTGGATCCATATTTCAGATTTATTGTTGCACCGTAAGATGAGATCACTCCTGACTGCCCTTTTCCATTGGCGTCAAATGTGATCGTATAGCCTCCATTGCCGCTGAAATTCCAAGTGGGGTTCCCACGCCATCCTTCCTCTGTACAGATGATTCCAGCCGGAATCAATGTGCTTTCCTGAAACGTTACTTTTACATTTCTTTCTTCCGGAAAAACAGAAAATGATTTTCTGGTTGTTATATGTGTTGCAGAACAATTTCTGATTACATACATTGCTCCTCCGTCCGGCATTGCGTCAAAAGCTTCATTAAATGTTTTGTAGTAGCTGCTCCCGACTCTTGCCGCGGCATCCGTCTGTAGCGGAGTAACGGTTGCCCCGGGAGCTGTCCCGCCCTTTACTGTAATTCTCACCTGAAAGGCTTCCATACGCTTCCCTAGATTCACTGTTCCAGCCGACTGGCCATTCTTTGCCCAGTCCAGCCACCCATAGGATTCGCAGTATGTCCTGTAGTATATATCATAGGAACCTTCACTTGCCCCCGTCAGCTGAATTCTGACAGCTTCTACTCTCAGCGACTGCCCTGTAGTCCCCGCCGTACTGCTGCCATTTACCCAGTTCATCCAGCCGGTGTTCTGTACATGAACCTGATATTTTACTCCCAGGTTCGCATCGCCAGATATTTTTATCTGCATAGCCTCCAGCCTTTTATTTTCTCCAACTGTTCCAGCAGTGGCGCCGCCTGCGCTCCAGCTCTTCCATCCATCGTACTGGCAATATGCCCTGTAGCTGACTCCGGCAGCCGCACGGGCTGCAAAGACATTGACAGCTGCCCCGGACTCCACTACCACTTCCACATACGGCAGGGTCAGCAGCCTTTCTTCGCATCCTTTCTGCAGTTCTTCACTCCATACATACCCTTCCTCAGGAACCGCTGTGTATATATACCTCTCGAATTCTGTATGTTCAATATCTTCTGTGCATTCCCAGACAACCTTAATTTCCCTTGTGCCCTGCTCTGTATCCACTATATCTGCATCTTTATTCCCCGTCCCCTGATCTGTATCTGCCATATCTCCATCATCTGACAGCAGCACTTCCAGACTCTCCGGCAGCTGTTTTACCACATTAGTACGTTCCTGGTCCGATATTGTCAAAGTAAGATATGGTTCTTCCTTATGTATATCAAAGTTTTGAAAGCCGCAGATTACCTCTGCTTTTTGTGGCTGGTCCCCCACAATTCCATAGATAGAATACAACTGGTTAAGTGCTTCTTCATATGCCCCTGCTGCCTCTGCTTCCTCCCTTGACTGCATCTTTTCCAATAGAATGGCAAATCCGCTAATATCTGCACTGGTCTGCTGCTGAAGATACTCTGTATATTCTTGAAAATCCTGATATTCATTGGTGCCTTCTCCCCTGGCGGCCATCTTTTTTTCCATACCTTTATAGAATATACGAAAGGCCTCCCTTCCTATGGCATCCTTATCCTGAGTCCCCGCGCTTTCCCCTTGTGCAGGATCTGTCTCACTATTTTCTTTAATAAGCTCCCGCAGAAAATCCATATCTCCTTTCAGTTCAGATGCCATCGTCTCTACATCCTTTTCGATGTGGCCCGATACACTCTGCATACTTTCTAAAAAATCCGAATCTTCCGTAACGGCTGTCAGCAGTAAATACTTATACAGTATTGCAAATTCAAAACGCTCCCTTGCAGTAAATCTATCCAAAAAAGAGCCTCTGTCATTTTCATCTGCTTTTTCCATGACTCGCAAAGGTTTTTCCATAAGCAGGAGACCTTGTATGGTTTCTTCAAATCCTAACGATACATTCTGCAGCATCTCCACGACATCCGGTTCTCCCGGTATTATCACGGCCTCTTCACCGATTATTGCGCTGCCACCGGATATTTCATTTCCATCCGTGTCCGTTCTTTCTGCTGTTTCCTGCGCATGCAGACATATTGGCCCGCAAAGTAACAAAATTACTGCCGCGGAAACCAGCATTGTTATTGCTCTCTTTTTTCTCATCTACAGCACTTCCTCCTGCTGGTAAACTGCCTGGAATTCCATATCCTCACCTGCACATATTGTATTGATATTCTCCTTTCCATACAGCATTCCAATTCCATTTACCGGTTTTGTCATCCTCCATCCGCAGAAAACAGATTCCTCCCTGTCCAGGCCGCTTTGCGGCAGCATAGCCGCACTGAGCCTGTCACCGCAGTGTACCGTAACCTGCTTCATAACATATGTATGTTCTGTGTCGTTCTCCCTGGCGGGTTGTTCTGCAAGAAAAGAAATTTGGCAGTATGTTTCTTTTACCTCTTCCAGGTCTTCCAGTATCACAGTCTTGCGGCAGGATACCTCTCCATATCCAATAAGCTGTCTGAACCGGGCTTTCGCTCTGACATCCAGAAGCCCCTTCTCTACATCCACATTCAGTATTTCTACTGTAAACTCAGAATTACTCGTTGTTTTCATAAGAAATCCCTGAATAAAATCCGCAGTAAATTCATCTGTACCTGTCTCTTTTTCAATATGATACACCGGATTTACTGTCAGAACCTTCATCGACTGTTCCATTGCTTCGCTAAGGCTGCTGTCCAGCTCATTTTTCCTGGCCGTCCTGTTTTCCGCAGTCTGAATGGCTGCGATGGAGATAACCAGTATTACAATCATAAAAAAACCTGTCACGACATTTTTCATTCCTTCCCCTTTCTATGGCATTTGCCTCATCTTCCCGCAATTACCTGGCGTATCCCACAATCTGATGTTCCAGAAACAAGTTCAGAACAGGAACCGTATAGTCATACGTCAGCGTTACTTTTGCATACTTTCCATTGTCTATACTTGTCATAGGTTCTATTGATAAATCTTTATAACCGTTTTCCAGAGCCTTCTCCCTGCAGCTTTGAACCACGGGTTCCGAAAAGTCTCCTGCCTCAACTTCTGCTACCACCGCAGAGTGATAATTCTGCGCACTCTGGGTATTCAGGGATGCTATTATGTAGGCCGCGCTCAGCACTGCCATAAATGCTATCATTATCATCCCCATCATGGTCTCAACCGCACCTTTCATCCTCTGCCCTCTTTTCTTTATCGTATTTTATTTTTTCAATCCGCCAGAACCCGGTATTCCTTCTCCCTGGCCTTTGTACTTCCCTGGCTGGTTTCTTCTGCACGGTACACAACCCTGTATTCTCCGTTCAGAGTAGGAACAAACCTCTGCGGATCCGTCTCATCGGTAATATCCTGCTGCACGGGATCAGTGATTCTGACAACAGTAACAGGCACTTGCCCGCCCTCCTGATTTACCGCCTTAATTTCAAACACACCTGAATCCTGAATGTTATATTCCCTGCCTGTTTGGAGTTTCTTTACCGTAACAGTAAGTTCCGGAGCCTTGCGCGAAAAAACAGAATGTGCTAATGCAAATGTATCCGCGTTTCCTACTGCTGCTTCTGGTCTTGCTTTTGAAATCATTCCCAGGAAATCATGATCCCCTTTTCCAAACAGGAACAGAACCATACTGCCAAAAACTACCGCAAGAATCATTATTTTCCCATATTCACCAATGACAGCCTTCACAGGTGTATCCCCTCCTTATATATGTATGTTTAGCCCCGTACCGCGCCAATCCCTTCCAGAAACCCCGAAAAAAGTGCTGACAACTGACCGTTTGTACCCAGCATATCAGCCATTGTTCCCAGAAGTATCAGGCTCAGAAGGCAGGCAGCAATGACGCCGCCGTACTCTTCAATAAATTCTTTCAATCTTCATCACTCCATTATTCTGACGGAATACAGCATTGCTGCTAAACTCCTGTCTCACAGATCATTCTCAGAATATCCCATAATCCGGACATCACTGCATAGCCCATCACAGAGATCGCAATGATTCCCCCATATTCTTCCAGAAATTCTTTCACTTATTCTCCTCCTCTCAGACGGCAGTATTTACTGCTGATAAAATATAGACTACAACCAGTGCCAGGTCTGCCAGCATCTTAATAACGCCAGTTATCATTGGCAGTAATATCAAAAAGCTGATTCCCGCAATATAATCCTCGGTTCTCAGACGCTCTGCCTTGTCTGTCATCACGGCGCCCCTTTCAGTCAGAGGGCCTATCTGTCCTCCAATATCCAGTGTACCGAACTCTGCCATTGAATAAAGTACCTTCATTGCTGAGGTAACATCCGGCAGCGGTATCTGCTTCATAAATGACAGATATGGCCTAACCGAATCCGGTTTTTCTTCTATTCCGACAAGCAAAGTACTCAGCTCTTCTCTTAAAATTGCAGGAGCATGCGGGATTGACTTGGAGAGGGAGACATGTACGTTATCTGTCTGCAGATGAAGCGACATACTCATCAGCCATTCAGGAAATGCTTTTTCCACCTCTCTTGCCACATGTTTCATTGATATCCTGTATCTGCGGTCCGGCTGTCCTGCAGAAAGAGCTGCCAAAACGGCGGCCATCACAGCTGCCGGCAGACCGGCGTACAGGGCCATAAATACACTCACAGGAACCAGAAGTACAGCAAAACACCATGCCTTGCGTTTCTCCCTTTTCCGATCACTGTGCATAACATATTCATACTGTCGTTTAACCGATTCTTCCCCCTGGCCCTCCTCTCCCCAATGTCATTAAGATAGCA
>LDAQ01000147.1 GCA_001028025.1 Faecalicatena fissicatena | reverse complement strand
ACTTTAGAGGGATCATATCACAACCGAGCAAATCGGCTATTCACGGGCTTTTGGGATTTAGTCCATAAGGCGTGTCTACATCCGCATCAATATATGCAAGCCCAATTACACCATGCTCCACATCAATATAAGTGACATAGGCGCAAGATAAAGCGATGGGGTTCGGGCGCTGTGACGAGCGTGTGGCAAATGTCCCCATAGTATCCGGCCCTTTTGTATATGGCTTTGCTTCAGATATGACACTTCGGTCGGCCTCGTTATCACAACCAGAGAACCACCAAAGAATGTTGATGTAAGAAAATCCATCTAAACTGATCAGCGCATTTTTATATGCAGGTGAAAGATCTATGCGAAACCCACTGTCGTCACAACGAATTACGCCGATTTGCTTTGCTGTAAAATTGTTTTCCATAAAGAATCTCCTTAAAATTAGATTTTTTACGGTACCGTTAATTCCAGTATAGCAATGTGTTTTTATACTACAAGCCTTTTTTGAAAAAATTAAAACGACCATCTTTATGCAAGTATAGACTGGACGATATTGGGGATGTAAGTAAAGCAATAGCCGTTGTATCAAAGTGAAGATACAACGGCTATTGTTATTAAAATTATTTCGCCTTGAATTCAAAAAAGGCTTTGCTCATCGCAACAAACTCATCTTGATTGGACAGCATTGCTGGATGGCTACCATGTTCAAAAATGTGCTGTTGACCGTGCCCAACTTTGCGTAGAATTTGTGCAAACATCTCATCATAGAACCCAGTTGGGAACAAGGAATCCTCTTGACTTCCGGTAAGCAAGATGTCCGGTCTTAATTCAGAGAGGGACTTGTGAAAAAAGTTGCCGAGATGCTTTGCGTGAGAAATGACTGCCTGTGTGTCTGCCTCGATGACCGCTTCCCAATCAGAGCCATTCATCATCTCATAAAACATTTTTGCCCCAGCATTTTGCTTGGATGCCTCTCGCTCGGCACGAATGTTTTCTGTGATAGCAGGATTTGCATATTCGCCCTCAAAGCTATCTGCTATCAGCTTGCTAACAAGGTCAGGGCGCTCCAATGCAATATTCAAGGCTACAAGCGCACCTCCGCTTGAACCAATGATATTTACCTTTTGGTATCCCTTTTCGTCCAACAGGCAAATTGCTTGCACTGCTTCATCATACCATAAATCTTCTGCCCAGCATTGAACACGATCTGATTTTCCACAGCCGAGGAAATCCATGAGAATCACCCTGTAATCCTGTGCATACTTTGCTGCAATCTCACGGAACATGACAGAGGATGCTGTGTTTCCGTGAAGCATAAGAAGTGGGGTTCCTGCCCCAATTTCATGGTAAAAAACCTTGTGTGATTGATAATTAAAATAAGCCATAATAGCCTCCTGTTTATATAAGTTATATTTTTATACAGACAGCAAGGCCGATATTTTGCTAAAACGGCCTTGCCGTTACATCCAAATTCCCATCACCAATGCCTCCTTTGAAAACTTTTTGATTATATTTTAGCACAAAATATAGAACGACTCAACTGATTAGTCAGAAGCAAAAAAGAGAGTAACAACTACAAAAATCCATTCACCGTCCTTGTGCGAGGATACTCTGGACTATACTCGGAATTTAAAGCAGTGGACTTTCCAACGCAAATTAACTTCATTTCTTGTTGGTATTTGGTATAGCTATTCCTTGCCTTATAGGGTATGCTTTGCTTGCAAAAAATAATGAACGGAGGAAAAACCAATGGCAGAAACAAAAAATCTATGCGCTCAGATTCCGCTGGCACTGCACCAAAGGGTATGTGCCGAAAAGGAGCGAAGCGAGCTTACCCTAAGTCAATATGTAACGCAGCTTATCACAGAATACTATGAAATTAAGGAGATGAAACCGATGGCACAGACAAGAACACTGGCACTGCAAATCAGCGAGGAATTATTTACAAGAATCAAAAAACACGTGGATAACACCCCACATCTGACACAAAAGGCATTCATCACAGACCTTATCACAAAGGCACTGGATGAGCTTGAAAATGCAGAAAAAGAGAATGAATAACAGCTGACGGAGAGGATGAGAAATTGTCCTCTCCATTTTTTATGGAGGTAGACTATGAGCTTTTTTACAAAGGAACTTATGAAATGCACCGAGGGCTTTGAGGACAGAACCTGTGTAGGCAATGCCATGTACATTCCCCTCGGTGAAAACAATCGGCTGAAGCTGTTTTTTACCACCCTCGGCTATGCCGATCATTATGAAGCCATCAGCATCAGTGCTGTGGACAAAAACAACGGTGTCATTGATAAAAACACCATCCGCTTCGCAGACGTTTGGGGCAAAAAGCAAGTGGGAAATCCCAACCTTACAAACGGTATTATCCCTTACATTTGGAAGGATGGTTTAGATATAGACTGGTATGTGTACAGACCCACACCTCGTGATATGGAGCTGCTGGCAGAGCAAATCAGTGACTACGCCGAACTGTTCATGGAGCAGTCCATGGAAATGAAGAAAAGTGATGCCGCCGAGCCTGTCATGGGAATGTCCATGTAAAACGATATACAGCGGTATTTGTTAGTATTTCGTATAGCTATTGCCTACATCTTGTGGTAATGTGTTGTACTCAGCCATGAGCAAAACTCAGAAAACGCGGTCATATCAATGGTTTTTAGTCATGGCTAAAACTAAAAATCACTCTTTATATAGAAAGCGGTGCCCCAAAGCGGTAAAATTGAGTTGGAACAAAACAAGACCGAAAGGGGCTGACCGCTATCTACCGACAGGAAATCATTCAGGATGTGACGCTGTTCACATCCCAGAGCGCCGCCGTATTCTACGACAAACTCTTTGGCAGCATGGACTTCACGATGCCAACTGCTGCAACCGGACGCAAAGGCTTCCCAAAAGAAGCGTTGCTCTGCGCGTTCATCGTAATGAAGTGCGAGGGCTTTTCTCAGATCACCGATTTGGCGGATTACTTGGAGAACAACCGCCTCATCGCACATTACTGCGGCTTTGACATCATGCGGCCACTTCCGTCCTATTGGACTTACGACCGTTTTCTTCGCCAGCTTGACCACGGTGTGCTGTCGGAAATCATGGCGCAACAGGTGCAAACGCTCTATGAATCAGGAATTGTGGACGCATCCTTTATTGGCTTGGACTCCACGCCGATTTCCGCTAACACCAGGCAAAACAATCCGAAATCCTTTGCCAAAAACAAGTTTTCCAAGGACAACCACCCAAAGTGCGACCCGGACTGCGCGCTGGGCGTCCATTCCGCATCCAATCAGCACAACGAACGGCGATATGAGTTTTATTGGGGCTACAAGAATCATGTGCTGGTGGACTGTATTTCCGGACTTCCGCTCTATGAACTGACCACGCCTGCCAATATGACAGACTCCTCGGTTGCCAAAGAAATTCTTGCTGCGGCAAATACGGTTCTGCCGCTGCGGGAATGCACGTTCCTCGGGGATAAGGGCTACGATGTGCGGGATATTTACAACACGGTGAAGGATGTTTATGAAGGCGAGGCGTTCATTCCGCTCAACAAGCGCGGAACAAAGGACCCGAAGAAGCTTGCTGTTGGAAATCCCATCTGTCAAGCGGGGCTTGCCATGCACAAAGACGGCAAAACCTCCGATGGGCATGGGGGAGTACGGCAAAAGTACTGCTGCCCATTCCGCCAGTCCAAGTCCGGTGAATGTCCCTGTAGCCACAAATGCTGGTACAACGGCAGGAAAAACCGGGGCTGCACCAAGTACAAATCCATCCCAAGCGATTACCGGCGCTCAATTGACCGAGACTGTCTGCGGTTTAAGCGCATCTATGCGCTCCGAACAGAGTGTGAGCGCTACAACTCCCGCTTCAAGGACACCGGACAAGAGCGGCTCTGGGTTCATAATGCGGGCAGTGCTGAAAATCTGAACACCCTTGCCCATATTGCCATGCTGGCAGTCGCCTGTGCCGCTGTACTAACAGGCACTCACTCTTACCGGAGTAGGAAAATGTTGCGGAGAACTGCCTGAATTTGATAATTGCACTCCTTTGACGCAGTTTTTCACTGCGTCTTTTGGTGTTGCTCTCAGTTTGCAAATTAGCTGCTGACTGCGCAGGCTCTGCGTTAGTTCACTTTTGGCGATGCTGTTTTGCTCATCTCTATGTTGTACTTGAAAGCGAGGTGATGAAAATGCAAAAGGATAAGAATCAGAAAGAAAAAATTTTAAAAGATCTGTACCGTGGCAGGATAAATCCAACAGCCGCACCCATCCGGCACGACAGTGAATATTGCTGCTGCTTGGCTGTGGTATGCAGCTTGGAGGAAGAACTGAACAAGCAGCTTTCCGAGGAAAACAAAAAGCTGTTGCAGGACTTTATTACAGCCCAAAGCGAGTTGGGCTATGCCAATGCGGAGGAACAATTTGTTGCAGGCTTCCGATTGGGAGCAAAAATAATACTGGAAATATTCGAAAAGGATATGGATGACGAGCAGTTACAGTCGATAATCGGCTAACTACTCGTCATTTTTTATATCCAAACGAGGGCATATCGTGAAAACGGTATGCCCTTAATCTATGTTACGAAGGAGGTGGTTTGTCTTTGTTTATCTGGGATTTTATTCTTGGCGATGTCATGGATCAGCTCATCGATTGGATCTATGGTCAGATGGTTGGCTTTTTGGGCAGCTTCTTTGCCCAAATGGGAAATATGGGTGTGGAGCTGTTTGAGATGACTTGGGTGCAGAGCATCGTGCTGTTTTTCTCCTATCTTGCATGGTCGCTGTATGTGGTCGGTCTCGTGATTTCCTGCTTTGAAACAGGAATGGAGTATCAAAACGGAAAGGGCAGCGTTAAGGAATCCATGCTCAATGCCGTCAAAGGATTTATGGCGGTGTCACTTTTTACCGTTGTTCCCATCAGACTCTTTGAGCTTTCAGTCAATTTGCAAAGCAGCCTAACCGCAGGCATTACAGGGTACGGTACCAGCTTTGGCGAGGTGGCAAACGATATTATTTCAGGGCTATCTACCAATGGCATTGAAAGTGCAATGGGGTCAGGGATTTTCGGCGGTCTGAATGCCATCACCAGCCCCATACTTATGCTTTTTATTATCATCATGATGGGCTATGCCGTGATTAAGGTGTTCTTTGCGAACCTCAAGCGTGGCGGCATCCTGCTCATTCAGATTGCAGTCGGCAGTCTATATATGTTCTCTGTTCCAAGAGGATATTATGACGGCTTCATTCAGTGGTGCAAGCAGATTATCGGACTGTGCCTGACCACATTTTTGCAGGCAACAATCCTCACCGCAGGGCTGATGGTGCTAAAGGATCATTGTCTGTTGGGGCTTGGGCTAATGCTTGCTGCAGGTGAAGTGCCGAGGATTGCCGGTGCTTTTGGACTTGATACCTCTACCAGAGCCAATATGATGAGTGCCGTATACACAGCACAGGCCGCAGTCAATACAACAAGAACGGTGGTGCAGGCAGTGGCACCGAAATAACGCAGAGAAAGGAAATGTCTATGAAAACAATTTATGTTGCATCTCCCTATGCAGGAGATATTAAAAAGAATACCGAGTTTGCCAAAAAAGCGTGTCAATTTGTTTTGGAACAGGGTCACGGATTTTTCTGTCCGCATCTTCTGTATCCCAATATTTTGGATGAAAACAATCCAAAGGATAGACAGCTTGGCATGGATATGGGGCTTATTATGCTAAACTCCTGTGATGAGTTATGGTGCTTTGGAGAGCGAATCTCCCAAGGCATGATGGCAGAAATTGAAGAAGCTCATAAAAGCAATATCCCCACTCGCCGAGTGCTGGAAACCGAACAGGGCTTTCATATCGGTGAAGTAAAAAACAGTGCACCTACCATGCAACTGGGTATGGTCTGATGGCAACGATGGGGAGCTTATTTGATGGGATTGGCGGTTTCCCCTTGGCAGCAATCCACAGTGGAATTGTTCCTGTGTGGGCAAGTGAGATCGAAGCCTTTCCCATTGAAGTAACGAAAATACGCTTTCCCGATATGCTCCATGTTGGGGATATTACAAAGCTAAACGGAGCCACGCTCCCTCCCGTGGACATCATCTGTGGTGGCTCGCCGTGTCAGGATTTATCGGTTGCAGGCAAGCGAGCCGGACTGGAGGGTAAGCGTTCCGGACTGTTTATGGAGCAAACTCGTATAGCAAAGGAGATGAGAAAAGCCGATGGAGAAGGAAGTAAGCCAGCTCACCTTGTTCGACCTCGATACCTCGTTTGGGAAAATGTTCCCGGAGCCTTCAGCTCCGCCGAGGGCGAAGATTTCCGGGCGGTCATCGAGGAAATTATCCGCATTAAGTACAGCGCCTGTGATGTGCCTCGACCTGACACCGGGAAATGGCAATCTGCTGGGGTTGCCGTTTTGGGAAATGAATTCAGCTTGGCTTGGCGAGTGCTGGACGCTCAATACTGGGGAGTCGCCCAAAGACGCCGCCGCATCTTCCTTGTCGCAGATTTTGGAGGAAGCACCGCTGCCGAAATACTATTTAAGCAGGACAGCCTGCTTGGGGATTCTGCGCAGAGCCAAGGCGAGGGAGAAGGAGCTGCCGCCACAGCTGAAAACAGCACTTGAAATACAGGCAGGATTGATGCCAACAGAGCTACTCCCATCCGACAGCATGGAAGAACTGAAATCCTATCATATCAATCAGCGTAATGAGGGCATTGACCTTGATAATCTATCGGGAGCATTGATGGCAACACAAAATATGCAGATGCAGACCTTTGTGAAAGAACCCTTAAATCAGAAAGAAAAAATAGGGTTTGATGGCTACGCGGGAGATTTAACCGGGCGATTGGCCGCCACCCTTGGTACAAACTGCGGAAACAGTACAGGCAGAAATGGTGTGATTGAACCGGTTATTTGCCTGTGCGACCAAGGTGGAGATCGCATGGATGTGTGCGAGGATTTTACCGCTACCCTGAGAGCAGGCATGAGTGGGCATCCGCCGATAGTCATGGGCAGTCAGCAAGGCGGTGCTGAAATTTGTGAAAACCTTTGTCCCACCATCACCTCGGCTGCAGGCACCAGCGGCAACAATCAGCCCGTACTGTTTGACAATCACGGAAAAGATTGTCGCTATAACGGTCCGCTAAAGGTTGCACCAACGGTTGCTTCGGTCTATGGAACAGGCGGAAATAATATCCCACTGTTAACACAGCCTCTTGCCTTTAGCCTCGACAGTAAGGACAGTAATTCCATGAAATCTGCCAATCCCCATTCGGGCTGCCGACAGACGGATACCTCTCGCACCATTGATACCACAAACCCCGACCCAAGCAAGAATCAGGGCGGTGTAGCAATTTTACAGCCGCAGGAAAGCTACTGTATTGCTGCCAACACCATAGACCGCCAGCCACAAAACGGCGGTAACGGTCAAGGTGTTCAGAAAGAAGTCAGCTACACGCTGACTACCTCCGACATCCATGCAATTTATAAGCCCGAACCCTACCAAGAGGTGGTGGGTGCATTGATGGCCCGTGACTATAAGGGGGTGAACACCATCTATGTCAATCAGGATAAATGTGTGGTGGACAGAACCTATCAGGATGTTGTGGGTGCTTTGTGTAGCGGAGATGAAAAAGGGATTGGCAATCAGTATGTGGAGCAAGGCAAATGCATTATTGACGATGGTGCTTCTGTGTTTGGCGGAACAGGCTATGCCGATTTTGCCGAGGGCATCAGCACTCTTAGAGCTTGCGGCGGCACCAATGGCGGTGGTAGTGAAAACCTTGCGGTCAAAAGAAATCTTGTCCGCAGACTGACACCCCTTGAATGTGAACGGTTTATTTAGGAACTGTAC
>LDAQ01000146.1 GCA_001028025.1 Faecalicatena fissicatena | reverse complement strand
TCACTATGGTGCGTTTACGTTCTTTCAAATCGTTCTGATCCACCGTAACCTATTTTTATATACTTCTCCAAAAAAAATCTTTAATGATACATGGATATACGGATAAAGAATTATAGGAATTCTCAATGCCCTTTTTAAGGGCATTACTCTAATACAAAAAAGAAAAGATTTAGGAATAAAATATAATAATTTAATTCTTTCAAACACTTTTTTACTCCTTCTTTATAATATTTAACACCTTATTCCTTTTTAAATACAACAAGACAACTAAGATGATAATGAGAGAGTATCTTAAGATAGTATAATTATATAACATTGATACAATCATAGCGGAAACAATAACCCCTAAAGATAATGCAAATATTGCTTTTATGTCATATACTCCTTTATACCCCATTTTCCAAATGTTGATATAGTGGAATATCGACAATAAAATATAGCATACTAATGTTGTGTAACCTGCAACTACAAATCCTAATTTGGGAATAAAAATATAGTTAAGAATAAGATTCAAAACAGCAGCAAACACTGTACCTATCATAACTATATTCGTTTTTTTTGAATACAACTCTAAGCGCATAAATAAGGAATAAACAGCAGTAAAAAAAACTCCACTCGCAACAGCAGGAATAACATAAATCCCTGAATAATAATTTTTCGGAGCTAATATAGCGATTATCTCTGGAGCAAATAACGTTGATAAAATTGATAATGAAAAGAACAATAGTAGTATTTGATTGCCCCTCTTTCCTATCCTAGAATACTCTTTTGTTTCTAACTTTTCATAAATCCATGGAGCATAAGAAGCATCTATTGAATTCCAAAAAATCAAAAGAATAGAGGCAACAGTATATGATACATTATAAATTGCAGTCGCAGACGTATTGATTAAATTACTAATCATAATTCTGTCTGAACTAGCCAAAACATACATTGATAAGTAATGCGGAATTAATGGAAGATTAAACTTAAGAGCATATTTCCAATATGTAACATTGCACTTTGCTTTCGATTTTAATAACAAATATATGTAAAAAATAATACCGACAATAATATTTACTATCTCTACTCCCAACACTTTTGCAATTGCTTTTTGCTGATTTGTTGATATAAGTACAAGAATAATTGAAAGAATAGTAGAAATTACAGATACTGAAATCATTACAAAAGTAATGCTTTTGTATTTATATTCAAATCTTTGTCTACCCATCCAATAATTATATGCAGGAGTAACATAAAAGCCCAATATCATTATATATATCAACACTAATGGGATATCTGTTAATAAATTAGTATAAGATTTCACAAATAAAATAACTAAAATGGTGATGGTTGTAAATAAATTGGCTAGACATAAAATTGAAAAGGAAAAACTATCTCTGTCTTCTTTAAAATCCAACATTCCATTATTAAATACTCCTGAGGCTAAATTCAAGGTAGCAACAATATACAGTACACTTTTCCATGAATTAAACGTTGAAATGACTCCATACTCCGATTGAGACATAATACGTGTAAAAAGTGGTGCTGTAATCATCGAAAGAGCATTTTGAAAAAATTTTGCTACAATTAACGCCAAAGAAGCTTTTGACGCAATAGACATTTTTTTAACTCTATTTTTTATCATAAAAACAAAAATGACCTCCATCTAAATTCAAAAAAACTTGTATTTCTCACAATTTTAATTGCTTAAATCTTATTTTTATTAATGCAATCATAAGATAATTGATTTTTTATCTTAAAAATGATAATCTATTTCTCACTGCTACAAATCCAATTAGCAACGAATATATTCTTAAATCGTCAATTGCTGAAACACTTAATAAAACAAGTAAATACAAGATGGTAAATAGTAACCCATACTTATTTAATTTTATTCTGCCTTCAAAAAATGCTACTTTATTCTTAAACTGTATAAAAATATTTTTAATTATTCCAATCTCTAGAATTACATAAGTTATAATTCCAGCGATTCCAAAATGGAATAATAAACTTGCATAATAATTTTCAATTGATGTTTTAATCCTTGTACTCGTAAATTGATGTATAAATTGTGCCTTGTATCCCAAACCGAAAAGCATATTATCTTTTATACTGGAAAGAACCCATTCAAACAATTGGAATCTATGACCGATACCAACTGCATTTGCTCCAAATGTGTTTGATAAATCTGTCATTTTATCAAAATTAAAGACTACAGCAAACATCAAATAAAACTGTCTTATAGCCGAATTAATTTTTTCCATATTAAACACATAAGTGATAAACATTAGTAAAAATATTGCGAGCACTATTTTTATATTCTTTTTAGTAGGCCTGAAATTTTTATTTATACAAATATAATAAATTATCACTACAAACATAGCTAACAATGCTGATCTTGATAATGTCAAAATAGCATTCGTAACAATTAGTACTAATACACTTATATCAAACATAGATCTTTCTTTTTTAATTGTTATATTATACGAAACTATAATAAAGCAAATAATTAGAATTATACAATTATTTATAGTCATTGTAGCCATTCCTCGTGGGCGATATATCCCAAACCTCATCATTTGCTCTATAGCGCTATCCTCAACAAATTTATTAAAAATGAAATTAAATATGTTAAACTTAGTAAATGATTCAATTATTCCTAATATAGAATATAAAAAACATGACTTTTCAAATATGTTTAACGAATATCTCAGATCGCTTTCCGTTTTAACATACAAGACCAAAAACAAGAATGGTGTAATCATTAGCATCATAGAATTCAAATAGCTAATAACACTCAAGTCCTTCAAATATAGAACTAAGTTCATCAAAACAAAAAATATAAATGATATTTTTTTTAACTCTCTAGGTATTACAACTTTACCAGTTCTTAAGAAATTTCCTATAATAATACTTCCAAAAATCAAATTAGGCAAACTTATGTCAAAAAGAAAAACGCTAGAAGGGATAAATAGTATTGTTAAAAAGAAAAAGTTGCTTAAAAACGACCCTTTACCAGTTTTTTCACTCACCATTCTCCCTCCATTCTTCATCCCAATATTCTTTTATTAAAGGATAATAAACTTTCATTGAATCTAGTAAATTACTAAAAATAAAAATCTCCTTTTGTGCACACCCGTAACTTTCATCAGTTGAACAATCTTCTTCATGAAATACTATTATATTAGGCTCATACATCATAAGCATTTTTTTCTTTTTTGTCTCAATTCTTAAAATATCCTCTTCCAAATACATAAAAGTATTAGGATTCAATCCTGCACTTATCTCAACATATATAGGAGAAAAAACCAAAAATGATCCATGTAATTTCACGTCAAACTGTCTATGTATATAATTTTGCCAATCATATTTAAAATCTTTTTTATAATAAAAAGATTTTAATTTCAAATAGAAATTAAATGCTCTCCCAAGTCCTTTTTTTAGAATCCATAATCTTTTTTTATAATCCTCCATTCTATTATCAAGTTGTTCAATAGTTGGTATTCTATCAAATTTCGGATTACTACAGCATTTTAAGTCCTTTGTTATTATCATTGGCCCTAACACAGCAAAACCAAACTTATTATAGGCTTGTTCTATTTTATAATAAAAATGTTTTTCTAACATAATAACATCATTATTAGTTAAAACAATAAATCTAGCTTTTAAATTATTTTTAGCATATTCATAACCGAGATTATTTCCTCTTGCAAATCCCAGATTCCTATCGGCATTCATTAGTATTACAGCTGAATCATCACAGTACAGATTATTCAATTGTTCTTTAGAATTATCCGGAGAATCATTGTTTACTACAATGATTCTATAACTAGCAACATCTATATTTTTTTTTATTGAATTAATACATTCAATCGTTTTATTAATTACTCTATAGTGTAAAATCACAAACGCAACATCTATCATTATTTTCTTGTATGATAAATATAAAGAAAAATTATCACACGTTCCTTTCTTTTAAAAATCGTGGTTATAATACATTAAAAAATTAAGTACATTTAATTTCTTTTGTAAGTTGACAAAATCAATATTCTCGATAGTCTTTATTTAGAGTTTCTTATTCTTCTAGATTCCTTGAAATCTTAGCTTTTTGCGTTATGTTCTTTCACTAATCTTATTATTTCTTTGGGTTCGGTAAAAACAGCTGCGACAAAATAAAACAAAAATAATACTTTATATTTGACAAACTGTTTAATGCTCACTTTTTTGTAAAGATGTCCAAGTATCATATAAATGTGTGCTCCAGCAAATGGGTGCTTCTTATATTCGTTTCTATATTTTTTACTAATATTCTCAATTCCAGATATAGCCTTTTCTTTATTTTTTGAAATTTGTTCGCCCTCATGCATGTAATGAACATATAAAGGTTCATCAACACCAATGCATGTATATTCTTTACTTATTCTAAGCCACATTTCATAATCTTGTCTTGCTACCTGCTTTTCATCAAAATAACCAATTTTTTCAAATACATATTTCGGGATAAGAGCTTGAGTTGTTGTTCCAATATAATCTGCATACAATAAATCTTTAAACTGAAGCACTGATTTAAAGTTTGAAGTAGTAACATAATCTATTCGTAAATTTGAGTTTTCATATTGTATATATCCCTTAGAAAACACAAGACCTACGTTTTCATCTAAAACACGCATTTGTTTTTCGATTTTTTCTGGCATCCACTCATCATCATCGTCTAAAAAAGCCAAATATTCTCCATGTGCTACAATTATTCCGGTATTCCGAGCAACTTGAGCACCGCTATTTTTTTCAAGTTTCACATAATTAATTTGGGGATACCGACAAATGTTTAGTTCAATATCTTGCCTAAAAACACTTTCTGGGTTATTATCATCCACCAATACAATCTCAATATTTTTATAAGTTTGATTTTTAACAGATTTTATACTTCGCAAAATGAAATCAAATTTTCTTCCATATGTAGTAATAATCGCTGATACTAATCCATTCATTTATAATCACTTTCCCTTAACTCTTACTTAAAGTCTCCAGAATTTCATTCCAGAATCTTTCAATTCATTAATATTGTATAGGCCTTTAACGTCGATTAAGACCTTTTCATCATCTGGTACATTTCTAAACAATTGTTTTATATCACTCAAATCTAAGGTTTTGAATTCATTATGTGCAACCGCAACTATGACACAATCAGCATCAGCTAAATCTTCAAATTTGGTAAGCTCTAAGCCATACTCTTTCATAGCATCCCGTTCACTTGTCCATGGATCTACCACAATTGGTGTTATTCCATAAGTATTCAATTGCCTAATAATGTCATTAACTTTACTATTTCTGATATCTGGACAATTTTCTTTAAAAGTAAGTCCCAGGATAACAACTTTCGATTTCTTAGGAGCCTGTCCTGCTTCAATCATCTGCTTCACAGCTGAATCAGCGACATATGCACCCATGCTGTCATTTACAATACGACCATTTAAAATAATCTGGCTATGATAACCAAGTTTTTCAGCCTGATATGTAAAATAATATGGGTCAACACCAATACAATGTCCACCAACAAGTCCTGGTCTAAATCCTAATGCATTCCACTTAGTATTCATTCCATCTATTACTTCATTGGTATCTATGCTCATCTTGTCAAATACCATTGCAAGTTCATTCATAAACGCAATATTGATATCCCGCTGGCTATTTTCAACTACTTTTACCGCTTCTGCTGTTCTTAAATTAGAAACAGGGTATGTTCCAACTTCAATTACAATGTCATAAATATTTTTAATTTCTTCGAGTGATTCTGTATCACACCCCGATACAATTTTGTGTATGTTTTCAAGTCTATGCACTTTGTCACCAGGATTAATACGTTCTGGAGAGTAACCTATTTTAAAGTCTTCTCCGCACTTTAAACCAGACTTTTTTTCAAGAATTGGAATACATACGTCTTCTGTACAACCTGGATATACAGTTGATTCGTATACAACAATGCTACCCTTGGTCAAATTACGGCCTACAATTTCAGAAGCTCCAATAACTGGTGTTAGATCAGGAGTATGGTCAGTATTTACAGGTGTAGGAACAGCAACAATTAAAAACTTTGTATCCTTTAATGCTGCTTCGTCAGAAGTAAACTCGACTGAGGTATTCTTGATAACCTCATCGCCTACTTCTTTTGTTGGATCTACACCGGATTTATACAGATTGATTTTTGCCTGGTTCAGATCAAATCCAACGACTTTTATGCTTTTTTTCGCGAAAGCTACTGCGATTGGCATTCCTACATAGCCCAATCCAACTAAAGCTAATTTCTCTTTACCATGAATAAGTTTCTCATACATTGACATTCCTTTTTCCTCCTGTTTTGCACTTACATACTTATGTCTATCAAACAACACTTAAGGTCTTCTAAGCATTATTGAAATGCTTCTAAAGATTTTTCTGCAATTTTACTATATAAAAATGTATTTCGACCGTTATTTTCTGCTATCATTTTCATGTGTTCATATTTTTTTCTATTGCCAATAATTTCTTTTAGAACATTTTCTATCTCATCTACACTATCATGCTCTATGAACACTGAATTCCCACCAACGTCCACATGCTGCATTCCGTCCCATTTTTTAAATATCACAGGAATTCCGCAAGCACAAGCTTGCTCCCATAGAACTGAATGTGTTCCAGGAAAAGCAGCCAAATCTGACGCCAAAAAATAATTATATACTTCGCTAGCATCAATCCATCCTATTTTTATGATTTGTTTATTTGTCAATATGCACCTATTTATCATGACCTCCACATCTGGATCAATATTTCCAAAAATCACAAGATATACCTTATCTATACCTAGCCTACATACGGCTTCTGAAAGCAAAGATACATTTTTTGATTTATCTATTTTGCCGCCCGAAATAACCACAAATGCGTCCTTGGGTATTTTAAGATTGTTTCGTATTAAGTTGCTGATATCTTTCCGATGTTCATAATCTATTTTTTCATCGTCTGCTCCTAATACTAGCAAATCCGACTTCTCCTTAGAAATACCAAATACATCTTGTTGATATTGAACTCGCCAAGGAGTAACACCATATACTTTTTTATAGAATTTTTGCATATATTTATTAAGCAATTTTAAGGTAATTCTAATAATAAAACTTTTAAATTTATTACCTTTAAGCTGTGGAGATTCATTGTAATAATCAACATGATTGTCCGCAACTAATACTACATTTTTATTTCTTTTTGCATACTTTGCAGCCTGTATAACGGACACATTTCCGAGTCCATGTACAAAAATAAAATCAGGATTTTCACTATTCAAGAGATCACTAATATTGAACCATTTTATCAAATTACTGATTTTGCCAATTTTTTTTGAATATGCTATACGAATAATCTTTTCATTATCATTTAATACATATTCTTTTTCCTCTGTCTGCACAATGCTTCCATTATTGTGCTCTGTATTTGTTGTTATTACAGTAACATCATACCCTTGTTTTTTTTGATATTTAGGCAATAAATTATCTTGATATCCCCAATAATCATTATATGGAGCCTGTAAGCATAAATGTACTATTTTCATTCTCTATTCCTCAGTTATTTCTTAATAAATACCAAACAAATTTTGTGTTTGTTACTGCATATCTTTTCAACAAGCGCTTTGGTTCTTGTGCCAATCGATATAGCCACTCCAGGCTTAGATTCTGCATCCATCGTGGTGCCTCTGGTATGGTACCTGCAATAACACTAAATGCTCCCCCGACACCAACCATTAGTCCTCGTATTTCACCTTCCATACGAGAACAAAACTCTTCTTGCCTTGGTGCGCCTAGTGCTACCCATACAAAATCTGGATTTGTCACATTTATTCTATACGAAAGCTGTTCCTCTTCTTTTTTTGACATCGGTCTAAACACTGAGGGCTCAGTCCCAACAATTTCAACCCAAGGATACTCTATTCTTATTTTAGTTACCAGCGCATCTATATTTTCTTGCGTGCTTCCGTAGAAGAAGTGTCTGATTTTTTTCTTCTTTGATTCCTCAAACATTCTACGCATAAAATCTGGTCCTGTAACTCGATTCATCTCTGAATATTTTCTGCGACCAATAACGGATAAGGGTTTTCCATCAGGTACTGACAACAATGAATTTGCCTGCACGTGGTAATATTCCTTATCGTCATGCGCCATTACAGTAGTATGCACATTTGAAACACAAATATATTGACCATGTATAGCATCCCAATTAGAAAGCAAAAAATCAATACAGCTTTCCATATTAACTGCTGAAATAGGTACACCTATAATATCAACTCTTGGTATCATCTTGATTAGTAACTCTTGCTTTATCATATATTTCTATTATTCTCCTATAATTCACATCTGGGCATAATTTTTCTTGATAAAAATGCGTTGCATTTAATGAATACTTTTCATTGTTATTGATTAATTCTTCAATACCTTGTTCAAAGCTCTCCTTATCATTTGAATCAAAAGTTACTCCACCAACAGATTCTGATATTATATCGTTTTCATTTCCTAAGTTAGTTGATAGCACCGGACATCCTAAAGCCATACTTTCTGCAATTATCATAGGAAAACCTTCATACCAAATACTTGGAAAAATCATTGCAATTGCACTTGCCATATCTTTATAAATTTCATTTTGCGGTTTAAAACCATAAAAAATAATATTTGAAGCAACATTATTTTCAACATACTCTTTTAACGGCCCGTCTCCATAAATATGAAGAATATAATCCTGAGGAAGGTTTTTCCAATATTCAATTAAAATCTTGATTCCCTTATTTTCGTCTAATCTACTTGCAAAGACAAATTTGTTATCTGTTTTGGCAGAAGCTTTGCCATAACTTTTGTTAACAAAATTTGGCTTAATAAATACTTGGTTGGAATCTATATCAATCAAATTATCAAATTTCTTTCTATTGAAATCCGTCAAAAAAATATAAGCAATTTTATTATATGTACCAATCCATCGATGAAATTTAAGCATAGCTACGAGTACCATTGTTTGTATTTTCGAATTTCTGTAACAATTATTAGTTATGGCATCTTTAAAGCTATTCTTTTCTCTGCACTTCTCACAAATTTTCCCTTCACAAAAAAAGCTTCCATTTGGACATAAAAGTCTAAAATTGTGTATTGTCTGAACAACAGGTATTTTCATACTTCTCGCAGCATAATAAACCGATGGTGATATGAGCGGAAAAGTATTATGGCAATGTACGATATCAACTTTTTCTTTCTTGATTATTCGTCTCACTTCACAATATGTTTTAAATGACCATATGGTTGTAAACGGTAATAATAGCAGTCTTAACTTTGATTCTTTCAGTTCATCATTACTTCTGGTATATTCTATAACTTCATGTCTATTTTCTCGTAAGAGTTCAACCTCATTCTTGAAAACGGTATGCTCTCCACCGCCTATCTGGTAGAAATTATGTACCATTATTATTTTTTTCTTTTTCATGGCCGATTCCTCCAGATACCATTCATTACATTTTTCTCCACACCATCTTATTAACAACTCCAGTATAACTTTGAATGATTTTCACAACTTTATCCGAAACATTTTCATCAACATATGTTGGTACCGGAATCCCGTTGTCTCCATTCTTATTCATATCGATGGCAAGGTCTACTGCCTGTAATAAGCTGTCTTCATCAATTCCTGCCAATATAAATCCAGCTTGATCCAATGATTCGGGACGTTCTGTACTTGTTCTAATACAAACTGCTGGGAATGGATATCCTACTGATGTAAAAAAGCTACTCTCTTCTGGCAAAGTTCCTGAATCTGATACAACAGCAAATGAATTCATTTGCAAGCAATTATAATCATGAAATCCCAGTGGTTCATGTTGTATTACTCTTTTATGTAATTCAAAACCAGTTGTCTCAATTCTCTTTTTAGATCTTGGATGACAAGAATACAAGATAGGCATATCATATCTTTCTGCCATTTTATTGATTGCATTAAAAAGACTTAAGAAATTCTTTTCTGTGTCAATATTTTCTTCTCTATGAGCCGAAAGTAAAATATACTTTCCTTTTTCTAACCCTAGTTTACCAAGAATATTAGATGCCTCAATTTTATCTAAGTTCATATGTAGCACCTCTGCCATTGGAGAACCAGTTACATATGTTCTCTCTTTGGGTAATCCCGTGTCTGCAAGATACCTTCTTGCATGTTCACTGTAAGCCATATTAACATCCGAAATAACATCTACAATTCTACGATTTGTCTCTTCTGGAAGGCACTCGTCTTTGCAACGATTACCTGCTTCCATATGAAAAATCGGTATCTGAAGTCTTTTTGCGCCTATTACAGATAGGCAACTATTGGTATCTCCTAATACTAATACAGCATCTGGTTTGATTTTAGCCATAAGCTTATATGACTCAGAAATAATATTTCCCATTGTCTCACCAAGATCTGTGCCAACTGCATTAAGATACACTTCAGGATCATTCAATTCTAAATCATGAAAAAAAACACCATTTAAGTTATAATCGTAGTTTTGACCTGTATGCGCTAAAATCACATCAAAATATTTTCTTGTTTTTTTAATAACTGCAGCTAGTCTTATGATTTCTGGTCTTGTTCCAACAATAATCAGTAATTTTAATTTTCCATTCTGTTTCCATGTAATGTTACTATAATCACACATTTCTATACCTCTCTATCATTACTGATTTATACAGGTTCCCCAAATGTATCCGGATATTGTGGGTTAAATACTTCGTTACAAGTCATAACAGTTACAAGGTTTTCCGTTTCAGACAAGTTAATAATATTATGTGTCCATCCTGGAATCATATGAATTGCTTCAATCTTGTCTCCATTTACTTCGAATTCTACAACTTCTCCAGTATTGATATTCCTCTCCTGAATAAGTCCGTGACCTTGAACTACAATAAATAATTCCCACTTACTGTTATGCCAATGCTGCCCTTTTGTTATCCCTGGTTTTGAAATATTGACACTTATTTGACCACAATCTTCCGTATGCATCAGTTCAGTAAAGCTTCCTCTGTTATCCACATTCATTTTTAATTCATACTTAAACTTACTCTTTGGCAAATATGTTAGATATAAAGAATACAGTTTTTTGGCAAAGGAACCATCAGGCATTTTAGGCATCACTAATGTAGATGATTGTGCTTTAAACTCTTGCAACAAATGTACTATCTCGCCAAGTGTTACTCTATGTGTTTTCGGAACGCAACAATAACGCCCTTTCTTATCAAGAATCGTCTCCACCCCATCAAACTCACAGTGAATCTCATTCCCCTCAAGAAGATCAAACATACCTTCTACAAGGTCATCAATGTAGAGTAATTCCAACTCAGTAGAACAATCGTTTACAGTAAATTCTTCGTCATTCGCTATCGCCCAGCAGAAAGTTGACACAGCAGAATTATACTTTGGTTTACTGTGTCCCATTAGATTAGCAAATCGGTAAATTGCAACCTTTGCTCCTGTTTCTTTTCCATAATCAAAGAATAACGCTTCTCCTGCTTTTTTACTTCTTCCATATTCAGAATTCCCAAATCTACCAGCTAGTGTAGCTTGTATGGATGAAGAAAGCATTACAGGGGCTTTATTATTATATTTTTTTAAATTGTTCAGCAAATCTGATGCAAAGCCAAAGTTACCCTTCATAAAATCCTCTTGGTTTTCTGGACGATTTACTCCAGCCAGATTAAAAACAAAATCTGCATCTTTGCAGAATACATCTAATTCTTCTTTTGTAGAATCCAAATCAAATTCGAATATATCTTCGATGTTCAAGTTTTCTCTTGTTCTATTTTTTCCATCTCGAATATTTTTCAAATTATTTACTAAAGCAGTTCCAACCATGCCCTTAGCTCCTGTAACTAAAATTTTCATTTTATCACCTCTCTATTCCTTAATCGTCATACCATCCATCATCCATCATCTGTAACAACATTATTAACTTATTTACCAGCCTAATTTCTTCGGTTTTTATTAAGCCAGGCACTTCCGATAAGCGCCTCGCAATGTCTACCTTCTCCTACATTTGCGAACGGACTTATATATACGTTATCATAAATAATACTTTCATATTAGTTATGTCGTGTGCCTTTCAATTCTTCCTGCACATATTCAGTAGTTAGTATCTTCTTTACAGTTCCATCGATATCTAAACGGTTCGTATTGTGACTAGTATAGGATTTATCAGCCATTGTTTGCACTTCACCATTTACAACAAATTTATCGTAATTAAGATCTCTGCTATCAGCTACAACCCTATAATATCCGCCCATGTCTTCTGAACGAAGTCTCTCTTCTCTAGTCATCAATGTTTCAAATAGCTTTTCCCCATGACGAGTACCAATAATATTTGTTCCCGTATCTCCAAAAAGTTGCTGTACTGCTTTAGCCAAATCTCCTATAGTAGATGCATCCGCTTTTTGTATAAATAAATCCCCTGGATTTGCGTGTTCAAATGCAAATTTAACCAAATCAACTGCTTCATCAAGATTCATTAAAAATCTAGTCATATCTGGATCAGTAATAGTAATCGGATTTCCTGCTTGAATCTGATCAATAAATAATGGAATTACAGACCCCCTACTACACATTACATTTCCGTAACGCGTACAACAGATGGTTGTATCTCCTTTTTCAGCAGCGACTCTTGCATTAGCAAAAATAACATGCTCCATCATCGCCTTTGAAATTCCCATTGCATTTATTGGATAGGCTGCCTTATCGGTGGAAAGACATACAACTTTTTTTACCTTTGCATCAATAGCCATATGCAACAAATTGTCTGTTCCCTCTACATTTGTTTTTACTGCCTGCATTGGAAAGAATTCACAAGATGGCACCTGCTTTAAAGCAGCTGCATGGAAAATATAATCAACTCCAGACATTGCATCTCTGATAGACTGTTGATCACGAACATCTCCAATATAGAATTTTACTTTACCCGCTGTTTCAGGATGTTTGGCTTGTAATTCATGTCTCATATCATCCTGTTTTTTCTCATCTCGAGAAAAAATGCGAATTTGTTGAATATCTGTATCTAAAAAATGTTTGAGAACAGTATTGCCAAATGAACCTGTACCTCCTGTTATCATTAACGTTGCTCCTGAAAACGCTGACATCTTAATTCTCCTCTTCCTTTTTGATATTTAAATTACCCATCCTAACGAATACATAGTTTCAATATCTTCGCAGGATATCCTCCTATTAGGGTATTTTCTTCACTAAATGATTTTAGAATTATTTCCGAATGATATATTCGCTTTACATACATTTTGAGTTCCCTCATTTACTTTTTTATCAATCCCTCTTAAAAATATCTCTTGTATAAACTTTCTCAACTACATCATCCAGACAATCATCATATCTATTTGCGATAATAGCCACGGACTCTTTCTTAAATTTGTCTAAATCATTAACCACCTTACTTCCAAAGAAAGTCTCGCCATCTTCCAAAGTCGGTTCGTATAATATTATCGTGGCACCCTTTGCCTTTATTCTCTTCATAACGCCTTGGATAGCACTCTGACGGAAGTTGTCTGAATTACTCTTCATGGTGAGTCGAAACACACCAATCACACAGGTCTTCTCATCTTCTTTTTTATAATCACTACGATTGTAATAATCGTAGTACCCTGCCATTTTTAACACTTGGTCAGCAATGAAATCTTTCCTAGTTCTGTTGCTTTCCACAATGGCTGACATCATGTTCTGAGGAACATCCGCATAGTTTGCCAGGAGCTGCTTGGTATCTTTGGGCAAACAGTATCCGCCATAACCAAAACTTGGATTGTTATAATGACTGCCAATACGAGGATCAAGGCTAACCCCATTTATAATTGCCTGTGTATCTAGCCGCTTCATCTCTGCATAGGTATCCAACTCATTAAAATAAGAAACTCTCAAAGCCAAATATGTATTAGCGAACAGCTTTACTGCCTCTGCTTCCGTCATTCCCATGAACAATGTCTCTATGTTTTCTTTAATTGCACCTTCCTGTAAGAGTGCCGCGAACTCATGTGCTGCTCCCACAAGTCTCCCATCATTCATATCGGTACCAACAATAATTCGACTAGGATAAAGATTGTCATAAAGAGCCTTTGATTCTCTCAAAAACTCTGGGCTGAACATAATATTTTTGCTTCCAAATTTTTCTCTTACACTCTCGGTATATCCAACTGGAATGGTTGATTTAATAACCATGATGGCATTCGGATTATATCCCATAACCAATTTAATTACTGTTTCTACTGCTGATGTATCAAAATGCTGAGTTGCAGAGTCATAATTGGTAGGAGCTGCAATAACAACTAAATCCGCATCAGAGTAAGCTTCTTTTGCGTCCAATGTTGCCTTCAAATTCAATTTTTTCTCCGCCAGATATTTTTCTATGTATTCATCCTGAATTGGAGAGTTTCTATTATTAATCATCTCTACCTTCTCAGGTATGATATCCACCGCCGTCACTTGATGATGCTGTGATAATAATGTAGCAATGGACAATCCAACATATCCCGTTCCAGCCACTACAATTTTATACTCTTTTTTCATAACTCTCATTTTCCTCGTTTTTCGCCAAGTCATTCTTAATTTTAAAACTTTTGTCTATCTAAACACTAAATATGTATCTATAAATACCAAAAGCCTGTGGCAGATTTCTATTTAATATCCACACGCAGACTTTAACAATTATCTTGAGTTCATTTTCTATATTTGCATATCAAACAATCTGTTCCATGACTTTCCATAAATAATGTCATCTCCGTCAATTATTTTGGGGGTTGAGTTTCTCCGGAGTACCTCAAAATAATTGTTATTATTTTGAGTTTAAATTCCTAAACTGCCCCCTTCTGCCCCAGCACAATCAAAACAGTCCGCCAGATAATTCTAATATCCATCACCAACGTCCATTCCGCTATGTACTTAGCATCCAGTGCCACGACTTCTTCGAAATCCACAATATCACTCCGCCCGCTCACCTGCCACATACCAGTCAGCCCCGGTCTCATAGCAAGCCGTTTCCTATGCCGTACTTCATACTGCTCATACTCATCCACCGTCGGAGGTCTTGTACCCACAAGGCTCATGTCCCCCTTGAGGACATTCCAGAACTGTGGAAGTTCATCAATACTGCTCTTCCTTAAAAAATGACCGATAGGAATAATTCGCGGATCGTTATCCATCTTGAACATAAAACCGTTCATCTTATTCTGTTCCATCAACTCTTTTTTCCGCGCCTCTGCATCAGGATACATGGTGCGGAACTTAAAGATCTTAAACCGTCTGCCGTTTCTTCCAACTCTTTCCTGAGAAAAGAAAACCGGGCCGGGAGACTGCTTTTTGATTATCGGGGCAAATATGATAAATGCTATCCCGGTAATCATCAGACCCGCCAAACCTCCTGCAATATCCAGCAGGCGTTTGAAAAAAAGCTGCCTTGGTGTTGCAAACTTCATACTGGAAGACAACACCATGTAACTTGCAAATCTCTGGATTCTTTTGTTTTCTACCTGCTCTGTAAATCTGGCCAGGTTTACATGGGATACCAAGCCCATGCCTACGAATATGCTCATCAGCCTTTCAGCCTCTTTTTCCTGTCCCGGCAGGTCAATGAACACTTCATCAATGATACTGTCCTGTATGTATTTTACGATGTGTTCCCTGTCGGCCACTACTGGAACATATTTAATAGTACTTCCTACTTTATCAGCTGTATCATACAGGGTACATGCTGTCAGCTGATAATCTCTGTATGGCTGAAGCAGACCCTCAATTGTATTTTCTATCCGTTCAGAAGTGGATATAATGAGCACTTTTCTTTTGGCTTTCTTACCACTGATCCGTATGCGCACGATCCGTTTCCAGAAGAGTCTTTCCACGATCATAAAACACATGCTCATAGGGCACATCGCTAATACTATCGCTCTTGAATATGAACTAGATTCTTTAAATATGAACATCCATATGATAAGCCCTATTGTGACAAATCCACAATGGAATATGACCTGCTTTATTTCCGCCATGTAGCCGCGGCGTATAATATATTCGTAACTGTTGATAAAGAATACCGCCAGCAGGCTTACCAGTACTATTGCCCAGACCATACTCTGGTACTGATCGCTCAGACCACCACTAGGATAACCATTTCTTATTAAATAAGAAATAAAAAATGCAACTTCCAGGCATACAATGTCCAATATCGTAAAGTCTATATGCTTAGCCCAGCCCTTTACAATATTCTGATACATGCTACTCCCCCATCCTCATATAACCCCATGGATACTAATCAGTTTCCAACTCTGTTAACAGCTTTACTCTTCGTTTCCATAGTTTCCATAGTACTTGCCGTAATATCTGCCGTAGTATCTGCCATAATATTGATTCTGTTTCATATCAACTTTGTTCAGTACAACTCCCAGGATAGGGCACTCTGATTTTTCCAGCTGCTTTTTGACATTCTTGGCAAATTTGTAGCTGATCGCCTGGGACGCGATTACCATGACAGCCGCATCACACTGCTTTGCTATAATTGCACTGTCAATGACACTTCCCAGCGGCGGTGCATCTATAATAATATAGTCATATACCTTTCTGGCACTGCTTATTAAATTTTCAAAACGCTTATGGCCCAGCAGCTCTGCCGGGTTAGGCGGTACCACGCCCGCAAACATAACAACAAGGCCGGCTTTCTGAGTCTTGTACATAATGTCACCAACTTCCGCCTGCCCTGCCAGAAAATGAGATAGTCCTTTTATGGTTCCGTTCACCTTTTGACGTCCGGCAAGAACTGATTTTCTAAGGTCTGCATCTATAAATAAAACTTTCTTTCCCGCCTCTGCCAAAGAACTGGATACTGATAGAGATACTGTACTTTTCCCTTCATTGGGCGTACAGCTCGTGAAAACAATCACTTTATTATCTGCTCCGGAAAATTCAATATTGGTACGAAGGGTTTTATACGCCTCATTACTTCTAAAATCTTTGTCCATGCCTTTCAGCACCATTTCCTGCATTTGCTTTATCCTCCTGTTCCCCTGCTTTCCGAGGGTGAATCTCCCTCAGTCCCTCCGGGGTGTCTTAACCTTCCGATTCGCTTTTTATCTTTCTGAGCATGGCAGCCGAATTATTGAAGAATATCTTTTTCATATACGCCTCTCCATACTTCTTCTTTACGTATGCAGCAGCTTTCCCCATTCTGGGAGCCCTGTTCTCCGTGTTGTGTGCATCTGAGCCCACACCAAACACCATGTCCTGATCCATCAGATCTTTTACGAACTGTCTGGCTTTTCTTCCGGAATCACCGGTAATGCTGCCTGTATTTATCTGTATGTTAACTCCCATATTCCAAATGTGTTCAACCAGTTCAAACTTGTCAACCAGACAGAAATATCTCTCTGCATGGGCAAGAATCACTTCATATCCTGCCATCTGTATCTGCTGAAGCCCCTGCTTAATATAGTTGAAACTATCTGCCGGTGAAAACTCCACCATGACCTGATTTCTCCGGTTCATTGTAAGTATCTCACCCTGACGCAGCTTTTCAGGGACATCCTGCCCAAAATATATTTCTGCGCCCAGATAGATGCGGAATTTCTCATCAATGTTCTGTGCAGCTTTCCGGACCAGTGTGAGTTTCTTTCTTAATATGTCGGGATGCCCATGTCCTCTGCGGGGATGGTAATGGGGGGTCGCTATCATACAGCGAATGCCTTCATCATAAGCAATGCGAAGCATCTTCTCTGTCTCCTCCATACTGGCAGCCCCATCATCTACACCAGGAAGGATATGGCAATGCATGTCAATATATCTTTCCATCAGGCTGGCCTCCTAGTCATTCCTGTGACCTTTTATATCTGTATGTGCTATAGGACAGAAAACAGTATTACACTTTTTTCTGTCACCACATACAACACTTAGTTTATCGCTAACGCCCCTATTTGTCAAGAAAACTGTCGAATTTGTACTAACATTACGTTTTATTGTCATATTATGCAAATTCCCGGAAAGCCCATAAATCCGAGGCAAATCCATTTATAAATTTTCTATTTCGCAATAAACCAGTATTGTCACAGCCAAAAACCTTCCTGTGAAAACAAAAAATCTCCTTCTGACAATTAATGTCAGAAAGAGATTTTATTCGCTTATTCTCATTTGTGATATCTATAGGTACAAATTATTTGTTATAAGCTTTTTTTCTGTTCAGGCCATATGCTCCTGCTGCTGCTGCCATTGCTAATACACCTAAAGCAAGAACGAGTGAAGACTCACCTGTTTTTGGTGATGTTCCTGTTGCGCTTCCATTTCCGCTGTTTGTTAATGTGCTGTTGTCAACAACGATTGCTACTGGTGATAAGCTCTCGAAAGTACCAGTGATAACGCCGTCGCCAACGCTTCCTGTTACATTCTTCCAGCCGCCGTCATAGTGGAGAACAGCTGCTTTTGTGCTGGATGTTGCTCCTGCTAACGGGAAACTGATTGTAAGTGCGCCATTAGCAAAATCCCAATCCGGTGCTGTCAGTTCAAATGATGTTGCAAGTGTTCCGTTAGGAACAGCTGCTGTAATATCTGCAGTGCTTGGTGTCTGTGTTGCAGCGGCAAATGTTACACTTACGGCATTGCCGTTCTTGTCTGTGGCTTTTGTCCCACCCTGGAAACTAGCAGACGGGCTTCCTGCAGCAAATACGCCCATGGTCATAGTAAGAAGCATTGTAGCTGCTACTAAAACCCCCACTAATTTCTTCATTCTACTTTTTTTCATGACTAGTCCCTCCTAAGTAAAATAATATATTCTAGTTCATTTCCATATTGTATCACATATCCCTTAATTTGTAAAAGGTTTCGACTACCATTTTTTGCAATTCGTCCTCATTGGTATAAAATTCGTCATGTTCTGTACCCGCCCGTTCTTCGCCGGGTATCGCCTGTATTTGGCCGTTCATTTCATAATTCGATAACGCCATAATCTCATCAGCGCTCATGTCTGTTGTAAAATAGGGATTGGTTCCCGTCATGAGTTTTGCATATAATTCTGTATCCTTCTGGGAGGCCTGCTTTAACTGTGACATCAGTGCCATGACAAACTGTGTCTGGCGTTCCATTCGGTCACTGTTGCTCCCGGTGACTGTGATATCCCGGTAACGGACATACTTTTCCGCCTGTTCCCCTGTGAGAGTGAGCGTTTTCCCCTGTTCAAATACCGGATCTACATAAGTGTAATCCTTGGGAACCGTAATTTCTACTCCGCCCATCAGATCATTCACCGTAGAAATTCCATCTATGCTCATTGCGATGGACGAACTGATCGGTACACCGTACATCAAATTTGACACCGCGTTCTTCATAAGCCATGCACTCTTCTTCTCACCATCTCCGTACGCATACTGAAGTGCAATCTGCATTTTCTGCGTTGTAAGATATTCTCCCTTTTCAGAATATACGTCAACATTCGTCATTGTATTTCTGGAAATCTGGAAAAGCTGGACCGTCTTCTCTTTCTCATTGAGCGCCATCAGTATGATACTGTCGGCCTGACCGCCGTCCCCCATGAACTGAGCATAGTCCATATCGCCCTTTTTATCTACACCCAGAAATACCACCGCTTTTATGTCACGGTTATATTCATACGCCTGTCCCTGGTAGGTAATGTTCTTGGAGTCTGTCCTGGCCGTGCCTTCTGAAGATGAGGAAGACTTTTTAGAGGGCACCTGTGTCTTGGCCTGCCTGGACTTCATAAAAAATAATGTACCTGCGATAATCACAAGAATGATTACAGCAATCACGCCGATGATCAGACCTGTATTCTTTTTGCCCTGCTCTGTACGCTTATTCCCGGTATGTCCTGAACCATTCGAACTTCTATTATTGCTGCGTTTCATATTCATACTCATCTGTCAGTACAGCTCCCACTAAATATCTGTTATCCGGTCTGTCTCCAATACAGGTACTCATTGTTATAATACGGTTTTCCGGGCCCACCTGTATGCTGTCATTAAAATTACTTCCCAGCTCCCGCACCGCTTTCAGTGAATCCAGATACGCCTGTTTCTGATTGTCCATTGTAAAATCAAAGGACTGCAGGATATGTCTGTCATCATATACTACCGCTTCAAAAATCTCATAAGTCAGCTTCTTCTCCGGCGTATAAACATATACTTTGGAATGTTCCTGAAAATATGCCGGGTCATCATAATTATGTAAATTCTGGAACATGGAACCATCCAGCATATCATGTCCGTAAATCACGGTATTAAAATCAGAAAAATCTTTTGCATTCAGGTTCTCCGTATAGATTGATCCCGGCAGCCCTGCCTGGCCGTCTATTGTGTTATCGAGATAATAGGTATTATCTGTAGCACTCTGTACAATCGGATAATTGATGTTGGTATCCGGGATGGAGATCCATGCATAGATATCCGGGTTTGTCTCCTGAAGCTGTTTAAAATCTATTGGATTCGGCTCTTTTGGTTCTTCCGGGCTCTTCGGTTCCTCCGGTTCTTTTTTCTGTTCCAGGCTCACCTGTTTCTGAACCTCATCGTATGATTTGCTTCTTTTGTCCTGTCCTGTAAAATAATAGATGATATAACCAATGCATGCTGCTGCAATTACAACCAACACTACGGTTATAATCAACCTTGTTTTCTTTTGCAACTTCTGAAACCTTCTTTCCTATTTCCTATGAGTCTGAGATGTGCTTGATTTTTTCTTTCTTTTTTTCTTCTCTCCACCGTATTTTCCCATACGCTGTTTCTTTGTTGAAGTTTCTCCTGCCTCCAGTGGAATCACAGCCAGTGTATTCATATCAAGGTACTTTCTTACATCATCTTCCGTTTTAATAGAGTCATCCAGAAGAAGCAGTACAATAATAATTGCTATGGCAAGCAGTGCTGCAAGCAGTCCGCCTATTGCTACGTTCTTTTTCATAGCTGGGCTGGAAGGATATTCTGAAACAACAGCCTCCTCCACGATGCTTGGCTTGTCAGTACTCATGACTTCAGCCACCCTGTCGGCAGTCGCATCCGCCATCGCGTTGGCAATATCTTTTGCCAGTTCTGCATCAGGATTCTCCACACTGATTTTCAAAATACGGGTGTCCGCAGGATTGGATATAGAAATGGTTTTCACCAGATGTTCATAAGTCGTATCCAGATCCAGCTCTTCTATCACATTTTCCACAACCGGCCTGCTTGTTGCCAGTGTCTCAAAGTCTACAGTAAGCTGTGTCCCCATCTGAATATCCGCAAGGGACGTCACGCTGGTCGTCTTAGTCAGAATATAGATCATAGATGATGAAGTATATTGCGGCACTATCAGAAACTTCGTTGCGGCGCCCGCGATCACTGCTCCGGCTGCCAGGCAAAGTATAATCAGCCAGGCCTTGCGCCAAAGCGCGTGGAATATCTCCAGTAAATCAATCTCTATTTCATCATCTCGTAACTGTTCGTCCATTATAAAAATCTCCCTCTCTAATCGCTAGAATCTGTTTTATTCTAGCACAGGATACGACAAAAGACAACTATCAATGACAAAAAGGGCAGGCCGGAAAACGAGGGGAGATACTGTGGGATGGCCGTCGTACTTGGATAGACCTCAGCTGCTCACGAGGCTGAAGCCCGTGTGCGGTATCCTTTTGCCATGTCTACACAGACTGGTTTTAACAGGCCCTGCTCATCATAGTAGCGCAGTGCTTTTACAGTCACATGATTCATACTGGCAAACATACCGATTCTATATAATTTGTAAGGTTCTTTTATCTCGCAGACGTGCTCTCTCTTCACTGTGATCCACCTTTCTTACAACAGGGTCTCTAAGAGCCCCCGCGGACTAAAGTTATAAACAAAAGCTATTGTAAAATAATAAGTTATTCCCACCGGAATGTCAATTTTGAAAGAATACAGCAGATGAAAGTAATCGCTGCCATAAGAAGCACAGTACCGATGACGTTCTCCACGGCACTGCCCATGGATACCTGCTTCATCAGCTTTATTCCCTGTGTCAGGGGGAGAATGGAGGCCACATTCTGCAGACCTTTCGGAAACAGTTCAAAGGGAATCGTCGCTCCTGATAAGAACAGCATGGGGAAATATACTGCTGTGGTCACTACATTTGCCACCTTGACTGATTTACACAGCCCCGCAATCAGCATGCCGATACTGTACATTGCTGCCATTACTAGGAGGTAGGAACCCAGGAACAAAAGTACATTTCCTTTCATACATGTTTTCATCTCTCTTATCCTCCTTACAAATTCATCCTACAGTCTCCCGTAGGGGCAGAGTCAAGAAGATTTTCACATATTTATTAAATGAAGAACGTACCGCCGTGCGTATCCTCCTGAGGAATTCCTGTATCAGAAAAAATGCTCTGCAAAAAACATCCCGGGGACGCTTTCCGCAAAGCACTTCTTTCCTATTATAATAGGCTTTTATTTGTGTCACTCTCTCCTTGCATAAAAAAACCTTCTCGTTAGCAATACGCTTTTATAGCATTTTCTGCATTACAGAGGGTAAATATTAAGCCTTTTAATTTTCCCATTGTCATCCGTTTTCTCCAGGAAAGCAGTTACCGGCAGAATTGTATCTCCATACTCGATAAAATACCAAACCTGGCTGTCTCCGTTGTATCTGATACTGTATATTTTAAATGGTCCGCCGTTGAAACCGAACTTATGGTGAAACATCATCTCTACTGCCATTTTCCCTTCCAGGTGCATCGTATCGCTCCCGATCTTTATTAAGGAAGCATCGTGCAGCACTCCGTACTCGTTAAACAAATCAGCCAGGCCTACATTATCCCCGCGCTGCATACAGTCAATATATTGTTCTAAAATTCTCATCACTTTCTCTCCCTTCTAAAAACGCTCTGAACGCAGTAATGCATCAATTCCGCCGTCTACAAATAAGATGATCCCATTGATCCCGCTGGCCAGCGGAGAGGCCAGGAATAACATCCCATTTGCAATCTCCTGTGCATCCAGAAACTCTTTTCTGCCATATCGCGTGGGTATGGGAATTAAAAGCGCTGCATCCCGCTGCGCCTCCGTCATTCCCTGAGTCATAGGTGTCGTCGTATTGCCAGGTGCAACTGCATTAATACGCAGCCCATCTACTGCCCATGCGGGGGATACTCTTCTCACCCATCTTGCCAGAGCATGTTTGGAAGAGCTGTAGGCGGAAGGCGCCAGTGTACGCGGAATGTCTGCCGCCATTTCCAGAATCCGGTCTTCATCCATAACATTTGACATCATATCTACCCAGTCACACCGAACCGTATGATTTGTCACTGAATTAGACGAGGTCATAACACAGCTTCCGTTTTTTTTCTTCAACAGCGGACGCAGTCCCTCTGCAATCTCTATCCCCGCAAAAAAGTTCAGGCTGAATATCAGCTTGGGCGGTGCAGTCGGTCCTACACCGGCATTACAGAACAAGCCGTCAATCCCATCCGGATAGCGCAGTTTGACTGCCTCAATCGCATTCTGGCGTTCTTCGCTTTTTGAAAGGTCTGCAAGGAAATCGCCCTCCTTCAGATCAATATTAAAGACTTCGTGGCCCTGCTCCAGCAATGTTGTCCTCACAGCTGCCCCGATTCCCGTCGTTCCTCCTGTAATAATATAAACACTCATAATAAACCTCCCTTTTCAAAAGTGTATTCAAAAACTGTACATTTACATTATCACGCATGCAATATGCTGTCAATTTAAATAATATTTTAACAATAGTCTGATAAATTTTAGACATACTTAATATTTCATCAAAAAAATGTTCCGTTTACACAATTCACTCCTGCGATATCTGCACCATGTTGCCTGCCTCGAACACTGCTATGCGCATTTCGTTCGGAAGTTTTTTTATCTTTTCTAATATTCTAAATAAATTTATGGAAAACACTTGACACTTTAAACTGATACAAATATAATTACAGTATGAACTGTAACTAATGACATTACATTTAAACACATCAAACAGCAGATAAAGCAAAAAATTAAAATCAGGAGGTACAAAAGATGAGTTATATCACATTGACAAACAATAATTTTCAGGAACATGCACAGCAAGCCGGCACTCCCCTAATCGTAGAATTCTGGGCGCCGTGGTGCGGTTACTGCCGCCGCCTGGGTCCCGTCATAGATCAGCTGGAAGAAGAACTGCAGGGAACCATAAAAATCGGCAAAATCAATCTGGACGATGAGCCTGAACTGGCAGAAAGATTCGAAGTAGATACGATCCCGTCCCTGTTGATGTTCAAAGACGGCCACCACGGAGAACTTCTCGTTAATCCGGGTTCAAAAGCAGAGATTCAGAAATGGATGCAGGAGGTATAAAGGATGAAACAGAAAGAATATGATGTAGTCATCGTCGGCGGAGGCCCAGGTGGTTATACTGCAGCTTTGTATGCCGCAAGAAGCGGTTTTTCTGTACTGGTACTGGAAAAGCTTTCCCCCGGCGGGCAGATGGCAACCACCGGGCAGATTGATAATTACCCTGGATTTGAAGAGGGTGTGGACGGATTTGAACTGGCCGCTAAGATGAAAAAAGGCGCCGACAGATTCGGCGTGGAAACCGCTTTTGCCCAGGTGGAGGAGATGGAACTTACATCCACCCCCAAAAAGCTTGCCACCTCAGAAGGCGTAGTACTGGGGAGGACCGTTATTCTTGCAATGGGCGCTTCTCCTCGTGAACTGGATGTCCCTGGTGAGCGGGAAATGCGAGGCCACGGCATTGCTTATTGTGCGGCATGCGATGGAATGATGTATAAAAACAAAACGGTCGTAATCGCCGGAGGCGGGAACAGCGCCGCCGCAGATGCCCTTCTGCTTTCTAAAATCTGTAAAGAGGTACATCTGGTGCACCGCAGAAATGAACTCCGTGCATCACGCATTTACATGGAGCCGCTGAAAAACAGCAATGTCATATTCCACTGGAACACACGGGTAACAGGAATACTGCATGAAAAGCGAGTCATTGGTGCAAAGCTGGAAGATGTCGCCACAAAAGAGATCTCATATCTCCCCTGCGACGGAATCTTCGTGGCAATCGGCCGAGTTCCTGATACAGCTATTTTAAAAGAGCAGGTTACGCTGGATTCACACGGCTATATCCAGGCTGATGAGACCACACGTACAAACATTCCCGGGGTATTTGCCGTCGGAGATATCCGCAGCAAGCCACTGCGCCAGATTATAACAGCGGCATCCGACGGGGCGGTAGCATCCAAATACGCAGAAGAATTTTTGAATGGAATGTAGAAAATACTCTAAAAAAACTGCCTGTTGGATAAATAATCTACCGAAAGGAACAGATCTGTGAAAATAGTTTCACAAAGATACTCTGCTGCAATAAGACAGCAAAAATAATGATTGAGTAAAGGGTGATAACATGACAGGAGAATTTACAATTGCAGTACATGCACTGGTCTATCTGGACCATAAGCAGGAGACGCTCTCCAGCGAAGAGCTGGCCGGCAACATCTGCACAAATCCGGTCCGGGTCAGAAAGGTAATGGCCCGGCTGAAAAAGCATAAACTGCTCGACACAAAAGAAGGGTTAAAGGGCGGGTATAAGATTGCCCAACCCCCTGAGAAGATCAGCCTGAAACAGATCTGTGATGCCCTGGAGATGGATATCGTCAAAGCCTCCTGGCATTCCGGAAATATTGATATGCCCTGTCTGGTGGCATCCGGAATGGCAGGAGTCATGGACGGTATCTATGGAGATTTAAATAAAATCGGAAAACAGTATCTGGAAACCATCACCATCAAAGACATTGAGGAACAAATTTTCAGAAAAGCAGATTAAGGCGGGTTAAATCCCGCTTTTATTGCGGGGTTCATATCCTCTCGCCTTTTTGGCTTCGTACATCCGCATATCTACAAGTTCCATCAGTTCATGGCAGTCGCTTCCATCTTCCGGGAAAAAGGCATAGCCTGCTGAGAAACGCACGGGCATTGAAACCTGCCCATTGATCTCTACGCTGGATTTGTTTACGGTCTCCTGTATTGCATTTATATAGCGCTCCAGCTCTGCCCGGTCTTTTCCGCCGTATATAAGCAGGGCAAATTCATCCCCGCCCAGTCTGCTCACGATCTTCTTACTGGCCGGACAGGCACGCAGCACCTCCGCTATTCCCCGCAGGTACTCATCTCCACCTGCATGGCCATACCGGTCATTTACACTTTTCAGACCATCTGCATCGGCCAGGAACAGAACGGCATGCCCGCAGTCTTTGTTTTCATCTAAAAGCCCTTGAAACTTACTGTAGAACGCCCGGCGGTTATATAGTCCCGTCAGGAAATCCCGATCCCTTTCATATACAATATGGTGCTTTTCAACCATATCCTCTGTCACATCCAGAAGAATCCCTAAAATGCCGTTTTCATAAGGAATGGAATCCATTCTTATATACCGTTCCTCTTCCCACGGCAGGCGGTAAATCCCTCGTTCCACCTCCTCCGGACAGCGGCGGATCTCCTCCAGCTTTGCTTCAAACAGCTCATGGTCTGACAGGATCCTCTGTATTTCTTCCGAAGACAGACATAGAATTCCACCCAAACCGCTCGTAGTCAGTACTCTCTTCATATTCAGCCGGTATTCATAAATACCTACAGGAATGCTCACAATATCCAGCACTGCGGAGAATTTATTCGGCACATCCAGCAGGCTTTCTATCATTTCATTAATCTGTTCACTCAGTTCCAAAAATTCCGGCGTGGTATCTACACTCACCCGGGTATCCAGGTCTCCGCCGGTAATCACACGCAGCTTCTTATTAACCGACGAGATCCCTCTCACAATATACCTGTCCAGATATTTTGAAATCGCTGCGATGATAAGAATGCCAAGCAGTGCAAGATATAAAGACAGCATCCGTGTACTTTTATAGACACTATGGTACATTCTGCTCTCGGGGCAGATTCTTCCAAGTATCACAGAACCGGTTCGCGAAAATACGCAGTAGCTTTTTTCCCCGTCAAATTTCGTCCTGAATCCCTCTTCGCCGTTCGTCAGATTTTCCGCATTTATTCCCAGTTCTTTAACATCCTTTTTAATATAATTCCCATCCGTAGAACCAAGCACTTCATGAGTATCAGGGTCCACCGCGCAGATTACATTGCCTTCATCCGCCGTAACGATCGAAAATATATAGGAAAGTTCATTTCTTTTCATCGCCTCCACAACACGGTCAGGCTCCATCCCAATCTGTACGATTCCTTTTCCATCTTCCTGCCACACGGCCGCGTACTGCATCAGCTTGGATTCCGCCGTATTGGGGGTGATCTCCTGACACAGCTCCAGGGACCGGTCTTCAAGCATTGGCAGAAAAAACTGCATCTGTTCCCCCGAATTAAAATTCATCCCAAAATATTTCGGCAGTGATCCCGCATAAAGGTTCCCCTCTGTATCAAAAATGTGAAACTCATCAATCTGAAGCAGTCCCGCAATCTTCTCCAACTCCGGCTGATTTCCGATAATCTCAGGCCGGCTCTGCATAATATAGGCCGCCGCCTTTGCGCTGATAAGGCAGCTCTGCCTGAAATCCTCTTTGATCTGTTCCACATCTTTTTCATTCTGTACTAATATCTGATTAATCTGCCAGAACAGATTCTCCGATTCCGTCCTCATACTCCTGTCTACCTGTTTAATCTGAAGCAGAACATTTAACAGCAGAGAAAAAAGCATAGCTGCAGAAATAATCAAACACAACTTCTTCCTTATCTGATCCTTCATAGTGCCCCCGTCCGAATACCGTCTTCCAATGATTGCTTTTTTCATTGTACCAAGTCGCTAGCGC
>LDAQ01000145.1 GCA_001028025.1 Faecalicatena fissicatena | reverse complement strand
ATTTTGTTTAGTTTTCGTGGGGTACACGATAGAAACACCTCCTGATTTCCATGGTTTTGTATCGTGTGCATATACGATACAAAAAATAATAGTTAAAGACCGTTTGATGTTTGGCGAAAAAAATACAGCATAAGCCGAAGCCATGTGCTGTATTTTCGTTGCGAAGATATGGAGATGTCATTTCAGAAAGTCAGGAGCTTTGGTGGCGGATGTGCAGATTTTTCCCAAGTCCTCAGTTTTTTCCTGTTCAAATCATTTTCGATCACCTCCCGCTTGAAGCCGTATTTCATGCTGCATAAGAGAATGGAGCTCTCCTCGAAGCATCTCACATTCAGAGCGCAATTCCTGTACAGTTTCGCGCAATTGCATGTTTGCAAGCTTAAGATCGATTTCTCGGCGCTTGGATTTCTCCAATTGCAGGAGCAGCTTTGCACATTGCTTCTCCAATGTCCCTTCATGTATAGCCTTTGCAGGACAATTAGAGAGTTCCTCATCCAGCAGGGCTTTCACGTGTGGCTTGTTAAATACCGAACGTGAAAGTCCTGTCCGTTCGCATAAGCGTTTTATGGTAATCGGATAACCCTCCGCCTGCAGCTCCTGTATTGCGCTTTTAATAGTAGATATCGTTTGCTCGCGCTGCCTTTGCTGTAGATTAAGCAGGGAATCAGGAATTTTTCTCATCGTCAGTTACCTCCAGATATGTTTTCATTTTGTTTATGATTTCTTGGTATAAAGCGGCGTTCGCAGCGGCATTTTTCTGAATGATAGGAAAGGCTTTGAACCGCACCGCTTTTATGCGCCAGGATTCCACCTGTTCCTTAAAGAATGGAAGCTGCTCAATTTCAGGTACAAAAAAACGGCAGTTTAAGCAGGTCTGCATATCGCATTTGCAGCTGGTAATATCACTGCAGATGCCACCGCGCACCCTGTGAGCACGCAGGTTCTCCAACAACCTGGCCTCTATCTGCGGATTCATTCTCAAAATTCTCCCTCGAAACATGACCAGGGATGGTCCGTTAGCCTCTCCTACAACAAGCCGCTGTTTTTCCGTAAGAACCTCTGGTCGCAGATCAAGATGGTTGTATGATTTGAGAATCATCTGGTCATTCTTGTGTCCTGTCATGTGGGCAATCTGTTCTATGGTAAAACCTTCTGCCAGTCGGTCGGTAATACCGTTGTGTCTGAGCATGTGACTTTTCAGAACATATGTGGTTCCGTTTTCATCACGGATATCGTACATTTCACAGTATCGTTTGAAGAACACATTGATATGGTCAGGGGTAGCTGTCAGGACATTGTGCTTCCGGATAACAGTTTCGGCCCACTTTCCGTATCTGTACCATGCTTTCTTGTAAGCCAGCAGTAGTCCTTGCTGGGTTTCCGGCAGATAAGGGGAGAGGGCACGCTGCGCTTCCTGCTGCTCATGCAAAAGGTCTATCAGATACTTCCCAGTTCCCTCATACTCTATGTGAATGCTGCGCATCTCTGCCTGGTTGTAACCGCCGTTTTGCTTCCATGAGGGGAGAAACAGCACAAAGTGCCTGTCAAACTGCTTGATGCAGTCTGGCTCCATTGCACAAACCTCGCTGACCCGTGTGGGGAAAAGCCTCATAATCCAATATACAACCCGAATATGAAGCTGTATTTCCGGCATCAGAAATAACCGGTCAAGCTGGCGCTCAACAAAAGGCGGAATCAATTTTTCATCATAGTGTAAAGGCTGAACGAATGGATTTCCTGCGAAATGATTGTATAGCTTCCGGCCTTCCCATCCCTGCATGACATCAAAAAAGTTCTTTATTACCTGCCATATTCCGTTCTTGACCTGCTCCTTCGTGCAATTCTTATCCAGATATGCTTTAAATTCGGCAACAAAGGATGGCGTGCTGCAATACAGCGCATCTTCTTTACCCTGCAATTCTAAAAACTGCAGGAACCATATCAGCCGGATTACATGTTGCCGGGCTGATGATACGCGCATGCCGCCAAGCAGTTTCAGCACAATGAAGTATTTGGCTGCTTCCTTAAACTGCTCCGGAACATTCACAAAGTGGATCACACAAGATCTGTCAGCCGGATGCTTTTTTAGCCTGTCGCAGTGCCATATATCATCCCAAAAGCAATCGCTGCTTGAAATGCTGGCAACAAAGGCGCAATATTCAGCCTTACGATCTTCCTGAAAGTTTTCCTGTACCACAGCGTTACTTGGCATGCCCACCACCTCCAAAAGCTGTCTCAATTTTTGTCACCGCATCCGAGTAGGAATCAAGCAGCGCCTTTTCCTGCTGATACTGCCGGTATAGATGGTAATCCGCAATTCCCATTTCCCGGTAGGACTCAACAAGCCCGTCCACAATGGTACGCTGAGAGTCCCGTAGGGATATCCAGTATTGCAGATAGGGTTTCCCTGTGCACAGGTTTTTACAGTTGACGCAGCTAAACGCTCGGTTGCGCTCCCTGCATTCCCCATCAGCAAAAACACGCATACAAAATCCCAATTCAACCCTGCGCTTTTCCAAGCGAAAGTCCACAAACAACAAACGACGCTGCTCTTCACTGAATTGATCAAGCTGCTCATTGTTCAGCAGAATATCAAATTTTCCCTTGAAAAAGGAAGTGTTCATCTCAGCAAGCCGCTTCTTTCGAACCTCGGCGTAATACCTCATTGAGGTTTTCCGTGAGAGATGGCTCAGCCAATAAGCGAGCTCCGTCATGGATGCTCCGCTTTCCACCAGCGTGACGGCAATGGTCTTTCGGAACTGCCTTGTTGTGAGGTTCCAGAGCTGGCCATTTTCATCGGTAATGTGGTGCTTCGTAATCAACCGGTTTACCGCCTCACAAAACCCGTCACCGCAGGGAAGAACAGGCCGGTTGTTTCCGTTTTGGACCAAAAATATATATGGCTCGTCACATTTTTCCCGTAGGTCCTGTGTTCTCTTAATCTGACAGATGATTTCTCTTGACAGAAAAGCAGGTACCAACATTTCACAGGTATCGCCGATACCACGTTTGCGCCGAGCGCTTAATGTTTTGTGCGGTACATAACGCAGAATCATCAGCCCCTTAAAACGCGATGGTGCCAGGCAATCCTCTTTCAGCAGTATGACTTCCGACAATCTCAGTCCGGTATTAATAAAAATGCTGTATAAAACCCGGTGTGTATCACTTAACTCGTGACTATGTTTTTCAATCACCATCGCTACCGGGTCGGGGATTATCTCAGTATTTATGGACATGTTGTCCAGGTTGAAAAAGTGATACTTTGAAAATGGATTCCTTGTCGGTATCGGTGTTCGGATACTAGAATCACGCATGCTTCCGCAAAGGTAGTCTATGATTTGGCCACAGGCACGCATGGTGTTGGCAACAGACTTGACGGACAGTCTGTCCCCGCGCTTGGATAAACAGTCGTTTTCCAGATAGTTGTAGAGTTCGCGGGCATCCACATCGGATATATCTGCGAAATAGTGGATGCATGGATTATTGCCGCTGAGAAAGTTGATTCCCTTGATTACTGCGGCAAGGATCGGGGTCCGATAGCCGCTGCGGCCTTGAAGGTACCATAGCATAAAGTATTTCAGTTCCAAACGCAGTGATGCGCTATGAATTTTGGTGAAGTTGTAGCTGTTGCTTCGCAGATTGGGCCCGATCAGATAAAACAGCTGCCATATATCGTTATGAATACTCAATTGCTGACGGTTTCCCTGCCTGAAAAGTGATTTTTGCTTCTCAAACTCGGTGTCAGCAATCGTTTTTACTACATTAGCAAGAGATGTCCCATAAAATCTAGAAGCCTGTTTTTTGTTTGTAAATGCTACTTGGAGCAGTTTGAAACTCGTAACGATCTCTCGTCTGGCAGTAAATTCTGCCGATTTCCCCTGAAAATATGCCGCAAGCAAATTTGGAGGGGCATTTTCCATAATCCGGATCATTTCCGCTACTCCGATAGAATCCAGGATCGGCTGCAGACTGATTCCGGAACGCAATGCTTCTTCTAATGCCGTGAATGATGAGGTCATCTTTGCCCCTCCTTCGCCTTCTGTAGCTTATCAAACACCGCCTTAGCGATAACTGGATTGTTGTAATTACGGTATGGCGCGATAGAGTCTAAACTCTTCCAGCCAAAGTGCTCCAAAATCATCGCGTCGGAAATGTTATCCTCCGGATGAGTCGCCTGATGCTCCAGAAATTGCATGGCTTTCGTACTGCGGCCACTGTGGGTACGGATTTTTTTACTGTCAAGGCCCGCCCGAACCGCACACTTTTTCAAAATCTCCCAGTAATTGCGATATGCAAGGGGAGCACCTTGGCTGCGCCCAGCCTTCTGATTGATAAAGATCATCTGGCTGAGTAGGCCGGATTGTGTTTCCGCCCCAGCCCGTTCTGTCAAAAGATAGCTGTCCAATACTTCACGTGTCGATTGCGGGAGAAAGATGGTGCGGTGCTTGAAATCTGCGGAGGATGCATCCGGTTTGCCTTTTGACCGGCTTGGACTGATACAACCAGCTTGAGAATCATAGTCTTCAAGCTGCATGCTTAACACCTCGTCTATCCTGAAGCCTTCCAATGTGACCAAAAATACAGCCAGATCGCGCAGTGTCAGAAAGCAGGAGCAAATGGCCGCCACTTCATCATCCGTGTACCACTTGAGGTACTCCCGTTTCGCAGTCAGCCTTAATATGTGCCGATCAATAATATACTTGTATTTATAAGAACCGATCTGTCCATAGAGAAATGACTTCTGAGCTCTCTTCGCATTGTCCATTGTCTGAAACCCTATATGATGCACGCCGGTCTGCTCTAACCATTTGTAGAATTCGGTGATGACAGTGACATACTTGCTGAGTGTGCTGTAGGACAACGGCGCCCGCAGCCGAATAATACAGTCGTCCTCATAGCTCCTGCCCATGAGCCGCATTAAAAATGCCATAACATCATCTGTTACGGCATCCTCAAATGATATTCCCTGCCCATGCAGAAAGTTAAGATATACACAAAGCTTGTGTGCATACTCCTTTCCGGTACTGGTTTTTCGAATGCTTTTCAAATCCAGCCATTCATTAACTGGATAAAATGGGATACCGTGCCTTGTGATCAGCCATAGCTCCCGTTCTCCACTTGCTGATGCTTGCATCCGTGCACGCATCACCTTGAAAACTCGTTCTTCTTCCATACAAACCTCCTAAGCGATATACAATAAAATTCCTGCAAACCCTACAGGTACTGATATTGTAACACGCTTATAGAAGACTGTAATGGCAAGGCTTATACCATCCTTTCTATCGTGTAATTAACTATCGTGTACAGTTCCTAAATAAACCG
>LDAQ01000144.1 GCA_001028025.1 Faecalicatena fissicatena | reverse complement strand
GGGATGTGTATGGGATTAGCAGCACTGGGCATCGGCCTGGGACAGGGACTGGCGCTTAGCAAGGGACTGGAAGGAATGGCAAGGCAGCCGGAAGTAGCGGGCAAGATCCAGACAGGTATGATTGTAGGTATGGCAATTATGGAGACCATCGGTGTACTGACCTTCGTTATCGCCATTATGCTGTCGGGAAAGGTATGATAGAGAAGGGAGGCAGCCGGATTTGAAAGTACAATTATATCAGGATCTGCTTACAATCAACTGGAACCTGCTGTTTTCACTGATCACCGTGGTTGTGTTAGTGCTGATCTTGAAAAAATTCTTTTTTGAGAAAGTACATAGTTTTATGGAGGCAAGACAGCAGCAGGTAGTGAGCACGCTGCAGGAGGCCCAGGCGACACGCGAGGAGGCACAGCAGAAGCTGGAGGAATATGAAGCGCAGATGGCGCGGGCAGAATCCGAGAAACGGGAGATCATAAAGAAAGCAATGCAGGAGGCAAAGGATCAGGCAGGGGCAGTTCTGGAAGACGCAGGTAAAGAGGCATCCCAGGTGCGGGAACAGACGCGCCGGGAAATCGAGCGGGATAAGCTGATTGCGAAGAAAGAGCTGCAAAGAGAGATCGGAGACATGGCAGTCCTTGCGGCAGGGAAAATCATAGGAGAAGAGCTGAACCCGAAAAGACAGGCAGAAGTTGTCGATAAGATTATAGAAGAAGCTGAGGATTCATCATGGAAAGAATAACGGAACAGACTGAGGTAAAGAAACTGTGCGGCAAAATAGATACAGTGACTGAAGAACTGGCTGTCCTGAAACGGCTTCTGGCAGAGGAAGAGGACTTTTTCCATATGCTGACGCTGGGTGAAGTGGGGAAAGAAACAAGGCTTGAGTGGATGCGGGAAATCTTCGGGAGCCATATCAGCGATGAGACACTGGCATTTTTCTGTATCCTGCTGGACCATGAGGGCCTGTACCACTTCGGGCAGGTGCTGGCAGAAGGTCTGGAGCTTCTGGGAGAGGAAAGACAGGGAGTCCGGGGGACGGTATACTCAGTGGTGCCTTTGGAAAAAGACGCCATCAAGCGCCTGGAGGAGCAGACAAAAGAATTGATCCAAAAGCCGGTGAACCTGGTGAACGTGATCGATGAAGGTCTCATAGGCGGTGTCCTGATTTCCGCGGACGGGAAACTCATTGACGCTTCCCTGAAGAAGAGAATGGAAGATTTAAGCTTGAGGCTTCACAGCAGGCCGGAAGGGGGGAGTCCTCTATGATGTGGAATACAGAGGAGATCAGCAGCCAGAT
>LDAQ01000143.1 GCA_001028025.1 Faecalicatena fissicatena | reverse complement strand
TAAAACTGCGGAAACTCAAGATACTTCTTATCTTGCAAAAAGAATATAGGTATATTATAATATGGATACTTTAGAAGTAAAAATGCTTTTTATGTTCTAATTTGAAAGGAGCATTGCTAAGAAATATGAAAGTAACTATTCCAAGATACCAACAGATTGCTGCAGATGTTGCAGCTAAGATTGTAGAAGGATATTACAGTGAAGGTGAGAAAATCTATGTACGTTCTTCCCTTTCCAGTCAATATGGCGTTTCTTCTGAAACGGCGCGCCGTGCAATCAGTGCATTATCCGATATGAAGATTGTAGAAGTAACAAAGGGCAGCGGTGTATTAATAAAATCCAAAGATAAGGCAAAAAACTTTGTTAATAAATTTAATTCTATTAATGAGATGAGCAATTTAAAAAAACAAATTTTAACCGGAATGGAACAGCAGATACAACAAAACCATGAATTAAAAGGTATGATATCAGAACTTCTCTACAAGACAGAACGATTTCGTGAAGTAAATCCCCTTACACCATTTGAGATTGAACTAAAAGAAGATGCCAACTACATAGGGAAAAGTATTTCCGATGTACAGTTTTGGCATAATACAACGGCAACAATCATCGCAATAAAACGAGAAAATGAGATTATTATTTCACCTGGGCCGTATGCAATTTTTTGTATTGGAGATATTATTTGTTATATTGGTGATGAAAACTGCCACGAGAGAGTTCAAAATTTTTTTCACAAGACCAATTGAATAAAGTATTTATAGAGGCGTTCAAAAGTTACCCCTAAGGTACGGCATCTGTGCTGTATGGTAGCTTTTGAATACCTTTTTTATTTTATAGGAAGGGTCTTCTCCCTCAAGATTGCGGACAGTGGAGATGAGAGTGTCGAAGGCACCTTGCACTATTATAGGAAGGGGCAGGCGAAATCAGGAGGAAAATATATGAAAAATAATTTGACACAGGGAAATATTATGAAAACATTAGTGTGGTTTACAGTCCCTTTGATATTAAGCGGTTTGCTTCAGCAAATGTTCAATTGGGTTGATGCTTTTGTTGTTGGAAATGTTGAGGGAGAACTGGCCCTTGCGGGAATTGGGGCAACTACTTCAATTTATAATCTATTTGTCACAGTAATTACAGGTTTTACATCTGGAATCTCCGTATTAGCTGCACAGCAGTACGGAATGGGAGAAGAGGGAAAACTGAAAAATATTTTATCTTCCTTTGTAATTTTACTGGGTGGTATATTTCTGATTATTGCTGCTGTGGGAATTTTGTTCACACGCCCGATTTTAACTCTTTTGGATACACCTGCAAATATTTTTTCAATTGCAAGAGAATATATTCAGATTATGTTTTTGGGAATTCCTTTATTAGCTGTCTATAATATATATTCCGCTGTATTGAGAGGGCTGGGTGACAGCAAAGCACCATTTTTGTCTGTACTTGTGTGTTCTATTGCAAATGTTGTTTTAGATATTATCTTTGTTGTTGTTCTGCCATTTGGTGCAGCAGGAGCTGCCGCTGCAACAGTAATATCTCAAATTGTAATGACAGTATTTATTGTGTTGTATGCGATAAAGAAACATCATAAACTAAGATTTCGTTTGAATAAAGAAATAATTCAGAAAGCCATTATTGCGAGAGGAACAAAATATAGCCTTCCACCGGCGGTACAATCTGGGACAAGTTCCGTGGGGAACCTTTTTCTTCAACGATTTATGAATGGATTTGGTGAGCAGACAGTTGCAGCAATTACCACTGCTTACCGTGTAGACACGGTGATTATACTGCCCATTGTAAACTTTGGTTCTGGAATTGCTACTGTTGTTGCCCAGAATATTGGAGCAGGTAATCAGGAGAGAGCCAAAAAGGTGTTAAAGGCAGGTATGGTCATGATTTCCATTGTATCTTTATGTCTTACCGGCTTAGTCCTTGCTGCTGGTGGATATCTGATTGCCATGTTTGGACTGACCCAGGAATCCGTGGAGATTGGTAAATCTTTCTTCCGGGCAATCGCAAGCTGTTATATTGTATATGGTCTGGCAATGGCAGTGAGAGGTTATCTTGAAGGAACCGGGGACATGCTTTTTTCAGGAATAGCAGGTATTGTTTCTTTAGGAGTTAGGATTGTCACATCCTATTTGTTTGCCAAGGAGTTTGGGAACATGGTAATTGCTTATGCGGAAGCATTTTCCTGGGTAGTTCTGCTGGTTATTTATATTATTCGATTTTATATAAAAAAGCGCAAGTCGCAGAGCATCAATCTGAAAAATGAGGCGGATTCAGTATAACTGAATGGCCTTTTATGCTGTCAAAAAGACACTGTTTTTCCGTGCCGTGTTTGACAAATAGAAAAAATGACTATATAATAGAAAAGCAACATAAAAAAAATCTTAAGTTGTAACTTTAAACAAAGGGGGAAAAAATGGCAAAGATACAAGTTAAAAATGTTTACAAAGTATTTGGTTCAGCACCTATGCAAATGATTTCCTTTCTAGAAAAGGGAGAGAAAAAAACCGACCTATTAAAAAAGTATAAGCATAGTGTCGGTGTCAACAACGTATCTTTTTCAGTAAATGAAGGAGAGATTTTTGTTGTTATGGGACTTTCAGGCAGTGGAAAATCCACATTGATTCGGTGTCTTAATCGTCTTATAGAACCTACGAGTGGAGAGATTTACATAGATAATGAAAAAATAACGCAAGTAAGTTCAGCGAAGTTAAGAGAAATCCGCAGGAAAAAAATTGCTATGGTTTTTCAGAATTTTGCATTATTACCACACAGAACGGTTCTTGAAAACGTTGTTTTTGGACTTGAAATACAAAAAGTAGATGTAGAGGAGCGCAAAAAGAAAGCGATTGAGATGTTAGAAGTTGTAGGATTAAAAGGATATGAGAATGCAAAGCCTAAGGAATTATCAGGAGGAATGCAGCAGAGAGTTGGTCTTGCAAGGGCACTGGCAACAGATGCCGATATTTTATTAATGGATGAAGCCTTCAGTGCGCTTGATCCCCTTATTAGAAAAGAAATGCAAAATGAACTGTTGTCTTTACAGACAAAAATGCAGAAGACAATTGTATTTATTACCCATGATTTGGATGAAGCACTTAAAATCGGTGATAGAATTGCAATTATGAAGGATGGAAATATTGTACAGATTGGTGAGCCAGAAGAAATTTTGAACTCTCCGGCAGATGCTTACGTTCGAGAATTTATTCAGGATGTAAACCGTACAAAGATTGTGTCAGCATCTTCAATTATGCGTTCTTCAGAGAGTATTATATTAGAAAAGGCTGGTGTCAGAACGGCAGCCAAGAAAATGAAAGATTTAGAAATTTCCAGTATTTTTGTGACAGATAAACATAAGACACTGCTTGGTATCATTACAATTGATAAAGTGTCAGAACTTATGAAAGAAAATAGGGATGATTTGAAATCTGTAATTGATACAGATATTAGAACCGTGGGAGTGGATACATCTATCGATGAAATAATACCTCTATTCTTGCAATCAGGTTATCCGGTTGCAGTAGTTGACGATGAAAATAAACTGAAAGGTATTATTTTTAAATCAACCGTACTGGCAGGAATAGCAGGAAAGGAGGAAGTTTCAATTGATTCTTAATATGAAAATTCCAGTTGGCGATTTTATGGAAAGGGTTATCAATTGGATGACCACCAACTTTTCTGATGGATTTGATGCCATAAAAAACGGATTAGAAGCAATTATTGACAGCATGAATTGGTTTCTTTTAGCAATTCCTATTGTAATATTTATTATAGTGGTAACCTTTTTGGCATGGTGGATTGCAGGAAACGGAATTGCCTGCTTTACTGCATTAGGCTTACTTCTGATTCAGAATCTAGATTTGTGGAAGCAGACAATGCAGACCTTAAGTCTTGTAACAACGGCAACGTTGATTGCAATTTTAATCGGTCTTCCCCTGGGTATCTTAATGGCAAAAAGTAATAAGGCAAATAAAATCATTCGTCCAATCCTTGATTTTATGCAGACAATGCCTGCATTCGTATATCTGATTCCGGCTGTATATTTCTTTGACTTGGGAACTGTTCCGGGTGCAGTGGCTACGATAATATTTGCAATGCCTCCGATTGTCCGTCTGACTAATTTAGGTATAAGACAAGTGCCAAAGGATGTAGTAGAGGCGGCAAAATCGTTTGGATCCACATCCTCACAATTGCTTTTTAAAGTTCAGGTTCCACTGGCGATTCCGACCGTTTTAGCAGGGCTTAACCAAACAATTATGCTTTCGCTATCCATGGTTGTTATTTCTGCCATGATTGGAGCAGATGGTTTGGGAAATATCGTACTGCAGGGAATTACCCAGATGAAAATGGGACAGGGATTTGAAGGCGGTCTGGCTGTTGTTATTATTGCAATGGTTCTTGACCGGGTGACACAATGTCTTGGAAAGGCATCACCAAAATCAGGAAAAGCATTTATAACAAAAATAAAAAACAAAAATAAAAATAGAATGTAAAGGAGAATAGTGTTTTGAAAAAAAGTATATTATCTATATTAGTGTTATGTGTTCTGGTTATGAGCCTTGCGGGTTGCGGTGGAGGAGCTGATGACAGTGCAAAAGGAAAGGAAACGGTAAAACTCGGCTATGTTAACTGGTCTGAGGGAATTGCCATGACAAACTTAGCGGCAGCAGTGCTTGAAGAAAAAATGGGATATGATGTGGAGTTGACTATGGCCGATGTCGCACCTGTTTTTACGTCTGTGGCAAGTGGTAATACAGATGCCTTTTTAGACGTATGGCTGCCTGTTACCCATGAAAGCTATATTGAAAAATATGGGGATGATATGGTTGATTTAGGAATTTCATATGAAAATGCATTACTTGGACTTGTTGTTCCATCCTATGTTGAAATCGATAGTATCGAGGAATTAAACGATAATAAAGAATTATTTGATGGAGAGATTATTGGTATTGACGCAGGAGCCGGCCTTATGGCAGCAGCAGAGAAATCAATTGAGGAATATGGATTAGATTATAAGCTTTTAATGGGAAGTGGTCCAACAATGACAGCTGCATTGGGAAAAGCAATTGATGCAAATGAACCAATTGTTGTTACAGGCTGGGCGCCACACTGGAAATTTGCACGTTGGGATTTAAAAGTGTTGGAAGATCCAAAAGGAATATTTGGAGAAGTTGAAAATATTCACAAGTATTCCAGAAAAGGCTTAGAAGAAGATATGCCGGAAGTAGCAGAATTTCTAAAAAAATTCAAACTCAATGAGGCAGAATTAGGTGATCTTATGGGTGCTGTAGAAGAGGAAGGTAACGAACCTCTTGAAGCAGCTAAAAAATGGATGAATGAGCACGAAGAACTTATCAATAGCTGGATTAAATAGAAAATAAAACAAAATAATAAAAGGGCGTGATTCATATTATGAATTGCGCCTTTTTGTGGTAAATACGATGACAATCAGGCAGGAGGGAAAATAGTATTTGACTTGAAAGACAGGTGGAATCTAAAGTAAAACCTTGAGTTTCCGCAAAATGT
>LDAQ01000142.1 GCA_001028025.1 Faecalicatena fissicatena | reverse complement strand
ACAGAATTGGTTACACTACCTGGCCGAATGTTGGATGTGCCCTCGTGGGCGGCGTCTTTTATGCTAGTACTTCTCCATAAGTGGGTTACTTCCAGCCCCCATTCACTTTTATCCCGGCGGCAGAACGCTCCCCGTTTCAGACAGGCGACCTCCCCCCTCTCTCCCGCATTGTTTTCTCTACCGCATTGAGGATGTTTTCGTAGCCGGTGCATCTGCATAAATGGCCGGACAGTAATTTCCGTAGTTCTTCTCTTGTGTATTGTTTTCCGGACTCTAGGATTTCTACTGCGCTCATGATGATTCCGGGGGTGCAGAAACCGCATTGTACTGCGGTTTCGTCTATGAAGGCCTGCTGGATGTCGGAGAGTTCTCCATTGGGACCCATGAGGCTTTCCAGGGTGCGGATTTCTTTGCCGTCGGCCCAGACGGCCAGGTAGATGCAGGAGTTGTAGCATTCGCCGTCTATGATGACGTTACAGGCGCCGCATTCTCCTACTTCACAGCCTTTTTTGACGCTGGTTAGACGGTAATCGTTGCGGAGCATGTCAGTCAGGGATGCTCTTACGTCTACCATGGCCTCTCGTTTTTCTCCGTTGATTGTGCATTTTACCAGTTTGTATTGAATTTCACTCATGATATACACCTCCTGACAGATGGATGGACTCTTTCAGGGCACGTTTGCATAATACCGTGGAAATGTGCTCGCGGAAGGCTTTGCTGGCTCTCCAGCTGTCCCGCGGGGTTACGTCTTCCAGGACTGTGTCTCCAATTGTTTCTATTGATGCTGCGCTGATCTCCATGCCTCTACCGGCCTGTTCTGCGTGGATGGCACGCATGGGGACCGGGCCTGCTACACCGTATGCGATTCTGATATCGTCCAGGTGCCTTTTGTCTTCGGAGAGTTTTACGTTTACGGAACAGCCAAGGGTTGCTATGTCCATGGCTCCGCGCATTGCGTATTTTATGTAGTGCCCGCAGTATCCCTCATAGGACTTCCGGGGGATCAGAATTGCTGTCTGTAATTCTGCGGGTTTTAAGTCTACTTTGCCTGCCTTGATGTAGAATTCCTGGATCGGGATCCTCCGGATGCCTTCCGGGCCCGTCAGTTCGATGATTGCGTCCCATGCAAACAGTGTGGACGCGGAGTCTGCCGAGGTGACGCCGTTGCAGGTGTTTCCGCCTATGGTGCCAATATTGCGGATTTGGGGGCCTCCTACCTTGTCTACGGCCTCTCCCAGTACATTGATGTATTTCTGGATAATCGGGTCCTTTGTAATGTGGGAAAAACTGGTCAGGGAACCGATCCGGATGGTCTGGTCCTCCTCCAGCTTCACTCCCCGTAATTCGTCCAGGCCATAGATACTCACCAGTTCTGCACCTGCGCGTTTGCCCTCTCTCATCTGTACCAGAACATCGCTTCCCCCGGCTATGATCTGAGCATCTGGATGCTCCTGGAGTAACTGTATTGCATGAGCCACGCTTTGTGCCTCATACAGAGCTTTCATATCATACATATCTCAAATCCTCCCTTTTCAAACTGCCCTAAATTTTCGATATACTGGTTTATACCAGCCCTTCTTCTCTGAAACGCGCAAAAAGTATGTGCGGCGTCAGAGGAATCTCGTCTACAGCTACACCAGTGGCCTGCAGCACTGCGTTTCTGATTGCCGGTGCTATGGAACAGACCGGCGGCTCCCCGAGCGCTTTCGTTCCGTATGCACTGGTAGGCTCATAGTTTTCAACAAACTGACCCTCCAGATGTGGATGATCCATAAAGGTTGACAGCTTGTAATCCAGCAGGTTATTATTCAGAGGTTTTCCGGTTCTCTCGTCAAAAATCAGCCTCTCGGACAGCCCGTAGCCGATTCCCATGCTCATGCCTCCATGTACCTGCGCTTCAGCCAGAGCCGGATTGATCAGCCTGCCGCAGTCGTGCACATTGACGATGTTCGTCAGCACTGCCCTGCAGGCCGGGATATCCACCTCTACCTCTGCAAAAGTACAGCCAAATGAGTAGGCGTTTGTCTTCGCCTGATAGGTGCTCTCCGCCGTCAGATGTCCGTTGTTGGTCAGGCTGTACAGCTTTTCTGTAGCCAGCTCTGCCAGGCTCATCAGTATCTCCCCGTCCCCCATGCGGACAATATTGCCGTCTATGAGATCCAGGCTTTCCTTTGTATGGCGTGTCAGCTCCTGGGCCGTATCCAGTATGTGGCTCTTTAAAAGGGCGGCCGTCTGATTGATCGAAAATCCGGCCATATACGTTTGTCTGGAGGCGTACGCTCCTGTTCCAAATGGAGTGATATCCGTATCCTGCACCGTCATTACATGAACCTGTTCAAACGGGATTCCCAGTGTCTCTGCCGCCATCTGTCCGAACGCGGTGTCTGCACCCTGGCCGATCTCAGTTTCTCCGACCTGTACCTGTACGGAACCGTCCTGGTTTAGCACCATTCGGCACGCGGACGTCTCAAGAGAAATGGGCCATACACCGGTATTGTACCAGAAAGCCGCTATGCCGATGCCCTTTCTTACCTCGCCTGTCTGTCCGGAGTATTCTTTCAGTTTCCTGTCATAATCTATGTACTCTTTTCCCTTTTCCATGCATTCATGAAAGGTATCAAAATAGTTTACATTTTTAGAAAATCCGTCCGTATATCCCTTCGGCATTAAATATTTCCATCTAAATTCATAGGGCGGAATCCCCAGCGTTTTTGCCACATCGTCCGTATGGCTTTCCACTGCAAACATTGCCTGCGGTATTCCATAGCCTCTCATCGCTCCCGATACCGGCTTATTGGTAAATACCGTATAGGCGTCCCCCTCCACATTCGGACAGGGATACAACTGTGGAAATGCACCCATGCCTTTTGCCGCAATACTGTGGCCGTGGGAGGCGTATGCCCCCTGGTCTGAGAAGCATTCAATCTTTCTGGCTGCAAAGCTGCCGTCAGGACGCACATAGGAAATAATATGAGTGCGTATCGCATGCCTTACCCGGTTGGATACAAATGTTTCTTCCCGGGATACATCCAGTTTCACAAGCCGCCCGCCAACTGCCGTACTCAGATAGGCACAGAGCGGCTCATACAGAATATCCTGCTTATTGCCGAATCCGCCCCCTATATAAGGCTTGATCACTCTCACCTGCCCCCAGGGAATCCCCAGAGCCTGCCCCACAACTCTGCGGCAGATGTGCGGAATCTGCGTGGAGGAGACGACCACAATCCGCCCCTGCTCCATATAGGCATAGCAGATAAAATTCTCAATGTGGCAGTGCTGTACCGTCGGTGTATCATACCAGCCCTCCACTTTGACCAGTCCGGGCTCCTTTATGGCCTCCTCATAATTGCCGTTGCGGATCGAAGTATGCTTCAGAATGTTTCCCGGATACTCCTCGTGGATCAGAGGCGCATCCGCCTCCATCGCCTTCTGGACATCCAGCACAAACGGCAGTTCCTCGTACTCCACCCGAATCGCATGCACAGCCTGGGACGCCGCCACTTCATTCTCAGCCACAACAGCAGCCACATCGTCCCCGTAAAACCGCACATGGTCCGTCAGGATCAGACGGTCCTGCACATCCTGGTGTGCAGGATCCGTGGACCAGGGATGCCCCGCCGTCGGAAAATAATTCTTAGGAATATCAAAACATGTCACAACCTTAACCACTCCGGGGATCTTCTCCGCCTCTTTCGTGTCAACTGCTTTCACAATACCGTGGGCAACTGTAGAATGCAGGATTTTAGCCACATAAGCGCTTTTATCACACAGGTCATCCGTGTATTTTGCACGCCCCGTTACCTTTTCAAAAGCATCCACACGCTTTACGCTCTTCCCTACGATATGTTCCCTTTCCTCCATATTTCCACCTCCGCATCATATTATTAACATTACAGGCTCTCCATTAGAACAGCCTGCTGCCTTCCACATACTTTGCATAGATCTCTCTGTCATCCGAAAAATAGATCATCCTCTCCAGACGTTTTTTCACCTCCAGCGGCTGGGGATGTGCAAGCCTTGAATCGTCCAGCACAACCACATCCATCTCATATCCTTCCTCGAAGCTTCCGACCCTGCCGAAGAATTCTCCGCCGCCCTTTGTCGCCATATAAAATGCTTCCTCCACGGTCAGTGGTTTTAAGGAGTCATCCTGCAGCCGCCAGCGGAGCTTGGAAGCCTGGATGGCATGGGCCATGGCCGTGAAAATGCTCTCCGTAGAGCCTCCTGCCACATCGCTTCCCATCCCCACATGAAGTCCTTCCTCCAGAAACTTTCTCACCGGAGCTACACCGGAGGCAATATTCATATTGGATTCCGGACAGTGCGCAATATAGACGCCATTTGCCTTCATCCTGTCAATCTCCTGGTCATCTGAATATACACAGTGGGCCATAACCGTCGGGCAATCAGAGCCAAACAGGCCGAACTTATCATAAGCATCCCCATAGAACTCCGACCACGGGCAGAGCTCCTGCACCCAGGCGATCTCCCCCGGATTCTCTGATAAATGGGACTGCAGCGGAAGCTCATAACGCATCTGGATCATCTTCAGCTTCTCCATCAGTTCGTCCGTGCAGCTCGGTGTGAAGCGGGGAGTCAGGATCGGTCTCGTGTGCTTATATTTCTTATGCAGCACATCCTTAATCCATTCCACAGTTTCTGCTGCGGACCACTCTGCAGATTCCTCCCGCAGATAATCCGGGCAGTTTCTGTCCATATTCACCTTGCCGACCATGGTGTTCAGGCCCGCATCCTCCAGCATATCCATTAAAAGAAGTGTTGCCTCCCTGTGCACTGTGGCAAAAATACAGGCTCTGGTAGTGGCCCCCTTTCTCATATTGTCCACGAAAATACGGTATGCTTTTTTCGCATATTCCTTCTCCTTGAACTTCGCCTCCTCCGGAAATGTATTCGTCTCCAGCCATTCCAGAAGCTCCATGTCCATGCCCAGTCCCCGGTATGAATACTGCGGTGCATGCACATGCAGATCCACCAGCCCCGGTATGATCAGGCGGTCCTCATAATCGGTAACCGGAAATCCTCCATATGCAAAAGGCAGAGTCTGGTACACACCCTTCACCAGTCCGTTCTCACAGACCAGATAGCCATGCTCACATATCTCCAGTTCCTCTGCACTCCTGCTGTACACAATATTTCCCTTTAAAATAAAAATAGATTCACTCATCTCCTGACGTCTCCTTCCCGCATCTCTGCCGCACAAGTAACTGCAGAGATACCTCTGCAGATACTTATAGTCAACTATTCCGGTAGTTGGTAGAAACGTCCATCCGATTATGAACCTATATAAGTAGTCTTAAATTTTATTATTTATATATATATTATCCTAACATTTCTGAATTTTACTGTCAATATAATTATATGGAGTTACGAGGTTTAGTTTGGGGAGGGGATGAAGAGGGGACGCTTACCGGGAACCGGGACGGACTGTGAAAAGCACCTGTCCTGTT
>LDAQ01000141.1 GCA_001028025.1 Faecalicatena fissicatena | reverse complement strand
CCCGCCCCGTTCCATGCAGGCTGCGTTCATCAAGTCGGCAGGTAAAATTAATGCCGGGAGGAATTCGGCGGGAGCAGCGGATTGGGCTGGCTGCGCGGAACCCGCTTCGTACAAGAACTGCCTTCCCCTTCCATTACGTGTCCTCTTGGCTCCCATACGCCTCTCCCTGATTCCCCTCCAAGTGAGCGTGTCGTCCCTTCTATTCCGACACCACTCACTCCTCAAAATCGATTTGGATTTGGAAGGTTGATTTGTCTTTTATGAATTCTTCAAAGTCATCATCGCGGTACCGTTCCTGGATTGCCATAAATTCTTCTTCTGAGGCTACCGGATAGTAATAAACTGTTATTTTCGACACGTTATGGTCATTGATCGGCACCATGAAGCCGCCTTTGTCCGGCATGTATTTTCCATCTGCATCCAGAATGACCATCTGCAGCGGTTCATCTGATGTCTTCTTCTCTTCGCTGTATCCACCATTCAGGGTGATTTCATATGGTGTTTTGGTAACTGTTCCAATTCCCATACCATTCGGCGCGTATTGATTGACCTCTTTTGTCACGGTCTGACTGCTGTCTTTGGATACGTCTACTGAAAATTCCCACGGGGTATCTCCTGACAGGTTGCAGGGCTCCTTTTCGGGTGAATTGCTCAGTATATGAAGCATGCTGACTGACAGATCCAGATGAAAGGTATCAGGTATTTCAACCTGGCTCAGGTCGCCTAAATTAAAATCGATTCTGAATGCACCGGCAAAAGTATGATCGTCCAGATACTCTCCGTTTACTTGTATAACTTCCTGCTGGCTCTCTGGCATAAAGTCAAAATTCTGTTCTGTCTCCAGGTACTGATAGCTGATTGTCTTGTCTCCAGTGGTCTGGTCTCCATCATGTTTCATTTCCGGGAACGGAGCTTCGGATTCAATCAGAACCGATATATTTAAAGCCTCTGTGTTGCAGTATATTTCCGACAGGGTCATCTTGATACCGCCGGACTCGCTGACATTGCCCTCATGGACCGGCTCTGCATCCTTGCTGAGATTTCCTGAATATATCTGCTTGTCTTCTACCCTCTCAAACAAATGCCCGATCAGAGGAATCTGCTCCGCCAGTACCGGGTTCATAGCACAGAGACCTATGCCCGCTGCGGCTAAAATCACTGCTGCACTGCATCCAGTTAAGATTTTACGAACTCTTTTTCTATGGCACTGTCTGTGAATCTGATCCATATTTTTTTCTACTACCGCATTTAATTCTTCTTCTGGCACTCCGATATTGTTAAATGTGATCTGCATACAAATAATCCTCCTTCAAATATTTTTTTAGCTCGACACGGGCTCTGCTCAGGTATGCCTTGACGGTCCCCACCGGTGCTTCAATAGCATATGCGATTTCATTCACCGAAAATCCACTGAAATATTTCAGGATAATGACCACCCTGTATTTTTCAGGGAGACGGCTCACGGCATTTTCCAGGTCACATTTTTCTTCAGGCGACACGCCTTTATGCTTCTTTGATACCTGGATTTCCTCTATATCACTGTAATATACGACCTTTTTCAATTCATCATTTGCTGTATTCATCAGAATCCTGGTAATCCATGTTTTGAACCACTCCGGATTCTTCAGTGTTTTGATATTCTGAAACCCCTTTAATATAGTCGTTCCCACCACGTCCAATGCATCCTGCTGATTCTTCATATAGAGAAATGCCATTTTATACAAATATTCCTGGTATTCTGTGATCAGCTGCCCATATGCATCGGCATTTCCCCGTACCGCTTTCTTCGCAAGCTTTGTGTTCCTCATCTCTTCATCCATCTGTTCACCCTTTCCTTTCCGGCAAAGAAGAAGCTTCCTGCATTCGTTTTTATTTTACATTAGTTAGACCGGCAAGTGCTGAAAAAGGTTACAAATAATTATATTCATTTTCTCCCTTTACGGACATATGTCATGCATAAAATATGCATATTTACACCGCTTTTATGTATATTTATTTGGCATTAATGTATATATTTAATTTTTTTACGTTTTCTATTGCATAAATATAAAATATGGTGTATAGTATGTTGTAGCTTAAACAAAGGCGTTATACCAATTAAGTGAACAATATTAGAATAGGATACATTAGGAGGCAAATGAAATGAGTAAAGAAAAAGTTGTATTAGCGTATTCAGGCGGACTTGACACAACCGCAATTATACCGTGGTTAAAGGAGAATTTTGACTATGAGGTCATCTGCTGCTGTATCGACTGCGGGCAGGGAGAAGAACTGGACGGACTGGAAGAAAGATCAAAACTATCAGGCGCTTCTAAATTATACATAGAGAACATCATCGATGAATTCTGCGACGAATATATTATGCCATGCGTGAAGGCAGGCGCTGTATATGAGAACAAGTACTTACTTGGAACCTCTATGGCCCGCCCGGTGATCGCAAAACGGCTTGTAGAGATCGCACGCAAGGAAGGCGCTACTGCTATCTGCCACGGCGCGACAGGAAAAGGCAATGACCAGATCCGTTTTGAGCTTGGAATTAAAGCGCTTGCACCTGACCTTAAGATCATTGCACCATGGCGTATGACGGATGTATGGACCATGCAGTCCCGTGAAGATGAAATCGAATACTGCCAGCAGCATGGGATTGATCTTCCGTTTGACGCAAAGCACAGCTACAGCCGCGACAGGAACTTATGGCATATCAGCCATGAAGGACTGGAACTGGAGGATCCGGCAAATGAGCCAAACTATGACGATCTGTTAGTACTGGGTGTGTCACCGGAAAAGGCACCGGATGAAGGAGAATATGTAACAATGACCTTTGAGGCCGGCGTACCGAAGAGCCTGAACGGAAAAGAGATGAAGGTATCCGACATTATTACAGAACTCAACGTTCTCGGCGGAAAACACGGGATTGGTATCGTAGATATCGTTGAGAACCGCGTAGTCGGCATGAAGTCCCGAGGCGTTTATGAAACTCCCGGCGGAACTATACTGATGGAAGCACACGATCAGCTGGAAGAACTCGTACTTGACCGTGCTACATATGAAGTAAAGAAAGACATGGGAAATAAATTTGCCCAGATCGTATATGAAGGAAAATGGTTTACTCCACTGCGTGAAGCAATCCAGGCTTTCGTGGATGTAACACAGCAGTATGTAACCGGTGAAGTGAAGTTCAAACTATATAAGGGAAATATCATCAAAGCGGGCACTGCTTCTCCGTACTCACTGTACAGCGAGTCACTGGCAAGCTTCACAACCGGAGAATTATACGATCATCACGATGCAGAAGGCTTCATCAATCTGTTCGGCCTGCCGCTTAAAGTACGCGCTATGAAAATGCAGGAGCAGGAACAGTAGTGAAAGGCATTCTTTTATCACTCTGATATGCACGCAAGAAAATGTCTGGTGGATCAAAAAATACAGCGGCAGCCTTCAAGGTCAGGCGGGTCTGATTTTGGAACTCTGCCGCGGAAATAAAAAGAAGTTCTGGCACAACAGGTTTTACCTGGGAGTCAGAACTTCTTTTTTCTATATTTTATTTATGCTTCTTCTCTGTCGTTTGTCAGTTTCAGCTTGTCCAGAACGAAGAACATCAGCCCCATAAGCATTCCCACTACGCAGGCAAGAACCATACCTGACAACTGGATGCTTCCGAACTGTACGGAAATACCGGAAAGGCCTGTCACGAAAATTATGGATGTCATGGCCATATTTCTGGATTTACCGTAATCCACCTGCGCTTCTACCAGGATACGGATACCAGATGCTCCGATCATACCGTACAGCAGGAAGGAAATTCCTCCAATTACCGGACCCGGAATGGTACTGATCAGTGTGGTCATCTTTCCAATAAAGGAACAGATGATGGAGAGTACTGCCGCCCCTCCTATAACATAAATGCTGTATACCTTGGTAATTGCCATTACGCCTATGTTTTCACCGTACGTTGTAGTAGGTACAGAACCGATGAATCCTGAAATCATAGTTGAAAAGTTGTCTGCAAAAAGGGAACGGTGAAGTCCCGGATCTTTCAGCAGATCTCTTCCTACAACCTTGCTTGTTACAATCTGGTGTCCGATATGCTCAGAGGCAATGACAAGAAGCACAGGCAGGATAATTACAATTGCCTCCCATTTAAACTTGGGTGTCGTAAAGTTGGGAAGCGCCAGCCAGGATGCGGTGCCAACCTGGGTGAAGTCCACAACGCCGCAGAGAAGCGCTGCCACATATCCTACGATAATCGCAATCAGTATCGGTATGACGGACAGAAACTTTCTGAATACGACAGAACCAATCACTGCTGTCAGCAGCGTTGCCAGGAATACAATCACATTTTTAGGGTCTATGACCTCATCCTTCAGTCCTGCATTGGAAGCCGCTGTTCCCGCCAGTTCCAGTCCAATCAGGGCCACAACGGGTCCCATCGCCGCCGGAGGCAGCACAACGTCAATCCAGTCCGAACCGAATTTATAAATAATCAAAGCCAGGACACAGCCAAAAAAACCCACGACTACAAAGCCACCCAGCGCATAATTATAGCCCCATTTGCTGATAACAATTCCCGCCGGTGCCAGGAATGCAAAACTGGAGCCAAGATAAGCCGGTGCTTTCCCCTTTGTAATTAAGATAAATAATAGAGTTCCGATACCATTCATAAATAATACTATTGCAGGATTGATTCCAAATATAAAAGGAACCAGTACAGATGCCCCGAACATCGCAAACATATGCTGAATGCTCAAAGGCACCAGCATCTTAAATGGGACTTTTTCTTCCACCTGAATGATCTTCTTACTTTCCATATTACCCTCCATTTCTCTCTTGTTCCTTTAAAATATTTTATCTGTTCTATTGTACCACAGAATTACATATACAAAAACAACAATTTGAGGATTTTGGGAACGAGTTTTTAAGTAGGAGCGGGAATGGGTGATGCATCTTCGGCCGCTCATGAAGATCGTTCGCTTGTTATAATTCTAAGAAGCGCATCATCATTGTGGCACAGGCTGCGCGGTCTGCAAATGCTACCGGTGCCAGTGTGCCGTCTCCATTTCCTGTGATAATGCCTGCTGCATTGGCCCATTGCATTGCTTCTTTTGCAAAGGCACTTACTGAACCGGCATCTGGGAAGTTGGACAGGCTGTTTTTCTGGGATGTATCGGCTCCTTGATATTGCATGTATCGGTAGAGCAGAACGGCCATTTGTTCACGGGTGATGAGATCTCCCGAGCCGAAATTTCCATTCTCGTATCCGGTGATGATTCCGCGGGCTGCAGCCCATGTTACCGCATCAGAATAGAACTGGCCTTCTGGTACATCCGGGAATTTGCCTGTAAAAGGTATTTGGCTTTCTCCGGATGCACGATACAGGATTGTAGCGAACTGGGCCCGGCTTACTTTCTCGGAAGCACCAAAGACTGTTGGCTCAAGGCCTGTCATTATTTTATTTTTATACATATAGGCGGCCGCATCGTAAAACCAGTCATTTTTCTTTATGTCTTTGTAGGGAAGTGTGATTTTCTCTTCACTGCCATTATAAGAGGCTGCTTTTTCCAACGCCCTTTGTGCATTTACTAGCCCCGCGCCTGTATAGATATCAAAACCCGGTGCCCCTATATCTGTGGCGGTGTCCTGAAGGATCTTTCTGACCTCTTCTACAGAAAGCTCCGGATTTACGGAACACATCATGGCCACAACTCCAGCTACCTCCGGCGCTGCCATTGATGTTCCGTTCATACTTCCGTAAGTGCCGCCCTTGAGTGTGCTCCAGATATTTACTCCCGGTGCTGATATATCTTTCAGAGAACCATAACAGGATGTACTTGCTTTCTGCATATTGTTGTCAACAGCTATCACACTGATTGTACTGTCGTAATCCGAAGGAATTACATTCAGTCTTCCGTTATCCCCTGTTCCGTAATTGCCTGCTGCACAGATAATTATAATTCCGTCATCCGCCAGACTGCGGCACATTCTGTCAAACAGATCATCATAGAATCCCACTGTGGCCTTTTCCATGCCCAGACTCAGATTTATCACCTTAGCCCCGGCATTTCTGGCATATTCCAGTCCTTTCAGAACGTATGCCACACTCGTTCTCTGATCCTGCGAAAATACATCCACCGCCATCAGTTCCACAACGGAATTGTCCAGAGCGCTTCCAACTCCGGCTATTCCCTCTCCGTTGTTGGCCTGTGCGGCGAGGATCCCGCTGACATGAGTTCCATGGCCTCCGCCTGAAGAATAGACACCATTCTGATACCCATCCCCGCGAAGCGGCCCCAGGGAACCGTTTGCATTCAGGATTTCTCTGCTGTTCCCAAGATCCAATACATTTTTTAAATCCGGATGGCTGATATCTGCCCCGGTGTCGAGGACAGCAACTTTTACCCTGCTGTGCTCTGTCTGATTGACAATTTTCCATGCCTGGGGCACCCTGGTCTGCTGCAGATAAATCTGCCGCCCAAATTGGCTGTCATTTACCGGGGTGTCCTCGAAAAGCTCCAGTTCATAATTCGGTGATACAGCGACAACACGGTCATCTGATGCGTAGTCTTCTATCGCCTGTTCCACAGAAGAATCTTCTGCAACAGAAACCACTGCTATCGTTCCCTCTGCCGTCTCGGAAATCACCTCAACACCTTCATCTCCCTGTTCCTCTGCCATCACCTCGGCCTGATCCTCTGTGACATCCTCCCGGTACATGACGAGTAATTCCCCCGGTACATAGGAAGCGCTTTCGGCCTCACTGCCTTCTGCTTCCGTTCCATATACAGTAAATACACTTCCCAGAGCCAGAATAATGGTCATGAATACTACACTTAATCCTCTTACTGCCTTTCTGCTATTTGACATAGATTTCCCACTGCTTTCTCAATTCTGTTAACTTTTTATAATCCGGTATATCTCTGAATAACCGTTGCACAAACGGCCCTGCTAACCTGTCCCTGCGGATTCAGCTGCCCGTTCGTTCCTTCCCCCTGAATAATACCTTCACTCACGATCCACTGCATGGCTTCCGACGCAAATGCACTGACCTTTTTATTATCGCTGAATCCACTCAGGTTCGCTCTTCCGCCTGTGTCCCGTCCCTTAAACTGTGCGTAACGGTACATCAGCGTTGCAAGCTGTTCTCTGGTGATGTCATCGCCTGTGCCAAATAAATTATCGTGTCCGTATCCTGTGATAATCCCCTTACTGTTCGCCCAGCTGACCGGGATTGAGAAAAAGTAGTGATCCGGTACATCGGTAAATTTATTGACATACCCATGCTGAGGGCTACCCTCCATACGGTATAGAATCGTTGCAAACTGGCCCCTGCCCAGATTCTCTCCCGCACCGAAATGTGTATCATTTAATCCGGTCATCCATCCGGCATCCGTTACAGCTTTTACCGCATTCAGGAACCAGCTGTCGTATGATACGTCCCGGTATGCCATTCCAGGCATATCAAACCCCTTCACCAGATCCTTCCAGTTCTCTATTCCAATTGTATTCAGACACTGGTTCGTTGCGCCGCCATAAATATTTGTATCCATGTACTTAAAGACGTTGTATGCTTTTCTTCCCAGAATCCCCAGCTGAAGACCAAATTCATCCGGATGATCCTCCCAGCTTCTGAAAATAACCGCATCCACCATATCATTAAACTGTCCCGCATAAAAGGTATATGCCAGGCTGGCCGCCTGATAGTCTTCTCCACCCTTGGCATCAAAGCCCTGCTCGGACAGGATGATTCGATGCTGTGACCCGTAATTATTTTTTACATAGTCCGTCAGTACATTCAGATTCGCCGCTGTAACAAACTGTGCATTCAGATTGTTCGGTGTATACTTATTATTTCCCCACAACAGTTTCTCAGATTCCGAAAACTTGCTGCTTGTCGGATCCATCACCACGGCATAGGGATGGAATGCAACGCACCAGTTCACATCCGGCTGTAAAACATTTAGTTCGGTTGCAAACCTGTCCAAAAAATCTTTTGCTCCTATTCCAGTATAATTACCATTATTATTCCAACTTCGGTCCAGCGAAATATATGCTTTTGCAGCTGCCGAATCCTGACGCTTTGCATTCTGTTCCTGCAGCGCGTTATAAAGCAGAACAAAAGACGACGCGTATACTTTTGCATTGGTAGACGGGCTTAACGTTCCCGTCCAGTTATAGGCGGAAGGCATATTTACTTCATTGCCCAGTATCCAGTTTTCAATAAAGCAGTCAGATTGTCCAAACTTTTCTGCCAGAAACCCAAAAAGCGCTCTCCAAGTCTCCCTTGCCTTCTCGGTCTTTGTACTTAAGGCATAGAAATTATGACCGCGTTCCGGATCATAGACCAGTTCATCCCATTCTTTCAGACCTCTGTCATCCTGTACCAGAAGAACTGTTGTCACGGTAACTCCCTTTGCATTCAAAGCGCGCACAGTCTTTTCAAATCCTTTGGAATATTCTGAGTTAAACATATAGGTTTTTCCATTATATGTATACTCTGTATCTCCATTGGATAGAAACTGGCTAATTCCCAGGTTCAGAAGCACATGCTTGATGCCTGCCTGTCCCTTTGTACCGGCATACATCCACTCTGGACCCTGAATCCCTTTTTTGGATCCGTCCATCTGAATAACCGCACTATCTTCACTATAAGCCTCCATATCCGGTACATCGGGTACTTCTGCCTCACTGTCGATGACTGTAGAAGGATCCAGATCCAGATAGGGTTTCTCAATCGGCAGATCTTCTGCTCTTACCTCTGGTACACACATCCCCATCATCATCATCACAACCGCCACAATTCCCGCGATTATTCTTTTTACTGTCTTCATTTAAGCCTCCCCTTATGAATACCCTATTAAAATGAGGCAGCAATGACGCCTTCCAGCGTATCGCCGCCTCCTCTTAAATCCTGTCTGTCTAAAGTTTTTATTCTTCAGAAATGTCTTTCTACTGCTCTAATGCGAAAGCCTCTGCCTGGCTGTCAAATGTTTCAATTGCGCCCATCATAAATCTGCTGATGATTGCAGAGCACTCCGCTCTTCCAGCAGTTCCCTGAGGATTCAGAGTTCCATCGCCATTTCCGCTGATCAGGCCGCTTCCTACCGCCCACTTCATAGCGTCAAGAGCAAATCCGCTCACATCTTTGCCATCTGGGAATGCACTTAAATCACCCGCAGCTGACACATCAAGTTTTGCATATTTGGCATATCTGTACATCATAGCTGCTATTTGTTCCCTGGTAATCTCATCGCCTGTTCCGAATCTGCCGTCTGCATATCCTGTGATAATGCCAGCCTCTTCTGAACTCGCCCACATCACGGGTTTTGTAAAGAATTTTTCATCCGGGACATCGGGAAATCTCTTGGCATCATAGGCAGCTTCCGGCATATCGTCCATTCTCCAGAGTATAGTAGCAAACTGGGCGCGGCTCACCTTTTCGCCTCCTCCGAAGGTCGTCTCATTCATACCGGTCATAATATCCATTTTATACAGCATTGTTGCATAATTTACAAACCAGTCCTGACGTGTTACGTCCGTATATGGCAAATCACCATATAATGCCATCTCAATCAACTCATAGCTGCCATCCTCTTTGAGGCTGATTGCCATAACTGCCATGCAGCTTTCCTTATTCCATGTAGCTGGAAGGGTTCCGGAGAACTTCAGATTCAGTTCACCCTTAGGTGCTAATTTTTCAACATTTGCAGCAACTGTTGCATCGTTTGGATTAATGATGATTGCATTGTTTGCAGTCCACTGAAAATTGTCCACGTTATCCTTTGGGTTAAGGGAAAAGATACCCAGCCCAAGAGATTCCGCATCATAGATAGTATCTGAAGTACCATTTTCTACCTTTAAATCGAATGTAACCTGCTTGTCCGCAGCCACTTCGCCTTCCGTTGTGATTGACATGCCCACTCTTCCGGCTGCCTTTGAATTGAATCCCAGTATCAGGGTTCCAAACAGCACCAGGGCAAAAGCCAGCAGCGCATTTTTCATCGTTTTTTTCATGGTTACTTTCATACTTTTCCTCCTTGTTCCTTCTGTCCTACAGTCCATACTTTTGCATGAACCGCGTAATAATAGTTGCGCAATGTGCACGGCTGGCATTTCCCTGTGGATTCAGCGCTCCCTGATCGCCCTGGATCAGTCCCGCACCCACGGCCCAGCTCATCGCTTCCTTTGAGAATCCGCTGACTTTGCCGGCATCCGGAAAACTATTCAGATTGCTGCTGTCCTGGGTATTCAGTCCGCAATATTCTGCGTACCGGTACATCAGCACTGCCATCTGCTCTCTTGTTATCAGATCTCCGGGGCCGAATGTTCCATTCTCATACCCGGTTATGACCTGATTGCTGTAAGCCCATAACACCGGGGAGGTGAAGAAATATCCGTCCTGCACATCCGGGAATACATTGCTGTATGATACAGATGGGGAGCCGGCCATACGGTAGAGAATTGTCGCGAACTGCGCGCGACTTAGATCTTCTCCCGGTCCGAATTTGAATGTATCCATTCCGGTCATGATACCGCGGTCGTACACGAACTTCACATACTCGTAAAACCATGCGCTTTCATCCATATCCGTAAATCTGTCAACACCTGCCAGATTTGTCCCCTTATTTACAATAACGATACTGTCAGCAGCAACATAACCATACATACTGCTGAAATCATATTTACCAGAAGCGGTGTTAAGCCCCGTTCTGGAACTGTTCAGAACACCATCACTGATCACTTTATAGAAACCATTCTGAGATGTATTATCCAAAATCAACAGTGCCGTGTTAGACTGTGTGCCCGTTGAATACAAAACCGTGGAGCCTGCATTGCTGTCAGCTCTTACTGCCACGTTCTGGTGGCTGCTGGCTAATGTATCTTTGATTGCTATTGTATATACATTCTGATCCTGATTGCCGCCGGCTTCGTCCAGGGTCCATGCAGCTGCTGCGGCTTTTTCGCCCCAGTATGGGTCGGAAGCGTACTTAACACCAATACCGCTTGCCTTATTCCCTAAAAAACCTCCAAAATATCGTCCATCCTGAGGGTTTAAGTACCCTTTTGACATCCAAGTCTCTGTAAATATTTTAATACAACTGTCTATACTTGTGTAATAAGATGCGTTATCTGGATTAGCATCCCCAGCATTCAAACCAAATAGATTATTCCTAGTAAGCGCATAATTGCTAGTTCCCCAAGCACTTTCATTTGCTGCGATCCCCGCCGTTATCAGGCCATTAACTCCATATGTATTCTGATTGCCTACTAATGAAGATCCAATTCCGCGCATCTTAGAGTCGTCTCTAGTGTTACTTGCAATCAGAGAATCCATAGATGCCGAAGAATAAGCACTAGCACTTCTCATGGGCAGATACTGGAAATAATTATAATATGGGCTACTCGGATTAATAGAACTTCCTCTGCTATTATTTTTGTAGTCATTTAGCATTGCCGAATATTTATCGAATGTATAAAAATAGTTTCCATCATAGCTGTAATATTGGCCGCCCTCCAAAAGATAAGAAGGAGCCCGTCCACACCGGATGCTACTTGCATACTTATTTTCGTTTAAATTCGTAGTTACATTATGTACGAGCCATCCTCGTGAAACAGTATAGTAACTTACAGACTTTGCTGATGATTTATTAATCACCTGCACGCTGCCTTTGTCTACTTGTCCGATCACGCCGGAAAGCATAAACTTTACCTTCCCGCCCGACTCACCCAAGTATGCCGCATCTGCTCCATAGGCGCCGTTCGTATAGCCGGCATCTCCGGTTCCAATTTCATTGTAGTTTGTAGTTGCATTGCCCTTCGTATTGAAATTTACAATCTTTTCATTACTGTCGGCAAATGTTGAGATATCCTCCTCAACCAGTCCCACCTCAGGCTCAATCTCATAGATGTTTCCCTCTTCATCCATGCCTGTTACAGGTTTGCCATCGTACTCTTCTGCATGTGCATCAAATGAGACCAGCATACCTGCCAAAAGGCAGATGCACAGGCTCAAAATACACAGCAGCGTCTTCCTCTGCTTTCTCATTAACGTATACTCCTCTCTGTCTTTTGTTACACTTTAGCTGCAGATCAGGACCTTCCCCCATACGGTCCATGCCATCAGTATAACGTATCTCCGGCGCATGCGCAAGACCGAAATGCATACATAGATTACCCATAATTTTCCTTATTTTCAGAATATTTTCTGTATTAACGTACTTATTGCAACTCTGTCAAAACAATTTCCGGTTGACCGCGAATGTACTGCATTCTAAACTGGTACACGCTCTTCTATATTAAGAGCTTCCTGCTCTTGTTTCTCATTTCAGTTGACCGGCTATTGTTCTCTGATCTGTTTTATGCACCTGAACCAGCCCAGTTTTCCTTCCTATCATACTGATAATTATTATATTATTTATGCAATATTTTCCCTGCTGCACGCAGAGGTGCCGTCACCTTCCAACTGGTTGATTCCGTATACTCCCTGATCGCTTTCTTCTGCCGTCTGATCTCAGCTTGCAGCCTTTCTGTTTCTGCATGAAGCTGGCGGCATTCCTCGGTTTTCTGATTCAGTCTTTCATCCCGTATTTTGTCACAGTACAGATGGGTGCCCGTCATCTGATAAAAGTCCTTCACTGAAAAGCGATACTTTTCTTCCAATAACTGCACTGCGTCCGGATTCCGGAATAACTCATGGAAACGTCTTATACCTGCTGCCGGAACAGTCTGTTCGGAATGTATGGGACGACAGAGAAGAAATGCCTTTTCACACTCCAGTTCCAGTTCCGTCTCCGAATCTCCACACACAAAATCACCGCGGAATGTTTCGCAAAACAGCGGATCGTCCATACCCTCAAAAAAATGAGCACGGATGTCCATATATTCATTAAAGAACCGTGTATTACTTATGTCCGAATGGTTACTGTTATTTGTGTTTTCCTTACCTTCTCCCAAAAACCTGCGCATGGCAAGGAGCCTTTCGGGCATCACATAAAGCGGATACTTTTTAGCAATCCGGACCCAGTAATCAAAATCATGGGACTGCATATAACCGAGGTCAAAATCCCCCGTCTTCTTCATTACCTCTGTCCTCATCAGCACTGAAGGATGTGAAAGGCAGTTGCCCAGGAAGTAAAATGTGTGGAGACAGTCACTCTGCCCTGTAAACCTTGTTTCAAACAACCCCAGCAGATCCCTGCACTCCTCGTTTATATTGCGTCCTGTTTCATCGATTAGATCTATCCATGAAAAACAAATATCTCTGTCGGGACTGGCACTCAGAAAATCCATCTGCCGTTCCAGCTTGTCCGGATACCAAATATCGTCGCTGTCAACCCTTGCCAGAAATTCTCCCTTTACTTTTTTGAAGCCATAATTTGTAGCATAACAGATATGCCGGTTCTTCTCCAGCCTGTACAGTTCGATCCGCTCATCCTTAAAGCTCTGAATCACCTCACAGGAGCCGTCAGTGGATCCGTCATCCACGATAATAAACTGCAGATTCTGATAGCCCTGTCCCAAAACACTCTCAATAGTTTCCCCGATAGTATCCTCATGGTTATAGTTCACCATAAGTACGCTCACCAACTCATTTCCCATCCTATTCTCTCCATATAACATCCGTATACTTACTTCCTGTTTCATCCCCTTAAAATGCTGTCCAGCTCCCTGAACTGTCCGTCTGCCTCTCTGATCAGATTCTCCGTATCCAGAGGCGTAATCCTGTCTATCTTCTGCATCAGCTCCTTTATATCCCACTGCAGGTTGTTCAGTTCCAGATAAAAAGGACACTCATTATCATCCAGTGTATGCTTCGTCTTCAGATCATAAACAATCGGAAGAACCCTTTTACCCATGATCCATCCCAGTATAACACTGTGAAATCTGGTCCCTATCACAATTTCAGACTCTGTAAAACTTTCCATACATTCCCGGAGATCCCGATCATAGCAGCATACAGAAATCCGGCCGCTGTCAGGATCTTTCATCAGCTTCCTGATATCCCGTATGGCTTCCTCATCTCCCTGAAATCTGCAGAATGATATAAACTTAATGTCATACCCTTTTTTCAGGTACGCATCTGCAAGTTCTGCAATAAATGCTTTATACTCCCCATCGTGCCGGCTGATTCCCCACTTTCCCTGCCGGTTCTTCATGTCAATAACAGAAAAAAGAACCTGCCGCTTTTGGGCTCTCTGAATATCTGTCTGATAATTAAACACTACATCAGGCGCACATCTAACCTGAGGAAGATCTGAAAACAAACCTGCAGAATACTTGTCTCTAAAGCAAATGCCCTGGTATCGTTTAAACAGTTCTCTGTAACTTTTCAGATACTGTTCATCCTCATAAGGGCCGAAATTTGCACCAATCACATATATTCTTCTGCTTCTGGCACTAAGTTCTTCATCCAGACGGAATGCATCTGTAAAATCATCCTGATGCTGTACAAATACTGATCCCCCGATATGGACAGTCGCACAGGAGGTTTTCAGCATCCATTTCCAGAATCCGCGGTCCGTATGCCTGATCCAGCCGGCAAGGCGGTCTGATCTGCGCACATACCTGTCTTCAGGTGAATACACTGACAGATTGCAGATGTCTCTAAACCGCTCCTTGTAGGAACTGTCTGCGCAGATTCTAAATTGTACTTTTGGATAACGCTCACACAAGATCCTGATAAGAAGATCATCTCCCAGATTTCCTGCCGCATAAGCATGGATAAATACTTTTTTCATAAATTTCAGTCCCCATTTTCAAGTCGTATCATATTTCGTAAGCTCAGCTTACTAGTTTATAATTATATCATTTACCGTTCTTCCAGGCAATCTTTCCTCTATAAAATAAGCAGACGTGTTGCATTTTAGTAAATTTTCAAAGTAAATGC
>LDAQ01000140.1 GCA_001028025.1 Faecalicatena fissicatena | reverse complement strand
CACAGAAAAATTTACACCCTCCAGGAAAAAATCATCAGATTTTTTCTGAGTGTCTGCGGTGTCTGCCATTTTATCTGAAATTTTATTTAGCCGCTTCCCCGCCCTCCGCCTGCATCGACCGCTTCCCCTGTCCGCCTCCTCCCCTGCGTCCCTTTCAGCCGAAACCTTCCCCCCTCAATTCCTACTTATAAGTGGAGGTTTTTAATGGGGGTTAGTATTTATTAAGTGTTTTTTTAGGGGAAAAGTGGGAATCCCTTGACAAGCCCGTTGAATTTTTGTACTATATCAGTTAAAATATCAGCATACATATCAGAGAAAGAGAGGAAGTTAAATCATGGGTAAAATTATTGGAGAAGGTATTACGTTTGATGATGTGCTTTTAGTACCGGCGTATTCAGAGGTAATTCCGAACCAGGTTGATTTGTCAACGAACTTGACTAAGAAGATTCGACTGAATATTCCGATGATGAGTGCGGGCATGGATACGGTTACGGAACACCGTATGGCTATTGCTATGGCACGTCAGGGCGGAATTGGTATTATTCATAAAAATATGTCTATAGAAGAGCAGGCAGAAGAGGTTGATAAGGTTAAGAGGTCTGAGAATGGGGTAATCACAGATCCTTTCTATTTATCACCGGAACATACGCTGGAGGATGCCAATAACCTGATGGCGAAATACCGCATTTCCGGAGTACCTATTACTGAGGGAAGAAAACTTGTCGGAATTATTACAAACCGTGATTTAAAATTCGAAGAAGATTTCTCTAAGAAGATAAAAGAATCTATGACTTCCGAAGGACTGATTACAGCGAAGGAAGGCATTACATTGAATGAGGCTAAGAAGATTCTTGCAAAGGCAAGAAAGGAAAAGCTGCCAATTGTAGATGACGAGGGTAATTTAAAAGGTCTGATTACGATTAAGGATATTGAAAAACAGATTAAGTATCCTTTATCTGCTAAGGATGGCCAGGGGCGTCTGTTGTGCGGGGCTGCCATTGGTATTACAGCAAACTGTCTGGATCGTGTGGAAGCACTTGTGAAGGCAAAGGTGGATGTTGTGGTTATGGACTCTGCACACGGTCATTCTGCAAATGTCCTGCGCACAGTAAGTATGGTAAAGGAAAAATATCCGGAACTTCAGGTTATTGCAGGGAATGTAGCGACTGGGGAAGCTACAAAGGCTCTGATTGAGGCAGGCGTAGATGCAGTTAAGGTTGGTATCGGACCTGGGTCCATCTGTACCACACGTGTTGTTGCAGGTATCGGTGTTCCTCAGATTACAGCGGTTATGGATTGTTATGCGGCTGCTAAGGAATATGGAATTCCGATTATCGCAGACGGCGGAATCAAGTACTCGGGAGACATGACAAAGGCAATCGCCGCAGGCGCCAGCATCTGTATGATGGGAAGTATATTTGCAGGATGTGATGAAAGCCCGGGAACGTTTGAATTATTCCAGGGAAGAAAATATAAAGTTTATCGCGGCATGGGTTCTATCGCTGCAATGGAGAACGGAAGCAAGGACAGATATTTCCAGGCGGATGCCAAGAAGCTGGTTCCTGAAGGCGTTGAGGGACGTGTTGCATATAAAGGAACAGTGGAAGATACAGTATTCCAGTTGATGGGCGGCCTGCGTTCCGGTATGGGATACTGCGGCACAGAGACGATAGAGGAGCTGAAGCAGAACGGACAGTTCGTGAAGATTTCTGCGGCATCTCTGAAAGAGAGCCATCCGCATGATATTCATATTACGAAGGAAGCTCCAAACTACAGCGTGGATGAATAATAGAGCTGTCAGTAAGACTGAACAGTTAAGAATAAAGACTCAATGTTAAATAAAAGTGAGGAAATGAGAGACACAGGCAGTTTACGGTAAAGCTTTAACAGAGCTGCTGTAAGACTGCTGTTGGATTTACTGTTTGATACTTAAATCCAGTCTTGTTTCCTCACTTTTTTTGTGTCTGGCTAACTATTTTCATCAATATCAATTGGTTTGTTGGCGAATAAGGTTGATAATATGATAGATGTACTTGTGGTCCCATATCTTTTCAACTGGTCAATCAGGTGTTCTAATTCGGAAGATTCGTGAAGTGCTGCCAGCAGCATTGCATTATGTATGCCGACCACTCTGTGATGCTCCAGAATCTGCGGGCAGGAACTGCAGAAACTGCTGAATGCTGCATATTTCATGGGTATGACATCTACAGCGATAAAGACGGTCAGGCTTTTTGAGAGCTTGGCAGGATTTATACGGGCGTGGTATCCCTGGATAACGCCGGATTCTTCTAGCCGGCGCATGCGCTCTGTGACTGAGGGCGCGGACAGGTTTACCTGCTGGCTTATTTGTTTGATAGAGGTTCTGGCATTTTGCTGTAAAATCTTCAAAATTTTGTAATCTGTTTTGTCCATCTTTATCTCCTTTTTAAATAAGGTTTTTAATTACGTATTCTTTCTTTTTTTATTTTTTGCATTATGTTTACCTTTTTTAAATTATATACCAAAAATAGTTAGAATTGTATACTAAATATAAAAAAGGAGGATACAAAATGAAAAAATTGAATCAACCTATTACTGGAATCTGTTCATTTGCAAAATACCCTATTTGCATAGACCTGGAGGAACTGGATGCGGACATCGCAGTGCTCGGTGTGCCCTATGACCTGGGAGTTGGATTTTTATCCGGGGCCCGTCTCGGACCCAGACGAATCAGAGAGGTATCTACACATTATGCGCGCGGGGATGCAGGGTTTTATGACCCTGAAGCGCAGGAACAGCTATTGGCGGCACCGATCAGGGTGGTTGACTGCGGTGATGCGGATGTGCTGCATGGGGATATTGAATATTCTTTTAAAAGTATTGAGGAATCGGTGAAAAAAATATTGGAAAAAGGTGCGGTTCCGGCGATCATGGGAGGGGACCATTCCATTACAATTCCTGTGGGGCGTGCGCTGTCGTGCCTTGGCAGTGAAATCTGTATCGTACATATTGATGCACATTTAGACTGGACTGACCATGTGGGTCCGCAATATTATGGAAATGGAAGCCCTATGAGAAGACTTTCGGAGATGGATCATATTGGCCCGATGGTACAGATTGGAATGAGAGGGCTTGGTTCAAGTAAACGGACGGACTTTGAAGATGCGGCTAAATATGGGAGTATTGTAGTTCCGGCAAAAGAAGTACACAGAACCGGGATGCAGGAGGTACTGAAAAAAGTACCGAAGGCAGAGAAATATTTTATTTCTCTGGACATTGATGGTTATGACATCTCAATTGCTCCGGGAGTCGGATCACCGTCACCGGGCGGCTTATATTATGACGAGGTAGCAGAACTGCTGGCAGGAGTCTGCAGCATGGGGGAAATTGTCGGGTTTGACCTGGTAGAGGTTGCACCGCAGTATGATCCTGCCGGAGTGACTCCCCGTGTTGCTGCAATGACAATGCTGAATCTTATGGGGCAGATTATGAAGCATAAAAAATCCTGATAAAGAGAGGGGGGAGAAATGATGAAACGTTTTTTTGCTCAGGTAACAAAGAAACATACAGAGGTAAACCCTTTCTTTGCACTACTTATTATCTTGTTGATTGCAACTATTTTTTCCAATATCATTCCAAGCGGGATGTATGAGAGACTGTCAGTAGACGGAAGAATGGTAGTCGACCCGGATAGCTTTCAATATGTGGATAAACACTATGTAGGTATTTCGGATTTTTTCTTATCTTTTTATCAAGGCTTTAATAATGCAGCCAGCTTAATGGCAATGCTGTTTTTTGCGGGAGGCGCATTTGGTGTTGTAAAGCGCATCGGTTTGCTTGAAACTGCGATAAAAGCACTCGCGCATAAGCTGAAGCATACGAGTTTTTATGTCATTGCATTTATTCTTATGCTTGCAATCGGGACTCAGGTGGCATTTACAAGTATGTGGGAACTGAGTGTAGTGATCATCCCTATGATTGTCCCCCTTGTACTCGCACTCGGATATGATGTGGTAGTCGGGGCTGGGATTGTCATGCTTGCCGCATGTGCTGGTTTCGGGGCGGCAATGACAAATCCGCTGTTTACTGCAATCGCACACAAACTGGCGGAGCTACCCATTTATTCGGCGCTTGGTTACCGGGCTGTCTGTTTCGGAGTGATACTGCTCGTCTGTTATCTTTATCTGATGCGGTATGCAAAAAAGATTAAGAAGGACCCATCGAAAAGTCTGATGAATGGAATGAATACAAAATACACAGCAATTAAAGAGGAAGCCGTGACCTTTACTCCTGCATTAATCCGTGCCGGGATTGCGTTTTTAGCAGTTTTTGCATTTTTGCTTTTCGGTACAGTGAGGATGGGGTTTGACTTTCCGCAGATGGCAGCATGCTTTGTGGCAATGACATTTGCAACAGGGCTTGCATATGGGAGCGGACTTAATGAGATCTGTGACATGATGGGGGAAGGCATGAAGGATTTGTTCTATGCTGCTATGGTCATGTTGTTTGCGCGCGCGATCCTGTATATTCTGGAGGAGGCGATGGTAGTGGATACGATTATCGCTTTTCTGGCCAGGCTTGTTGTTGGAAAGTCTTCTCTGATTACTGCGAACCTGCTGCTTGTCATGCAGACAATCATAAACTTTTTAATACCGTCGGGGAGCGGGCAGGCAGCAATTACGATCCCCATTATTGTTCCATTGGCGGATATGGGAAATGTTACACGTCAGGTGGCATGTCTGGCAAGCCAGTTTGGAGACGGGTTTTCTAACTTTTTATATCCCACGAACGGTTCCCTGATAGCAATCCTTATGGTTGCAGGGATACCGTATAAAAAATGGCTCCGCTTCTTTGGCCCGCTGTTTCTCATAATCATGGCGGCATGTATGGTATTCATCAGTATAGGGGTAGGGATCAAACTTGGCCCATTCTGACAGGTATAAAGAAGCATACAGATACAGTGACGAAGAAAAATTAATAAAATAATCATGAATTATTCAATTTTATATTCTATTTCTGTGCTAAAATAGTCATACCTAAAAGGGCGTCCCGTAACTTAAGGCCCTTCGGGCGAATTGCAGAATAGCTGCAATATAAGGTATAGATTATGTGGTGAGGGTATACTAATGAGGAAGAAACGAAGGCGCAGATATAGATTTTCAATAAAGAATTTAAATTTGGATAAGAAGACATTGTGTATTTACGGCGGAATTGTATTTCTGGTGATTCTGACGATCGTACTGGGGATTTACTCGTGCACGGCAGGCAACAAGAACCGGGAGAATACAGGCGTTAAGGTGGATGCGTCCCAGCCGGATATCGATGTCCAGCTTCTGGATGTCAATGAATACTCCAGGCCCGGGATTGAGTCGGACCCGATCAAGGGGATTGTCATCCACTATACGGCGAACCCGGGGAGTACGGCACAGAATAACAGAGATTACTTTGAAGGGCTCAAGGACAGCCATGAGACGTCTGTGAGCAGCCATTTTGTGGTGGGTATAGACGGAGAGATTATACAGTGCGTTCCGACATGGGAACTCGCGTATGCCTCGAACAGCAGGAACCACGATACGGTTTCCATCGAATGCTGCCATCTGGATGAGAGCGGAAAGTTTACAGACGAGACTTACAAATCTCTGGTGCAGCTGACAGCGTGGCTTTGTGACAAGTTCGGCTTGACTCAGGACGATGTGATCCGCCATTATGACGTGACGGGAAAGATATGTCCGAAATATTTTGTGGAGGACGAGAAGGCCTGGGAGCTTTTTAAAGGAGATGTGAGAGCGGCTCAGGAACGCAGCAAAGCTGATAAATAAGGAAAAGGTATTTCTGATCAGGAATACCTTTTTTTCTTGCTAACCCATAGGAAAATTGCTATAATATGGTGTATTAGTTTTGAAAAAGAAATAAAAGGTGGACGGTGGAAGATGAACGATTTAGAGATGTACCGTGAGCAGCTTGCATTATGCGATGATAAAATTATTGACGCCCTGGTGGAACGTAATGCGATAGTAGAGAAAATCATGGCATATAAGGAAGAGTATGGCTTGCCGATCCTGCAGCCGGCTCAGGAAGATAAGCAGGAGAGAAGGCTTCAGGAAAAGCTTGAGGGAAACAAGTATCAGGAAGAGATTCATGATGTATTTCGAAGAATTGTTAGAAACAGTAAAAGAATACAGGCAAGAAAGCTCTTTTCTTATAATATTGTCCTTATCGGTTTTATGGGGGCGGGCAAATCAACGGTATCGGATTACTTAAGTACCATGTTTGCGATGAAGATTATGGAGATGGACCAGGTGATTTCAGAGCGGGAAGAGATGAGTATTCCGGATATTTTTGCTACATATGGAGAAGAATATTTCAGAGATCTGGAAACAAAGCTGCTTGTGGAGATGCAGTCAAAGAAGAATACGATCATTTCATGCGGCGGCGGTGCGGCTATGCGTGAGGAGAATGTTGTGGAGATGAAGAAGAACGGCAGGGTCGTACTTCTGACGGCAAGCCCGCAGACTGTATATGAGCGCGTTAAGGACAGCGAGGAGAGGCCGATTCTCAATGGCAACAATAACATGGAATATATTGCGGAACTGATGGAAAAGCGCCGTGAAAAATATGAGGCAGCTGCGGATATTGTTATTCAGACGGATAATAAGACTGTACTGCAGATCTGTGAGGAACTGATTTCAAAATTAATGGAGATGGATGCAGAATAATGTTTGACAGATTTTTTCCGGATGACTATAAGATGTCTACATACGTCATCCCATTTGAACAATTATATGAAGAAGGATACAAAGGCGTTATTTTTGACATAGATAATACTCTTGTGCCCCACGGCGCCCCTGCGGATGACCGTGCAAAGAAGCTGTTCACGAGGCTTGAGAACATAGGATTTGCTTCGTGCCTGATATCGAACAACCAGGAAGCCCGGGTTAAGATGTTCAATGAAGAGATTCAGACGAACTATATTTACAATGCCCATAAGCCTTCCACAAAGAATTACAAAAAAGCCATGGAGATCATGGGGACGGATGAAACAAACACCCTTTTCGTGGGAGACCAGCTTTTCACGGATGTATGGGGGGCGAAAAGGAGCGGGATCCATAATATACTGGTGAAGCCGATGCATCCGAAAGAGGAGATTCAGATCGTGCTGAAGCGGTATTTGGAGAGGGTTGTACTGCATTTCTATAAAAAGAAGCAAAAGAAGCGCCCGTCCAGATAAAAAAAGGTTGAAAAATGAATGAAACTATTATAAAATTATAAACAGTGTAAAAAAGGCAGGCGCATTAGCAGCGCAATTGAAGGAGGATTACAATGATATCAGCAGGAGATTTTAAGAATGGTTTAACCGTTGAGATTGATGGAAACATTTATCAGATTTTGGAATTCCAGCATGTAAAACCAGGTAAAGGTGCAGCTTTTGTCAGAACAAAATTAAAAAATATAATCAGCGGCGGTGCTGTTGAAAAGACTTTCAGACCAAGTGAGAAGTTTGAGCAGGCCCGCATAGACAGGAAGGACATGCAGTATCTGTATCAGGATGGAGAATTATTTAACTTTATGGATGTAGAGACATACGATCAGATCGCACTGAATACAGAAGTAGTCGGCGATGCCCTTAAGTTTGTTAAAGAAAATGAAGTTGTAAAGATCTGTTCACACAATGGAAATGTATTCTCAGTAGAGCCGCCTCTGTTTGTAGAGCTTGCAATCACAGAGACAGAGCCTGGTTTCAAGGGGGATACAGCACAGGGTGCAACAAAACCTGCAACAGTAGAGACTGGGGCGGTTGTAATGGTGCCTCTTTTTGTGGAGCAGGGAGATGTATTAAAGATTGATACACGTTCAGGGGAATACTTATCACGTGTTTAGGGTTGACGCCTGAGAGAAGCGGGCCGCTTTGGCACTGTCCGTGGAGGCTTATGCTGATTTTGGAAACCGGCCGCTTAGCCAAGAAGTTCTAACTGCGAAAAAGCCGCATTTTACGGGACCGAGCGTATTCACTTAGAAAGCTGATGCTTTCTAAGCTCAGACGCTCTGGATAATTGATTCGGAATCAATTATCCCCCGTAAAATGCGGCTTTTTTGCAGCTAGTACATCGAATATTCACGGTCGGGATGGGGCAACAATATTTTGCGGGATTGGGGATTGTGTTTTTGGAGGAAATCGTTTATAATCAACTCACCATATTTGTTTCAGATCATTTTATCATGGACACAGGTCGTGTCAGTTTTCTCTTATTGTATTGATGAGCACCGAAAATTTGAAAGGAGAGTTATGGACTATCAGGAATTTTTGTGTGCTATTGAACGGGAATTGAATAAGAGGTTGAAGGAGGGGGTTCAGGCGAGTGTTTATACTGCCCGTAAGAATAATGGCAGTGAGAAACAGGGAATTATGATTAAGGCTGAGGGCGTGAATGCGGCGCCGGCTATTTATCTGGAGGAGCTTTTTGAACGGGTTCTGAAGGGAGAACGGATGGAACTGGTTGTTGAGGAAATTCTGGATTTTTATAAAGGGGTGGAGTGTTGTGGCGTCTGGGACTGCAGTCAGTTTCAAAAGTATGAGAATATCAGGGAACGGGTTGTGTTCCGGGTGATTCATACGGATAAGAATAAAAAGCTCCTGGAATGCATTCCTTATACGGAAGTGCTGGATTTGGCGATTGTATTTTATGTACTGCTGGAGCAGGATATGAATGGCACCGCAAGTATTCAGATCAGCAATGAACACCTGAAGATGTGGGGGATTCAGAAAGAAGAGCTGTACCGGGCTGCACTCAGAAATGTGGCGAAACTCCTGCCGGCAGAGTTTTTTACTATGCGCCACGCGATTGAGGAGATGTTGGAAGCGGACTCGGATGAGAAGGAGAATCTTCTGGAGATTGGGGAGGATGAGAAGCAGGACGTTATGTATGTTCTGACAAATTCTCTGCGTAATTATGGGGCTGCATGCCTGTTTTATCCTCATGTACTGGAAATGGTGGGAGAGATGCTGAAGGAAGATTACTATGTCCTGCCAAGCAGCGTACATGAGGTGATTATTGTCCCGGAATCCAAAGCCCTGGATGCAGATGAGATGAGTGAAATGGTTGTTGAGATTAATGAAACTCAGGTGGAACCAGAGGAAGTACTGAGTGACCACGCTTATTTTTATCAGAGAGACAGTAAGAAATTGATGGCCAGAAGGAATGGGATGACAGTGTAGATCTTTTGGGGATGCTTCAAATGGATCAGCCCGAATAAAAATACTGGTAAAAGAAGCACAATGAGGGACAGGAAAATGAATCGGATTAATTTACAGGAATGAATGCCATACTTTGCAGGGGCACGATTGTTGACTTACATCCGATTTTGCTTCCTATCCCGATTTTCTCTTTACATTTTGTTAATTTTGTGCTAGGATAATAAGGCGTTCTGTTGAGGGTTTATTCCATAACAGCAGAATTGCACAGCGATTATGCGTCTGTAGCTCAGTGGATAGAGCAATGCCCTCCGGAGGCATGTGCGGCGGTTCGACTCCGCCCAGACGTGTATTTTTTATGCCCTGGAGTTAGGGCGTGTTTGGAAATTCATTGCCGCAATATGCCGCAAATTGGAACAACATCTTGCAACAAGCAATTTTCAAACACGCCCTAGTCCGGTCATCAGACATCAGTTTGAATTATGGGGATTGTATGAGGATGGAAGACGTATCAGGGCCATACAAATTATAAGGATTTCTAAATAATGATTTCCGAAAGAGAACTTTAAAAAAGAGAAGTGGATGAGAGGGTTTAGTCATGTCAGGGTATAAGACAGCATTTAAGAGGGCTTTTCCTTATACGATCCCGGTACTGACGGGATATCTGTTCATAGGGATTGCATTTGGCGTTATGTATGCAGAGAAAGGATACTCCGCCTGGTGGGCGGTTTTAATGAGCCTGCTTGTTTATGCGGGCTCAGGTCAGTATCTGGCGGTTAATTTTTTTGTGCCGGGTATTTCTTTCCTGCAGGTAATATTTATGACTCTGATGGTGAATATACGTCACGTTTTTTACGGATTGTCTCTGCTGGACAAGTTCCATAAAATGGGGAAGAAGCGCTGGTATATGATATTCGGCCTGACAGACGAGACATACTCACTTTTATGTACAACGAAAGTACCGGACGATGTGGAGGAAGATAAATTCCTGTTCGCTATTGCACTGCTGGATCAGGGCTACTGGATCATTGGTTCGGCTATTGGTGGTATTTTAAAAAGCGTGCTTCCCATCAATGCAGAAGGGATCGAATTCGCCATGACGGCTCTTTTTGTTGTGATATTTGTGGAACAGTGGATGGAGGCGAAGAACCGGATTCCCGCCTTGATCGGTGTAATCTCGGCCGTTCTATGCCTACAGATTTTCGGAAGCGGAAGCTTTGTATTTCCGACAATGATTCTGAGCATTCTGGTGCTTTTTGCCACAAGAAAACGTCTGGAAGGGGAGGTGGAGACATGCCGGTAAATACAGTTACGTCATTGTTAATCATTTTGGCTGTAGCCGCCACCACCTTTGCTACAAGGGCGGTGCCATTTTTAATATTTCCTAAAGGAAAAACAATCCCAAAAACAATAGAGTACCTCGGTAAAGTTCTGACCCCGGCGGTCATCGGAATGCTGGTTATATATTGCCTGAAGGACACTAATATAACAACAGCCCCCCATGGGGTTCCCGAAGCATTAGCCGTACTGGCCGTGATAGTGCTGCATGTCTGGAAGAGAAACAACCTTCTGAGTATAGGCGCCGGAACAGTATTCTACATGTTTCTTGTACAGGCCGTGTTTTAGAAACAAAGAAACCGATGTGTTTTTCATAAGTATTCGCACTGTCCGAACGTTTCGTGCAGAGGAATAATCAAGCCAATATATGAGCTTTCCAAAGAACTGATATTCAGCAGGAAACCTATATATTGGCTTTTTAACGGTCTAAAACTACTTATGCCGTGTTTTGGACCAGTCTTCTTTCCGCAAAAAAGCCGCCAATATTTGTTTTTTATAGACAATTTTGAAACAATATATGATATAATATGATCAAGATGATTGCTATGTGACTCCTATTTATAGAGTTATTCATTTACTCAAAGAAAACGCGTGCCTGGGAGGTACGGTGAAAAGATGAAAGAAAGAAAAAAATGGCTGGGAATCCTTCTTCCCATTTTTCTTACGGTATTGTTTTGTCTGATTAATATGGTGGCTCTGGTCTCGATGATACATATGCAGGGAAATGCACGCGTTGTTAATTATACGGGAATCGTACGCGGCGCTACCCAGCGCCTGGTTAAGCAGGAGATGAAAGGCTATCCAAATGATGAGCTGATGCAGTATCTGGATGGGCTGGTACCGGAGCTTTGTACCGGCAAAGGAGATAATAATCTGAATGTAATTCCGGACGACGATTATCAGGAGTTGGCGAAGGAGATGTGCGGTGCCTGGAAGTCGATCAGAAGTGAGATTTTTCAAGTCCGGCAGGGCGGGGATTCACAGAAATTGTTTGAGTTAAGCGAAAGCTACTTTGCTCTGGCCGACCAGGCAGTGTCGGCTGCAGAGCGGTATTCAGAGCACCGGGTAAACAGTTCGATTGGTATACTGGTCTGCCTCAACGCAGGATTCTTACTTTTATTCATCATGCTTTGGGTGAGCGGAAAACACAGGAAAAAAGTGCAAATGGCGCTGGAAACAGCAGAACATGCAAACCGGGCAAAAAGTGAATTCCTCTCCAGGATGTCCCATGAGATCAGGACACCGATGAATGGTATTACAGGAATGACCTGGATTGCGAAGAAAAGTCTGAATGACCCGGGAAAGCTGCAGGATTGTCTGAACAAAATAGAACTTTCATCGGGGTATTTACTTTCATTGCTTAATGATGTTCTGGATATGTCACGGATTGAAAGCGGGAAACTGGAACTGGAATGCAGACCCTTTAACCTGACAGAAGTATTTGAACGCATCTATGTAATGTTTAAACAAAAAGCGGAAGATGCGGGAATAAGTTTAGAATTCCAGTGCGGCGATATAGAGGTTACGAGTGTGATTGGGGATAATCTGCGCATCACTCAAGTGTTCGTCAATCTGATCTCAAATGCTCTGAAGTTTACACCGGCCGGGGGCAGGGTAATTCTGGAAGCACATGAGACGGAGATAAAAGATCAGGAGGTTTCTCTGCAATTTACTGTTACAGACAGCGGGATCGGAATAAATGAGGAGTTTCAAAAACGTATCTTTATCCCTTTCGAACAGGAACAGTCAGGGACTGCCCGGCAATATGGCGGCACCGGACTTGGCCTGGCGATCTGCAGTAATTTTGTGGAACTGATGGGAGGGCAAATCTCCGTATACAGCAAGACCGGGGAGGGATCACGGTTTACAGTGGACATTACGCTGCAGCGGCCCCCGGCGGCACAAATTGAACAGGAAAGAAGTGTGGACAGCGGCTGTCCATTATTGGTACATGATTTAAAAGATGCTGTTATTCTGCTGGCAGAAGACAATGAGATAAATGCAGAAATCGTAACAGATATTCTGGAAGCAGCAGGCGCCCGCGTGGAACAGGCACGAGATGGCAGAGTGGTAACAGACAAGTTTGCAGAAGCCGAAGACGGGACGTATGCTTTGATACTGATGGATATACAGATGCCTGTTATTAACGGGCTGGAGGCCAGCCGCATGATTCGATCCATGAACAAAAAGGATGCAAAAAGCGTTCCGATCATCGGACTTTCTGCGAATGCCTTCCAGGAAGATATTGAAAAGGCAATGCAGAGCGGGATGAATGGATATCTCCCGAAACCAATTGATCTGGAACGCTTATATCAGACACTGGGTGAATTTCTTTAAATGAGATTCACCTTTTTGTTCATAATGTAGTGCGTTGCGGCGTATTCGATTGCTGTCGTGATAAGAAAAAGAGCACCGCTTGCTTTAAATACTGTGATTAAGTAATGTCCTACATTGCCGGACGTACCGACGACATAGTTATGGCCATTTGGAAAGATACCCAGAACAGCCATGATAATAAAGGTAAATATCTGAATTACAGTAGAAATAATTATGTATGCAATTACAGAACATAAAACCCTGTGGCCTGGAAATAATTGTCCTATTGCGACACAGGAATAAATCATAATGACACTTCCTATGCAGCTGATCAGAAGAAAAATCAGCATATACAGGCTGTACCGGCTAAGCGGCATTCCAAGTGACTCTGTTACCTCCGGAGCAATTTTAGCAAAGGCTGTTGTCACATTTTTACCGGTTACCAGTATGACGAGACACAGGCTGTACAGCATAATATCAATGGCATACCAGATCGTACCGGATATGATTTTGGCCCAAAGCTGCTGATTGGGAGTTGCAGGCAGGGTCCATGTCAGATACCCTTCATCTGTAAACAGATTTTTATAAAAACGAATGGCCAGAAGCAGCATCACTCCAAAACATACAGCGGTAAACAAAAGCAGATAAATGGATATAAATAATCCCAGAGAGGTAAGCAGGGTATTGCTGTCCGCATTGAAGTCTATTTTTTCCAGAAAGAAAATACGTCCAAGTATGCTGGCCAGGAGCAGCAGAGCATGGAGTATAATAAATAACTTTGCTCCGTATTTTAAGTCGTATTTAATCAGTTTTCCTAACATCTGAATACCTCCCTGAATAAAGCATCTACGGATTTGCCTTCCTTTGTTCGGATCTCATCTACAGAAGCGTTTAGGGAAAGCTGCCCGTTCTGGATAAAAAGAACTCTGTCCAGTACATTTTCGATATCAGTAATCAGGTGTGTGGACAGGAGAATAGTCGCATTCTCATTGTAATTGGTCAGGATGGTGCGCAGGATATAATCTCTGGCGGCAGGATCGACACCTCCGATCGGCTCGTCCAGGATATAAAGTTCGGCATCCCGGCTCATGACCAGCACAAGCTGTACTTTTTCCTTTGTCCCTTTTGAAAGTGTGCGCAGCCGTGAGTTCGTATCAATCTCCAGATCGTGCAGCATCTTCCTGGCACGTTCCAGATCAAAATTATCATAGAAATCGACGAAGTAGGATAATATCTCTTCTACCCTCATGTGGTCATTCAGATAACTTCGTTCGGGCAGATAGGAGACCAGTTTTTTTGTTTCAGCTCCGGGAGCCAGGCTATTGATCATGACGCGTCCGTCTGTCGGAGTCAGGAGACCGTTGATCAGTTTGATCAGAGTCGTCTTACCACTGCCGTTCGGTCCAAGCAGTCCTATAATTTGTCCTCTGTCCAGAGTCAGGTTCAGGTTGGAAAGTGCATAGAAGTTATTGTATTTCTTAGTCAACCCCTGACATTCCAGAATTGGTTTCATTTACTTTTCCTCCTTGATTGTCTCCTGGATTAATTCCAGAATCTCTTCATCCCCAAATCCGAGCAGCTTCATCTTTTCAAAAAATTGATGAATATGCTCGGATGCTAAATCTTTTTTCATCTTTTTCAGCATTGTCTCATCCTCCGTGATAAATCTGCCGCTTGTTCTCTGCGAATATACCAGGCCGCTTCTCTCGAGTTCGGAGAGTGCTTTCTGCATGGTATTGGGATTCACAGAAGCGTCGAGAGCCAGGTCGCGTACGGAAGGGAGCTTATCTCCGGGATTATATATGCCTGCAATGATGTCCTGCTGGATTCGCTCCATGAGCTGCAGATAGATAGGGCGGTCATTATCTAAATCCCATGGCATCTAAGTCACCTCTTTTTCTGTATGATTAAAGTAATTCCAAGACTGTATTATCTGTATAGTACAATCATACAATGCGATGCGAGAGATGTCAAGTGTTAGTCAATTGTCTTTTCATTCTCACGGATAATCCTGTCTGTAAGAGCCGGGTCAAAGGTTCCTTTTCTTAGCATTTCAATTTCATACTTATAGGGCGCATAAGACTTTTTCTCTTTTGTGGGAGAAGGAATATAAGGGGTCTCCAGTATCTTTGGTACGTTTTCGAAATCCTTGTGGTGAACGATTGCGTTCAGTGCGTCAAATCCCAGTTCACCGAATCCGATATTGGCATGCCTGTCCTTGGCAGCGCCGGGAACATTCTTGCTGTCATTAATATGGAAGACAGCGATCTGATCCTTTCCGAGAATCCGGTCAAATTCATCGACTACATCATCAAAGTGGTGAACAATGTCATACCCGCTGTCGCTGGTGTGGCAGGTGTCGAAGCATACCCGCAGCTTATCGTTATACTTAACCCCCTCATAGATACGTGCCAGCTCCTCGAAGGTACGGCCGATTTCGGAACCCTTTCCAGCCATTGTTTCCAGCGCTATGCAGCAGTCCGTGTCCTTTGTAAGCACCTCGTTCAGCCCTTGTATAATCTGATTCGTACCGGTTTCAACGCCTGCGCCTACATGGGCGCCCGGGTGCAGAATCAGCAGATGGCTTCTGCATGCCATGGTGCGTTTCAGTTCCTTATCCAGAAATTCTACGGCCAGCTCAAAAGTTTCCGGTTTTACAGCATTCCCCAGGTTGATAATGTAGGGGGCATGCACTACAATCTCATTAATTCCGTGTTCCTTCATATACTCCCATGCGGGTTCGATATTCAGTTCGCTGATATCCTTGCGCCGTGTGTTCTGCGGCGCACCGGTGTAAAACATAAAAGTATCGGCCCCGTAAGACACGGCCTCTTTAGCAGAACCCAGGAGCATTTCCTTACCGCTCATTCCAACATGTGATCCAATTTTCATCATTCATTCCTGCCTTTCTGTTACGATATATTTTTTCCGGACAACATTTTATCTTATAGGAAATTACGCCTATAAGATAAAATCCCTCCGGGGGATGCGCACTGCGGCGTAAGAGGTAGATGCCGCGATGCGGCCGCCGCAGGCGCGAGTTTCGCAAGCGAAACTCTATTTTATGCCCGAAGATAAGTTTATTCGTATCTCTTTGCTGTGTATATGGATATAGGCCAGGAAAAGTGCCTTAAAGCCCGAAAATACGGGGAAAGTTCCCTTAATAACACTTGCCCTCCCTGATTATACGTGATAAAATAGCAAAATGGAAGAAAATTAGAACGGAGTGTGGAATAAAATTGAAGACATTATTGGAACTGATTACCATAGAGATGCAGAAAGCTTTCAAGGGAGCGGGATACGATGAATCTTTTGCGAAAGTGACCCTGTCCAACAGACCGGATCTGTGTGAGTACCAGTGTAACGGTGCAATGGCGGCTGCAAAGACCTATAAAAAGGCGCCATTTGTGATTGCTGAGGATGTTTTGGAGAAGCTTGGGGAATGTTCCTGTTTTGAGATGGCAGAAGCGGTCAAACCTGGATTTATCAATCTGAAGGTGAGCCCGGTTTACGTGGCCGGCTATCTGAATCAGATGGCGGATGCGGATAGCCTGGGCGTGGAGAAAGCGGCAAAGCCTGATACCATTATGGTGGATTACGGCGGACCAAATGTTGCAAAGCCGCTTCATGTAGGGCACCTGAGGTCCGCGATTATCGGTGAGAGTATCAAGCGCACTGCCAGATTTAAGGGACACAAGGTCATTGGAGATATTCATCTGGGAGACTGGGGATATCAGATGGGCCTGATCATTACGGAACTGGAGAAGAGAAAGCCTGATCTGCCATATTTTGACGAAGCGTATGAGGGGGAATATCCAAAAGAGGCACCTTTTACGATCAGCGAGCTGGAAGAGATCTATCCTACGGCCAGTGCTTTTGCCAAGGAGAATGAGGAATACCGTGACAAAGCGCTGCAGGCAACATTTTTGCTGCAGAACGGGCGCCGGGGTTATCGGGCCATCTGGGAGCATATCATGAATGTATCTGTGGCGGACCTGAAGAAGAATTATGAGAATTTGAATGTGGAATTTGATCTCTGGAAGGGTGAGGCAGATGCCCAGAAATATATTCCTGATATGGTGCAGCGGTTGAAAGAAGATGGATATGCCCATTATGACCAGGGTGCGCTTGTAGTCGATGTGCAGGAGGAAGAGGACAAAAAGGAAGTGCCTCCATGTATGATTCTGAAATCAGACGGAGCCGCATTATACGATACAACGGATCTGGCAACATTGGTAGAACGTGAAGCGCTTTATCAGCCGGACAAACTGATTTATGTTGTAGACAAGCGCCAGGAGCTGCATTTTGTGCAGGTGTTCCGCTGTGCGAAGAAAACAGGAATCGTGCGTCCGGAAGTGGATATGAAATTCCTGGGATTCGGTACGATGAATGGCAAAGACGGTAAGCCCTTTAAGACAAGAGAAGGCGGCGTTATGCGTCTGGAGAACCTGATCCGTGAGATCGATGAAAAGATGTATGACAAAATAATGGATAACCGTACCGTTACTGAGGCGGAAGCACAGAACACGGCCAGGCTTGTGGGACTTGCCGCAATTAAATACGGTGATCTGTCCAATCAGGCTTCCAAGGATTACGTTTTTGATGTAGATAGATTTACCTCGTTTGAAGGAAATACGGGACCGTATATTTTGTACACGATTGTACGTATAAAGTCCATCCTGAATAAGTATCTGGATGGTAAAGGGACCCTGGAAAGCCTGGCGGTAAAAGAAGCGTTAACGGAGTTCGAAAAAGCACTGATGCTGGAGGCGGTCAAATTTAATGATGTGATTGACGCGGCCTTCGAGGAGAGTGCTCCACATAAGATTTGTGCGTATATTTATGACCTGGCAAATGCCTTTAATAAGTTCTACCATGAGACGAAGATTCTCACGGAAGAGGATGAGGAACGCAAAGCAGGATATATTGCTCTTCTGAAGCTGGTGAAAGAGATTCTGGAGACTTGCATTGATTTGCTCGGCTTTGAAGCGCCGGAAAGGATGTAAATACAAGATATGACAGAGAAGTTATTTTATGAAGACAGTCATAAAAAAGTGTTTACCGCATTTGTAAAGATGTGCCGGCCAAAAGGGGAATATTATGAGGTGGTCCTGGACAGGACTGCCTTTTTTCCAGAGGGCGGCGGACAGTATGCGGATACTGGCTGGCTGGAAGACAGTAAGGTGATGGATGTTTGGGAAAAAGACGGAATTATCTATCACGTAACAGAGGCTCCTGTAGAGGAAAACCGTGAAATAACTGGAAAAATTGACTGGGATATGCGCTTTATGAAGATGCAGCAGCATACCGGAGAGCATATTGTGTCCGGACTTGTGCATGCCAGATTCGGATACAATAATGTGGGCTTTCACCTGGGCAGCGGGGACTGTACTATGGATTTTGACGGAGAGATCACAAAAGAAGAACTGCGGGAAATTGAATGGCAGGCCAATGAAGCTGCCGTGAAAAACCTGGAAGTGCAGGTGTCCTGGCCCTCAAAAGAGGAACTGGTTTCTCTGGAGTACAGAAGCAAGATCGAGATCGAGGGCGAGGTCAGGATTGTGACCATCCCGGGATACGATGTGTGTGCATGCTGTGCTCCACATGTGAAAAAGACAGGGGAGATCGGTCTGATCAAGCTTACAAATGTTCAGCGGTATAAAGGCGGCGCGCGTGTAACCATGCTGTGCGGTTTTCGTGCACTGGCCGACTATGACAGCAAAGAACAGCATGTAAAAAGTATTTCAGCACTGTTAAGTGCAAAGGAAGAGGAAATCAGCCAGGCGGCGGGACGCATGAAAGAAGAATGCGGACGACTGAAGGCGGTGCTTGCAGAAAAACAAAAAAGGCTGCTCGAATACAGAGCGGCAGAGATTTCCGGAGAGGAAACATTTGCCTGCCTGTTTGAAGAAGAACTGGAGGGGGACGGTCCCAGAATTTTGATGAACCTGGTTTTGGCGCGCGGTATTGAATGCTGCGCGGTATTTCTAAAGACGGGCGATAAGTCCTGGCGATATGTGATTGGAAGCATGGGTGAAGATATGCGCCCCGTCGCAAAGGGGCTGAACGAAGAGTTCTGCGGACGCGGGGGCGGCAAGCCTGAGATGGTGCAGGGGTCTCTGCAGGGAAAAGAAGAAGATGTGAGGGCGTGGATAGAGAAGAAAGCGAGGAGAACAAAAGAATGAATAAGAATCCGGAATCAAAGCAGTTCTGGCGGCTGTGCGGTCCACTTCTCTTGTATTGGGTCATCCAGTTTGCAGCCAGATTTATAGTGGAATTGTTCGCAATTATCCCGCATCTTGGAGAGATTATAGATTACAGCGCTTTTTCCGATAATATGACACAGGACGAGATTATGAATCTGGCGTGGCAGAATGCGGGGAAGGTGATGGAAATTGTGCAGCGATACCAGGTCGAGATCCTGGGGGTAGCGGCTTTATTTACAATTCCTCTGACTCTGACTCTGTTTTTGATGGACAGAAAAAAGGAGAAGACACTGAATATTCCTCAGAATAAGAAAGCAAATATCTGGAAATATGCTCAGATTATCGGCCTTGGCGTGGCGGTGTGCATTGGGTCAAACTGTTTGTCAGTAATGAGCACCCTGGCTATGTCAAGCGAACAGTATCAGGAGACAAACCAGATGTTCTATTCCGCCAGCTTACCGGTGCAGTTCATCTGTCTCGGCCTTATTATACCCCTTACAGAAGAGCTGATGTTCAGGGGCATTCTGTTTAAAAGATACCGGGAGCGGGGCAGCTTTATGAAAGCGGCAGTTTGTTCCTCTCTTTTATTCGGGCTGATCCACGGGAATATTGTGCAGTTTTTATATGCATTTATTCTGGGGCTGCTGCTTTCCTACGCATATGAAAAATACGGTTCCTTCAAGGCTCCGGCAGTGCTGCATGTGGTGGCGAATATGACATCCCTGATTCTGACTGCCACAGGGGCATTTGACTGGCTTGTCGTAAAAATTTCCAGAATGGGGCTGGCGGCGGTCATATCTGCTTTTGCAGGTTCCATCATGTTTGTTTTGATTCAGAGAATAGATGAAAAGCCAGAGGGAGCTCCGCCTCCTACAGAGAATAAAATTACACCGGATATGTTCCGGTAGACAGATCGGTTTGGTTATAAGCCGGGCACAGATCATCTTTCAGGTGGTTGTGCCCGGTTTTTGCAGTCCCGGGATATGCGAACAGAATCAAATTGTGTGAGCAAGCAGGGATATGCTGGAAAAACAGAGGATGATATCAGAATAAGGCGCGGAAAAGCATGAAATTAACAAATTATCTGACAACTTGAAATAAAATTTTTATTTACAAATAAAAAAAACTGTAGTATAGTAGGAAAAAAATAAAAAGTCAACATTACGATATCGGAGAAAGGACAGGGATTATGGGTGAATTAAATATGGGCCGGAAGGCCGGATTGTACCGGTCCGGTTTTGAGCATGACAACTGCGGGATTGGTGCGGTCGTGAATATTAAGGGTGTGAAAAGCCATGAGACAGTGGTGAATGCCCTGAAAATTGTAGAAAATCTTGAACATAGAGCTGGCAAGGACGCCGAGGGTCAAACAGGAGATGGTGTAGGAATCTTACTTCAGATTTCACACAGATTTTTCTCTAAGGTTTGTAAACCCCTCGGTTTTTCTTTGCCCAAAAACAGAGATTATGGAGTGGGAATGTTCTTTCTTCCCCAGGATGAACTGAAGAGAAACCAGGCCAAAAAGATATTTGAAGTGATCACTGCCAAAGAGGGACTGAATTTCCTGGGATGGAGAGAAGTACCTGTTAAACCGGAGATTCTGGGCAGAAAGGCGGTGGACTGCATGCCGTGTATTATGCAGGCGTTTATCGAGAGGCCTAAGAAAACGGAGCAGGGCCTGCCCTTTGACAGAAGGCTTTATGTAGTGCGCCGGATATTTGAGCAGAGCAGCGATGATACATATGTGGCTTCGCTGTCAAGCAGAACAATTGTCTATAAGGGGATGTTCCTGGTCGGACAGCTGAGGATGTTTTTTGAAGATCTGCAGGATGCAGACTATGAATCTGCTATAGCGATGGTTCATTCCCGCTTCAGCACGAATACAAATCCGAGCTGGGAAAGAGCGCATCCGAACCGGTTTATGGTACACAACGGTGAAATCAATACGATCCGCGGCAATGCGGATAAAATGCGCGCCAGAGAGGAAACGATGGAATCCGATGACCTGAAGGGAGAGCTGCATAAGGTGCTTCCTGCGATCAATACTTCCGGTTCCGACTCTGCGATGCTGGACAATGCACTGGAGTTCATGGTAATGAGCGGCATGGAGCTTCCTCTGGCTGTGATGATAGCCATACCGGAGCCGTGGGCGAATAACCGCAGCATGTCTCAGAATAAGAAGGATTTTTATCAGTACTATGCAACCATGATGGAGCCTTGGGACGGTCCGGCCTCAATTCTATTCTCGGACGGAGACTGTATGGGAGCGGTCCTGGACCGCAATGGCCTGCGCCCTTCCAGATATTATATAACAGAGGATAATAATCTGATTCTTTCTTCGGAAGTGGGTGTGCTGGATATAGATCCGGCCAAGATTGTACTAAAAGAGCGGCTTCATCCCGGAAAGATGCTGCTTGTTGACACAATCAAAGGGGAAGTGATTGACGATGAGGCTCTGAAGGAAAAATATGCAAATGAACATCCTTATGGGGAATGGCTGGACAGCAATCTCATCCACCTGAAAGACCTGAAGATACCGAATCAGGATGTACCCAGGTATTCAAAAGAAGAATGTACAAAGCTGCAGAAAGCATTTGGCTATGCCTATGAGGAAGTGAAAACATCTATTCTGAATATGGCGAAGACAGGAGCAGAAGGGATAGCTGCTATGGGGATCGACACTCCGCTGGCAGTACTTTCTCATAAAAACCAGCCATTGTTCGGATATTTTAAACAGCTGTTTGCTCAGGTGACCAATCCGCCGATTGATGCGATTCGTGAGGAGGTAGTGACTTCAACAACAATATACATTGGAAAAGATGGAAATCTGCTGGAGAAGAGAGAAGAAAACTGTAAAATGCTCCAGGTCAATAATCCTATCCTGACGAATACAGATCTTCTGAAAATCAAGAACATGAAGGTAGATGGTTTTTCCGTGGCGGAAATTCCTATTATATATTATAAAAATACAAGTCTGGAAAGAGCCATTGAATATCTGTTTATTGAGGTTGACCGGGCGATCCGGGAGGGAGCAAATATCCTGATCCTGTCGGATCGGGGTGTGGATGAATACCATGTGGCGATCCCGTCTCTGCTTGCAGTATCCGGCCTGCAGCAGCATCTGGTGCGCACGAAGAAAAGAACATCAGTGGCAATGATACTGGAATCCGGGGAGCCGAGAGAAGTACACCACTTTGCGACCCTGCTGGGATACGGTGCCTGTGCAATCAATCCCTATCTGGCCCACGAATCTATCCGGCAGCTGATCGATACGAATATGCTGCATAAAGACTATTATGCGGCGGTGAATGATTATAATTCTGCGGTGATCCACGGTATTATCAAGATCGCCTCCAAGATGGGAATTTCCACAATCCAGTCCTATCAGGGGGCAAAAATATTTGAGGCTCTCGGACTCAGGGAAGAGTTTATCAACCATTACTTTACCGATACGGTCAGCAGGATCGGGGGCATTGGTATTGAGGAGATTGCAGGGGATTATACGGCATTTCATTCAGAGGCATTTGATCCGCTTGGGCTGGAGGTGGATATGACCTTGAACAGTATGGGAAAACACAAATCAAAAAGCGGCGGAGAAGAGCATCTCTATAATCCGCAGACAATCCATATGCTGCAGCAGTCGTCCAGGCGCGGTGATTATGAAATGTTTAAGCAGTACACAAAAATGGTGGACGAGGAAGGGGAAAAAATTAACCTGAGGGGGCAGCTGGATTTCAATTATCCAGGCAAGGGTATCCCTCTGGATCAGGTGGAAAGCGTGGATTCCATTGTGACACGGTTTAAGACAGGTGCCATGTCCTATGGCTCCATTTCCAGGGAAGCACACGAGACGCTTGCCATTGCCATGAATCAGCTGCATGGCAAATCCAACAGCGGTGAAGGCGGAGAAGATATGGAACGTCTGGATACGGACCGCTGTTCTGCTATCAAGCAGGTGGCATCCGGCAGATTTGGTGTGACTTCAAGATACCTTGTCAGCGCCAGGGAGATTCAGATTAAGATGGCTCAGGGTGCCAAGCCAGGAGAAGGAGGACACCTTCCGGGAGAAAAGGTATATCCGTGGATCGCAAAGACCCGTCACTCCACACCGGGTGTGAGTCTGATCTCACCGCCGCCGCACCACGATATTTACTCTATTGAGGATCTTGCACAGTTAATTTATGACTGTAAAAATGCAAATAAAGAAGCAAGGATATCGGTAAAGCTTGTGTCGGAAGCCGGAGTCGGAACGGTAGCCGCAGGTGTTGCAAAAGCAGGGGCAGAAGTGATTCTGGTATCCGGCTACGATGGCGGTACGGGTGCTGCACCCAGAAGTTCCATCCAAAATGCGGGTCTGCCATGGGAACTGGGGCTTGCTGAGACACATCAGACTCTGATCCAGAACGGACTGCGTGACAGGGTGCGGATTGAGACAGACGGAAAACTAATGAGTGGCAGGGATGTGGCAATTGCGGCGATTCTTGGAGCAGAGGAATACGGGTTTGCGACCGCACCGCTGGTTACGATGGGATGCGTCATGATGCGGGTGTGTAATCTGGATACCTGTCCGGCAGGGGTTGCAACACAGAATCCGGAACTCAGAAAACGCTTCATGGGAAAACCGGAATATGTGGTGAATTTCATGAAATTTATTGCACAAGAACTGCGGGAATATATGGCGAAACTCGGCGTACGCACGCTCGATGAGCTTGTCGGACGCACAGATCTTCTGAAACAAAAGGCGGTGCCGGTATCTGAGAGGGCATCCACACTGGATCTGGATTCCATCCTATACAATCCATACTCCGGAGAAAAGAAAGGGAGAATCTTTAATCCGAAAAAAGTGTATGATTTCGAACTGAGGAAGACACTGGATGAAAAAGTACTCTTGAAACAGCTGCTTCCAGCTCTGGAAAAGGGGCAGAAGAGAAGTATAGAGGTGGATGTTTCCAATACGGATCGAACCTTTGGAACCATGTTCGGTTCAGAAATTACAAAACGGTATCCGGAAGGAATGCCGGAGGACAGTTATGTGGTAAAATGCAGAGGCGCCGGAGGACAGAGTTTTGGTGCATTTATTCCAAAAGGGCTGACACTCGAACTGACAGGAGACAGCAATGATTATTTCGGCAAAGGGCTGTCCGGAGGAAAACTGGTCGTCTGCCCGCCTCGTGGAGCAAAATTTAAAGCCAGTGAAAATATCATCATCGGCAATGTTGCATTTTATGGTGCCACGAGCGGAGATGCATTTATTAATGGCGTGGCGGGTGAAAGATTCTGTGTGCGTAATTCCGGAGTACGTGCGGTAGTAGAAGGCGTAGGAGATCACGGGTGCGAGTATATGACCGGGGGCTGTGTTGTGATACTGGGACAGACCGGGAAAAACTTTGCGGCCGGCATGAGCGGAGGCATTGCGTATGTACTGGACAGTGAGAATGACCTGTACCGCAAGGTAAATAAAGATATGGTAAACATTGAGCGAGTGACGGATAAGTACGATGTACAGGAACTGAAAAATATGATTCAGGAACACGTTGCATATACAAATTCTGACATCGGGAAAGAGATTCTGGATCATTTTAAAGAGTATCTGCCTAAATTCAAGAAAATCATACCGGAAGATTACGAGCGTATGATGGCGGCAATTCTGCAGATGGAAGAAAAAGGGCTGAGCAGTGAACAGGCGAAAATGGAAGCATTCAATAAGATTAAAGTGGAAGACAGGAGGCGTTAACAGTGGGAAAACCAACAGGATTTATAGACTACGAAAGGCAGGATAAGACGGCAGAGCCGCCCAAGGAAAGAATCAGGCATTTCCGGGAATTCCACACGTCTCTCTCAAAAGAGGAGCAGGAAATTCAGGGAGCAAGATGTATGGCCTGCGGAGTACCTTTCTGCCAGTCGGGACAGATGTTAAATGGAATGGCAAGCGGCTGCCCTCTGCACAACCTGGTTCCAGAGTGGAATGATCTGATCTTTAACGGAAACTGGGAGGAGGCATACGCGCGTCTTATAAAAACCAATAACTTTCCGGAGTTTACAGCGCGTGTGTGCCCGGCCCTTTGTGAGGCCGCCTGCACCTGCGGGCTCCATGAAGAACCTGTAGCTACAAAGGCAAATGAATACAGCATTATAGAAAATGCCTATGAGCAGGGATATGCACATGCCCGTCCGCCGAAAGTGAGAACAGGAAAAAAGGTTGCGGTAATTGGTTCGGGACCTGCGGGATTGACTGCTGCAGACCAGCTGAACAGGAGAGGACACCTTGTGACGGTATTTGAGCGGGAGGACAGGATCGGAGGACTGCTCCGCTATGGAATCCCCAATATGAAGCTGGAAAAGCAGGTCATTGACCGTAAAACAGCAATTATGGAGGCAGAGGGCATTCAGTTTAAAACGGGGTGCAATGTGGGAAAAACAGTGAAGGCAGCAGAGATTTTAAAAGAATATGACAGAGTGATCCTGGCCTGCGGGGCATCCGAACCAAGAGATATTAAGGTGCCGGGACGTGATTCTGAGGGAATCTATTTTGCAGTGGATTTCCTGAAGTCCACGACAAAGGCACTCTGGGCAAATCAGATGAAACTGAAGGAAGGCACATATATTTCTGCGAAAGGGAAAAAGGTGCTGGTAATCGGAGGCGGTGATACAGGGAATGACTGCGTGGGAACCGCTGTCCGGCATGGCGCCAAATCCGTGCTTCAGCTGGAAATGATGCCCAAGGCTCCGGATCAAAGGACAGAAAACAATCCGTGGCCCCAGTGGCCGAAAGTGTGCAAGACAGACTATGGGCAGGAAGAAGCTGCCGCCGTTTTCGGGGAAGATCCCCGGGTGTATACGACTACGGTGAAAGAGTTTATCAAAGATAAGAAGGGGACCGTCTCCAAGGCTTCTCTTGTGAAGCTGGAAGTAAGGCAAGATGAAAAGACCGGCAGAATGATTATGGCGGAGATCCCCGGGAGTGAATATAGCGTGGAAGTGGATCTGGTGCTGATTGCGGCCGGGTTTATCGGGAGTGAGGACTATGTGGCTAAAGCATTTGACGTGGAGGTGGATGACAGGAATAATATAAAGACGGCGTCCGGTGAGTATGAAACTGCGGCAAAGAATATATTTGCCGCGGGTGATATGCACAGAGGGCAGTCGCTGGTTGTATGGGCTATCCGCGAAGGAAGAGAAGTAGCACGGGAAGTGGATTTGAGCCTGATGGGGTATACGAATCTATCTGTGCAGTGAGGGGCGGATGGGGCGGATGGGGCGCTGAGGACGAGGGGAAGGTTGCTTCTGCCGGGGCTCTGCATGCTGATTCAATATCCTGTCCGCTCGCGAAGAAGCTGTAGACGAAAAAACAGGAAAAACGGAGGGACTTGCCGCATTTGGCCCGAATGCTGATGCATTCGCGCCGCAGGCGGCAACAAAAGGAAATTTATGGTGATTTGTTCTTGACATTTGTGGACCAGGAAGGTAAGCTGAAGGTATATCGTATCTTGGATGGGATCTGGTAGTTGTCTTTTTAGTCAGGGGATCTTTTTAATCTTTTCTTATTTCCTTTTTTGAATTTTAAGTTTGTGGTGCAAGGTGTCAGCTTGCGTTTTGTTTGTGTTGGATTTAATTGTATGCTATGTATTATTTTCTGGGATTATACGGGCGTAAGGCAGACTTGAAGGATGAAAAATTGTTTATTTTACGTTTGGCTATTGACATGTTATATGTTGTATGATATTATATGTTATATAATTTAGTTCTATAAATTATTGAATTCTACAGGATGTATTTCTTTTTAGTGTGTTGGGCACTGATTCGGGTGGGTTTATTTCGTGATTTTTTCCCTGGAGTGTAGTTGGATATTGTGTGTTGTGTTAGTTCTTTCAGGACATTTTTTTGTTCTGTCGCAGTAATTTTTTTTTCGGGAGGTCTCCCGGTTTATTCCTTTTTTGTGGCTGATTGTGGCTTTGGACCGGCAGGGCTGGTTTTTAGCATAGTACTGCGGCATCCGTGCGGGGCTTTTGCGTCGGATTTGGCCGAATTATAGTAGAGGCGGTGGTGATGTCTATGATTGTCTGAAAAGTATATGGGAGTAGTCTGCAGTTTTGTAATTAACAGGTGAGTTTATTATTCTATTTACAGGAGGATTGTTTATGAAAACATTTATGGAAGAATATGGTGTGATTGTAGTGGCAGCAATTGTAATTATGATTATTGTAGTGGCGGCTACGCCCCTTGGAAACAGTATCAGACTGGGGATTACCACTGCTGTGGAGAAGCTGACAACAGCACTTGGCACTACGGCATCTGTAGTAGGCTGATGGTGGGAAAGGAGAGCTGCCTGTGAAGATTTCCAGGGAGGCTTGGAATTTAAAAGAAGAAAGTTTTGGACCGCTGCTGCCTTATGTTCTGGATAAAGATATTACAGACATTAATTTTAATGGGACGAATGTGTGGGTTGAGCACTTAAAGCGGGGGATTTATAAAGTACCAGTGCAACTGTCACCGGAATTTGTGAGTCAGTTCAGTATCAGGGTGTCCAATGTGGTCAGCGGACAGATTAATAAATATAATAACGTTCTGGAGGCTGAGACAGATATCCTCCGTATTTCGATTATCCATCCCAGTGCAACGAATACAGGATATGCAATATCTATTCGAAAGACACCCGCAGTTATGCGTATGTCAGAAGGGAATATGATAAGAGAACAGTATTGTTCGGGGGAAGTTCTGACTTTTCTTATCAACTGTATCAGGGCGCGCATGAATATGGTATTCTGCGGCCGCCCGGGTGCGGGCAAGACGGAGCTGCTGAAGTTTCTGACGCAGTATATTCCGAAGGAAGAAAAGGTGATGACAATCGAGGACAATCTGGAGATTCATTATAAGGATATTAATCCGGGCGCCAATTGTGTGGAACTGAAGGTGGATGAGGAATTTTTCCCATACACGAAGGCAATTAAGACTGCCCTGAGGCAGAATCCCCAGTGGGTTCTGCTTTCGGAGGCGCGCTCGGTGGAGGTGAAATATCTTTTAGAGTGCTTTTCTACAGGACTTCATGGGCTTACAACGCTGCATACGGACGATACGAGAAAGATACCGGACCGGATTCAGAATATGATGCAGGATGCCTATGCAGCGACAAGGCTGGAGAACGATATTTACAGTTTTTTGAATGTAGGAATCCTGCTTAGAAAAAAAGTGACAGAAAAAAAAGAGGTTGTCAGGTTTATCGATCAGATCTGTCTTTTTGACCGTGTTGGTGAGCAGAATGTAAGATGTCTGATTGCAGAAGGCGGAAAGTTCATTTCCGGAGAAATTCCGGAAAATATAAGGAAGAAATTCAAGCTGGGAGACATAACAGATCCATTTTCGGATACAGGAACTGCTATTTCCTCTGGTACACGTTTAATAACAGGAAACATGCGGAGGAAAGGATGAAAAAGAATAGGAATAGAGAGGGAATCAAATATCTGAATCCGGGATATTTGAAGAGAGCAGTCCGAAGGTTTGGTTACCAGTTTTCGGCCCGCAAATATGCAGGGTATTTTCTGGGGCTGTATGGGGGCGTGGCTGTTTTGTCTTTTGCGTTCAGACTAAAACTGCCCGGTATACTAATCATTGCTGCAGCGGCTACCTGTTTTGTACCCGGGATATTTGCCATGACTTACCGCAATTTGTATGAGGCCCGTCTTTTTGAGGATGTTAACGCCTACATGGAGCAGATGCTGTATTCTTTCAAAAGAAGGGCAAAGATATTGACGGCCCTGGAAGATACACTCGTTTTATTTGAAGAGGGAGAGAGCCGCCTGTACGATGCCGTACATCGGGCTATTCGTTATATACAGAATGAAGATGCCGGTGCAAATCTTTACCGGGAGGCATTTGCCATTATTGAGAAGGAATACGGATGCAGAAGACTGTACAAAGTCCACGATTTTCTGATTGAGGCCGAAGCGGTGGGCGGTGATTTTACCGCTGCGGCAGATATCCTGCTGAATGACAGAAAACTCTGGATGGACCGGGTGTATGAACTGCAGAGGGAAAAGAAAAATGTAAAGGTGAAAATCACAATCGGTATCGGTCTTTCTTTTCTGATCTGCGGCATGACAGTACTGATGTTACCCAGAGAGTTTGGCATCACGGAACATATCGTTTCTCAGCTGGTGACAATTGTGACAATTTTGCTGAATATGCTGATCTGGTATATCGCGCAGATGAAGTTATCCAAAAGCCTGATCCGGGGAGAGGAGCAATGTCATTAAGATAAGAA
>LDAQ01000014.1 GCA_001028025.1 Faecalicatena fissicatena | reverse complement strand
GAAGCATGTTTATCAAACGAACTATACAATTGCAATACATATATGCAGATATTTCATAAGTAAAAAGGCGGAGAATTCCCCGCCAGATGTTGAGGCTTTAATAAGTAAAGAAATACTCCCTGTTCGACCTGGCCGTCGCGCCCCTCGCAAAGCCGATCATAAGAAGAAAGCAGTAAGTTTCCTATACCGGTGAGCCTAACACAAAATATATTATACACCCTATTTAAGCAGATGAAAACATCTGTTTAATTGTAGTGTCTAAAAGCAGAAAATATCATTAACCCAGAGTGTCACTTTACATTGAATTATAAGATTTCATGGTAAGGTGGCATTCATATTTGCTATCTTAATGACATTGGGTTGGATCCCAGACCGGGACAGTGGATGGTATAGAATTGGCGTAACGTTTATATCCCCAGTACCTCCCCGGCATCCCTGTCACCTTGATGAGTATGTCAGAAGCAGACGTCCAAATTATTCTACAGATATTGACTATTTGTTATCTCAACTTTATGAAAATACGTAGTCGTTAGTTATCTTTTTTCTCTCCTATCATGGCAGCCTGCCAATAAAACCCTTTATTAACTGGTCTCTGAGTCTTCCGGCTGATTTTTCAGATGTGAGAGTTCCCTGTACACCGTAGGTATGCTGCATCCAAGAATGCGTGCAATCCGCGGCACGGATCCTTTAACCAGGAACACCTTTTTCTCCTGCAGCTTAGAAAGAATGGTAATCCTGTCATTTCTTGAAAACTCTTTGGGGATTTCTTCCTCATACAGGCCGTGAAGCGTCTCGGCGATTGTGTTAGAGACACTGTCCTGAAAGGTTTCGCTGTCTGAATTGTCACTGTTGGCAACCTTGGCTTTGCCTGTCTCCAGTCCACCCAGCATATGCGCCAGATTACTGATCAGCTGGTAATCTGTTGTGTCCATGTTGATGCAAAGCATTCCAAGAAGGGTATCCCCGGATTTGATAAAATATGTGGACGAGCGCAGGAGCTTGTTATTTCCTGTATGTCCGGAATAGCTTGCTATGTAATCCCGGTTCCTCCATTCTCCGCTGCTGACCATTTTCTTTGCGAAATCTGTCATCGGGGCACCCACGCTGCGTCCGCTGATATGATTATTGGTAATGGCAACAATACTTTCTGTCCTGCAGTCCAGCACTGCTACCTCAAAGCTTTTTCCAAGAGCTTCCCCCAGAAAGGGAACAAGTCTTATATAATAATTCATCAGATCTTCCATATGCATCACCTAAATTAATTTTTATTGCCTGACGGCTGTCTTTCTGAAAAACAATATATAGTTGGTATGAATAATTTTAATACCAATATATGGTAATTTCAGCCTATCATGAAATTGCTGCATGGTCAAGGTTACTCATAATCAAAAGATGCTAAAATGCAGCCGGATACTGCCTCTTAAACCATGGAAAATGCAGCGGGGCCGAATTGCTGTGCTCTAAGTTATACCGGTTTTGTATCCGGAAACTGGCGGAAGTAGTTCTGAGCAAATGTAATAAATGCCCGGCTGATCGGGGAGATGGAATTGAGATCATTGTACATAATCATAATTTCCCTGAATGGCTCTTCGATCAGTGGTTTCGCTATAAAGGGGAGGTTCAGGTATTTTTTAAAGGACATCTCCGGGAGGATGCTTACGCCCAGGTTCTGGGCGATCATGGAGACTGTCAGGTTGTCATCGGACACGGAGTAGACAATATTCAGTTTTAAATGATATTTGCGGATGAGCTGCCCTACCTGATGGTTGGGCCCTTCACCCGGCATGATGAATACCTCTGGTTCCAGGTCGTGCAGGGAAATGGCTTCTTTTTCGGCGAGGGGATGGCTGCAGGGCAGGATTGCCTGCAGACTCTCCCGAAACAGGGGGATTGTCTTAAAAGGAAGTTCGGCGGAGACGGATGAAAACCCAAAGTCTACCCTGCCGCCGGCAAGCATTTCCTCAACTTCCTCGTAATTACCGTCGATAACGACAATGTGAATCTTCGGATATTGCAGGTTGAACTGGCGCAGGAGGTCGGGGAAGCATTGGATTGCCAGGCTTGGAATCGTGGCAATGCAGAGTGTGCCGGATTCATATTCATTGTAAGAGGTAAGCGTAAAGTCCAGTGTATTCTGTGCATCCACTATATTGCGGATATGTGGGAGCACATCAATCCCTGCCCGGGTGAGGCTGATGTCATTGTTTTCACGGTTCAGTAGTTTAAATCCAAAGGATTTTTCAAGGGTAGAGATAGAATGGCTGACAGCGGACTGCGTGTAGCCAAGTTCATTGGCAGCCTTCGAAAAACTACGGTGCTCCAGGACCTTGAGAAAGATTTCGTATTTTACAGTATCCATAAATACCTCCTATGTTGTGTATTATGACGGGACTTTTGGCAACTATTTACAAATATATAAAAAATTAAAATAGTTTACGAACAATATGTATATGAACATGTATGCGATTACATCTCTGATAACCCCGCGGAAGGTGATCGTTTGTTTCGTGCACTATGAACAAAATGATGATATTTTTTTATTAAAATATGCCCTATGAAAAAAAATGAACGGTAAAATGAAAATTACTTGTTGGATTTTTAACGAATTTATTGGTACCATAATTATATAAAAATTGATTGATGATTTAAGAGAAATCAAATAAAAGTAAATGAAAGAGTTGAATTATTGAGTAATTATAAAACAAAAGTTTTGAAATTACAACTACTTTTTTAAAAGCTGAGATTTTGATTGAATAATTATGCGGATAAACAAGGTGATAATTAATTATTAAAAAGTATGAGGGAGAAAAGAACATGGGAGATTTAACAGGAAGACTCTTTAACATTCAGAAATGCTGTAACAGAGACGGACGCGGGATGAGGACCACAGTGTTTTTTAAGGGATGCGGGCTTCATTGTCTCTGGTGCGCAAATCCGGAGGGAATCTCTTTTAAACCGGAGATTGCGCTGAATCCGGCAAATTGTATGGGATGCGGATTCTGTCTGAAGAAATGTCCGAATAAAGCGGTCTGTTTAGATGAAGAGGGTGTCATGCAGTATGACCGGGCAAAGTGTACAGCATGCGGACTTTGCGCGCAACTGTGTCCCACGGAGGCCAGAAAGCAGTTCGGTCAGGACTATACGGTAGATGAATTGTTCAGGCGCATTTATCAGGACCGCTTTTATTTTGAACATTCCGGAGGCGGAGTTACTTTTTCCGGAGGGGAGACACTGATGCAGCCCCGATTCCTGCATGCAATCGCAAAGAAATGCAGGGAATATCACATCAATGTTGCAATAGAGACATGCGGGTGCGGGGATTATGATTCCTTCGCTCCATGTCTGGACTACATAGACTTTATCTACTTTGATATAAAACATATGGACAACGGCATGCATGAAGAAATCACGGGTCAGCCAAATGCAGCCATTCTTGAGAACTTGAAAAGAATCAGCGCCCATGGCAATGAAATCTGTGTACGTACTCCGGTTGTTCCAGGTTGGAATGACTCAAAAGAAAATATCAGGGATACGGCGCAGTTTATAAGCACACTGCCTTCTGTACGGCGGTATGAACTTCTTGCTTACCATAAGCTTGGCATCAACAAGTATAAGATCCTGGGGAAAGAATATCCGCTGCCGGATGTTGAGGAGCCGGGTACTGACCATATGCTCCATCTGGTGGAAACGGCAAATGAGATACTGATACCTGCAGGAAAAAAATGTTTTTATAATATTGACAACAGCGCTGATGAGTAAAAGTACTGCTGTCTGTACCCTGGCCGTCTGCAGAGCTAGACAGATCCCGGCCGACAGTATAAAACGGTGTAAATGTGATTGTTAACTTTGGAAGCATGGCAGTGCGGTACAAAGTTCAATAAACAAGAAAACCAATTTTCATGAAGGAGGAAACACAATGAGCAGTAACAAAGTTGAATTCCTGAAGTCGCGGCTGCGCGACACCCACCCGTCTATTTCCCTGGACAGAGCAAGACTGGTAACCGAGTTCTACCGGACCCCTTCCGTAGAATCTCCGATTTCCAGAAAAGCACATTTGCTGGAATATCTGCTGAAGAACATGAAAATCTTCATCAATCCACAGTCCATTTTTGTAGGAGACCACGGCGAGAGATACAGATCTGTTCCCGCATATCCGGAATGGGGTTCTAACTGGATACTGGAAGATATTTACACATTTGACACCCGTTCTACCGACAATATGGAATGGGTGAACCCGGGTGACAAGGAAGAACTGATCCGCATCTGTACAGAGTGGAAAGGCCATGGCTTCCGGGAGATTGTAGACAGCAGGATTCCGAATGATATGAAGCAGGCTTCCCTGGACGGTCTGATTACAATCGGCTCCCGTATCGTTTCAACGGCAAGCCATATGCCGCAGTATGATGTTGTTTTCCAGAAGGGGTTCCGCAAGCTGATCGAAGAGATTCAGGAGAAGCTGGATGGCATCGAACATTATGATTTTGTCACGCAGGAGCAGAAAGATACCTGGGAAGGTATGCTTGTCACTTTAAATGCGGCGATTATGTTTGCACACCGCTATGCGTATCTTGCCCGTGAGATGGCACAGACAGAGGCGGATGAAAAACGCAGAGAGGAGCTTCTGCGCATTGCAGTGACCTGCGAACGGATTCCGGAATATCCGCCGGAAACCTTCTATGAGGCGATGCAGTTCTTCTGGTTCATCCATTTGATCTACCAGATTGAGAATGCAGGACACAACCATTCAGTCGGACGTTTTGACCAGTTTATGTATCCATATTTCCAGCACGACATTGAAGCGGGAATCGCTTCGGAGGACGATATCGTGGAGATGATCGAATGTATGCTGATCAAGTGGACCGAGATATTCGAACTGCGTGATCATATTGAGGCAGAGGCCTATGCGGGATTCCCAATGTGGACGAACCTGACGATCGGCGGTATCGATGCAGACGGAAAGAATGCATGCAACCGGCTGACTTATCTGTTCTTAGAGGCAGCAGACGGCGCACAGACAACACAGCCTGCGATCTCCTTCCGCTATAACAAGAAGATCGACAGGGAGACCTTCAGAAGAGCGCTGCAGCTTACCCAGAAGGGACTTGGGCAGCCTGCTTTCTTCAATGATGATATCAATATTCCGCGTGTGCTGGCCAATGGATGCAATGATATCCGGGAGGCCCGCGACTATGCGATTGAAGGCTGCGTGGAGGCACAGGTTCCAGGCAAGACGGATTTCCGCCCGGTAGCCGGATTTATCAACATCCTGAAAGTACTGGAACTGACCATGTACAACGGCGTGGATCCAAAGACGGGACGCCAGTTCGGGCCGAAGACGGGCACAATGGAAGAGATGGATACCATGGAGAAATTCATGGATGCCTATAAAGCACAGCTGTCTTATATCATTGATTACCATCTGAAAGCATACGGAATCTGTTCTGCACTTCATTCACAGATCTGCCCGACGGTATTTGCATCTACTTTGGTAGACGGCTGTATTGAAAAAGGCCGTATCCTGCAGAAGGACGGTGCAAAATACAGCAGTACAGGTACCTTCATCAGCGGGGTGGCAAATGCTGCCGATTCACTGGCTGCGATCGACCAGGTTGTGTTCCGCCAGAAGCTGCTGACAATGCCGGAACTGCTTGAGATTCTTGCAAATAATTATGAGGGACACGAGGAGTGGCATCAGATGCTCCTGAATAAGTATGTACATTTCGGCAATGATGAAGATCTGGTAGACGATTACTGCCGTCAGGTTGTAACCTACTGCGCAGAAGAAAACCGTGCGCATCAGGATTCGCGTTTCGGCCAGTATGAACTGATACTTTTGAACCAGACCTATAATATCTGGCAGGGACGTGTCGTAGGGGCTACGCCTGACGGACGTATGGACGGGGAACCGTTGGCGAACAATGCGTCACCGTCTAACGGCATGGACCGCAACGGCCCGACTGCAGTAGGCAACTCCATCGGAAAGATGGATACGATTATGGTTCCGAAGGGGGTTCTGGTAAACCATAAATTTGATCCTGCCGTTGCAAAGGGCGAGAAGGGGCTGGAGATGCTCGAGTCATTTGTAAAAGGATATTGTGAAGCAGGCGGACAGCATGTTCAGATCAATGTAGTAGATACAGAGACGCTGCGTGATGCGCAGGCTCATCCGGAGAACTATAAGAACCTGATGGTACGTGTGGCAGGTTACTCCGCATTTTTCGTAGAGCTTGACCCGCGTGTACAGGAAAATATCATTGGGCGTACCGAACATACAAACTGCTGCTGATCCACATGCAAAAGGGATAAGAGAGTAAAAAACAAGAGAGAGAGGGATACAAATATATGGATAAGAAAAATATGAGCTGGTTCACATTTTTTAAATTAGCAGGTGCACTGCTTGCATTCCTGATTGGTTCCGGTTTTGCATCCGGGCAGGAGACCATCCAGTACTTTTCGGGCTATGGGTATATGGCCGTTGCTGTAGGTATTATTAATTTCTTAATGATGTATCTGACTTATGTAGCATATGCATATGCGGGCAGGACCCGCGGCCTGGCCAACCTGAATGAAGTTGCAACATTTTATGCGGGTAAATATGCAGGCAAATTATTTGAAATCTTCGCGTGGTTGTTTGTAGCCTGCTGTTTTATCTTCATGTGTTCAGGCGGTGCATCCACATTTAACCAGCAGTGGGGCGTACCGATGCCTATTGCTACGGCTATTATGGTTATAGCTGCTGTGGCTACAGCAATCTTTGGACTGAAGCGTACTGTCGATGTAATCGGATGGCTTGGACCTGTAATTGTCTGCTTTACATTGATTGTCGGCCTGATTTCAGCTTTCACATTCTTCCCGCGTATTTCGGAAGGGATTGCTCTTCTTGACAGCGGGGCTGTTACTATTACCCGGGGAACGAATCATTGGCTTACAGCCGGATTCTCGTTTGGAGGCTGCTCCCTTCTTCTGGTTTCCAACTTCGTTTCAACACTGGCATATGACCAGCGGGAATATAAGTTCGGCCGTTTCAAAATGATTCTTTTTACAGGTGCATTCTTCATTTCCACCGTTTCCGTCCTGATGGGGCTGAACCATCTGGGCAACATTGAGGAGGCTTCAACAGTTGCAATTCCTAACCTGGCACTGGCTTCCCATATTATGGGGTCTGTCGGCACTCTGTTTGCTGTTATTATCATACTGGCCATATACTCCACGATCTGTCCATCTCTGTGGAATACGATTAACTTTTTCATCAAAGATGATAAAAGTCCGAAGTATAAGCTTGCGGTTGTAGGATTTGGCGTACTTACTTATGTACTGTGTCTTTTTGTACCATATCAGCAGCTGCTTGGAGTTATTATGACCTACTGTGGTTACACCGGATTTATTGTATTTTTTGTTATTGTGATCCGGTACTTTATGGTAAGATCTAAAGACCAAAAAGAGGGAATCAAGGCTTAATCCATCCTGCACTGCGATGGAATGTATAAAAATTATAAGGCTAGGAGGTTTTAACATGTTTAGACCAGTTGCACAGCTGCCTTTGGATTACAGCGTATTTAAAGATAAAAAGTCCATATTTTCCTGGGCGCCATCCGGAGCAATTCTTTTTGGAAACGGTGCAGCAGCAAAGACCGGGGAGGAATTGAAAAAACTGGGTGTCAATAAAGCGGTGCTCGTCACAGACCAGGGGCTTGTAAAGTTCGGAATTGCGGCTAAGGTCATGGAGTCTGTAAAAAGTGCGGGCATTGAGCTGAACGTATACGATCAGTGTGAACCGGATTCTTCGGTAGAAACGGTGGAGAAGATTGTAAGTTTAAGCAAAGATGCAGATGTCATAATTGGCCTTGGCGGCGGGAGTTCTATGGACCCCGCCAAGGCAGCTGCAATCGTTGTTACCAACGGAGGCAGTATCAGAGATTATCAGGGGTGTGACAAATTTAAGACCGCCCCTCTGCCTGTGGTAGCTATTCCTACCGCGGCGGGAACCGGAAGTGAGTGCACACCGTTTGCCGTCATTGCAGACCGGCAGAGAGAGTGGAAGATGCCCATCGGCGGTACCGGGATCATGCCGGCGCTGGCAATCTGTGATCCGGAGCTGACCTATTCGCTTCCGGCGGGGATTACTGCGGCAACGGGCATGGACGCGCTGACCCATGCGATTGAGGCGTATACTTCACGCTGTACGGAACCGATTTCCGATGCACTGGCATGCCAGGCGATAAAACTGATCGCACATGCCCTGCGTCCGGCAGTTTACCGTGGCGACAGCGATAAGGACGCCCGCTACGATATGATGATGGGCGCGATGATGGCAGGCTATGCATTTACTACAGCAAGTCTTGGAATATCCCACTGCATGGCACATCCCCTGGGGGCGCAGTACCATGTTCCACATGGCGTTGCCAATGCCCTGTGTCTTCCGGTTGTTATGGAATTCAACATGGGGGCCTGGCCGGAACGCTATGCAGACATCGCCGGGTTCTTCGGAGTTAATACAGCTGGGCTGTCCGTGAGAGAAGCCGCGAAGAAAGGGGTTGCGTGTGTCTATGAACTTTTAGAGGATATGCCGATCCCGCCGCTTGCGTCCTATGGAGTAACAGAAGAAAGCCTGGATCGTCTGGCCGACGATGCAATGCAGGGGGGCGACCGTCCTAACAATGCAAGGATGACGACAAAAGATGACTTTATCCGTTTGTACAGGAAGGTGATGGAACTCAGGAAAGATGAAAAAATTTAAGGAGAGAGTTTATGCGAGAAATAATATCAACTTCATCGGCTCCAGCGGCTATTGGACCGTATTCACAGGGAAATCAGATAGGAAACCTGCTCTTTCTGTCAGGGCAGCTGCCGGTCGATATGGAGACCGGTAGTTTTCCGGAAAGCGTGGAAGAACAGACGGAGAAGTCATTGGCCAATATCCGTTCTATTCTTGAGGCAAAAGGAGGGACGATGGATCACGTTGTAAAGACTACAGTATTCCTTAGCGACATGAATCATTTTGCTTCCATGAACACTGTATATGAGAAATTCTTCACATCTGGCGCATATCCTTCACGCAGTGCGGTAGAGGTGGCAAGGCTGCCCAAGGATGCACTGGTGGAGATTGAGGCGATCGCCTATATTGAATAACATTTCGGTTCACGGGATGTCCCGAAACCGGATAACTGCATCAGGTAAGGAGAGAATACACATGAAGTACAATTTTGATGAAATCATTGACCGCCGTCACACCAGCTGTATGAATACCGACGGGTTCAGGCAGTATATTTTCCATGCGGATGAGAATATGAAATTCCCCTATGCGGATGAGGAGTTCATCCGCATGTGGATTGCAGACATGGAGTTTGCCGCACCGGATTGTATTACCGAAGGAATCAAAAAAAGGCTCAGCCGGAAGATATTCGGATACACGAGGCTTTTCGGGGATGAGTATTACAAGGCATTTCTGGCATGGACGAAGAAACTGTATAACTGGACATTTCCACAGTCAGACCTCTATATATCCCATGGAGTTATTCCTGCATTATATGAACTGACCGGCTATATATGCAAACCGGGAGACAAGGTGCTGATACTGACGCCTTCGTACGCGTACTTCAAGTATGCAGCAGAATATAACGATGTGGAATATGTCTGCTCAGACCTGCTGAACCGGAAACAGGACGGCTATTATGAAATGGATTTTGAAGATATCAGGAAAAAGGCAGCGGATCCGGCGGTAAAATTATGCATATTCTGCAGTCCCCACAATCCTTCCGGGCGCATCTGGACAGAGGAAGAACTGCGCACATTCGCAGATATCTGTCTGAATAACGGCCTACTGATCATCTCGGACGAGATTCATTGTGACCTGATCCGCAGCGGACTCACGCATACGCCGCTTGCGAAGCTGTATCCAGACAGCGATAGGCTCATTACCTGCATGGCTCCGAGCAAGACATTTAATACTGCCGGTCTGCAGTTTTCCAATATCATTATTCCAAATGAGGACGTCAGAAAGCTCTGGCTGGCACGGCATAATTTTGACCTGAACCCGCTTTCACTGGCTGGCGCCCAGGCAGCCTATGAAGGGGGATACGACTGGATGATGGAGCTGAGGCAGTATCTGGATGCAAACTTCGAATATGTGCGTGACTATCTGAAGGAGCATCTGCCGGAAGCCGTATTCAGGATTCCGGAGGCAACCTACCTTGGCTGGGTGGATATAAAGGCCTATGTGGAGGAGGGGATGGATCTGCCGCTGTTCTTTGCCGAAAAGGCAGGGGTTCTGCTGGAGGGCGGTAATATGTTTGTGCAGAATTCAGATACTTACATCCGCCTGAATGTGGCCTGCCCAAGGGCCGTACTTTCCGAGGGGCTTACGAGAATCTGTAAGGCTCTTAACGAACGTAAATGTGACATATCAAAAGTATGATATACGTTCGGCCATGCATAAATATCAGGGTGCAGAAAAATTTCCTGGTTCAAATACTGCGTAAGATAAATCGCCTTCGTATGGAGGATGGATCAGAAGTGATATTGAAGCATATGAAGGGACACAGATATGAAAGGATTAGAGATTTCAAAAAGGTGCTTCGAGGCCTGTTGGATTAAATGAAATATATACATATAGAAGGAACAGGAAAGAGGGGACAGAATTACGATGCCAAACATCGGATTCTGCCCTCCTCTTTTTTGTGTTTCACGCAACCAGAGTTAACATGAATTGGTGATTGTGGTTGGTTGAACAGGCTGGCATTACAGGAGTATAATAAATCAGGAGGTATGAAAATACATGAAAAACAGAAAAGGAACGATTGGGAATACATTGAGATGTCTGCGGATGAAACATAAATATACGATGGAAGAGCTGGCGAAGGTTATCGGGGTATCCAGGCAGTCCGTAGCAAAGTGGGAAAATAATGAAAGTCTGCCTGATTTATTGAAGTGCAGTGATCTGGCAAATCTCTACGGCATTACCGTAGATGCTATTATTAATGGGAGTTTTGCAGATAACAGTGAAGAATCTGAGGATGATGGAAAATACATTTTTGGAATTGTATCTGTAGGAGAAAGAGGGCAGATCTCTCTTCCTAAAAAGAGCAGAATCGTTTTCGATATTCATGCAGGAGACAGTCTGCTGGTGCTCGGAGATAAGAAGAAAGAGGGGATCGCTATCGTAAAAGTGGATATCATCAAGGATATTGTCACAAAGTAGGCAGACAGGAGGAACTTAATATGGCAGTACTGACAGTCAAAGATCTGTGCAAAAGCTATGCAGCATTTCGGTTAGACCATGTTTCATTTACATTGAAAGAGGGGAGCATCATGGGCTTTATCGGAAGAAATGGAGCCGGAAAAACTACTACATTAAAGTCATTGCTGAATTTGGTGCATCCCGATCAGGGAACCATTGAATTTTTCGATATGGATTTTAAAAAGCAGGAGCAGGAGATTAAGCAATTGATCGGTTACGCGGCGGGGGAATGCAATTATTATCCCAAAAAGAAATTAGAAACCATCGTACATTATACAAAGCCTCTGTTTGAACGTTGGGATGAGAGTGCTTACCGGAATTATATGCAGTTATTTGAACTGGATGACCAGAAAAAGTTATGTGAATTATCCTGCGGCATGCGAGTAAAATTCAGCCTGGTACTGGCCTTGTCACACCATGCCAGATTACTGATACTGGATGAGCCCACCAGCGGCCTGGACCCGGTGTCCCGGGATGAATTGCTTAACATATTTCTGCACTTGAAAGAGAAAGGCATCTCAGTGCTGTTTTCCACCCATATCACTTCCGATCTGGATAAATGTGCAGAAGATATCACTTACATCAAAAAAGGAAAAATCATTGCATCCGAGTCAATGGAGCACTATATCGACCGGTTCCGTCTGGTAGTTCTGCCTCAAAAAACAGATATGGATGCATCAAAGTTTATTGGAATTGATCACCAAAAAAACTGCGACACAGGTCTGATAAACACAGAAGATGAAAAACTGTTCCGCGATCACAAGATTCTGGTTCCGGATCTGGAAACTATAATGGTGCACATGGAAAGAGGGGATATGATATGTTAAATTTATTAAAGAAAGAATTTGGCCTGACCGGTTCACCTATAACCTATATATTTATAGCAGCAGCCGGTATGTCCATGATACCAAATTACCCCATTTTAGTAGTAACATTTATCCTGAGCATTGGTTTCTCCGTATCATTCCAGACAGCCAGAGAAACCCAGGATATCCAGTATTCTATCATCCTTCCCGTCAAAAAGCGTGATATAGTAAAAGCGAAATTCCTGTTTGTCGTACTAATCGAGCTGGCAGTCCTTATACTGCTCACCCTCATAGTTACCTTAAAAGCAATATTCTTACAAAACTCCGTGTTATATGCAGAGAACCCATTAATGAACTCCAACATCGCATACCTGGGATACACCTCCATCTGCTTCTCCATCTTCAATACCGCGTATCTCACCCAATACTTCAAAACAGCAACCCGCCTGGGCAAACCCTTCCTCATCTACAGCCTGCTCGAATTTCCCACAATCATCATCTTTGAAACCCTGCACCACCTTCCCGGATTCTCAAACCTAAATTCAATCCGCGGACAATTCTGCACATTACAAGTAACCGTTCTTCTCATTGGATTACTAATATTCATATGTACGACCCTAATATCTTATCGTGTCAGCGCAAAAAAATTCGAAATATTAGACTTATAATACATATAGCTAATTAGTTTTTTCAATATCATAATCCGGCCATTTTTTATGAATGTGCAGAAAAAAATACCCAGTATAGTCTGACAGACTAAAAAATCCATCAAATCTATAATAAGAATCTGAAGAGCCAATTCCATCCGCTTCCCGTCACCTTGATGTCCGGTTCCTGCGGCGTCCCTTCTAGCCGGCAAAACCTACAGCCTCTTCACCTCAGCCCCCCCGCTGACACTCTCAAAGCTGAAGGAGTTCCCCCCATTTTTATATGTTCCGCGTCCTTCTTTCTGTGACATTTCGAAATCACAGTTAAAGTAACCGCTTACGGTGTCAAATTTATAAGTAAATCCGTCGTTTTCCGGGATGGTAAATGAAGCGCTTCCGCTGACGCTGTCTGTTCTTATTTTATCCGGACAGATATCAGACTTTACAGAGATTAATCCTGATACGGTATCTGAATCAATACTCTGGAAGCTTCCTTCTACCTGCACATCCCCGCTTGTTGTATCAGTATCCATCTTGCCGTCCACATACAGTGAGCTTCCGGTCAGCCGGCCGCTGGTACTGTTCATAGAAAGCTTGGAGGTTCTGCATCCGGTTAGATCAAAATCACCTGACGTGGAATCCAGGCGGAACTGATCTGCTGTAATTCCGCTTATCTTTGCATCCGAAGAAATCGTATCCAGAGAGAATGATCCCATCTTCTCGGCTGTCTTTTCCGGAATCTTGACAAAAAGTTCTTTGTGGAGAGTGGACGTATTAAAGAAGAAGCGTTTCTGTACCTTCTGATATTGAATGATCAGCCTGCCGTTTTTAACATAATACTGCAGCTGTTGCTTTTCACTCAGATCCTGTGAGGCCTTTTCATAAAACTGTACGGTTTCTCCGTCGTATGTTTCCACATTAACGCGCCCGTCAAGCCAGTTTATTTCCAGGTCTTTTACGTCATCGCTATTGATCTTGGCGTTTCCCGTTTTGTATTTTCCTGAATCTGCGTAGTAGTAGCCGTTGTTAATCCCAATGGAAATAACATTAATTTTTCCGAACAGACCCAGAAGAAGTATTACAATCAGGGCAGCAGCAGCGATTGACCATGCTACGATCCTGACAATTGCCGATTGTCTTCTATTCATGATTTCCTCCTATTTTTTCAGTTCGAATATGGCCTTCAGGATTCCCTCCACAGCAACTCCGATCAGGAATATGACCCATGTGATATGCCATGCCATCGTCCAGAAACTGATTATGATATAAATGACTACAATAACGGCCCACAAAGCACTGCTGATCGCCCTCATTGCCCTGCGGCTGGAATCTGTCTGCTCCTGCCACTCTTTGAATTCTTCTACAATAGAGTCATCGGTTCTGTGGTAGCGCGGTTTTGTCATATTGTTATATATAATCAGCGCTGTTGCGACTGCAATCATAATAAACATGAGAGCCGGTGCGAGTCTGTTCTCAAAGACGGTGTCGGATAGCAGGATAGGCGGAAGAATACTCATAATGTACATCATAACTGCTATAGAAATCAGAACGGCCGACTTCCTGCGTCCCTTTTCCAGCTCTTCCGTGGTTATAGAAAGGCCGCCGCCGGATGTTGTTCCGTGAAGTCCTGCCAGAAGTTCATCCATATCTCCGATGCTTGCAACCGCAATATTGTACGCGGCCTCGGGAGTCTTGCCCTCCGCCATCATGTCGTGGTACTTATCTACCAGGTTCTGCAGAATCTCTTCCTTTAATTCTACGGATTTTCTGGTCGGTTTTACATCCCGGAACAGATGATCCATATATGCTCTTAACTTATCTTCCATTTGTATCCTCCCTCTTTTTACTGCTCTTTATTAAGATATCTATTAAACCTTTTGCTTCATCCCACTCTGTTTTCATCTGCTGGTAAGCCAGATCGCCCTCCGGAGTGATGGAATAGTAACGTCTCCGGGCGCCTGTGTTCTCATCGCCCCAGTAAGAACAGATATATCCGGCACTTTCCAGACGCCGGAATGCTGTGTAAAGGGTCGCTTCTTTGAGTTCATACTGATTATTGGTTTTTACCTGAATGTCTTTATTAATCTTATATCCATAACTGTCTTCCTCCGTTAAATGGGCCAGGATGATTGTGTCCGTATGTCCGCGAATCAAATCGGATGCTATTGACATATATTCATACCTCCTTCTTTATACTTACATTTAAACATAGTATACCTCGCCTGTCAAGGTATATATGGGTATAATATATATTCATGACAATTGTCATGTGTTTTTATGGAATGTTCGGCTTAAATATAGTAAACTGAGTTTAGTACAGGCGCAGTATAAATGGAAGACAGTGTTATTTTAGAAGCTAAAGACGGTATGAGCACAGTTCTGTCGAAGTGCGTTACGCAAGGGGGATCACCAGGGGGGTATATTATAGAAACTTATGAGGAACTTATAAGGTGGACAAAACTATGTTAAAAGCAATTGTTATAGGAAGCCCTGGTGCAGGGAAAAGTACATTTGCCCGGAAACTAAGGGATATGACAGGATTACCGCTATACTATCTGGACATGCTGTGGCATAAGCCGGATCAAACAAACATTCCCAGAGAAGAATTTGATACGCTGTCGAATGATATTATAAAAAAAGACAGCTGGATTATTGACGGTAATTATCAGAGAACACTTGAAGCTCGTTTGAAAGCATGCGACACCGTTTTTCTAATGGATTATCCGTTGGAAACCTGCCTATCAGGAGTAGAGTCCCGCATAGGAAAAAAACGTGAAGATATGCCATGGATCGAATCGGAATTTGATGAAGAATTTAAACAATGGATTATTGATTTTCCAGATAAACAGCTGCCTCGGATATATGAACTGCTGGATAAATATCAGAAGGAAAAAGAGATAGTTATTTTTAAATCGAGGAAAGATGCGGATGATTATTTGTGCAATGCCGGTATGAAGGCATACCCAAGGGTACACCGTAATGCATGCCCACACGGGCTGGGCTGCGTCAAGCCGCAGAATAAGGTATTTAAGTTACAGCAGCGCCATAAAGCGGAACCGATCTTCGCGGGCTGGGACGAGACGATCATCTGGTCATGTCTGCAGAATGTGATGGGAGACATCTATGTAGATGATACAGACAACCCAAACTCAGCCATGGCTATGCTGGGAGATTTCTGTTTCCTGGCAGGGGAACCTAATGAAGAGCTGGCCGTATATAAGCCGGCTTGCTGCAGACAAGATTTTATAATTATGGTTCCGCAAAATGACCAGTGGAGCAGGGTAATTGAAAAGTATTACGGGAAAAATGCGAAAAAAGTAGTGCGCTATGCATTTAAAAAAGAGAAAGAGGTTTTCGACAAAGAAGCATTAGAAGCAGCAGCAGCCGGGCTGGCGGCGGAATATCGTATAAAGATGATAGATGAATCCATTTTCAGGCAATGCAAAGATCTGGCGTGGAGCAGGGACCTGGTATCTCAATATGATGATTATTCAGAGTATCAGGACCATGGGCTGGGAGTGGTGATATTGAAAGAAGATGAAATCGTGTCCGGAGCATCCTCTTATGCAGGCTATATAGGAGGAATCGAAATCGAGATTGATACAAGGGAAGATCATCGCAGACAAGGCCTTGCTTATGCGGCCGGCGCAAAGCTGATTTTAGCGTGCATGGAACGGGGCTGGTATCCCAGCTGGGATGCCCAGAATAAAGGGTCTGCAGCATTGGCAGAAAAACTGGGGTATCATTTTGATTATGCCTATTGCGCTTATGAGATATGGGAATATGGATGTACGGTGGAGTAAGAAAATGGAGCATGAATTATAGCAATTTCTAACGACATAAGATTATCCTTGCTGACGACTACAGACGAAAGCTGGATTTATATATGACATACAGATGTCATGTTCTATATGTTAAGCTGAATAAAAAAATAACCGTTACACAGGCTATGCGGCGAAGGAAAGAGGAGAAGCATATATGGAATTGATTAAGTTGACAAAGGAAAATCTGGAGAAGGAACATATCTGCTGTGCAATTTCCGGCAACAAAGACTGCCAGGTTGTCTCCAAGAAGGCATGGCTGAGGGAAAGGCTGGACGAAGGTCTGGTATTTTTGAAAGGAGATGTGCGGGGCAAATGCTTTATAGAATATATCCCCGCCGAGGCGGCATGGGTGCCCGTCAAAGCACCGGGATATATGTATATCAACTGCTTCTGGGTATCCGGTAAGTTTAAGGGACAGGGGTATTCCAGCCAGCTGCTGGAAGCGTGCGCCCGGGATAGCCGTGAAAAGGGAAAGAAAGGGCTTGTTATACTGTCTTCCGCAAAGAAAAAGCCATTTCTAATGGATCCCGGATATCTGAAACATAAGGGCTTTCAGACCGTGGACACGGCAGAGCCTTTTTATGAACTGATGTACCTGCCGTTTGATGAAAATGCGGACAAACCGGCATTTCTGAAACATGCGAAAAAGCCTCATATAGAAGAGAAAGGATACGTAGCATACTATACAAATCAATGTCCGTTTACGGCAAAATATGTTCCGATTCTGGAGGCGGCAGCTCTCAGAAATCAGGTGCCGTGGCGCTCGGTAAAAATAGAAACAGCGGTACAGGCCCAAAGCGCACCGATGCCGTTTACCTCTTTCAGTCTTTTTTATGATGGGAAATTTGTAACAAACGAAATACTGTCGGAAAAGAAGTTTGAAAGTATGATACAGAAGCGAAATTAAATTCACGAGTTATAAATAAAGAAAAGTTTTATCTGCTCTTGACAGGCTAATGAATACTAGCTATACTGAAAATGTAAAGCGAGTGATCATTAGCCTGTCCGTTTATCGTGCAAAGCAGGCTGATATCTGCAGAAAGAAAAGAGGGAAAGGATGCAGACATTTCAATTAGAAGAATATTTAAGCGGCGGTGTAGAAAATATCATAAAAGGGATACTCAAAGCCTCCCTGGACAATCCGAAGGAAAGCGCGTTTATGGTGCAGTATGCGGCGGCCTCGAGGGCAGCACGGAAACTGCGTCAAAGAGCAGAAGAGAGCGGAGAGCATATTCCACCGTTTTTGATTGCAAGTATTACCAGCCTGTGTAATCTCCACTGCAAAGGCTGCTATGCACGGGCGAATCATCTGTGTGAGGAGGAGATTACGAAGAGGCAGATGACTAGGGAAGAGTGGGGCAGCCTTTTTTTCCAGGCCGAGGAGACTGGAATCGGATTTATTCTGCTGGCGGGAGGGGAACCCTTATTGAGACGGGATGTCCTGGAAGAGGCGGCAGTACATAAGCGGATTTTATTTCCTGTATTTACAAACGGGACGATGCTGAATGAATCCTATGAACAGCTGTTTACCGATCACAGGAACCTGGTGCCGGTTTTCAGCATCGAAGGAGAGCGGGGAAGAACAGATGAACGGCGCGGGGAGGGCGTTTATAAGATATTGTCAGATTCCATGGAACGGATGAGAAAAGCGGGAATTCTCTTTGGCACATCTATTACTGTGACAAAAGAAAATATAGCAGAAGTGACTTCCCGCGACTTCACGGAAGAACTTGAAAAAGCCGGATGCAAAGCCGTGATTTATGTAGAGTATGTTCCCGCTGACGGGCAGACGCAGGAACTGGCACCGGATGATGCAGACAGGTCATTTATGGAGAAAAGGCTCACAGAACTTCGAAGCCGGAATACTTCCATGTTATACATATCCTTCCCAGGAGACGAGAAATCATCAGGCGGCTGTCTTGCGGCGGGCCGGGGATTTTTCCATATCAACGCAGACGGAGGGGCAGAACCGTGCCCGTTTTCCCCATATTCAGATACAAACATCCGCGGGAAAAGCCTCAGGGAAGTGCTGCGCTCCCCACTGTTTGCAAGGCTTCAGGCAGACGGGCTGCTGAATGCGGAGCACAGCGGCGGGTGCGTGCTGTTCGGGCGGGAGCGGGAAGTACAGGCGCTGCTGCAGTGCGAATAGACAGTTTATAAGGAGACACATATGACAACGAAAGAACGGATTATAGAGGAAGCTTTGACCCTCTTTGCGGAAAAAGGATATCAGGGTACCAGTGTGAAGAACATTGCGGACGCTGTGGGGATCAAAGACAGTTCTCTGTATAAACATTATAAAAGCAAACAGGAAATTTTTGATACGATTGTACAGGAGATGTCCTTTAGGATGGAACGGATGTCTCTGGATTACGGTCTTCCGGGTGAAGCTGATATGGAAGATGCTGCCACACTGTACGGCGGCTTGTCGCTTGAGGCACTGCTGGCACTTAGCAGAGATATCTTCCTTTTTTATCTGAAGGACGAATTCGCCGCCAGGTTCAGAAGGATGCTGACAATCGAGCAGTACAGGGACAAAGGCATATACAAAGTATACCGTCAGATCTTTATGGAGGCCAGCATCACATATCAGAGTGCCCTGTTTGAAGAAATGTGCAGAAGGAAAATTTTCAGAGCAGCAGACCCGGAAGTGATGGCGCTTCACTTTTATTCCCCCATTTTTTTCCTTCTCAATAAATACGACCAGGAGCCGGAGAAAGAAGCGGAAGCCCTTCGGGTCCTTGAGCGGCATGTGAGAGAATTCGCACGCATTTATCAGGGGGAAGAGCTGAAATAGTAAAAATGTCCGGCAGGCTACAGGCTCTGGGAGGACTTCCAGAGCACGGTCCATTTCTGATGCTCCACATAATAGAGCAGATGGAAAAGATATCTGCGTGCATCCACCACCGCGTCGCATTCGTATTCTACGGTGGGAATGCCGCAGTAATTCTTTTTTTCAAAGGAAAGTACATGCAGGTTTGTCAGAGTGCGGATCTCTCCGTCCTCCCCCTGGAACTTGATCAGCTTCGGGATGGCGGTCCCGGTGCTTGTATACCAGACACCGCAGGCCACTGGTTCCTGACGTCCCCGGATCTTTCCGGCATCCGGTGTATGAACATTAATTCCGATTCCCATACCCATAACTTATATACCTCCTGTCTCCTGGTGTGTCGGAACAGATACACACCTGTTTTTCATTCTCTTAACAGATCCCCTGTATTAAAAAAGTAAAATTATCTGCCGGAGTAAAATTTATTGGATACAGAGGCGGGAATAGTCTACATCCCGCTTTTCCCGCGAAATACCGCCTTCCAGGTGATCAATAGGCGTGTCCAGAAAGGCGGCGCGCCGGACCGCATCCATACCATATCTTTTCCGGATAGAATCAATCGTACTGTCCCAGGTCTCCAGCTTGGCATAGTCTGCCGTATCGAAAAGGCTCATCTGCCGTAGTGCCATCCCGTCCTGCAGTCTGCCTGTATGGATTCCCAGATGCCGGATTGCTGTCCTGCCGTCCCATAGATGGTCAAAGAGACGGCAGGCAAAACGGTACAGCTCCGTTGTAATATTGGTAGGATTGTCCAGAATCATCTGGTGGCTGGCATAGCTCAGATCAAAGCTTTTGATCCCTACAGACATCAGCTCCGCCTGTACCTGATTCTCCCTGAGTCTGGAGCCCACCGTCTCGGCAAGCCCCAGGAGCACCAGATGGGCGGTCTCCATATCCGTCACATCAAAGGCGATGGTAGTAGAATTACCGTATCCCTTCTGCGGAGGCGGATCAGGTTCTACAGAGGAAAAATCAATCCCGTTGGCAAAAGCCCAGACAACCTCCCCGTGTTTTTTCAGATGGGAGGAAAGAAGCCCCGGGTCACTTGCCGCCAGTTCTCCGATCGTGCGGATACCAAGCTTGAGAAGTTTGGAGGCCGTGGCCCTGCCTACAAAAAATAAATCCGAGACAGGGAGCGGCCACATTTTCTCCTGGATTTCTTCCGGAAAAAGGGTGTGAACCCGATCAGGCTTGCGAAATCCGCTGGCCATCTTCGCCAGCAGCTTGTTGCTGGAGATTCCTATATTTACGGTAAAGCCAAGCTCTTCCCGGATACGGTCCCTGATGTTCCTGGCGGTATCTGCCGGGCTGCCAAAGAGATGCATGGTGCTGCTCATATCCATAAAGGCTTCGTCAATGCTGTACTGTTCTACCGAGGGGGTATATTCCCCCAGGAGCTTTATAAAGGCATCGGAACATTTCTGGTAAAGCCCGTAGTTGGGGGGAACCATATAGAGGGCGGGACACTTCTGGCGGGCTTCCAGAACTGTCTGTCCGGTATGAATACCGAACCGTTTTGCCGGAACGCTTTTGGCCAGGATGATGCCGTGTCTTGCTGCCATATCCCCGGAAACCGCGGAAGGAATCGTACGCAGATCCAGGGTGCCGCCCAGATGATGAAGACGGTATGCGGCTTCCCAGGAGAGAAACGCACTGTTTACATCAATGTGGTAAATTACAGACTGCATGGAGCCTACCTCCTTTAAAACGATTGTAACAGAACATACGTTCTGCATTCAAGAGGTAATATTTTCCGGGTAAGGAAGCCGGAATTCCGGGATCCCCGTGGCATAGGGGACAATGTCATATTGCTGATAATATATGACGATATTGCGCGGCTCCAGATAATAACTTTTCGGATTGAAATGCTCCCGTATGAGAGTTGGATAATCATCAAAATAGGAAGAGGGGGAGATCTTCAGGCGCTCGGCAATCTGTCTTTCAATCTCCTTAAATATGCTTTCCGGATAAGAAGAGTCTCCGGAATAGAAAGTCTGGAGCCAGATACGGAAGCCGGTAAAAAAGTCCCAGGTATCGGATTCCCGTAGGGTCATGCCGTGGGCGCCGCCCATATAGGTATACTGGTCATGATAAAGACTGGAAATGGAATCATGATTCAGTGAGACTGTAAACTGGACATCCATTTCATAGGAATTAAAAGGGATCTGCTGGTTATTCTGGATATACCGGGCGCTTTCAACGGCCTGGGGATAAAGAACTGTTTTGCAGTAATGTTCTGTTGCCCGGGAAGTACAGGCATAGTACTGATTAATCTTCCTGACGGCAGCAGCGCTGCATGTGGTTGTGAAACAGGGGTAGCGGATCTTATAGATAAATACGGCAATATCACGGTAGAACATTGTATTTTCCAGAACTTTTTGAGAAACTGTCTGCATGGCGGCCTCGAAAAAATAAAATTAGTATACTATATTGCAAAATGCCGGGAAATATACCTCCCAGCGAATGAACCTGTACGGGAACGGACACCCTCATGAAGAGCCGGCTGGCTGGCGCAGGACTTCTGTAGCCGCCCGGAAAACTTCTATGCCCCTTTCCGCTGGCTGGCCGTTTGCCCAGTCTCACTAAATAAAAACCACATCGGATCGGAAGGCACCGGCGGCATTCACCGTGCAATTCTGATGAATTGCGCGGCTCAGGCCGCCTTAAATGCTGTTTTGGAGAACAGCATTTAGCCTTCCGATCCGATGTGGTTTTTATTAAGTGAGACTATGGGCGCACTCTATGCCGTCAGAAAGGGGCATAGAAGTTTTCCGGGCGGCTGCAGAAGTCCTGCGCCAGCCAGCCGGCTCTTCATGGGGGTGTCCGTTCCCGTACAGGTTCATTCGCTGGGAGGTATATTTCCCGGCATTTTGCAATATTTATCCTGCCCGGATGGGGCTAAGAGATTGTGAAGTAGATATTGAAGGGATATATATTTATTAGTAGCCCCATGTCTTTAGGGTCCACGCTTCGTTATTGGAATTGCGGACCAGGATCCAGTTCCAGTCGGTGTAGGTGGAATTGGGATTCAGGCTTCCGTCTCCTCCGGAAGCATCTACGTCGAAGTTGGAGAGCAGAACGAGGGCCTCTTTGGCTTCGTATTGTTCGGCCCATTCGTTGGCATGCTTCTGGCTGGCTTCTTCATCATACCACAGGTCGGTCAGCGTACAGCCGGTAAATACTTCGGCAAACTCGTCACGGACGATCTGTTTGGCTTCTTCAATCTCCTGGTCTGTATACACTCCGGGAGCTCCTTCGTCATTCTTAGACTGTCCGGCATCCCTGGCTCCGTGCAGGTGTAATGCGAAAAAAATGCCAATGCACGCACAGACAGCTAATACAATTCCTATAATAAGTACCGTTCTCTTTATCATGAAAACCTCCTGTTCATCTTGTACGGTGGTGACACAGACATACCGGGAAATACTTACAGGCTTTTGGGGGCCGGCTGATTTGTTTTTATCATAGCATAGAAACAGAACAGAAGAAAGGGATTTTAATGATTCAGTTTATACAGATGATTGGGCAAACTTTCATGAAAATATGTATTAGTATGGTAATTGAATTAAAAGTTATGTTGTCGCTTACTTGTTGTTTATAATAAACTTTGCTACAATGATGTAGAACATATGTTTTTTAGAGAAAGGTAAAATGGATAATAATTTGGGATTTCGTACACATATGTATCTGAATTGACAGATGAACAATTATTAGAGCATCCGGCAGATTGTGACTATTGCAGATTTACATTGATACTGGCGCAATTTAGGCATTTGCACAGCCATATGGGGATGATAATGGGGTTTGTCATTGACGATACAGGTTTATGGCCAAAGGTCCTGGGTCTGGAAAATCCTTTTCCAGGGACTGATTATAATAAATATCTTTAGTTACAATCTTCAATTTGTAAAGGATCGGCTAAAAAGTTAAATTAGAATTTGAGGAGGTCTCGAAATGAAAACAATTGGACTGATTGGTGGAATGAGTTGGGAGAGTACAGTTCCATATTATCAAATTATAAACGAAGAAGTTAAAAACAGACTTGGCGGACTTCATTCCGCAAAGGTTATTCTATATAGTGTAGAATTTGAAGAAATAGAAAAATGTCAGTCAAACGGCGACTGGGAAAAGAGTGGGGACATTCTGGGTGAAGCAGCTAAAGGCTTAGAAGCTGCCGGCGCAGACTTCATTCTGATTTGCACAAATACAATGCACAAAGTAGCTCCTCAAATCCAATCAATGATACATATTCCTATCATACATATAGCAGATGCCACAGCACAAGAACTTGAAAAATGTCAAATTCGGAGAGTGGGACTGTTGGGAACAAAATATACTATGACACAAGCGTTTTATAAGCAAAGACTGATTGACAGAGGCATAGATGTGGTGATTCCGGATGGAGAAGATATTGATGTTGTGAATGATATTATCTTCCATGAACTCTGTGTAGGTAAAATCAGGGAGGAATCCCGCAAAAAATTCCAGGATATCATTGATCGTTTAAAGGATAAAGGGGCAGATGGCGTCATCCTTGGCTGCACTGAAATCGGGCTTCTTATACATCAGGCAGATTCTTCACTGCCTGTTTTTGATACAACTTTAATTCATGCAAAACGAGCAGTTGAAATAGCATTAGACAGTTAACTACATGGTGCATGTACCTCTATTCGTGTGAGGTATAAGAATGGGCAGGAGGTCGAGTTTGGGCTTGCAGAACCGTTATGGATAAAAAAACCTTTAGATACTGGAACAAATAAAATTTTAGGTGACGGCTATAAAATTATTATAGATAAAAAAGGTTATTTTGAAAATTTAACACTTTAACAAATTGCAGTTTGTAGAGGAGTGGCTAAAAGTTAAGTTAAAATTTGTAACAGAGATTATATATATTGGTGGAGGGATTAGCATATGCAGCATTTTTTTGAAGCGCTGACAAGTGAAGGAAAAAACATAGCACTGCCCGAAACGTTTAATTATTTTGGAAAACTGATCGGCAGTTGGAAAATCGACTATATTGACAACAACAATTCTCATGTAATAAAAGGCGAATGGCATTTTTCATGGGTTCTTGAAGGAATGGCAATACAGGATGTGATTATCCTGCCGGATTATGAATACGGAACAACGCTTCGTGTCTACAATCCCGGCACCTATGCCTGGGATATTGCTTACTGTTTTACAGGAAAAATTATACGGCTTGAAGCAAGAAAACAGGATGATATGATAGTCCTTACGAACATTGAAGATGAAAGAAAAAAATGGGTCTTTGCCAAAATTGAGGATAATAATTTTCACTGGCAGGATGTGACAGTAAAAGATGACGGCGAATGGCATATTAATTTTGATATATATGCTGAGCGCATCTAATAAGCATACCCCACAGTGCGTCAGCCAGCTGACAAAATCCAGTTTGCTGTTAATCTTTGCACATGGGAAATGGTGAAGAAAGAAGAAAGGAGAGAAATAAGTTGAGAAATAAGTTGAGAAATCTGATTATGGATTTTACGCATTGCTACCCGGAAGAAGCATGGAAAGAACTGCAGGACATTCAATATATAGACTGTTCGGATATCCCCGGATGCAATATGTACTGCACGCCGGAAGCCGAAGAGGAGATCCGCTGCAGGCTCAAGCCGTACGGCCCTTCGGGAATTCATTTTCTGGACTCCGGGAACTATCATTATGTTACGAAACTTTTCCTGGAAAAAATCAAGTTTCCGTTTTCTCTGATAGTATTTGATTACCATAATGATATGCAGATTCCTCTGATCCATGACCTGACAAGCTGCGGGAGCTGGGCGGGAGAGGTGCTTCTTGCGCATCCGTTTCTGGAGCAGCTTGTGCTGATCGGACCGGACAGCCGGACGATAGAAGAAATACCGGATGACAGAAAGAATCGGCTGCTCTGTGTCAGCCTCCAGGAACTGGAACAGAATAAAGCGAGACAGGCTTTGAAAAAGATACCGGAGCATATCCCGCTGTATATTTCTATTGATAAGGATGTGCTGGGGAAAAATTATGCAAGAACGAACTGGAGCCAGGGCGGGATGTCTGTCAGGATGCTGGAAGAGATTCTGGAACTGCTGCTTGTGCACAGGGCGGTCATCGGTGCAGACATCTGCGGGGAATGCTCTGTGGGGGAGGCACTTCCGAAATATCTTGAGGATGAACGGATAAATAGCAGGACGAATAAGGAACTTTATCTGTTTCTAAGACGGATACCTGCTGTGAAATGGGAGGGGGACATCCCATAAAGGAATGGCGGCAAGTGATGCCAGGATTGGAGAGTTAAAATAGTGGGTGCACATAAGAAAAAAGAAGTTTCATTTACGGAAGGCTCTGTAGGAATTGCGCTGACTAAGTTTGCAGTTCCTGTTTTAGGGGCTCTGGTTCTGCAGTCGGCATACGGAGCGGTGGATCTGCTGGTAGTCGGAAAATTTGGGGATGCAGCGAGTATATCGGCGGTAGGCACGGGCAGCGTATTTATGCAGATGATTGTGCGCCACGAAAG
>LDAQ01000139.1 GCA_001028025.1 Faecalicatena fissicatena | reverse complement strand
AACAGGACAGGTGCTTTTCACAGTCCGTCCCGGTTCCCGGTAAGCGTCCCCTCCGCCCAAAAAACACAAAAACCCGTAATCAAACTCCCCCTTATCTTGACTTTACAGGTCCTCCCCGCTTTTTCTCACGTCTGGCAAGAGAGCGCTCTTCTTCTTTTTCGAAGGCTTTTACGATATCTTTCACAATTTTATTGCGGACTACGTCCCGGTTCGTTAATTTAGTGACGGCAATATCATCGATTGCACCCAGAATACGGGCACACCGTTCCAGACCTGAATCCGTATTTCTGGGAAGGTCAATCTGGGTCACATCACCGGTCAGAACCATCTTTGAGCCCTCGCCAAGACGCGTCAGCGCCATCTTTAGCGTGGAAAATGAAGCATTTTGACTTTCGTCGATTATGACTCTGGCCCGGCTTAGGGTGCGGCCTCTCATGTATGCCAGCGGGGCGATCTCAATCTCTCCTCTTTCCTGATGCTTCTCTGATTTTTCACGGCCGAAAATATCGTCCAGGGCATCGTAAAGCGGCCTGAGATAAGGATCTACCTTTTGGGCCAGATCTCCAGGCAGAAATCCGAGGCGCTCCTCTCCTGCTTCTATCGCGGGCCTGCTCATAATGATCTTATCAATCTCGCCGCGTTTTAATTCTTCTGCGGCCTGGGCAACGGCAAGATATGTCTTGCCGGTTCCTGCCGGTCCGATACAAAAAGTAACGACATTTTCTTTTAATGCCTTTACATAATTCTTCTGTCCGAGCGTCTTGCATTTTACGGGACCATGCTTGTAAGTCAGGGTAACAACATCCTGCATAGCCTTATAAGTCTCATCAAGACCTCCGTCCCTGCACTCCTCGACCAGACGATGTACGGTTTCTTCTGTCAGGGCAGCGCCGCCTGTATGGAGCTGCTTCATGCATTCTAATACCTCTTTAACACAATTAACATCGACCGCCGACTCACCGGTGACCTCCAGCATAGAATCCCGGCCAACGATACTTACATGAAAGTTATTTTCAATTAGTTTGATATATTTATCTTCCGATCCGAAAACAGCCTGCTGCTGATTTATCGTATCAAATGACAATTGTTCCTTTTGCAAACGAATTCCCTCGCTTTCCTGATATGGATATAGCACAAGAAGTATTATAGTAGAATCATAACGTTTTTTCAAGTACTACAGCCGCAACTTTATTTGATTCCTTCCCCGCTATGGACAGTTTACTGCGATAAACGGCTGTAAGAACCGAATAAACACTTGACAGTGCCTGATAAATCTGATAACATTTCAAAGATTTAATAGTATATTTTTTTATTCGGTCCAGGTGATGTGGTATTTCAGAGAGGAATGCAGAACATGTGGAATAAATTCAAAACAATGCTGGGAATTCATACAACGCTTCCTTATTTTAATGAAGTGATGCAGCGCTTACACCAGGAAGTAATCAAAAGAAATTTTATCTTTCATTTAGTTACTATCCTGTTTGAACTGATTATGATTATTACAATTTCCATGCGGCCGGGCGGGCCTTTCTTAAAGCCGCGCCGAACCGCATATTTTATAATGTATCTTCTTCTTATACTGGTCACCCTGGGCGTTACGATTGCCGAGGCCTTCATTGATAAAAAACAGCAGGAAAGAAGCTGGCTTTATTATTTCAGGATAGAAAATGCCTATATCATCTTTTTCAGTCTCTGGGGAGTCGCCGTCACTTTGAATGATCAGCTTGGCGGCAATGGCCTTACAGTTTTTACTTATGTTATGATCCTGGCATCAATTTTAACTATGCTAAAGCCATGGCAGACACTGATTGTCATTATGGGAAGCTTCTGCTCCTTAAATATATTGCTCCCTTACTTTCCCGACCCATATGGGCTCAACCAGATCTATAACAATTTTATGAACAGTCTGTTTATCGCAATTACCACATCTGCTATTGCAGCCAGCCTCTATCACTCCAGAATTGAGGCTAAGGTAAATGAAATTATAATTATGAAACAATTCGAGAATATTGAATCTCAGAATAAACAGCTGCATCAGGAAGCGCGTTTTGACGCCCTTACCAGTTTAAATAACCGATTCAGCTATAAAAAAGATATTCAGAATTTTTCGAAAAAAGCGTTTAATTCCTTTGCCTGTATTTATATGGATGCCAATGGGCTACACGAAATCAACAATCATTTCGGCCACAAGGCGGGTGATACGATGCTCAAGGCAGTTGCTGATATTCTGATGCATAATTTCCGTTTGGAGGAGGTATACCGGATCGGCGGTGATGAATTCGTCATTCTCTGTCCCAATATTACGAAGCAGATGATCCTGCAAAAAGCATCCTTAATTTATACGCAGGTGGAGGAGGCCGGTTATTCTCTTTCCGTGGGCGTCGAATGGCGGGACCGGGATTTTGAGATTGAAGAAATTATTCAGACTGCAGAAGCTGACATGCAGAAGCAAAAAAAGCAATACTATTTAAATCAGCCAAGTGAACGTCAGAAGCGTCTGCAGGATAAAAAAACGGATCATCCGATTGCCGGTAGAAATGACATCGATATATTTTTAAATGTATTAGGACCTGCTTTTTTAGGCGTTTATGTTGTGGATATAGAAATTGATACAGTTCGTCACATCTTCATTCCTGATTATTTCAAACAATTTCTGGAAGAGTCCGATTACAAATACAGCAGCGCACTGATGCAGTATGCCCACAGCCTGGTTGAGCCGCAGTATATCCCTCTTTTTGAGGAATGCTGCGATTATCCATCGCTGAAAAAGCAGCTGAAAAAAGATCGGATATCGGAATTCTGCTACATAAAAAAGGATGGCAGTTCAATAAGGGTAAGGATTCTTAACTTTGACCGCAAAACTCTGTGGATTTTTTCAAACACGGATACCCCCCGGTAAACTGTGTTATATATCATGCCGGCCGAATACAAGAAACTGTATTCGGCCGGCAGTATTATATACTACTCTTCAGCAGCGGCATTCTCATCCTGTTCGTTTTTTTCTACTTGCATTATTTCTGTATCTTTCTCTTCTGTAATTCTTTCATTAAGATACAGGATTCCTTTTGCGGCGGCCGTATCCTGGCTTATATGTATTTTAACGCTGTTTTCTATGACCTGAATGTTTTGTTCCTGCAATTTCCCGGTAAACTGATTAAAATTACTGCTTAACTGTTTTTGAAGTTCTTCTTTTGTATATGATTTTTCTTTTGAAGTGTATGACCTTACAATTTTACTTCCATAGGACAGCGGAAGATAAAAATTTTCGCCCAGCTTGATCTGGTGTTCATTTGTATGCATATCCCATTCTTTAAAATCATTTTTCAATGTACCTGCGGATATATACCAGGGACCTGCTTTTATATAATACAGCCTTCGCTGTGATTTTTCATAATATTTCTTTTTATATTTTGTACTGATTGTATCCTCATAATTCATCTGTGTGTCAGCAAATATATCTGCATCGGATTTCTGATACTGGTAGCCTGTCACTTCTCCGGCGTCATTGAGTACCTCTATCCTGCCGGTCACAAGCACATCTCCTTTTGCCACGGTGTCGCCCACATGTACCTGAGGAATGCCGGATCTGGTAATCATACTGGTAATCACGCCGTCCTTTGAAGCAATCAGGTCGCAGGGCGTTTCTGCTTCCTGTCCGGCATCCGGTGCTGCATCACCCTGCCCGGCTGCATCCGCACTGTTTGCGCCCCCTCCGTCTTCATCCCGAAAAGTGTCTTCATTCTCCTTAATCTGGATGCGAAGGCGGCTTCCGTCTATAGAAGCAGAAACCCAGACAATATCATCATATTCTTTCCGGATATCTTTTACGATCTGGGCACAGTCTACACTTCTTTTAGCCATATGCGGAGAAACATCTTTTGTCTCCAGAAATTCCAGAAGTGTCTCGTTTGTCCATTTCTCATTGCCCTCAAAATGGATATCCCATATAAAGCTGGAATAGAGATACAGAAGTCCCAGACAAAGGAAGAAACTAATAAAAAAGAGCTTTCGCCGCCTGTATTTATGTACAAAAAAAGGAAGACCGGTCCTCTGCACAAGCACAACTCTTGTATGCGTCTTCCTGACAATCGGCCTGAGTCTGCGGAATCCCTTCAGGCTCATATACATTTCGTATGCATTCCCGCAGGGATTCAGCCCCCATATATAAATCTGATGATGGCGGCACAGGTTCAGAAAACGTTCCGGGGAATAGCCTTCTACCCGGATTTTCACATACCCGTGCATATAGCGGATGATTGACTGAATCACAGTTCCATTACCTCACTTACAATATTCTAGTGATAAAATTCTGCCTGTTATCTTCATCTCATCATTCGTATAATATTCGATCTGCAGATTTTTTCCCTGCAGTTTTATCTGATACCCTTTGGTTTGTACGCGGATCAGAATATCCGTATATTCTATAATGCCCCGGTAATTCTCAATGCAGACTTCTCCGGCTCCGATAATGGTCACAACAGCTGCCCCGAGGACTACGTCTTTCGGCATGCTGGCCGCAGAGGCCAGCTTTTCTTTTATTTTTTCATTCTCTGCTTCTCTTCCCATATAGAAATGCCACACATACGCCCTTTATTTGTAGTATATGTGCGGCATTTTTGTCCTATTCAGTTATCAGGCATGTTTTATCCCGTGCAGGCCGGCCCCTGGATTATACAGGATCTTCCTATATATAATTTTATTTTCTGCCCCTTATAAATATACCGGCAGCGATGAGGACCAGGCCTCCGGCAAACAGCCAGATTTTTTCATCATAGCTGCCAATGCCCATGGAAAACGGATAGAATACCTTGAGATATTTGGCACCGCTTCCAAATGCGACTATATAATAAAAAACAGGTACCATATAACCGGCAATCAGATTGTCTGTGAGTGCGAAGCTGAAGATTCCAAGCCCTCCCATAAACAGCATTTCGCCCAGGGTGCCCCCGAAATATCTGAATGCATGGATCTCACATCCATTGTAATGGAGTACTGCTATATACACTCCCAGGAGGAATGCGAGCAGAACGGCCGCTTCCAGAACCCGTATACTATAAACTGCTGTGATTTTTGTATACTTCGAACGGATCAGGTCACGGAGGTCAGGATTCTGTTCCGGCAAAAATACCGGTGTCAGCAGAATAATTCCCAGCAGAGCCACATACCGTTCCAGTACTTTTGCGGTATCCTCATATGGCAGATTGCTTACTCCCAGCACAAGCGGTGAAAAGCAGAGCAGAATGACTGCGATTGCAGTGTGGACGGGAATATTATGCTTTGTGTTTTCTTTTAAGATTTCCAAGTATTTTGCCACGAATATCCAGCCTCCCTTTTCTTTTCAGTGAGTAAATAAATATTGAAAAAACTGCCAGCACGATAGACAATGTTGCGTAAAGCCCTCTGTTTGCTGCAAGCTCCCAGAAGTTCTCGTGGAAGCCCATATAATTATAAACTGTATTATGTCTCGGTATAAAGCTCCATCCATATGCGCCTCCATGCATGCTTCCCATGGAACTGAAAACAGTCAGGAACCACCAGACAATCTGTACAAGGACTCCCAGTGCAGTATCTGTCAGCTCTGTCAGCACCAGCCCCACTGCCGCAGCAGTCATTGTGGTTGGAAGCAGCCATCCCAGACTGTATTTTGCAAATGCAAGATAATCAATCCGGATCGCGGTGCCGGACGCTGCCTGTATACACTGAACCAGCGGAATGCAGGACAGCAGAAGAACCGGAACCATGAGCATAATCAGCATAGCTGCATACCTGCTTGCGATGATACTGACGGAAGACGCCTTTCGGCAGGCAATGAGTTCCTGCATTTTTGAACGTCTGTCGCGCAGTCCGCGGGTCACCGCCAGAAAGACCGGCAGAATTCCGAGCAGAATACCCATGTAGTCGCAGAACAGTCTCGCATAGCCTCCGGTGAGATGGTCTTTTTCAATCAGATTATTGTAGTCCTCAAGTGCCTGTTCATATGTCTTTGGCGAGGAAACATTGGATTCCAGGCTGTCAGCAGCATAGTTGGAACCGCCGCCCAGCATATCATCGACTTCCTGCATTAATTTTTTGAATTCTTCGTAATCCAGATCCTCTTTTACCTGTACCGGACTGCTGCCGTATACAATCTGAGCACCGCCCTGAGCCTCCTCAATGGCATCTGCAATATTTTCGCCGCCGGAAAGTCCGGTAGTCTGTTCAATAATTTCCCCAATTCGTTTCTCATCAGCCTCACTGGGCGTGACGGCTTTGTAAAAGCCAATGGGATAGGTGGCATATTTACCATTCATGTATTCAGAGACAAGATAACCAAGCGTAGAATCCATAACATCTTTCTCATCGCCGCCATATGCCAGTCCGTAATTCTCCTGGCCTGGTTCTGGCTTTTCAGCAATTGACATACCACCGAGCTGAGAAAAATAAAAGATCACAAGAATTCCCACAATCAGCCAGTAAATCATGCTTTTCGCAATCTGCCGGCATTCTTTTGCCAATAAGTTCAGGAACATCAGCGATCACCCCGCTCTCCGTGCATGAGATACATGTAGGCATCTTCCACTCCCGCCTCACAGCACTGGGCCCCTTCAAAAGGTTTGTTTTCAGCGATAAAACGAACCATAACATTATTTCCAAGCGTCAGCATACTGGTGACAACATAACGTTCTTTGAGCCGCGGAAGCTCGGATTTGCTTATCTGGGCTGTGTAGACTCTTCCATCCGCCATCTCAATCAGATTTGAAACCGTGCCATGATAAAGGATTTCTCCCTCATTCAATACTGCAATCTGTTCGCATGTTGCTTCAATATCACCGACAATGTGTGTGGAGAGAATTACGATACGCTCCTGTGCGATTTCGCTCAGCAGATTGCGGAACCGAACCCTCTCTTCGGGGTCCAGGCCTGCCGTCGGCTCATCTACGATCAGAACCTGGGGATTGTGAAGAATGGCCTGTGCGATTCCCAGCCGCCGCTTCATCCCTCCGGACAGTGCCTTTACCTTTTTCTTCTTGTCCTCCAGAAGATTGACCTGTGACAGCAGTTTTGGAATAAGCTCTTTGCGCTCCCGGCTTCCAAGCCCCGAGAGTACACCCAGATAATCCATAGCCTCGTAAACGGTCATATTGGGATACATAGAAAATTCCTGGGGCAGATATCCGGTTATCCTGCGTACTCTTGCCGCATCCTCTAGCGGGATACCGCAGACAGAAACGCTACCCTCTGTTTTAGGGAGCAGTGTTGCAAGCACTTTCATCAGCGTTGTCTTGCCGGCTCCATTTCTTCCGAGCAGACCGAACATCCCCTTGTGAATTGTAAGATTCACATCTTTTAATGCACATTTTTGTCCATAATACTGATTCAAATGTTTAATTTCAATTTTTGCAGACATTTTTTTCATCCTCTCTTTTTATAAAACCAGCCGCATCCCCGCCCGCATGAGCTTTTTTACGGGTATACCTTATTCTGCAGCTTAGCTGCGGACCCGCCCGCAGGGCATGTGTTACGGGGTGCACTTGGGTATGCATTTATCATAGTAGGAAAATGTCTACACTTTCTCTACAAAAGCTTAAGAATCTCTTCAATCATTCTTACATGAAAATGAAGCTGTTACAACTGCTCCCTTATCGATACTGTTTGCGATACTGAGCTTTCCACCGTGTTTTTCACATATGAGGCTGCAGATATGAAGCCCGATGCCAAAATGCGGGTCTTCCTTTTCTGATAAAGTCTCGTCAGCTCTGTGCTCTTTGTAATAAGGATTCAATGCATTCTGCAGGTCACTCTGTGTAAATCCCGGACCGTCATCATGTACGGTAAGTACAAGCGTCTCATTATCCGGTTCAAAGGTAAGAATTGTTTCAATCGTGCTTTCTGCATACCGGATAGCATTCGAAAGAAGATTTTCCAGGACCTCCAGAATCAGGCTGCTGTCTGCCAAAACCTGTTCCGTTTCATTCGTCTGCGAAGAAACAGAAAAAACGACTTGTATATCTCCGATCTGGTCCAGCGGGAAGATAATTTCACGGATCTCATCCTCTATTCTGGATACATAGCACTTTTCTCTGTGCACAGGCAGCTCGTCAATGCTGCGTATCCCTTTCATTGTCCGGCTGTATTGTTCCAGGCGGTCCAGATGTGAGGACATCAGGCGCAGAGTATCCAGCATCTTTTCTTCACTTACTTTCCCCTGTGGTATATAACGGGCAAGAAAGTCAGAATACCCTTTCAGAACGGTCAGCGGAGTCCGCAGATCATGGGCGAAAGCAGCATTGAGCTGTTTTTGATTTTCCACAAGCTCCCACATCATCTGTTTATTATGTATGAGTTCCTGTTTCATTTCGTCGAAAGATCGGCACAGCTCACCCATCTCGTCTCTGCTGTCATAGGACAGGTCAAAGTCCAGGTTGTTGTTCCGGACAGCCTCTGTTCCGTCCTGAAGAATCCTGAGGGGAGATGAAAGCCTTCTCCTGTAAAATAACCTGCAGGCAAGTATGGCACCCAAAAGAGTGTATAAAAAGGGACACCATGTACGTATAAAATCCAGCAAATTCATCTGTGTCGTGTCATGAGACGAAAAATTGGAAAATGACTGCGGCCAGAAGGGCCATTCCGTCAGCTTAACGCTGTAAATCCATATCTCATCCCCCTTATTATAGCTCTGCCAGATTCTGCTCTCCCACTGAAAACAGAAAGTAATCGTGATATAGGAAAGTAACAATGCGGCTGCAGCTGCCACCAGAATATACGCAGTGATGGCACTGCAAAACGGCGTGTTCCTGATTCTGATTTTCGTATTGTATATTTTTTCTTCTAACCAATCCATTTGTAACCAACTCCCCATACAGTTTCGATATACTGTTTCTCACTAACCGCCGACATTTTTGCCCGGATGCGTCGTATATGTTCCGTAACGATACTGCTGTCACCGTCCCCATCATATCCCCTAACCCTGTCATATACCTGCTCTCTCGTGAATACCTGCCCGCTGTGCATAGACAGCAGTTCCACAATATTAAATTCTGTTTTTGTCAGATTCAGTGCCCTGCCGTCATAATACACACTGCGTTCCGTATAGTGGATTGCCAGGCTTCCCTGTATCTTCACCGCCTGACTTTGTGATCTGCGCTCTTCTCTCCGCAGATGCGCCTCTACTCTTGCCCCCAGTTCATCAATACTGAAAGGCTTCAATATGTAGTCATCCCCACCCAGCATAAGCCCCTGAATACGGTCCTGCTCTTCCACCTTTGCAGTCAGGAACAAAATAGGGCAGGACACATGGTCACGGATCATACGGCAGACCTCAAATCCGTCTATTCCGGGCATATTAACATCCAGCAGAATCAAGTCCGGGTTGTGTGAAGACTGATCCAGTGCCTCCACACCATTAGAAGCACTGGCCACTTCATACCCCTGCATCTCAAAATAATCTCTCAACAGCTGCACAATTCCCGGCTCATCGTCCGCAACCAAAATCTTCTTACTCATACCTTTTCCACCTCGCTGCTTAACATAATAACATTTAATTATACCAAACAAATATCTACAAAAACCCTACACTCCCAGATGAAGTTCATTTTTCAATATCCCCATAAGCTTTTCCTGGGTAACTCCAGTATACAACTTCCCATCAATCAGCATATTTGGTGCCGTCCCGCAGTGTTTCAGACAACTCTGAGTCCGGACCCTCACCTTCCCATCCCGTGAAATCCCATTCCCCCGCACCTTCAAAACCCGCTGCAGAACTTTATAAATATCCCGTCCCCCCTTCTCAGAGCAGGTCTTCCCCATACAGACAATAATCTCATGCAAAAAAGCCGCCTCCTTCAAAGTAGGATACATCCGGACCAAAGCCCGCACAAAAGCCCCCTTCACCCCCGCCACGTCCGCCACCCGCTCAGCAGTCCCTGCCGTAATACACCCATAAACCTCCTGCAGCTCCCGCAGCATAGCAACAATCACATCCTGCTCCCCTCTGTTTTCCAAAGCCCCATAATACTCAAAAATCTCCTCCGCCCGTTTCCTCTTATCCAATCCATCCATATCACCGCACCTCAAATCCCATTTTATACATCAGTATACCCATTCTAACAAATTTTAATAAAAGACTTAAAAGCACATAACAGGCGGAAAACAGGGGGAAATCCGTGATTCCGAATCACGGATTTGGATGACTCAGCGTGAAAAATTATCAAAAATTTTCACACTGTGTCATCCGTACCCCTGTTTTCCACCTGTCTGCTTCCTAGAATTCGTTAATAAACGGGTGCAAACTCAAACAGCCGCCCGTTCCTTTCGTACCTCCCCGTCTGTCCATCTGCGGCGCGCCCCCATACCAGCCGCCCCCTCAATTTTCTTTCACTTCAAAACAGCCTCTACCCGCACCGGCTGATGGTCTGTATATTCAAAGTCTGTGTCTATATTTACCACCTTGCTGACTTCTATATTATCCGAAACAATAAATCCATCCAGTACATACACCTGCGAATCTTCATAATTCCCACTGTAAGGCCCATTCAAAAGCCTGCATGTGGGCGCGTTATTAGCCACAGCATAGGAAAATCCCTCAGGTATAACTTCTTTTCCGATCACACCCGGTACCCAGCTGTCTTTATCGTGGACAGGATATGTCTCCAGCCCCTCGAAGGTCTGGTTAAAATCCCCTCCTGCAATAACATAATTGCCTTTTTCATATTCTGACGCTAACTTTTCTGCAAGAAGTTTACTCTGTGCTATTTTCCCTTCCCCGCTGTCATATGCTTCCAGGTGAAAATTAATCAGCACTAACTCTTTGTCTGAATCTTTAATCGGAATTCTGGTCTCCAGCATACAGCGCTTCAGGTTGCATGTCTTTATCGGCCACGAAAAGGATTCTGGCAGAGCAATGCGGGAGGCCTTGCTGACGCTGAGACCGGTCATGGTTACGAGCCCGCTTGTTACCTTGCCGATTGGCGGCAACGGATATGGTACATAGTCAACCTTGAAGTTGCACGCAAACATTCCGGGAAGTCCCAGCTCCTGTTCATAGTATTCCTGTTCGTCAATATGATAGGAACGCTTGGAATCTCTGTCCACTTCCTGAAGAAAATAGATATCTGCATCCTGATCTTTCAGGATGGATGTAATTCCGTTCAGGTTGTTTTCAATAAGTTCCTTGCTTTCGGGCTGTACTTTGGAGCCGCCGTCCATAAAGAAATCTTCATCTTTGCTAAGTCCGGCATATCCTGTATTATACGTCAGAACCGTAAAAGACTCTCCGGTCCCCAATTGAGCAGTTCCATCCCCCGGCTCCACAGTTTCCACGGCATCCGGGCGGTATTCGCGGATTGTGTAATATCCCAGGGCCACAGCCGCAATAATAATCACTGCCAGCAGGATGATACCAACTGCTTTTAGTACTTTTTTCATTTTCATAAAATCAGATTTCCCTTCCCCAAAAAGGATTTTTTTATCAAGTGTCTTTAGCTGTCCGCTGTATCAGTCACGATAGCGTCAGCTTCTTCACGGGTCAGATACTTTTCTTCCACCATGGAATCCAGCACTTTTTTCTGGCGCTGCCGGGCAAGCTCCGGATTCACCGTAGGAGCATATGCTGATGGAGCATTTGGAGTTCCCGCCAGCATCGTGCACTCATAGTCCGTCATATCCTTCGGAGCTTTTCCGAAATACCCCATGCTCGCATCCGCCACGCAATAATATCCGTCACCGAAATAAATGCTGTTCACATATAATTCCAATATTTCTTTTTTACTGTATTTTCTTTCTAATGCAAGTGCCATAAAGCCTTCCGCCACTTTTCTGGTTGCGCTTTTCTCCTGTGTGAAATACAGGTTCTTGGCAAGCTGCTGTGTAATGGTGCTGCCGCCTTCGATCAGCTTACGGGCCTGGATATCATTCTTGACAGCGCGGCCGATCGCAATGATATCAATGCCTGGATGTTTATAAAACCGCTTATCTTCTACGGCTACAACTGCATCCAGATAAATATCCGGAAGCTCTTCAAGCGTTGTATAGGACGGAGACGCCTTGATTTCCTCAACTTTCTGTTCGATACTTTGGGTCTTCAATGCATCTTCATATTTCACATATCCCTTATATCCAAAATAACCTCCCACGCACAGAAGACATAGAAAAAGCAAAGCCAGCAATCGTCTGATAAATTTCATATATTTCCTCTCTTTCGTACGAATATCTGTTAATAACGAAATTATATCAGATGAAGATAATATTAACCTAATATTACTCTTAAAATTTTCTTAAATTCATATACCTTACCACCCTTATAATACCATCAATACACTTCCATTATAAAAACCTAGACGGACACATAATGTTTATCTAGGTTTCTTTTTTTTAATATTCAATTCCCACCGCATTATAATACTTCTTTCTCCTTCAGGTATTCGTATATATACCCGAAAAAAATATCTGCCGAAGCAACCTGCTCTTCTGCCTCCTGCTTAGACGCAATGAAAAAGTCTTCATAGTCTGCATGTTCTCGCATTTCAGACGCATTACGGATAATCTTTGATGTTTCTTTTGGAAAATCCCCTATTTTAACGTGATATTGATTAAAATGAGCAATCACTCCGCTATGCTTACTACTGTCAAATTCATCTAAAACATTAACTGCACGCATAGCATGGAAAATAGCATAATATGATCGGTTCAATGCTAATTTATACCGACCATCTTCAAGCATAGCCCTAGCATTATCCAATTCTTCTTTTGACCTTTTGATTCTGTATTGCGATAAATCCTTTAAGCTGCCTGCCATAATACTACCCCATCTTTCTTAACATTACGATAAAACGGCATAATATTTTCCCATTCTTTAAATTTCTCATAATCAATGCGAAGAACTGATAATACGGTATCATATTCCAATTCAAGGTCAACCAGGATATCTGTTAATGCGTCCCGCATTTCCTTAGTATGTCCATCCTTTAGTAATATTGCAATATCAACATCCGATTCATCAGTCTGCGTTCCTCTTGCTACCGATCCATATAGTATAATACTAATTAGAAGATCGCCATATATTTCTTGTATGCTTAAAATCATCTGCTCCAGCATCTTAGGATTAATTTTCATGCTAATCATCCTTTCATAAATGTTTAGGTTATGTTTAAATATTACCTCATTTAAAGTGGAAAATCAACCATTCTGCATCATCTCCTCAGCAGTTAATATGCTGCATGTTAAAAAACCGCCTTTATTTATGATATGGCTCTCCCTGAATAATGCGGTAGCTTCGATAAATCTGTTCCAGCAATATTACCCTCATTAATTGATGCGGAAAGGTCATTTTCGAAAAGCTCAGGGCGAAGTCCGAACGCGCCATCACCGAAGGACTTAGTCCAATTGATCCGCCGATTACGAAAATGACATGGCTGGTACCGGTGACTCCCAGTTTTTCAAGCTTTTCAGCCAGCCCTTCTGAGGTGATCTGTTTCCCCTGAATTTCCAGAGTTATAACGAAGGAGTCCTCCCTGATATGTTTTAAGAGCCGTTCCCCCTCCTTCTCACGAATTTTTCCCTCAATTGCTTCACTTGCCTGATCCGGAGTTTTTTCATCGGCTACTTCTATCATATTTAATTTACAGTATTTGCTCAGACGCTTACTGTATTCCGCAATTGCATCTTTCAGGTATTTTTCTTTGATTTTGCCTACCGTTAAAACAGTAATTTTCATATTTTATTCCTTTAGTGTTTTATTATAATTATACACTGGCTGACTGCTGTCAGAGTGCAGCCTTCTGTCAGGCTTTCACGGCCCATCTCATTTTTGTGGAACGGGCTCTGCTGTTTCTTATGCACTCTTCGGCCGACGGCCTGATGACATCTTTGGAATAATCACTGTATATGCCCTCATTGTACAGCCGCTTAAATGATTTTTTGACCAGTCTGTCTTCACCTGAATGAAATGTCAGTATGGCAGCGCGCCCGCCCGGCGCAAGCACATCTGGAAGCTTATCCAGAAAAGCATACAACACTTCAAATTCATTGTTTATGTCAATTCTGAGTGCCTGAAAGGTTCGCTGGCAGGATTTTTTCACCGCTTCCTTTCTTTCGGCTGCCGGCAGGAAGCTCAAAGCGCTTTCTATGACCTCTCTCAATTGTCTTGTTGTTTCTATTTTCTTACCTTTTTTGGTTTCAAGAACAACTGCATCCGCAATCTCTTCGGCGTAGGGTTCATCAGCATTTTCAACCAGCATTCCCTGCAGCTCTTCACTTGTTATCGTACCGAGCCGTTCTGCCGCTGAGATACCAGCCTCGGGATTCATCCGCAGATCCAGAGGCCCCTCTGTCTTATAGGAAAACCCTCTTTCCGGATTATCAATCTGCATAGACGATACGCCCAAATCCGCCAGGATAAAATCGAAGGGACCTGCCTCGGCTGCTATCTGATCAATATTCGCAAAATTCAACAGTCTGACGGTTAAAATCTCCGGTCCATAGCCCAGATTAGACAGCCGCTCTTTTGTCTTTTGAGACTCAATAGGGTCTACATCAAGGGCATAGATATGTCCCTGATTCTCCAGACATTTCAGCATTTCCAGCGTATGTCCCCCGTATCCCAGGGTTGCATCCAGGCCTTTCTGCCCCGGCTTTATCTGTAAAAATTCCAGAATCTCCTGCACGCAGATAGAGATATGCATTCCTGCAGGTGTGCTGCCCTTTTGTATCACTTTTTCGATTGTACCGGCATATTTTTCCGGTTGCAGCTCTTTATATTTTTCTTTATAGTTACGAGGGTGGGTTCCCTTATAACGAGGTCGCCTTTTATGTTGTTCGTTGTTTTCCATTGTTGTTCCTTTCATTATAAATGGCAGGTAAAAGTTCTTTCAGCTTATTTTAACTTTTACTGCAATAAAATTTTCGCTATTTCATAAGAGTGCTTTTAAAAATATGTTCTTATTATATATCAGGAAGGACACACAGGCAATCCTTTTTGCCCAATCCAGCTTTTCCCGTCCGGGTCCCGTTACTGTTCACATGCAAACCTGCGAATATTAACTCGGTCTGCCATTCCTGGATCCTGATTGCAAAATGTATTTCGATACTACAAAAATAGACGATTCTAAAAGGAATCGTGTGGAAAAAACATATTTTCTGTGCTTCACACATAGATTGTTTTGTCAGTACCTTCAAGTAAAGGAGTATGTAGAATATGAATAATTGTGATAATGGCAGAAACGATGATGCTGTAAAGCCGGAAGCCTGTCAAAAGAAAGAACTCTTTGCAGCTGAAGCTCCTTATCCGCCGGTCTGTGTCGATGGTATAAACCGTCTGTATGGGAGAATGATGCTGGACAATGTGGGCGGACAGAATTCTGAAATGTCAGCCGTCAGCCTGTATCTTTACAACAATCTGCTGTTGCTGGAAGATGAAAGGCTATCCTATGTCTTTCACAAAATCAGCATTGTGGAGATGCACCATCTGAAGATATTCGGACAGCTTGCCCGGATGATGGGGGAGAATCCAAGACTATGGACTTACAGAGGCAATCAAATGTTTTACTGGTCACCCGGTTTTAATAATTATCCCATGGATCTCAGGCCGCTTCTTATGAATGCGGTGAATCATGAACGCCAGGCTATACAGAAATACCGTTCACAGTGTGCCAATATCCAGGATCAAAATATTGTAAGATGCCTGGAAAGGATCATAATGGATGAGGAAATCCATATGCAGATCTACGAGTCCCTGTACAACGAATACTGCGGGTAAAGCAGATATTTACTTAAAAATCACCTCTTTATTAAGAAAAAAGAGACTGCTGCAAAACAAATGATTCATACAGGATACCGATGCCGGCTGGAAAGCTTGAAATCGTACCCTTTTTGAATGATTCATTTTACGGCAGTCCCTTTTGTAGTATGATATAGTTATTACTACTTTTTATTTTACAGGATTGGCAGCCAAATACTCTTCCGTCAATTCCACGGCATCCGCAATACATTGATCGCAGCTGCACAGAGGTCTGTCAGTTCCGATTCCTTTTAATTCATGGCAGATAATGGACTGATTCTTCTCACGAAACCTGGCAGCACAGTCTTTCACCTTTTTATAGGTGTCCGCCTTGGTAGATGCTCCTTTGTCAAGGCTGCCTATGCTGTTCTGCATACCCAGTACCATAGTCATACCAGACACGGCACCGCAAACTTCCATCATGCCCATTCCAAAACCAAATCCCTCGGAAATACGAAACATTTCTTCCTCAGAAACACCGAAATCTTCGCAAAATGTGCAAACTACGGCCTGACAGCAGTTATAGCCTTTTTTATGATATTCCAGAGCAGTTTCTTTTCTGGTCATAGATCTCCTCCTGTAAAAAACGGTTTTATTTTTTGTTCAGATATTCGTCAATACCCTTTGCACCGGCTTTTCCTGCACCCATAGCAAGAATAACAGTTGCAGCGCCAGTCACGGCATCTCCACCTGCATAAACGCCTGCTTTGGATGTCTGCCCGTTCTCTTCTTCCGCAACAATACATTTTCTTCTGTTTACTTCAAGCCCTTTCGTTGTAGAAGAAATCAGCGGATTCGGGGAAGTACCAAGTGACATAACAACGGTGTCCAGTTCAATCTCATATTCAGAGTCTGGAATCTCTACCGGACGTCTTCTTCCGGATGCATCCGGTTCGCCCAGTTCCATTTTAACCACTTTCATGCCCTTAACATATCCGTTGTCATCCACGAGGATTTCTTTCGGATTTGTAAGAAGGTCGAAGATAACGCCCTCTTCTTTAGCATGATGAACCTCTTCTACTCTGGCAGGAAGTTCCGCTTCACTTCTTCTGTAAACAATATGTACCTCTGCGCCAAGTCTTAATGCAGTTCTGGCTGCATCCATGGCAACATTACCGCCGCCGACTACCGCAACTTTAGTGCCTGCAACGATCGGAGTATCATAATTATCATCGAATGCCTTCATCAGGTTGCTTCTCGTCAGATATTCGTTTGCAGAAAAAACGCCGTTCGCATTCTCACCCGGAATACCCATAAACATTGGAAGACCTGCACCTGAACCCACAAAAACAGCTTCAAAACCTTCTTCTTCCACAAGCTGGTCAATCGTTGTGGATTTACCGATTACTACATTAGGTTCGAATTTGACCCCTAACTCTTTTACTTTTTCGATTTCTTTTGCTACGACTTTCTGTTTTGGAAGACGGAATTCAGGAATTCCATATACAAGTACACCACCAAGTTCGTGCAGGGCTTCGAAAACAGTTACATCATATCCCATCTTTGCCAAATCTCCTGCACAGGTAAGCCCGGAAGGACCTGAACCGATGACTGCTACCTTACGTCCGTTGTTTGTCTCAGGGCATACTGGTTTGATATCGTGTTCCAGCGCATAATCAGCTACAAATCTCTCAAGCTTTCCTATAGAAACAGGTTCCCCCTTAATTCCGCGGATACACTTTCCTTCGCACTGTGATTCCTGAGGGCACACACGTCCGCAGATAGCAGGAAGTGCTGAGGATTTACCGATTACTTTATAAGCTTCTTCAATATTACCTTCTTTTACTTCTTTTATAAATCCCGGGATATCAATCGCTACAGGACAGCCGTCGATACATTTGGCATTCTTACAGCCAAGGCATCTGGTCGCCTCGTCCATTGCCTCTTCCTGATTATATCCAAGGCAGACCTCTTCAAAATTTGTTGCACGTACTTTTGGGTCCTGCTCTCTGACAGGCACTTTCTTTAATACATCAGCCATTAGTTGTCACCTCCGCAGTTTCCGCAGCCACCGTGATGAGTGTCTCCTTCTTGTACTTTCAGTACCGCACGGCCTTCTTCTGTCCTATACATCTGGCTTCTCTTCATAGCCTGGTCAAAGTCGACAAGATGTCCGTCAAATTCAGGACCGTCAACACAGGCAAACTTGATCTCATCGCCAACCTGAAGACGGCATGCGCCGCACATTCCTGTTCCATCTACCATGATTGGATTCATGCTGACGATTGTAGGCAGGTTCAGCTTCTTTGTAAGCAGACATACGAACTTCATCATGATCATGGGTCCGATTGCCACGCATACATCATACTGTTTTCCTTCATTCTGCACCAGATCTTCGATCACAGCAGTAACCATGCCGGAACGGCCATAGGAACCGTCATCCGTTGTAACATACAGATTGCCTGCCACAGACTCCAATTCTTTTTCAAGGATCAGCATGTCTTTTGTCTTGGAACCTACAATAACGTCTGCTTCAATCCCATGCTCATGCAGCCACTTAACCTGTGGATAAACAGGTGCAGCGCCCACCCCTCCGGCTACAAATAACATTTTTTTATTCTTCAGTGCTTCCAGATCTTCGTGAATAAACTCAGACGGACATCCGAGTGGTCCCACGAAATCACGGAAACTGTCTCCTTCTTTTAAGTCAGCCATCTTTATAGTAGATGCGCCTACTTCCTGGAATACAATTGTAATAGTTCCCGCCTCTCTGTCATAGTCACAGATTGTAAGCGGAATCCTTTCACCTTTGTCATCCATCTTAACAATCACAAACTGTCCAGGCTGGCAGTGGCTGGCTACACGCGGTGCATGTACATCCATAAGATAAATCTTATCAGCCAGTTTTTCTGCTTTTAATATCTTGTACATCTTATTCCTCCTTGTAAAAAATCACCCTTTCCTTATAATACGCTATAAATAAAGGAATGGCAAGTATTCTTTCAAAAAACAGAGCATGTTCTGTTTTCTCTTTATAAACAAAAAGAGGGGCAGACACATTCTTGTGCCTGCTCCATCCATATGTACCAGGAAATCAGTGAATTAGAAATCAACTTCTGTTCCGTAGTAGATGCAGTTGAATAATCTTTCCATCTCTGCAGGAGTAATGCTTCTCGGATTGGAACCTGTGCAGGCATCACCGACAGCCAGCTCAGAAATACGTGCGATCTTTTCTTTGAATTCATCTTCGTTAATGCCAAACTCTTTCAGAGTCTTTGGAATGCCAAGCTGAACATTGAAGTCATCAATCTTTTCGCAGAGGCTGTTGATCAATGCCTTCTCAGAAGCTCCCTGAAGTCCGACTCTGCGTGCAATCTCGGCGTAACGCTTTGCCGCTACCGGATCTTTTGCATTGTACTTGATTACAAATGGAAGGTACATTGCATTTGCGCATCCGTGGGTGATATGTCCTGTTGAGAAAGCAGCTCCTGTTTTGTGAGCCATTGAGTGTACAATACCAAGCAGTGCATTTGAAAATGCCATTCCCGCCAGGCACTGTGCTGTATGCATCTCTGCTCTTGCATCCATATTTCCTCTGTAGGAAGCCGGCAGGTAATCAAATACCATCTCGATCGCCTGGATTGCCAGAGGATCTGTGAATGCACAGTTTAATGTGGAAACATATGCCTCAATTGCATGGGTAAGTGCATCCATACCTGTGTATGCCACCTGTTTTGCCGGAAGTCCCTCTACCAGTTCAGAGTCAACAATTGCAACGTCAGGTGTGATATTGAAGTCAGCCAGAGGATACTTAACGCCTGTCTGATAATTTGTGATAACAGAGAATGCCGTTACTTCTGTTGCCGTTCCTGATGTAGACGGAATCGCTGCGAATTTAGCTTTTTGTCTTAATTCCGGGAAGTTGAACGGAATGCATAAGTCTTCGAAAGTTACTTCCGGGTATTCATAAAAAGCCCACATTGCCTTTGCTGCATCTATCGGAGAACCGCCGCCCATAGCGACAATCCAGTCCGGCTCAAATGCGCGCATAGCCTCGGCACCTTTCATAACAGTCTCAACAGATGGGTCTGGTTCTACGCCTTCAAATAGCTGAACCTCCATGCCTGCTTCTTTCAGGTAGTCTACCGCTCTGTCAAGGAATCCCTGGCGCTTCATGGAACCGCCTCCTACTACGAGGATTGCTTTTTTACCTTTCAGGTTTTTCAGTTCTTCCAGGCATCCTTTTCCGTGATAAATGTCTCTTGGTAATGTGAATCTGCTCATTTTTATTGCATCTCCTTTATTAGTACGTTATTTTTTTAACATGCTCATTATAACACTGTTAAACTTTTAACGCAACCCGATTACCTTTCTTGAGTTTCCGCAGTTT
>LDAQ01000138.1 GCA_001028025.1 Faecalicatena fissicatena | reverse complement strand
AACAGGACAGGTGCTTTTCACAGCCCGTCCCGGTTCCCGGTAAGCGTCCCCCTCCGTCCGCCCCCAAGACTGAAGCTCATGTACTTTATGAAATATTCGTGGGAAATGTTGTTTTTTCTATTGATTAAAAGGTGTATTTACCATATAATGAACAGTGATTGATAAAATTTTAACTATATCATACAAAAGTACAGTTTATAAGGTTTTTGAGGTCTTATAAACACAGTTTAAGGAGGTATCTCATGTTAGATCAGACCTACTATGACAAGGCAGATGAAATCATAGCGTCACATGGGGCAGAACAGGCATCACTGATTCCTATTATTCAGGACATTCAGACGGAATACCGTTACCTGCCGCCTGAGCTTTTGAGTTATGTGGCAGGGAAGCTTGGGATTAATGAAGCAAAGGCTTACAGTGTAGCAACATTTTATGAGAATTTTTCTTTTGAACCAAAAGGAAAATATATCATTAAGGTATGTGACGGAACAGCCTGTCATGTGCGTAAATCGATTCCGATCCTGGATCGGCTTTATAGCGAGCTGGGGCTTTCCAAAGAAAAAGCAACAACAGACGATATGCTGTTTACGCTGGAAACAGTTTCCTGTCTTGGAGCCTGCGGGCTGGCACCGGTACTGACGGTGAATGACAAGGTATATCCGGCGATGACACCGGATACGGCAGCTGATTTAATTCGCGAGTTGAGAGGAGCTTAAAAGTATGGAAAGAATTGGAAATAGAGAAGCTCTCGGACAGGTTCGTGAAGCTTCGAAAGCACGGATAGAAGACAGTAAATGCAGAGTGCTGATTTGTGCGGGTACAGGATGTCTGGCAGGCGGCTCCGGCGATATTTACAAGAGAATGTGTGAACTGGTAGAGGAGAATCCGGATGTGGAAGTACATTTCGGAGAAGAGATTGCACATGGTGACGGGGAAATCGGCATTAAGAAAAGCGGATGCCATGGGTTCTGTGAGATGGGACCTCTGATGAGAATCGAACCGCAGGGAATTTTGTATACAAAGGTACAGCTTGAGGATTGCGATGAGATCTTCCACCGGACCATTGAAAAGGGAGAGCCGATCAGGCATCTGTTATTCAAGCAGGACGGGATCGAGTACCAGAAGCAGGACGAGATTCCATTTTATAAAAAACAGACAAGAAATGTCCTGAAAAACTGCGGGCAGATCGATGCTGAACATATACAGGAGTATATTTCCACGGGTGGATATGAGGCGCTGGAGAAGGTGCTGTTCAATATGAAGCCGGAGGAAGTCATCCAGGAGATCACGGAATCCAATCTGCGCGGACGCGGGGGCGGCGGTTTCCAGACCGGTTATAAGTGGTCACAGGTTGCAAGACAGCAGGAAAAAGAGCGTTACGTAGTCTGTAACGGTGATGAGGGAGATCCGGGTGCATTTATGGACCGAAGCATCATGGAAGGTGACCCTCATAAGATGATAGAAGGAATGATGATTGCGGCTTACGCTGTGGGAGCATCAGAGGGGTACATCTATGTACGTGCAGAATATCCTCTGGCAATCAGCCGTTTGAAACTGGCAATTGCACAGGCTGAAGAGTGTGGACTGCTGGGAGATGACATTCTGGGAACCGGTTTTTCCTTCCACTTACATATCAACAGAGGCGCAGGTGCATTTGTCTGTGGAGAAGGAAGCGCTCTGACAGCATCTATAGAAGGAAACCGCGGTATGCCGCGTGTTAAACCTCCAAGAACTGTAGAACAGGGACTGTTCGCGAAACCGACGGTACTGAACAACGTAGAAACATTTGCAAACGTACCCATGATTATTAACGAAGGTGCGGATTGGTTTAAGAGCATCGGACCGGAGAGCAGCCCCGGAACGAAGGCATTTGCCCTTACAGGAAGCGTTAAGCATACCGGACTGATTGAGGTTCCGATGGGAACTACCCTCCGCGAGGTTATTTATGATATCGGCGGCGGAATCAAAGGAGACGGAGAATTTAAGGCGGTACAGATCGGCGGACCATCCGGCGGATGCCTGATTACGCCTCATCTGGATATCAATCTGGATTTCGATTCCCTGAAGAAGATGGGAGCCATGATTGGATCCGGCGGGCTGGTTGTCATGGACGACCATACCTGTATGGTAGAAGTCGCAAGATTCTTCATGAATTTTACCCAGAACGAGAGCTGCGGAAAATGTGTTCCGTGCCGTGAAGGTACGAAGCGTATGCTGGAGATTCTGGAAAGAATCGTTGCCGGAAACGGAAAAATGGAAGACCTGGATCTCCTGGAAGAACTGGCAAATACAATTACGGATACCGCACTGTGTGGCCTGGGCAAGAGCGCGGCACTGCCTGTTGTCAGTACGCTGAAGCTGTTCAGAGAAGAGTACGAGCAGCATGTAGTTGAAAAGAAATGTGTATCCCATAACTGTACGGCAATGAGACAGTTTATCATCAGTGCCGAACGCTGCAAGGGATGTTCCAAGTGTGCGAGAAACTGTCCGGTAGGAGCCATCAGCGGACAGATCAAAGAACCATATGTCATTGATAATGAAAAATGTATTAAGTGCGGTGCCTGCGAGAGCGCCTGTGCATTTGGTGCGATACATATTGAAGGGTAGGAGGAAACGAACATGAGTTATATGACAATCAACAACAGAAGGGTCGCCTTTACGAATGAAAAGAATGTTCTTTCCGTCATCCGCAGATCGGGAATTGACCTTCCTACTTTCTGCTATCATTCAGAACTTTCCACTTACGGCGCCTGTCGTATGTGCGTGGTAGAAGATGACAGAGGAAGAATATTTGCATCCTGCTCCGAGACACCCCGGGACGGAATGGTGATTTATACAAACACGCCAAGGCTGCAGCACCACAGAAAGATGATCATTGAGCTGCTTCTGGCTTCCCATTGCCGCGACTGTACGACCTGTGCAAAAAATGGTGTCTGTACACTGCAGAAGCTGTCCAGACAGCTCGGAATCATGGACGTGCGTTTCGAAAACAATAAAAAGCATCTGGAAAGAGATACCACCTCCGAATGTGTTGTGAGAGATCCAAATAAGTGTATACTTTGTGGTGACTGTGTCAGAACCTGTGACGAGATTCAGGGCCTGGGCATTCTGGACTTTGCTTTCCGCGGTTCCAAGATGCAGGTAACACCGGCATTTAATAAGGACCTGGCCCAGACGGACTGTGTAGGCTGCGGACAGTGCCGTGCGGTATGTCCGACGGGTGCGATCACAATCAAACAGAACGTAGAACCGGTATGGCATGCGCTGTGTGATAAGAATACCCGTGTAGTTGTTCAGATTGCTCCGGCAGTCCGTGTGGCGATCGGGGACAAGTTCGGCATCAAAAAAGGGGAAAATGTACTGGGACGCCTTGTGGCAGCTCTGCGCCGCATCGGTTTTGACGAAGTATACGACACGAACTTTGGTGCGGATCTGACTGTTATGGAGGAATCCAAAGAACTGCTGGAACGCTTGGAGTCAGGGGAGAACCTTCCGCTTTTCACTTCATGCTGTCCGGCATGGGTGAAGTTCTGCGAAAAGAAATATCCTGAGTTTAGAAAGAATATTTCATCCTGTCGTTCTCCGCAGGAGATGTTCGGAGCACTGATTAAGGAAGAGGCGCGCATGAAGGCAGAAGAGGACACCAGAAAGACTATGGTGATTTCGATTATGCCATGTACGGCAAAAAAAGCGGAAATTACAAGACCTGAGCACTTTACGGACGGAGAGCAGAATGTGGACTATGTTCTGACTACCACTGAGGTTACCCGTATGATTCAGGAAGCCGGAATCGACCTTGCACAGGTGAAGCCGGAAGCGCTGGATATGCCGTTCGGCCTGTCATCCGGTGCCGGAGCAATCTTCGGAGTAACCGGCGGTGTTACAGAAGCAGTGCTGCGCCGCCTTGTAAACAGCAACAGATCAGAGGATCTGGAAGCAATCAGCTTTACCGGAGTGCGCGGTGTGGACGGTATCAAGGAAGCTAAGGTAAAACTGGGAGACAGAGAAGTAAAAATTGCGGTTGTGAATGGCCTGAAATCTGCATCCGAAGTGCTGGATAAGATGAAAGCAGGAGAGGTGTACTATGATTTCGTGGAAGTCATGGCATGTAAGAGAGGATGTATCGCCGGAGGCGGACAGCCGGTGCCGATCGGACCTAGAACAAAGAAGGCAAGACTGGAAGGGCTTTATAAGATCGACAGCCTGGCACAGATCAAATTGTCAAACCAGAATCCTATTGTAATGTCGGCTTATGATGGGATACTGAAAGGGAAAGAACATAAACTGCTTCATAATAAAGTGAATTAGCGAACAGACCGGGGAGACGGTGATTAGGGCGTCCGCCTCTTTGTACCTGAGGATGCGGCGCCGGGCGGAAGATCTGCCTGTGCCTGCGGATGCCGGGCGTTTAGCCTAGTTTACGTAGGGATAAAATAGAAAAATCTGATGGAACCGGCGACATGCAGCCCCCAATTTGATAATTGGGGGCCTTAGTCGCCTCAGACTTTGCTTGGTAAAGCAAAGTCTGTCCATCGGATTTTTCTATTTTATCCCAACGTAAACACGGCACACTTTAGGTATCCGCAGGCACAGGCAGACCTTCCGCCCGGCGCCGCATCCTCAGGTACAAAGAGGCGGGCGCCCTAATCACCTTTGAGTGGCTGTTCGGGAGGGGATTCTGAACGGGGGAGGACGGATGGGGCTGGACACCAAGAGCTCTTTGGGCATCCGCACTTCCTGCGCCTTTCTTGTCTTTGGGGGAATATCATGGTATACTGCTTTCATGGGATTTTTCATGGAGACTCTTTTCCTGAGCCGTTTTTGGGGCGAAAAGCTTTGAATTGATTTTAGGTGAAGTTGTGATAAGAGGAGAATAATACAGCGTTATAATTACTGGTGGTGACAGGAGGATGCGGGTATGGAAAAGTGGGAAACGGTTCTGGAGGATGATCTGTATGGGGTTGCTGCGGCGGTAAAGTCGGTGACGGATATCTGGAAGACGATTTCTGTGGAGGTGGACGCGGGGATGTTTCGGAGTGTTTCTGCGCGGGAACAGGGTGAGAATGATACGCGGTGCAGGGAAGTCTGGGGACGGATGAACGGACTTTTGAAGAGTTTTCCTCAGGCTGTCTATGGGCAGAAGATGTGGCGGGAGAAGGCGGAGAAGGTTTTGGATGACGCTATGGATAAGGATGTGATGTTTCAGTTGGGACAGCTTCCGGGGAATGTGAGAAGCGGGTTTTTGGAGGCAACGCGGACTTTTATACGGCATACGAGGGTGTTTGACAGGGGACTGGTACTGGATGATCTGGGACAGGCGCTGAGAAATTATTTTGTCTTTTTTATGCTGTGTCTGGCAGATGATTCGGACAGGTGGTTCCACGAGGCAATCTGGGGATACAGCCTGCTTTATCCCTATACGGATAATTTTCTGGACGGCGATAAAACGGGCAGGGAAAAGGCAGCGTTTAATTTCAGGCTGGAGCAGAAGTTAAAAGGCTTGGAAACAAAGGCCGGGGAGGAACTGGAAGAGAAGGTTTTTTCTATGGTTGAGGCGATCGAGAGTGTATATCCGAGAAAAATATTCGGCGGGTTGTATGATTTCCTGCTGATGATTTATGATGCGCAGATAAAAAGCCTTCAGCAGCAGGGGAAGACAGAAAAAACGGCGGAAGAGCTTCTGATCATGTCGGCCTATAAAGGCGGGGCATCTATTTATGTGGATCAGTGTATGATTGACGGATATTTGAAGCTGAAGGATATCCTGTTTCTAACGGGCTTTGGCCTTTTTCTTCAGCTTGCGGATGATTTGCAGGATGTGGAGGAGGATGCTGTGAACGGGCATCAGACATTGATGACTCTGAGTGCGGAAGAAGGTACGCTGGATGAGGTGGTGGGACGGCTGCTGTCATTTCTGAAATACGTATTTGAAAATTACTGGACCGGAGAGGAAACGTACAAAGGTTTTGTGCTGGATAATAGTGTCCAGCTGATTATTATGTCTGTGTTTCAGCAAGGAAAGTATTTTTCAGAAGATTTTATAAAGCAGATATCGGAATGGTCTGTCCTGCCCGGCAGTTTTTTTGCATGGATGGCAGAGGAAAATACGAAAAACAGTGAGAACATGCAGGATAGCCCGATGAATGTGATGGACATTTTGGATGTCTGGAGCCAGGCGCCTACTGTGGGGTAAGGAAGGCATAAAAAACGGCGGGGAAGGATGATAATTTTCTCTTGTGATAAAATGCATTTAGTGCTATGATTGACAGCAGTGGTATGAAATACTGCTTACAATAATATATATAGGGAAAGGAAACGGGAAACGTGACCTATAAAGAAGCAAGGGTATATTTGGACGAAGTGTCGAAATACGGAAGTGTACTTGGCTTGGATACGATTCGAGGTCTGTTGCGTGAGCTTGGGAATCCTCAGGATGACCTGAAGTTCATACATATTGCAGGAACGAATGGCAAGGGATCTGTGCTTGCATACACTTCAACAATTTTAAGTGAGGCAGGGTACAGAACCGGCAGATATGTATCACCAACAGTGGTTTCCTATTTGGAACGGATTCAGATAGACGGAGAGTGGATACCGGAAGATGAGTTCGCAGAATTAGTGGAAGAAGTTAAGAAAGCTATTGCACGCATGGAAGCCAAAGGTGAGGCCAGCCCCACTGTTTTTGAGGCAGAGACGGCAGTAGCTTTTTTGTATTTCAGAAAAAGGAAATGCAATATTGTAGTTCTGGAAACCGGACTGGGAGGCCTGCTGGATGCTACGAATATTGTGAAAAATACAGAAATTGCCGTATTTTCCTCTATCAGCAGAGACCATATGGGATTCCTGGGAGAAACTCTGGAAGAAATAGCAGCAAATAAAGCCGGGATTATAAAGCCAGGCTGCACGGTTGTCACTTCACTGCAGAAGCCGGAAGTGATGGACGTACTCAGCCGGAAGGCGGAAGAGATGAAGTGCAGGATGTACATTCTGTATCCTGAGGAGGCTGAGATTATAGAAGAAAACTGGGATGAGCAGAGATTTTCATACCGGGACTGGAAAAATATCAGGATTTTCCTGGCCGGCAGATACCAGATTGCGAATGCAGTGACGGTATTGGGCGTAATCAGGGCACTGAGAAGCAGAGGATATGAGATCTCAAAGCGGGACGTGATGGCAGGATTTGAGAAGACCGTCTGGCCGGGGCGGCTGACCTGTATCAGCCGGGAGCCACTGGTAATCGTTGACGGCGCACACAATGAAGAGGCGGCTCTAAAGCTGCAGGAGTCTGTGGAACAGTATTTCCGGGGCAGACGTCTGATTTTCATTATGGGAGTATTCCGGGATAAGGAATATGAGAAAATAGGGTCAATTATGGGCCCTCTGGCCGAAAAGATATACACAGTGGAACTTCCGGATACGGGCAGGACTCTGGGAGCCGGTGAACTGGAGCAGGCATTGAAGCCTTACTGCCCGGATGTAAAAGCCGTGTGCGGGATAGAACAGGCTGTGAGGGAGGCCTGTGCTTCTGCCGAAAAAGAAGATGTAATACTGGCATTCGGTTCTCTGTCCTATCTGGGGCAGGTTATGGAACTGGTTGAGGATATGGGAGAGAAGATATGATAGATCAGGAAAAGATAAAACAGGCAGTGAGGCTTCTTCTGGAAGGAATAGGGGAAGATACCGGCAGAGAGGGCTTAAAGGAGACTCCGGACCGTATCGCGCGGATGTACGGGGAAATATATGGCGGAACGGATGAAGATGCTGCAGTGCATTTGAAAAAGACATTTCACGTAGATAATAACGAAATCGTGGTAGAAAAGGATATTACCTTTTATTCGACTTGTGAGCATCATCTTCTTCCCTTTTATGGGAAGGCGCATATTGCATATATTCCCGACGGCAAGGTAGTGGGATTAAGCAAACTGGCCAGAACGGTGGAAGTATTTGCAAGAAGGCTTCAGCTTCAGGAGCAGCTGACAGGGCAGATTGCGGATGCGCTGATGGAACATTTGAAGCCCAGAGGCGTACTCGTGATGATCGAGGCGGAGCACATGTGCATGACAATGCGTGGAATAAAAAAGCCGGGGAGCCAGACCATGACGATTGTCAAGAGAGGTGCATTCCTGGACAATCCGGAGCTGACCAATCTGTTTTTCCAGATGATCAGATAGCAGACGGGAGTTTGATTTATGAAAGAAATAGAATTAATCAGAAAGCATCCGCTGTATTTAACATCGTACCGCAGGCTGGAAGAAGCCGAACAAAACCGGCAGTTCTGCAGGCACCAGATGCCGCATTTGCTGGATGTGGCCCGGATTGCCTACATCCAAAACCTGGAGAAGAGACTTGGACTGAAAAAAGAGATCATCTATGCAGCGGCGATTCTGCATGATATCGGCAAGGCATGTCAGTATGAAGAAGGCATTCCGCATGAAATAGCCGGAAAAGAGGCGGCAGAAGTGATACTGGAAGGCGCGGATGTATTTACTATGGAAGAAAGGCAGATAATACTGCAGGCAATTCTGGAACACAGGCGGAGAAGCGATCATATGACTGTACTTGGCAGGCTGCTTTATGAGAGTGACAAGCTATCCAGGGCATGCTATGCGTGTCCCGCGGAAAAGGAATGCAACTGGAGCAGTGAGAAAAAGAATACAGAGATAAAATGGTGAAGGGACTGATATAAAAGATGAGAATAGGCAGCAGAGAGTTTGACACAGAACATCGTACATACATCATGGGAATTCTGAATGTAACACCGGATTCCTTTTCTGATGGAGGAAAATACAATGATCTGGATGCGGCGATTCGCCATGCACAGGAACTGGTGCAGGACGGTGCGGACATCCTGGATGTGGGCGGAGAGTCAACGCGCCCGGGGCACGTCAGGATCACGGAGGAGGAAGAGATCGGGAGAGTCGTGCCGGTGATTGAAAAACTGAATCGGGAGTTTGATATTCCGGTTTCTATAGACACTTACAAAAGCAGCGTAGCAGAGGCAGCACTTCAGGCCGGTGCCTCACTTGTTAATGATATATGGGGACTTAAATACGACGACAGGATGGCGGAGGTGATTGCAGAGCATCAGGCAGCTTGCTGTCTGATGCACAACCGGGAGAAAGCGGAATATTTAAACTTCCTGCCGGAGGTGCTGATGGACCTGCAGAAGAGCGTAGACATTGCGAGAAGAGCTGGTATTGCAAAAGATAAGATTATCCTTGATCCAGGAGTTGGTTTCGGAAAAACGTATGAGATGAACCTGGAAATCATAAAAGAACTGAACCGGCTGAAATTCATGGAATATCCTATTTTGCTGGGGACATCGAGAAAGTCGGTGATTGGCCTGACACTGGATTTGCCGTCTGACCAGCGGGAAGAGGGAACTCTTGTGACGACCGTGTTGGGAATATTGAGTGGATGCGCATTTGTGCGGGTGCACGATGTAAAGGGGAACAAACGGGTTATTCAGATGGCGGAAGCCATTCTGAGAGAACATGAGATATAGAGGGACGGAATATGGATCAGATTAGAATAGAAAACCTGGAGGTATTTGCCAATCACGGGGTATTTCCGGAGGAAAATGTGCTGGGGCAGAAGTTCCTGATCTCAGCGGTTCTGTATACAGACACAAGACGCGCCGGTAAGACGGATGACCTGACGTCATCGATCCATTATGGGGAAGTCAGCCAGTTTATTAATTCCTATATGAGGAAGCATACCTATAAATTGATTGAGCGGGCGGCAGAATGTCTGGCGGAAGAGCTGCTGAAAAGTACAGCGCATCTGGAGAAGATAGAGCTGGAAGTGAAAAAGCCGTGGGCGCCCGTGGGCCTTCCCGTGGAATATGTTTCTGTTAAGATTGTGAGGCAGTGGCACACTGCATACATTGCTCTGGGCTCTAATATGGGAGATAAGGAAGAATATCTGAATACCGCTGTAAGAATGCTGGATGGCGCAGAGGGGTGCCGGGTGGTCAGAAAGTCCACATGGCTTGTTACTCCGCCTTATGGCATGACGGAGCAGGATGATTTCCTGAACGGCTGCCTGGAACTGAGGACACTGCTGTCCCCGGCAGAACTTCTGGAGGAGCTGCATAAGATCGAACAAAATGCCGGCCGGGAGCGGATCATACACTGGGGACCCAGGACGCTGGATCTGGATATTATCTTCTACGATGACCTGATCATGGAAACGGAAACGCTGTGCATTCCCCATGTGGAGATGCATAAACGTGATTTTGTCCTCAGGCCCCTGCATGAGATCGCGCCTTACAAACACCACCCAGGAAACGGAAAGACCGTGCGGGAGCTGCTGGAGGAGATTCAGCAGACAGAATAAAAAAAGTTTTTTATTGGAACAGACGTCCGCGGTATCTGCAGCCAGCGCCAACTTATCGGACTACAGTAATTGTTCGAAGGTATCGTAAAATGTTGGATAAGATACATCCACGCAGTGGCTGTCCAGTATATTTGTATTGCCATCTGCGACAAGGGCTGCAATACTGAACGCCATCGCAATTCTGTGATCCAGAAGTGTATGAATCGTGGCTCCGTGAAGCGGTTTTCCCCCTTCAATGATCATGCCGTCAAATGTTGGGGTAACTTCACACCCCATGGCTCTCAGATTATCTGTGACAGTCTCGATTCTGTCGGTTTCTTTCACTTTCAGTTCAGCGGCATCGCGGATAACAGTAGTTCCTTCCGCCATGGCAGCCATGACTGAGATGACCGGAATTTCATCAATTAGTGTCGGAATGATATCCCCTTCTACAGTGGTTCCGTGAAGACGGCTCGTGCGTACCAGGATGTCGGCTATTTTCTCGCCGCCCTCGGTACGCTCGTTCAAAAGTGTGATGTCTCCGCCCATATCTTCACATACCTTCAGAATCCCAGCGCGCGTCGGATTAATACCGGTGTTTTTGATCAGGATCTCAGAATCCGGAACAAGCAGTCCGGCAGCGATGAAATATGCCGCAGAGGAAATGTCCCCGGGTACTGTTATCTTTCTGCCGTATAATTCTTCACAGGGACGAAGGGATGCCGTTGCTTTCGTGCTGTCAAGATCATGTGTTGTGGTAATATCTGCACCGAATTCGGCAAGCATAAGTTCGGTGTGGTTGCGTGACAGGATTGGCTCTGTAACGGCAGTCTCACTGTCTGCATACAGGCCGGCAAGCAGGACGCATGATTTGACCTGGGCCGAGGCAACCGGAGATTCGTAGTGTATGCCGTGGAGATCCCCTTTTGTAATGTACAGCGGCGCGCAGCCGTTGCGAAGGATGCTGGATATATTTGCCCCCATCAGGGTCAGTGGTTCTATGATCCGCTTCATGGGACGGGAGTTCAGCGATTCATCTCCGGAGAGTTTGGAATCAAATGACTGTCCTGACAGAATCCCCGAGATAAGCCGTGTTGTTGTACCGCTGTTTCCTACATCCAGAATCTCTTTAGGGGCAGACAGGCCGCGGAGGCCTTTTCCATGTACAGTAATGGTATCTTTAGACTGTTGAATATCAATTCCCATTTTCCGAAAGCAGTCAATGGTAGCCAGACAATCGGCGCCTTCCAGAAAATTATGAATCTCGGTTATTCCCTTCGCAATGGAGCCGAACATAACACAGCGGTGGGAGATGGATTTGTCACCTGGAATGTTCACTTCCCCTTTTAATCCTGTAATATTAGTTAATTCCATTTCTTAATAATCCTTTCTCTTATGCAGCTTACACTTCGTAGACGATATAGCGGTATTTTTTCAGGAGTTCGGCCGCTTTGGCGGAAGAACTCTCATCGTAGAATTCGATGCGCAGAACGCCCTCTTCAAATTCACGGTTATGTACGATGCCGATATTCTTAATGCTGATATTATTGCTGGCTAATATGGTTGCAATAGTGGCAATTCCTCCAGCCTCATCAATGATATCACAGTATACGGCAAAGAGCTTCTTGATAGGTCCGGCAGAGCTGTTGGGCATGGAATCCCGATAATCCTTGGAAGATTCAAACAGGGAATACAGGTCTTTTTCAGCGCCTTCATCCACGGATTCCTTTGCACGTTTTAGAACTTCTATATAATCCCCCAGAATCCGGGAAATATTTTCCTGGTTTTTGAGACAGATCTGCTGCCACATGACGGGGGAGGAAGAAGCGATTCGCGTAATATCCTTAAAACCACCTGCAGCCAGGTTCTTCATCAGTTCATTCTCCGTATCGGTATCCCGGACAAAATTAACCAGGCTGGATGCGATAATATGCGGAAGGTGGCTGATCGTCCCTGTAATATAATCGTGTTCCTTATAGTCCAGTATAATAGGAAGCGCCTTCAGTGACTCGACAAAACTTTTATATTCCGCAACCTTTTCTTCTTTTACTTTCGCTGAGGGGGTCAGGATATAATAGGCATTCTCAATCAGCACAGGCTTGGAGTTTACGAATCCGCTTTTTTCAGAGCCTGCCATGGGGTGTCCGCCGATAAAATTATCTTCAAGTCCCAGCCGGATAATCTCTTCATGAATAGAAGTCTTTACGCTTCCCACATCAGTCAGGATGCAGCCCGGATGGATATACTCCTTAAGCTGAGTGAGATATGCAGTATTATAAGCGATAGGAGCGCAGAGAAAAATGTAACTGCACTCTCTGAAATTCTCATCAATGGAAGAACAGGAAGTCTGAATGGTTCCTTCCTGGACTGCAAGAGCCAGTGTCTCTTTACTTTTGTCAAAGGCCAGAAGCTCATAGTCAGGGTAGTACTGCCGGATCGCCTTGGCGATAGAACCACCGATCAGGCCGAGGCCGATGAAACCAATTTTTTTAGTCATGGTGATTAAGTCCTTTCAGTAAAATCATATGTAAAACATACAAAAACAGTTTAACACCTCGGCACAAAAAAGTAAATAAGAAGGGGACTTGAGTTTCCGCAGTTTT
>LDAQ01000137.1 GCA_001028025.1 Faecalicatena fissicatena | reverse complement strand
CGGACTCCCCTCTCCCTCAGCGTCCCCCAGTCCAATCAAAGTAAAACATACTTAATCACAAAGAGGATTGCCAGTATATACATTAGGATGCTGATTTTCTTTTCTTTTGCCTTTCCTGTTACGAGGTTGATTACCACGTAAGAGATAACTCCAAAGGAGATACCTTCGGAAATGCTGTACATGAACGGCATTGCGATGATACAGATGAATGCCGGGAGTGTTTCGGTGTAGTCTTCAAAGTCAATCTTGACGATTGAGGTCAGCATAAGGAAGCCGACGATGATCAGTGCGGGTGCCGTGGCAAATGACGGGATTGCCAGGAAGATCGGGGACAGGAACAGTGACAGACCGAACAGCAGTGCGGCTGTGAGACTGGTGAGTCCTGTACGTCCGCCTTCGGATACGCCGGATGCACTTTCTACGAATGTTGTGGTTGTTGATGTTCCGAGAGCTGCACCTACGGATGTACCAACGGCGTCTGCGAGGAGAGCACCCTTGATTTTAGGAAGCTTTCCGTTTTTGTCCAGCATGTCGGCCTTGGAAGCGACTCCGATCAGTGTTCCAAGTGTGTCAAACATGTCTACGAATAAGAATGCAAACATGATGATTACGAAATCCAGTGAGAATATCCTGGAAAAGTCCATATGCATGAATGTCGGTGCAAGGCTTGGAATTGAAAATCCTGCGGAAAAGTCTGGAAGCAGGCTGTACCAGCCGGCATCCGGGGTCGGCTTGTAGAGACCCACCAGCTGACAGACGATACCGAGCAGCCAGGTGATCAGAATCCCCCAGAGGATATTTCCCTTCACCTTTTTAATCAGCAGGATTGATGTGATCAGCAGCCCGATTAAAGCGAGCAGTACGGTGATTCCTTCTGTACTGAAGGTTCCGGTCTTGAGTGAATTTTTAAACGAAAATACGCCGACCAGTGTAGAGGAATCTACTACAATTTTGGCATTCTGCAGTCCGATAAAGGCGATAAACAGGCCGATACCAACGGAAACGGCGTGCTTCAGGTTCATCGGTATTGCATTGAATATCGCTTCGCGTACATTTGTCAGTGACAGCAGAATAAAGATGATACCTTCCACAAACACAGCGCTTAATGCCATCTGCCAGGTAAAGCCCATTCCCATGACTACCGTGTATGTAAAGTACGCATTCAGCCCCATGCCGGGTGCAAGTACAAACGGATAGTTTGAGAGAAGTGCCATCAGGCAGGTTGCGATAAATGCTGCAAGCGCGGTGGCGGTAAACACCGCCCCTCTGTCCATTCCCGATTCAGAAAGAATGTTGGGGTTAACGGCCAGAATATACGCCATGGTCATAAAAGTTGTAATACCTGCAAGTATCTCGGTTTTAACATCCGTGTGATTTTCTTTTAAATGAAATATTTTGTCTAAGTTCATGATTGCCCTCCTACCTCCACTCCTCGGGGAATATACCCCTGCGAGCTAGTATAATTTAATGAATTGATATGACAGGCAGTGGTTCGTCCGCTGAGGCTTCTGTTTAAAAAAACAGTATATGAATTCTGTGCACCTCCTTTTTCAATATTTTCAGCGGGACTGCCAACTCAACTATGATATACCTTTGAGGGAAAGTTAACAATAAGACAAAGCATGGAAGATACCGGAAATGAAAATAAAAAAGCTCCCGTCCTTAGCTTGTCATGTCTTTCCCTCTTTGGTATAAAAGGGAAATTTATAGACAGCTATTACGGTAGCTGGTAGAAACGCTCAACCAATTATGAGCATATATAAATTTCGTCCTAAAAAATATTTAGTTTATCTAAAAAAATATTAGATTCGATGTATTTACCTTACACTATATTGTGTGAAAAAGCAACGGGAAATTAAAAGACTTATTTCTTTTTGTGTATTATGCACAAAAGAAAGGCGTCTGCTGATTGAGAATAAAAGGAAAGAGCTGTTGCAGTGTACTCACTTGCAGCAGCTCTGAGAAAAGGGAAAATCTATCTGTAATTTTTGAATTTGTCTTATTAGGCGAAGTCCAATGGCCGCAGATGCAACACTGCTAGTGCAGCCATTGTCTTCTGTTTTTCATGATTATAGAATATCAGGTAATTGTGAATGCATTGTGACGATAATTGGAAAAATTTATTAATTAAATATAAGATATTCATAAAAAGTATGATGAATAAAAATGGGAAATTTTTAAAACCGCCATTTTATGCAGGATAGCGCAGGTGATTGAAGAATTGGAAAGAGTGGAAATAAGTGCAATTTTATTTGAATATTATTTGCGGGCAGGATATAATATTTTTATATGTACAGAAAAGTCTGGAGGATTGAAACGTGGGGAATAACAAGGAGATAAAGAAAGAAAAATTTGCGTCTGATACGTCAGAAAGAGGGGCAAAAGACTGGGTCAAAGCGTTGGCGGTCCTGTTGGGAGGGCTGATTGTGGCGCATCTGGGAGTAACGCTCTTTCTGCTGTCCGAACTGGGAACAGATACGTTCACTGTTTTTATACAGGGACTTTCCAGAACTGTGCATCTGACCGTTGGTACGGTGCATGTCATTATTCTGTGTATTTTAATGATCATCATGCTGCTGACAACAAAGGGATACATAAAACCGGGAACCGTAGTATGTGCATTCTGCGGCGGCCCGATCATTGATTTGTTTACATGGATGTTCCAGGGATATATTAACGGAGATGCGACAATGCTTATAAGGATTGTCAGTATGCTGGCAGGATGCGTGATTCTGTCCGCGGGGATGTCGATCGTCATCAACAGCAATGCAGGAACCGGACCCAATGACCTGGTGGCTATCATACTTTCAGATAAACTGGAAAAGATAGAATTCAGGTGGGTAAGGGTCGGATGTGACCTGTTCTTTGTTGTGTTGGGATTCTTTCTTGGCGGGACGCTGGGGATCGGTACAATAGTGGCGGTCTGCCTTACAGGACCGCTGGTCCAGTTCTGGCTGCCTAAGACAAAAAAAATGGTGGCAGCAATTGAATCTGGGCGCTAAGCCGGGGAGCAGCAGCTTACAGGACCTACCTTTTATGTACGATGTGCATGCTGTTTTTGGCGGATTCCTGCCACAGCTCTTTTTTCTTATCATACATGCTGTACAGCCACTCTATTGCCGTATCCATCCCCTCGTCTGACATGGGAAAAGATTCATGTTCTTTATTTTCATCAGGAGTTTTTTCGAAAGACCATGGTTCTGGATAAACGGTTACTGTAAAGGACTCTTTGCTTTCATCTGCTTTGAAAAAATAGCGCATTCCGCCATGGCCTCCGGAAAAGGGCTCTCTTTTCAGCCCCCCAACCGGGATTAGTTTTTTATCTATCATAATCGTCTCATACCTTATTCTGCAGCCTGGCTGCAGACACGCCCGCAGGGCATGAATTACGGTCTGCCCTTGGGTATACCTTTCTTATTTTGGAAGAACGGGTTATCCGTTCTGAAGATGATTATAGCATATTGCAGGAACATCCTGCAATATCTGCAATGGCTTCAGACAGCATCTGGTTACAGGCCTGCCTGTGAACATTAACTACAGGCAGATATACAAGAAACATACATCAGTGAACTGACGGGTGTATAACATATAAACAGCATTACACCCGGCCTTCATTGACGGGTAGATAAAAAAAGTAATATAATAGTATATCCAAAGGGTACCCTGCATCACATGCCTTTAGGTTATCAATTATTCAGCCTCGGGAGGGCAGATATGGACGTTATGAAGAGCAGTGCTGATAGTTCGGCTTATTTGGTCGATGAGACATATCATCTTATTTATTTCAACGAAGTGCTTCAGAACATATTCCCGGATATTCAGACGGGTGATTTCTGTTACAGGGCTATCTGTGGAGGGAATTCTCCATGCCGGGATTGTCCCCTTGCAAAGGGCAACGCCGCCGTGACGGAGATGTATAATGTAAAACTAAAGTGCTGGGTGGAACTGAGTGCCGGTAGGATAGAATGGCCGGGGCAGGGAACATGCAGCATTATTATTTCCAGAAATATTCCGGAGCATAAAATACAGGAAACTGAAAAACCATACAGAGTCGCAGAGGGAATTAATTCGCTGACCGGACTCTATAAAAAAGACAGATTTTTTCAGGCGGCGGAAGATTACCTGAAGGATACACCGGCGGCATGCTTTTGTCTCGTGGCTGTAGATGTTGAACATTTTAAGCTGTTTAATGAGTGGTACGGTAAAAAAGCCGGCGATGCATTTCTTTTAAACATCGCAAAGTATCTTAATGAGATACGGAAAGAATCAGACGGTGTAGCAGGCTATATGGGGGAAGATGATTTCTGTATCCTGCTGCCGGGGGACTATGCACAGCTGGAACATTTGAAGAACCGTATTCTGGGGTATATCAGACAGTACAAAGGAAATGCCGGCTTTCTGCCGGCCTTTGGCGTGTACGAGTTCACGGACCTCCTGGTACCGGTAAGTATGATGTATGACAGGGCAGTCATTGCCATGTCATTTGTGAAAGGGAATTATGCAGACAGGATGTGCCGGTATGACGCACTTATGATGCAGGAAATGGAAGAGAATCATGTGATGCTTTCGGAAGTGCAGAAGGGCCTGGAGAGTGGGGAATTCACTTTTTATGTTCAGCCGAAATGCAATATGGCCACAGGACGTATCGTAGGAGCGGAATCACTGGTCAGATGGCTGCATCCGCAGCGGGGGATGGTGACACCGGGGGAATTTATTCCGCTGCTGGAACGCAGTGGATTTATTGCCAAGCTGGATATGTATATCTGGAATAAGGTCTGTACGTATCTGAGAAAGTGGCTGGATGAAGGGAAGACACTTCTTCCGGTTTCTGTGAACGTTTCCCGTGTGGATATTTATACACTGGATGTTGTTGAATATTTTATAAATTTGGTGCGCAAGTACTCTATTCCGCGGTATCTTCTGGAGATTGAGATAACTGAGAGTGCATATGCAGAAGAATACCAGAAGATTACAGCCGTTGCGGAACAGCTCAGGAATGCGGGGTTTACGGTTTTGATGGATGATTTCGGAAGTGGTTATTCGTCACTGAACATGTTGAAAGATATTAATGTCGATGTGCTTAAAATCGATGTGAAGTTTTTGGATATGAATGAAAAGAGTGCGGATAAAGGTCTGGGTATCCTGGAAGCCATCATCAGGATGGCGGCACTCATGGGACTGCGGATCATAGCCGAGGGAGTAGAAACGGAAGAACAGATCCGGTTTCTTGTGGAAATGGGATGTCTGTATGGGCAGGGATACTATTTTTATCAGCCCCTTCCCATCGAAAGATATGAGAATCTTCTGGAAAAGCAGGAAAACTTCGATTACAGGGGAATAAGAGCCAGAGAAATAAAAAATCTCAGTATTAAGGATCTGATGAATGCGGATATTTTCAGTGAGACAATGATGCATAATATACTGGGGGGGATCGGGTTCTATAAAGTATCCGGAAGTAATGTAGAATTGCTGAAGGTAAATGAATACTATTACAAGGTGACCGGGAGCAACCCGATTGATCTGGAAGAACAGCGGATTTATATACAGAATAGGGTATATGAGGACGACCAGGAAGAATTTCTGGAGATTTTTAAACGGGCAGATCATAACAGGCTGAGCGGAGGCTGCGGGCAGATCAGGCGGATCTGTGACAATGGTTCTGTTATCTGGGTACAGCTGCATGCTTTTTTCCTGAAGGCGCAGGAAGATGGCAGGCTTTATTATGGTGCGGTGACAGATGTGACGGAACAGAGAAAACGGGAGCAGAATCAGGAACTTCATTTTCTCAATAATAACATGCCGGGGGGATATCACCGCTGTTCCACGGGACCGGGGCATGAATTCTTATATATCAGCAACCGTTTTCTGGAGATTTTCGGATACACCAGAGAAGAGATCCGGAATTTATTTGGGAATAAGTTTATGAATATGGTACATCCGGATGACAGAGAACAGGTGGAAGCCGATGTTTGCTATCTGGAGAACAGCAGCTGTGCATCCAACATTGAATATAGGATGCGGGCAAAGAAGGGATATATCTGGGTCATTGACCAGAGCAGATATACAGAGTACAGTGGCAGTATATTTATACAGGGAGTCGTCCTGAATGTGACCGAGATGGTGGAACTTAGAAATATGATGAAGATCATTATGGGGCATACGCACGATAACATTTTGTTTCTGAAAGGAAATAACGACACCTGGACTTATGAAGTGGCAGCAGATGGTATTTCCAGGCATGTGGGATACCATGTAGAAGAATATCTGGGAGATATGCTGGGGGCATCCTGCGGGGCGGCTGTATTGGAGGACGGCACCGTCCGGCTGAGCGGTACCCTGCTGGAAGCAGTAGAAAAGAAAGAAGAGTATCATAACATTGTCCAGGCCGCGCTGCCCAGTGGAGAGATGCACTGGTTTGCCCTGAATGTAAGATACATCTGTCAGGAAAACGATTACCAGGTGCTTCTCTGCATTTTCGGAGATGTGACTTTTATAAAAGAGAAAGAACATGATCTGTGGCTGTCTGGCCAGAAGATGAAGAGCATCCTGCGCCAGGCAAAGATCAGCAGCTGGGAATGGAACATGAAGAACCATACCCTGAATCTGGGAAATATACAGGAGAACGGCAGGGTTATCCATGATTTCATAAAGACAGATTCCGACCATGCGGTGATACAGAATTTTCCGGAAGTAGTTATGGGAAAGGGCATCATTCCTGATGAGTACGAAAAGAAGCTGAGGCGGTATCTGGAAGATATGTATACCGGTGGAAAAAGAGCGGGCAGCAGAAGTGAGATTCCTTTGTGCCTCAAAGACAGGAGCCTTTGCTGGGTCCGTATGGCATGTGAGCTTGTAGATGATGAAAATGGCAGTCCGGTGGTGGCCATTGGGTATTATTATGATATTACAAAAGAAAAAGAGGAACGTATCCAGAGCAGAGAGAATATGAAAACACTGGAGATATTCCGCAGTCAGTCATTGTATGATTTTAAAGTCTGTCTGTCGGAGGACGTCAGTACATGCAGCGGTGGAAGTATAGTGAACTGGATGGGAGAGACAGGGTGCAGTCAGAAGCAGCTGCTGGAAGGTGCAACGGAGTACTTTTGCAGTGAACTGATTCTGCCTCCCTACCAGGAGCTGTTCCGGACTTTTACCGACAAAAACAGGATGTATCAGGCATACAGAGACGGTAAGGTCATGGAGAACCTTGATTATCAGAGGATGTACAGAGGGGTTCCGTGCTGGATGCGGATGCTTGTGAATTATACGCAGTCAGAGGAGAATGACGAGGTTTATGCCTATATATTTGTGACAGATATCGATGCACAGAAAAAGCAGGAACTGCACCTGGCAAAGATGGCAGAGACAGATGTAATGACCGGGCTGTATAACCGCCGCACAGCGAAGTCTAAAATCGAGGGATATTTAAAGAACCACCCACAGTGCAGTGCAGCAGTGATTATGTTCGATATGGATAACTTCAAGACGGCGAATGATGTGTTCGGGCATGCATACGGGGATTCTATGATCCGTGAGAGCGCTGAAAAGCTGAATAGTTTTTTCCGGGAGATCGATATTATATGCCGTATGGGCGGGGATGAGTTTCTTGTTTTATGCAGGGATATCAAAGAAGAGGCAGTAAATGAGAAGATGAGACGGATTCTTTCTGATATGGCGGTCACTTACCGCACAGGGGAAAAGGCGATCAAATTTTCAGTATCTGCAGGCTATGCGATGGTCCCTGATCAGGGAACTACATTTGAGGAGCTATATAGAAAAGCGGATATTGCTCTGTTTACTGCGAAAATGAATGGAAAGAGTACATTTCTGAAATATGATTCTTCTATGAAGGATATACGCCTGGAGCTGGCTGATACGAAAAAGTCTCCTGAATAAAAGGAAAGAGTCACAGCAAGTGTGACTCAAGGGGGAAAAAGTTTATGAAAAAGTGTTCTTTTCTTTTGAACAATTATAGTATAACTTTTACTTGTGTAAAAAATGTGATACATTTTTGAATGAATTGTTAACATATCTGAAATAAATTGTGAAGAGCGGCGGAAAGTAAAATGAAACATACAGGCAGAAAAATTTTTCTGGCAGCAGGGATTCTGGGGGCTTTGGACTTTGTGGCAGTAGAACTGTTTTTCAATATGGCAGCAGGGCGTTCCTGTATCTTTTTCAGAAAAAAGCGTAAAAAAAGAAAAAAGCAGGGACATTTGACTGAATGGGAAGTGAAAGAGGAGCAGGAGCTGAAGGAACGCAGTGAGGGAATCCGCTGGATTGAGAATATGCACTGCGAAAAGGTGCAGATAAAAAGTGAAGACGGGCTGAGGCTGAACGGATATTATCTGGGAGCAGAGAAGGCAGAGCGGATTGTGATAATGTTTCATGGCTGGCGCGGTTCCTGGCGCCATGATTTCGGGGCCTGCCTGAAATGGCTTTACGAGGAGAACAGCAGTCTTCTGTTTGTGGAACAGAGAGCGCAGGGGGAAAGTGAAGGAAAGTACATGGGATTTGGCCTGCTGGAACGAAAAGACTGCCGGATCTGGTTAAGGTGGCTGGCGAAAAGGAATACGGACCGTCTGCCGGTCTATCTCTATGGCGTATCCATGGGGGCAGCGACGGTGCTGATGGCAGCAGGGGAAGAACTGCCTGCGGAGGTATATGGGATAATTGCCGACTGTGGATTTACCTCTCCATATGAGATGGTATACCGTTTCGGGCGTACCAATTTTAAGCTGCGGGAACATCCGGTCATGGGTCAGCTGAACTGGCTTTGCAGGAAACGGGCCGGATATGATCTGAGAGAATACAGTGCGTTAGAGGCAATGGAGCACTGCAGTGTACCGGTTCTGTTTATTCACGGCAAAGCGGATACATTTGTGCCATATGAGATGACGCTTCGCAACTATGAGGCGTGCACGGCGGACAAGAGACTGCTGCTTGTGGACGGGGCTGCGCACTGCATGAGTTTTCTGAAAGACCGGGACGGCTATACGGACGCGGTCAGAGAATTGTTCAGAAGTGTGGAAAAGTAAGAAGGAGATGCCGGGAAATAAATCAGAGCGGAGTATACGTTCGGTTAACTGTTGATTTATTGCCCCAAATAGCGTATCCTATGAGTAATTAGCAGGTTCAATTTATACCGAGGGGCACACCGTAACTCATGCCCTGCGGGCAGATCTGCAGCGAAGAAAAGGACAACCATATATGTTTTTTCTAACAGAAGCCTGTAGAAATAGTTAATAAAAAGATATACTTTGGAAAATGAAGCGTTAACTATACACATCATACTGGAAAGCGGGTGGGCTATGGAAATTCAGGAATATTTAAATGATTTATTAGGAAACCAGCTAAGAGAAATGAAATATCGGTATCGAGAACAGATTGTGGCTGATATTAAGAACAGAATGTGTTCACTGTTATTCAAATGGGACGACGAGGAATACAGGCGGACAATTTTGTTTGTTACGGATGAAGAGGCTTTGTTTTATGAACCTTATGCAGCCGCCGAGGTAAAAGAATTTGTTGTTGCAACGATAAGAGATAGTATGCTTGAGGTCGCAGCAAGTGTTAATTGTGCTCAATTTAAAATGGAGGATCCCCTGTCAGATAAAAAAATAAGGCAGATGACATCGGATGCGATTGCGTATTTCAGGCAGTACGGCTTCGAATCTTTACAGGAAGAAGCCCGGAGTATGGAATTCAAAGATGTTTATGGAGAAGCCATAAAAAAATACCCACTTGCATGGGAGATATTGAAAAAGACGGCATTATTAACGGCAGAAACATTACAATTTGCAGGAACGAATGAAACAGTTTCTGAATATGAGGACCAGAAACTGGATTGCAAAACATATAATAAAGTGGTTTGTGATGGTTATAGCCTGGATTTTGATGACTATTTGAAGGAAGAGCTTGGTAATCTGATTTCAGGATATACGGAAGTGTTATATGTAGATTCGTTTAAGATATTATCGAGAAACTTTGAAAAAGTTTTGCATGTTCTTCAGATTATCCTTGAGAATGGGCGGACTTTCGTGACCAGCAATTATTATATTAGTAATGGATATATAGAAAAAAGAAAGGAAATTCTGAGAGCAGCACATAGTGAAAAAGATGTATTTGAAAATCTGCGGAACAGGAGGGGGACTCCTGCAGAGCTGAGAAATATCCTGAAAGGAATGGCAGATGCCGAGCGCTAAGATTGGAGACCACTATGCCAAATTATAATTTTTACGATGTGTTTTCGGATTCACCCATGCGTTTCCAGCAGTTCGCCTGTGCTGTGATCAGTGTCAGAGAAGGCTGCACATTTCAGCGGTTTGGAGCGGGCAGGGACGGGGCAATCGACGGCCTGTATGTCTCGGAAAATGGCAGAACTGTTCTGCAGGTAAAAATGACAGAGGCCAAAGGCAAGGCTCTGCTGGGACTGATGAGACAGGAGCGGAAAAGGATCAGCCCCGAAACCTGTAACAGGTATATCCTGGTAATTGCGTCCAGAACGCTTCGGGACGAACTGAAAGAAGAAATAAGGAAAATCATCCCGGAAATACGAGATACCGGTGATATTGTGACCGGAGTAGATCTGAATGGTTTTCTGGAGAGGCCGGAGTACGCCCACATTGAAAAAGAGTATAGGGAACTGTGGCTTCACAGCGGAAACTATCTGGAAGAGATGCTGTCCTTTTCTGCACTCCGGGAATTACAGAAGCGTTCGAATCCGAAGTTCAAACTGATGGAAAAAGAGAGAAAAACTTTTGTTGAGACAAATGCGTTTCAGGAAGCCATCCATATTCTGGAGACATATCAACGAGTTATTATTTCGGGAGATCCAGGTATCGGAAAGACAGCGCATGCGCTTTGTCTCGCCGATTACTATATCTGTACGGAAAAATATGAGGCTTTCTATTTTGTGAATTCTCTGGAAGAAATTGAACGGATCATGGGGGAAGAATCGGGAGAAAAGACTGTTATAGTATTCGATGATTTTTGGGGACACAGTCATTTTTCGGAAAGCAGGCTGGAATTAAACGCAGACAGAAAAATGCTGGATTTATTTCATGTGCTTTCTTCTTATCCCAATATACGTCTGATCTTTACGACCAGAGAATTTGTCCTTCAACAGGGCTTTTTGTGTTTTCCGGAGTTGGAGGACTTTTGTGAGATAAGAAAAATCAATCTGCGGTTAAATTCTTATACACTGGCACAGAAAGCAGAAATATTGTACCGGCATCTGGATGAATCCCAGTTAGAGTACCGTTATGTAAAGGCAGTTTTTAATGCCCGGGAAAGTATACTTCACAGTGATGCGTACAGTCCCCGGTCGGTGGCATATTATCTGGAACATGTCCGGCCTGGCTATGGGGAGAGTTCTCAAGCATTTGCGGACGCATTACAAAAGTATGTGAGATCACCAAAAGAATATTATGAAAACGTATTCAGCCAGCTCTCTTACGGGGCCAAAATAATCTGTATGCTGCTTGTCGTATCAGAAGAGGAAATCCGGATTTATCCTGAACTGAGACAGGGATTTATGGGAGTGGCAGATGCCTGCGGCGGAAAAATAGAAAAGGAACAATTTGATAATTATCTTCGGGAGTTGGAAGGCGTCTTTACAAAAATAAAGGAATCTGTCTTTGAAGAAACAGAGGTTGTTCTGGATTTTCTTAATTACTCTATAAGTGATTTTATGAAAGAATATTTGAACCGACATATAGAGGCTTATGAAATGATCCTTGCAGAGAAATGCAATTGCTTTAATCAGCTGTTTTATCTTGCTTCTGAAATACAGGTTTCGGAAAAATGCCTGACATATCTGATAGACAGAATGATTAATGAAAGGAAAAAATTAAAATATTCATATGTGTTTTCAATGGATGTGAATCAGTATTATTCAGTAGATGCCGATGTGGAAAGTTATGATGCCCATAAGGTGTGGCAGTTGAACCGTTTATATGAAATAACATATAATGCAGATCTATACCATTATCTTACCATCTATACAGATGCTTTAATAAAGGCTTTGTATGAAGGAAGAGCGGATCATGAAGATATGGAAAACATCATAAATCTAGTTCCGAGGATGTGTAAAAATGGCTATCCTGTTGACAGCAGAAAGTTTCTGGAAGCTTATTATAAGAATATATGGTGGTCAACTGAAATCGCCTGGATGAAGTATTTAAAATCGTGCTGTCTAGATTGTTATGATGCATTTATGGAAGATCATATGCACGAGATCAGGCAAAGACTGCCGGGATTGGTTTTACAGGATATAGAATATTTGTTTGATGACATTGAGTGTGATGCCAAAATAGACGATTTAATTATGCTGGTTCCCGATCTGTTTGAAACGTTTGGTATAGACTACACAAAGGGATATGAAAAGGAGTTATATGAGGCAGCAGAGCTTCCGCTGCCTAAGAAATCGAAAAGAGCAGTCATAGATCCAAAAGACGACGAACCTTCAGAATACCAGATAGATCAGGAAAATTATGAAGAAGTGACTGCCCGTGCGGAAAGCTGGCTGGTGCCGGAGACAAAGTATCTATCACCAAAAGAAATTAAGGCCGCGGAGCGCATGGTTGGGAAAGATTATCGAAAAGGATATCTGACCAATGGAAAATTTGCGGGAGATGATTTTATGATTGTAATGGAATATCTGGAACATCTATCGAAACTGCCGTCTGATAAAAAGGTGTTTTATAATGGCCTGTTGGATTATATGCTTGAAGAATGGACTGTGGAACAAAGAAGCGTGCTCTGGACGGCAGCCAGAAAACTGACAGAAAATGCAGCTTTTTATTTTACAGAGCGGGAATTGGACATGCTTTGCGGTTGTGAAGACGGAAATGAGATGTTCCGGGCACTATTGGATTCCGGGTTAATACATAAAAGAGGTAAATGGTATTATTTCTGGAATAATGATATGCAGTTATATTTATCTTTAAGAAGTATTGAGGAGATGAGTCACGAGAGAAAAAAAGTGTATTATCAGGAAGACTTGAGGGAGCTTTGGGATAAGGAAGATGGAGCAGACTGGATTACTTTTTTGCAAGAAAATGAAGGGGAGAGTTTTAAAGATTAGTTTCTGGATAGGATGAAAGTATATTTAAACTAAGCATGCTTCCTGGCGATATGGAAGTATAGGAAAAGTGCAGCGGAGCCGGTATTCTAGGCAAAAGGCCATGTCCTTCAAGATTGAAGGACATGGCCTTTTATGTTTATTGAGTGATAGATATGCGAATGGGTGGCGTTTTTTTGTTATTTGGAGGAAATGCACAAAATTTCCCTCTCGGTTTTGTGAATTTGTGAGAGTTGACAAATCGCATGTGCATTGTTAATATAATGTTAAATAATATTTATAAACACTATTTAGAAATATTATTTAGGAATAAAACCAATAAATGATGAAAAAAGAAAAAGGAGAGAAAAATCATGGCAAAGAAATTATTTACAACAATTTACGGAAGAAATCTGGTAGGAGAACTCAAGAATATCGTGCAGAGACCTTATCTGGTTGTTACCATGGAAGACCTGTGGGATACATTTAAAGATGAATTTGATGATGACTGCATCGTGCATTTTGTAAAGACACTGGAGTACGATGAGATTATGGCCAATGTAGACAGCCTTCCGAAGTTTGAATCCGTAATCGGTCTTGGCGGCGGCCAGGCTGTGGACTATGCGAAGATGGTAGCATGGAAGAGCCACATGCCTCTGTATCAGGTACCGACCTCTATCGCTACAAATGCAGTATTCGGACACCGCGCAGGAGTTCGTTTCGACAGCGTAGTAAAATATGTGGGATATGTAGAGCCGGTAGCAGTATATGTAGATTATGACGTGATCCAGAACGGACCGAAGGCTCTCAACAGAAGCGGTGTTTGCGATGTTCTCTGCTACAACAACTCCATGTTTGACTGGAAATATGCAGCGGATCAGGGAAAATGCGAAGAGAAATGGGCATATGACCAGGATATGGCAGACGAAGTAAGAGAAGTATATCAGTCAGTTGTAGACGGCCTTGACGATATTTATGCACTGAATGAAAAGGGAATCCGTATTCTGACAGAAGGACTGAGATGGGGCGGCGGAGCTTTCCACAATAACGGTTGGAACCCAAGACCGATCGAGGGAAGCGACCACTTCTTATTCTATACATTAGAGTACATGACAAAGAAGAAATTTATTCACGGACAGCCGGTATGCCTTGGAATCTTTGTGGGTTCTGCAATGGGCGGCAATGATCCTGACGGTATCCTGGATATTATACATAAAGCAGGCGTGGAGATCCGTCCGGAAGGCATGGGAATCACATGGGACGATGTATTTGCAGCAATTAAATATGAAAAAGAATTTCTGGAGAGCCACGGATACTGGTACACCGTAGTGAATGATTTCAAAGTGACAGACGAGTTCTGCCAGATGATCAAAGACAAAGTAACTGCAAAATATGGTGAATGGAAATAATCAATTTCCGGATCGGGGGATTTTATGAGGAAGAGATTAACAAGAGCAGCCGCACTTGCGCTTGCGGCAATGATGATATTTACGACAGGATGCGGTTCATCTAAAAAGGAAACATCAGAAGGTAAAGGAGAAGGTGCCCGTAAGTTTGAAGGAACGACACTTTATATGATTGCTGAGCAGCAGACCCCGACAATTGCACTTCAGTCTCAGCTGGATGATTTTGAAGAACTCACCGGGATAAAAGTAGAGCTCCAGATGGCACCTTACGATGACGTTGTACAGAAGGAAACACTGGCTTTCGAGAGTAAATCGGGTGCATATGACATCGTGGCATCTGCGTACCAGTTCCTTGGAAATATGGTGGAAAACGATTATATCCAGTCCATAGAGCCTTTTATGAAAGACGAATCTCTGGCAATTATTCCGGACTATAATCCGGACGACATTATCGATGCTATGTGGGATGCTTCCGGAAACTGGAAGGGAACCATGTATGGTGTTCCCGCCAACTCCTGTATCGGATTCTTTGCTTACCGCAAAGATCTGTTCGAGAACGAGGAGGAGAAAGCTGCTTTTAAAGAAAAGTATGGTTATGACCTGGAAGTTCCAAAAGACTGGGATACATACCGCGATGCAGCAGAATTCTTCACCCGTGCAAAAGGTGAGAAGCTGGCAGGCGAGACCCTGGACCGGGATTTCTATGGAGTTTCGATGGAAGGAAAACGCCATGGTGCGACAACCTGTGAGTGGATGAACTATATGTGGTCGTTTGGCGGAGGCATCTTTGATGAAGAGGGAAATATTGCCGTTAACAGCGATAAGTGTGTCAAATCCCTGGAATATTTTACAGACCTGACCCAATATGCACCTCCGGGAGTCACATCCAAGACATGGGATGAACAGACAACAGAGCTGCAGCAGAGTATTGCCGCCATGGCTATTATTTTCAATGACAACGCACCTGCCCTGGAAGATACATCAGCATCCGCAGTAGCGGGCAAGATGGGATACGGCGCAGTGCCGGTAGGGGAAGCAGAAGCCGCGCATTACGGCGGATGGGGATACTACATTCCGACAGATTCCAAGAATCCTGAGGCAGCCTGGGTATTCATGCAGTGGTTTAACACACCAAAAGTACAGAAGGCAATTGCTTTAGAGGGCGGTTTTATTAATCTGCAGTCTGTTTATGACGATGAAGAACTCAACGAACTTCCATACTGGCAGGCGAGTAAGGATGCCTATGAAATCAGCAGCACGCGTCCGCGTATCGCAGAATGGAATAACATGGACAATGTCCTGATGCTGGAATTATCTAACACACTGGCCGGTAAGACAACGCCGAAAGAGGCATTGGATAAAGCGGCATCGGAATTTGAAAAAATCCTGGACGGCAAGTTACCCGTCACTTATCAGTAAAAACTGAATAAAAGTAAGAGTGTCAGGGAGAATGCCTTTTACAGGCATCTCCCGCACAGGAAGGGATGCCTATGAGACACAGGAAACAGAAAAAATTAACGAATTATACTACACTGGCGATCAGATTTCATTTACCTACGTTTATTACACTTACTTTGATTACCCTGGTACCGCTGCTGTACACCCTGAAAATCAGCTTTTTTGATTATCAGCTGTCCAATCCGGGCAGTGAGCACACCTTTGTCGGGCTGAAAAATTATATTGCCCTGTTCCAGGATCCGGAACTCATGAATTCCATGGGAAAAACCTTTATTTTTATGTTCTTTGCCGTCATCCTGGAAGTAATCATCGGCGTTGCTCTGGCAATGGCGCTGAACAGTATTCCGGCCTGTCGGAAGCTGTTTACCTCTCTGACACTGATTCCCATGATGGTGGCTCCGCTGGTAATCGGCCTGATGTTCAGCTTTTTTACGAATCCGCAGTTCGGGCTTTATGTCTGGCTGGTGGAGAAGCTGCATCTACCGTTGCCCACGGTTTTGACGGATAATTCGTTTACCGCCATGGTGATTATCATCATTATGGATGTATGGGAATGGGCCCCTTATCTTGGACTGACCTTCCTTGCAGGGCTTCAGGCCATATCCGGTGAATTTTATGAGGCGGCAGAAGTGGACGGAGCCGGTAAATGGCATACATTCAGATACGTTACCCTTCCCCTGATGAAACCGGTGCTGGCAGTCAGCATTCTTCTGAGGGCGATGGAGACATTTAAAGAATTTGATAAACCATATATCTTAACAGGAGGCGGTCCGGGGAATGCGACCGAAGTGATTGACATCTATACCTACCGTCAGGCATTTACGGCCTTCAAATTCAGTTATGCCGCGGCGATCTGTGTGGTTCTGTTTATTATACTGGTCGCATGTGGAATGGTGTACCAGAAAGTTGCAATGGGAGGGGATGACTAAATGAAGCGAAAAAGAGGAAGAAGAGCCGTTATTATATACATTGTTTTAATCATTTTTATTGCCATTACCCTGCTTCCATATCTGTGGCTGGTGCTGACGTCGTTTAAGACCAAGCTGGATGCATTCTCCATACCTCCGAAGATCTTTTTCCAGGCAACACTGGATAATTATTACCAGGCATTTATTGAAAGAGGGATGCTGACAAGCCTGAAAAACAGTCTGATTGTTATGCTGGCTACGGTAGGAATCGGTATGCTGATCGGCCTTCCGTCCGCATTTGCATTTTCCAGATTTAAGACCAGGGGCGATAAGCTGATGCTGAACTATCTGCTGGGAACCAGATTTACACCGTTTGTAGTTCTGGCGCTGCCGCTTTATCTGATTATGAGTAAATTCGGTATGCTTAACAGCTATGTGGGAATCATTATTGCACATATATCTTTTAATCTGCCGTTTATTGTCTGGATGATGAAAGGCTTCTTTGATGCAGTGCCAAAAGAGATTGACGAGGCGGCACGGGTGGAAGGATACTCCTGGTTCAGGGTTTTTGTTTCGATTGATATACCGCTGGCAAAAAGCGGGCTGGCGGCAACCTCGGTATTCTGTGCCATTAATTCATGGAATGAATTCCTGATGGCCCTGATCCTGACCGGACGTGATACAGCCACCATGCCGGTTGCGATTCCGGGTATGATGACGCCCCAGGGGACTTTGTGGGGGCAGATTGCCGCGGTTGGCACAGTCATCACAATTCCTGTTCTGATTTTTGCAATCATAGTCCAGAAGCATATGGTTGCGGGCATGACCATGGGAGCAGTGAAATAAAAGAAGAAAGAGGGTGATTTTTTGGGAAAAGCGATTATCGGTATCGATTTGGGTGGAACCAACTTAAGAATCGGTGCAGTAGAAGAGAATCATGAAGTAGTATCCTTCTGCAAAATAAAAAGTGACAGAATCGCCCGTGCCGCGGATCCTATGAAAGAGCTGAACGCAATTATCAGTGAATATATTGAAGAAAACCATATTACGGAAGTTGAGGCTGTATCTATCGGCGTGCCGTCTTCCGTGGCGAATGATAAGAAGACGGTGATCTGCACCACTAATATTCGAAATACAGAGGGAGCCCCGGTCTTTATAAACAGAAACATGGCAGAAGAAATCGAGTCGTTTTTACATGTACCTGTCTATGTAAATAACGATACAAATAATATACTTTTATATGATGTGATGGCGAATCGGCTGAACCAGGATTCTGTAATCATAGGAATTTATATAGGAACCGGAGTAGGGGCGGCCGTGCTGATGAACGGCCAGATGCTCGACGGAAAAGACGGAGCGGCCCTGGATCTGGGACATATTCCTTTTTACAATGGAGATATTCTGTGCAGCTGCGGAAAGCGGGGGTGCTGTGAATGTTATGCATCCGGCTGGAGACTTCAGGAAATCCGAAGAGAATATTTTCCGGATACCAGGATAAAGGAGCTGTTCCTGAAGCATGGAAAAGAGAAGCCTCTGAAAGAATTTATTCATTCCTGCGCCCATGTGTTTGCGGTGATGGCGACTATTTTCAATCCGGAAGTCATGGTGGGCGGGGGCGGAGTGATGGAGATGCCCGGGTTCCCGAGGGAGGAGTTCGAGCGTGCAGTCAATGAGGCTACGGGGAAGGATGTTATGCAGTACGGCTTCCGGTATGTTTACTCAGAAGACGTGGAAAGCAAAGGTGTAGTTGGTGCGGCTCTATTTGCAAGGAGAAAGATGAAACATAGATAAAAGACAGGGGGGTGTGCAGCACCCCCTCATTTATTAAAACAAAGCGGGTATTAAGGAGAACGAAAATGAAGATCTACAGAACAGAGAATTATGAAGAAATGAGCAGAAAGGCGGCCAATATTCTGGCGGCACAGATTACATGGAAACCGGACAGCGTTCTGGGACTTGCTACCGGTTCTACTCCGATGGGGATGTATAAAAATCTGGTCCGGAAATATGAGCAGGGAGATCTGGATCTCACGCAGATCAGCACTGTAAACCTGGATGATTATAAGGGACTTAAAAAGATGGATCCGCGGGGTTACCGTTATTATATGGAAGAACATTTCTTTTCTAAAGTGAATATCTGTCCGGAACATACATTTATCCCTGACAGTATGGAGGAGGACAGCATCAAAGCGTGTGCAGATTATGATAAGGTTCTGTTGAATCTGGGGCCTGTAGATATTCAGGTGCTTGGGCTTGGGCACGACGGGCATATCGGTTTTAATGAACCATCCGGCAGCTTTTCGGAGAATACACAGTGTGTAGACCTGAATCAGGCCACGATCCAGGCGAACAAACGCTTTTTCGAGAGGGAAGAAGATGTTCCGCGTCAGGCATATACGATGGGAATTGGTACGATTATGAAGGCAAAGACGATCCTTCTGCTGGTCAGCGGGGCAGATAAAGCAGAGATTTTGCAAAAGGTACTGAAGGAGGATGTGACGCCGGAGATTCCCGGGACTATTCTGAGATTTCACCCCAATGTGATTCTCATCGCAGACAAAGACGCGCTGCCTTAGATAGCCGGGAATACAACTGGCATCGGACAGAGGGAGGCAGATATGAAACAGATTCTGTGTTACGGGGATTCGAACACCTGGGGGTACCGGGGGAGCGATCTGGTGCGTTATCCGTGGGAGATCCGCTGGACCGGCAGGATACAGGAGCAGCTGGGGGACGGTTTCAGGGTGATCGAGGAAGGACTGTGCAGCCGCACAATTGCAGTGGAAGACCGGGTGCAGCCGTTTCGAAGCGGCCTGGAATATCTTATACCGTGCCTCATGTCACATCATCCTCTGGATCTGATCATTGTGCTGCTGGGTACGAATGATACAAAATGCAGATACCGGCTGTCACCGTATGAGATCGGAATGGAACTGGAAGAATTGCTGAAAGGGATCAAAGAAACGCTTTACTGGATGCAATCCGAACAGACCAAAATCCTGCTGGCAGCGCCTGCACGAATCCGGGAGCCTGTACAGCCAAATGGTGAGATCGATGGGACATCTGCAGAAAAGCTGAAGATGCTGCCGTCAATCTATAAAGAAATTGCAGAAAGATACGGTGCAGCGTTTATGGACGCGGGCAGATATGTAAGTGACTACCAGCCGGACGGAATCCATTTTTCTGCGCAGGGGCATCAGCAGTTTGCAGAGGCAGTTTTAAGAAAACTAGAAGAAGTATGGTAACTGTTCATGTTTCTGAACCGTTACGAAATATGAAAGAAAGAGGTTTAAGAAATGAGACCGCATAAACGATGCTTAGGAATACAGGAAAATCAGTACTGTGTTGTTCATTTTATGAAAACTTTGAGTTATAATGAAGCTATGGCAGATTCATCGCGAAATGCGGAGCATGCCGGGTGTGGGGGGAGGTGAAGATGTGAGCGGAATACGTGACCGTTATGATATCGACTTTACGTCAACAACAGCCAGGGTTCCATGGTATGATAAAATTGTCCACAGTATGTACGGGGCATACAGCTTTCAGGTGTCATGGGTCATCTTCGGATATTATCTCGTTTACTTTTACACAGACGTTGTGGGATTAAGTGCAACGGTTGCCGGAACGATTATGCTTGTGGCAAGGTTCGCGGACTGCTTTACGGATCTGTGGGTAGGCTACATGCTGGACAATGTCTGTTACCGGTGGGGACGTTACCGCTCCTGGGCAATATTCGGGATTGCGCCCCTGTTTCTTTTGTTTGTGGGAATCTTCACCGCGCTTCCGACTGAGAGTACGGGACTGAAGATTGCCTGGGCGGCTATATGTTACGGATGTTTCGGGTCCATTGGCGCGACTTTTTCCTTTATGCCCCAGATCGCACAGTTCTGCAATATGACAAGGAACCCGCGGGAGAGAGAGACTATCGCTGTGATCAAAAGTGTATGTACCAATCTGGCGCAGGTTGTGGCAGCATCTCTGTTCCTTCCTCTTGTCAACCTCTTTGGGGGAGAAGGCGCGGATCCGGCACGGGGATACTTCTGGGCGGCGGTAACTATCGGACTGACGGTGATGCTGTTTCAGATCCTGAATGTATGTATGAGTAAAAAATACGAACTGAACCGGGACGGATCCTGCAGAGAGCATCTGCATCAGGTGGAGCATGAAAACCTGTCAGCACAGCTCAAAAGCTTCGGTAAGAACCGTCCGGCAATTATCCTGCAGGGCGGAGAGATACTCAAGCAGATCATGCAGGCCATCAAGAACGGCATGGTGATCTATGTCTTTACATATTACCTGGGAATCAAAAGATTCTATTCGGTGGCCATGTTTGCGTTTACGGTAGCTCTTATGGCAGGGGTATTTATTATGAAGCCTCTGATCCGAATGTTCCGGGATACGGGTAGAGCTTATCAGTTCTGCATGGCGGCAAGCGCCGGGTGCAGCATACTGCTTTTTATTATGTGCCGATGGTACGGACCGGGTGTTGCGGGGAATTCCATGCAGTTCGGGCCCCTGTTTGTGGTATTTGTCCTAAACGGAATATTCAGCGGGACTTATTACTCATTCTCTAATGTCATGATACCGGCGACGGTTGACTATGGAGAATGGAAGAACGGCAAAGGACAGGCAGGGATCATTTCCGCAATCAATGGTTTCTGTATTACGATCGGTGCTGCGCTGGGAGCACAGATTATGGGGATTCTTCTGGACGGTTCCGGCTATGTAGCGAACAGGGCGCAGTCAAATTCCACGCTGAACTGGCTTTTGATTCTGGCGTTTGTCATCCCGGCAGTGGTGACGGTGATTCATTTTGTACTGCAGATGTTCTATGGGCTCAGTGACAAAAAACTGAATGTCTGCATGCAGGAAGTCCGTGTAAGAAAAGAGAAGACGGAGGCAGCAGCCGATGAATAAATGGAAGAATAAAATAAGTAAAACAATTTGGGATATAGGATTGACATACAGAAAGATTCGTTATATCATAATATTAAATAGTATTTATAAATAATATTTATAAATAAAAAGAAGAGAAAATTATGGTAAAGAAATTAGACGGACGAATTCTGTCAGATGATTAAAGATAAAGTAACTGCAAAATACGGAGAATGGAATCAGTAGAAAGGAGATTTTTGATATGACGACTCTGGAGAAGGATAAACAATATTTAATACAGTGTTATACAACCGATGATATTGTGTTCACAAATGGAAAAGGCATGTATATGTATGATGAGGGGGGAAAAAAGTATCTGGATTTTTCCGGGCAGTTTTCCGCCTGTACACTGGGACACGGCAATGAAGAACTCATTGAGGCTCTGAAGGAACAGCTGGAAAAGCTGGTGTCTGTGACGTCCTGTTTCGCCACGGAAGAAAGGGCGGCTCTGGCAGAAAAGATGATAGAGATTTCACCAGACGGCCTGGATAAGGTTATGTTTGGATGCACCGGATCAGATGCCAATGAATTTGCCCTGAAAGTGGCAAAATACTATCGCGGCGGAGGAAGAGTCATTTCCTTCAGAAGAGGATTTCACGGCTCAACGGCCGGAGCGGCTGCGGCTACCGGAAAATCAGAGATGATTCAGGAAAACTCCGGAATATCAGAGCTGCTTCCTCGGGGCTTCGTACATTCCGCACCGCCTTACTGCTATCACTGTGACTTTGGTAAAGAGCCGGGAACCTGCGGCCTGCAGTGCCTGAAATACCTGGAGCAGACCATGCTCCATGAAGGCGGAGACAGAATCGCGGCCGTGATTTCTGAACCGATTTTTGCAGCAGGAGGCGTGATCGTTCCGCCGAAGGGATTCTGGAAAGGGGTGCGCGAGCTGTGTGACAAGTACGGAGCGCTTTTGATCTTTGATGAAGTTGTAACCGGAATCGGACAGACCGGAGCCATGTTCGCCTGCCAGTATGAGGGCGTAACACCGGATATCCTGGTGACAGGAAAAGGGCTGACAAGCGGGTACGTACCTGGATCTGCAATCCTATGCCGTAAAGAGATCGGGGAGGCGATGGGCAAGATCAGCCTGCACGGACATACCCATTCCTGCTATCCTCTGACCTGCCGCAGTGCATTGAAGAACATTGAGATTATCGAGAGAGAGAATCTGGTAGAGAACAGCCGGGTGACAGGTGAGTACCTCCATGAAAAGCTGCTCGGCCTGAAAGAAAAATATGATGTTATCAAAGATGTACGCGGCCGTGGCCTTCTGCAGGGTATTGAGATCGAAGGAAACAGCAGTGCAGACAAATTTGTTCTGGGTCAGGAATTGTACGAGACAATGCTTGGCAACGGATTGATCACAGAGCTGGAGAGCCGGAAGAATCTGGAGAACGTAGTAGTTGTTATGCATCCCGCTTTGATTACAACCAGGGAAAATGTGGATGAAGCAGTTGAAATCATTGACAAATCTCTGCAAAGCTGTATAAAATAATTTTTAGCAGGCATTGTTTTATTAGAAGATACTTAAAAACAGTAACAGTGAATGTTTAAAATATAGAAACAGAGGGAGTCACATATAAAATGGCGGCTGAGAAAAAACAGATTCTGACGGTAAAAAATATCAGAAATGTAAATACGGAAAATATACTGCAAAGTATCATACGAAACAGAAATACGACAAGGAGTATCCTTGCCAAAGAAAATAATATCAGTCTTATGACTGTGAAACATGTTGTGGATGATTTGATTGCCGCCGGATTTCTCGTGGAAAAAGAATCTGCCAATGCAGATGTGGGAAGAAATCCCAAAGTGCTCGAATTGGCAGAGGATTACGGGAATATTGTATGTGTAAATCTTACCTCTGAGGACGAGATCAGCTTTCTGATCTATGATATCCATCAGAATCTGCTGACAGAAAAGAGCCTTATCCTGAGCGGGAAGGACTATAAAGCAGAACTGCTGGCGGCGGTCAGAAAAGTAAAGGAAGAATTGGCAGGAATAGCCACGGAGACCGTCGGCATAGCAGTATTTGTACCGGGTGCCTATGACAGTGAAGAAGATCAGGTAAACTATGACCTCATCCCTGCGTTTAAACAGCTGCATATCAGAGCACTGTTTGAAAATGAATTCGGTATTAAAAATATACAGATTCTTCACGATGTATTTGCAGCGGCCAGATCAGAATATGACAGTTTGAATCCGGAGATGGAGAGCCAGTTTTATTTTTACTGCGGTTATGGCGTGGGCGGATACTTTATCCACAAAAATGAGGCCGTTGAAGGTTCGGGGAATATGGCGGGAGAAGTGGGGAAAATGCTTGTATCCATGGACGGATATGGGGAAAACTATGTAACTCTTGAAGAAATTGTTTCCATATCGGCTGTGAAAAAGAGAATGCAGGAATTCGGGCTGGATATTTCTTTTACGGAACTGCTCAGTCTACATCAGGCAGAGGATCCTCTGGCGGCGGAGATTATGACACCGGTACTGAACACAATTTCCAGAGTACTCTATAATCTACTATGGGTATATAATCCCACCAGGATCGTAGTGGACAGCTGCCGGGATGGTTACAGTAATCTCATCACAGAGCACTTCCGGACATTTATGGAAAAAATGAAAAATGATGCAATTCCGATCTATGCAGAGACGAGGGCCGCAAAGTATGATGAATACCATATGATGCGGGGATGCTTTTATATGACGAGAAACGCCTGGATAGAGGAGACTGCTGATTCGATTCAGTAACCAGGGATCCTGCCGCCACATAAAGGGGTCTGACCCCTTTGAGACGAAAAAGTATAAAGTGTACAAAGGGGTCTGACCCCTATAAGATGAAAAAGAGGGTACGCATATGCACTGTGCATGCGCCCCCTCTTTTTATATGGTCTTCAGACTGACGTCACCGGATGTGACGTTTAATCGCATCAAAACTTTCTTTGCTGATCACATGCTCTATTTTGCACGCATCTTCGGCCGCAGTATCATGATCCACGCCCAGACGTACCAGCCAGGCGGTCAGCAGCTCGTGTCTTTCATAAATCATTTCGGCAATTTCTCTTCCCGTATCAGTAAGAGTAATAAATCCCTCTTTTGACACGGTTATGTGTTCATTTTCCCGAAGATGCTTCATTGCTACGCTGACGCTGGACTTCTTAAATCCCAGTTCTTCTGCAATATCTATAGAACGCACCGAAGGATGTGCTTTGCTCAGAATCAGGATGGTTTCCAGATAGTTTTCTGCGGATTCATTTGTTTTCATGGGCATTTATCTTACCTCCGTTTTTCTGTATATCAACTTTGGATATTGGATATATGTTAACATATTTCATGGGGCAGGGCAAATAGATTATAAAACATCCAGAGCTCTGACTTAAGTTTCGGACTCAGAGGCCGTGCAGCGAAGTGTATGGCAAGGTCTGAACAGTAAGCAGAGGACGACACTCGAATTTTTTATGTTATAAATAGACTGGTTAAAAAAATACTCTATGTTAATATGAATCTATAGCATTATATTTCTAATTATTCTTAGTGACGGCTGTCACATCTGAAACAAATCTTCCTGGTACAGGAAACCAATCACAGAAATCTCAATGCTAAATACCCACAATAACAGCAGCGAGGTTTGGTAAAACTGGACAAGGTTTTTACACCTCCTGCAAATTTATACGGGACACGGATTATCCGGATACCTGCACCCAGGTTTGTTATTTTCTATAACGGTGAGGAGGAACAGCCGGGCTCGCAGGTCTTAAGATTATCGGATATGTATGCAGTAAAGGAAGAGGCTCCGTCACTTGAACTGGAGGCCTTAATGCTGAATATTAATCCCGGATATAATCAAAAACTGCTGGAAAGCTGCAAGACTTTGCATGATTATTCGGTCTATACATCTATGGTACGCACTTATGCAAAGACAATGGATCTGGAAGAAGCTGTGGAAAAGGCGATTACAGAATGTATTTCAAATGGAATATTCGAAGATTATCTTAGTAAAAACCGAGCGGAGGCGAAAAGCGTGAGTATTTATGAATATGATGAAGAAAAACATATGCGTCAGGAACGGGAAGAAAGCAGGGAAGAAGGCAGGATTCAGGGTGAAATCAAAGGTGCAGAGAGAGTACTTGAGCTGACAAGGCTGCTTATAGAGGCGAATAGATTTGAGGATTTAAAACGTGCCACTACAGACAAAGAATTTTGTAAAAGGCTGTTTGAAGAATTCCATATTTTGTGATGAGAAAGCAAATTGTCTTAATTATAGGGAGAGGGAAAGGGGATCCCCCCTCTCCCTGACAAACGATATGTTCTCCGTCTAACGTCCTATCTCATCCGTCCCTGCGAACAGAGCTAATAATTTAATGTGTTAATTGATAATTTTTATCAATAAACCTCTTGACAATTACTGGAAGTTAGAATATACTAACCTTGTAAATGAAAAGAATTATCAATAATTACAAGGAAAGAAGATGAAGCATGATGCCATTGACGATGGTGAGAGAAGGCGTACCAAACGTTATCCGCAAAATCGGCGGTAAGGAGGAGACCAGGAGATTTCTGGAAAACCTTGGTTTTGTTGCCGGAGGGACAGTTACGGTTGTTTCTGTAATCGGGGGAAATATGATTGTAAATGTAAAAGAATCCAGAGTTGCCATTGGCAAGGATATGGCAAACAAAATCATGGTAGGCTAAAGGGAAGGAGAAACAATGAAGACATTAAAAGAAGTTCCGTGCGGCGAGACAGCCAGAGTGACAAAACTGACTGGAGAGGGCCCGGTGAAGAGACGTATTATGGATATGGGAATTACAAAGGGTGTAGACGTTTTTGTGAGAAAGGTAGCACCTTTTGGTGATCCGGTAGAGATTACTGTTAGAGGTTATGAGTTATCTGTACGTAAAGCAGATGCGGAAATGATTCTGGTTGAATAGGTGGAAGCTGACATTTTCGCATCAAATTTTTTACATATGAGTTAGTGGAGACTAATTAGAGGCAGAATTGAAATAATATAACATAATGGGTTGATTAGCATGAAGTGCTGTCAGGAGGAAAGAGTAAAATGGCTATTAAAATTGCATTGGCGGGAAATCCAAACTGCGGAAAAACGACATTATTTAATGCACTGACCGGTTCCAATCAGTTTGTAGGAAACTGGCCGGGGGTTACGGTGGAGAAAAAAGAAGGAAAGCTGAAAGGAAATAAGGATGTTATCATCATGGACCTTCCGGGCATCTATTCCCTCTCACCGTACACACTGGAGGAAGTAGTAGCAAGAAACTATCTCATCAACGAGAAGCCGGATGCGATCCTGAATATCGTAGACGGAACGAATATTGAGAGAAATCTCTATCTCTCCACACAGCTTATGGAGCTTGGAATTCCGGTTGTCATGGCTGTAAATATGATGGATGTGGTCGAGAAGAGCGGCGATAAAATACATATTGACAAACTGAGCAAGAAACTGGGATGTGAAGTGGTAGAAATCTCAGCGCTGAAAGGAAATGGCGTAACACAGGCCGCAGAGAGAGCAGTAAAGATTGCCAAAACCAGAAATGCAGCTCCGCCGGTACACAAATTTGCACCCGAAGTAGAAAGCATACTGGATGCAGTGGAAAATAAGATCGGCAACGGCGTGCCGGATGAACAGAAAAGATTCTTTGCGATAAAGCTTCTGGAGAAAGATGATAAGATTTCCTCACAGATGAAGTTCGTACCGGATGTGAAAGAAGAAATTAAAGCAATAGAAAAAGAGATGGATGACGATACCGAAAGTATTATCACCAATGAAAGATACGTTTATATTTCTTCTATTATAAATGAGTGCTATACTAAGAACAGCAGAGGAAAGATGACGGTTTCCGATAAGATTGACCGGGTTGTAACAAACCGCTTTCTTGCACTTCCGATCTTTGCGGTTGTGATGTTTATTGTTTACTATGTTTCAGTAACAACGGTTGGTACATGGGCTACAGACTGGGCAAACGACGGCGTATTCGGGGATGGGTGGAGCCTGTTTGGCCTTCAGATCCCCGGTATCCCTGTTCTCATTGAATCAGGGCTGAATGCAATCGGCTGCGCGGCATGGCTGCAGGGGCTGATCCTGAATGGTATTGTAGCCGGTGTCGGAGCGGTACTTGGATTTGTGCCGCAGATGCTTGTACTGTTTATCTTTCTTGCTTTCCTGGAAGCATGCGGATATATGGCAAGAGTTGCATTTATCATGGACAGAATCTTCCGTAAATTCGGACTTTCCGGTAAATCTTTTATTCCGATGCTGATCGGCAGCGGATGCGGCGTACCGGGAATTATGGCATCACGTACCATCGAAAATGACAGAGACCGCAAGATGACGATTATGACGACAACGTTCATCCCGTGCGGCGCGAAGCTGCCGATCGTGGCACTGATCGCGGGCGCTCTGTTCGGCGGGGCATGGTGGGTTGCGCCGAGTGCTTATTTTGTAGGTATTGCGGCAATCATCTGCTCAGGAATTATTTTAAAGAAAACAAAGATGTTTGCAGGCGATCCGGCGCCGTTCGTTATGGAACTTCCGGCATATCATCTTCCGACCGTAATGAATGTACTCCGCAGTATGTGGGAACGCGGCTGGTCCTTCATTAAAAAGGCCGGTACGATTATCCTTCTCTCCACAATCCTGGTGTGGTTTACCTCTTACTTCGGATGGATTGACGGACAGTTCAGAATGCTGGAAGACATGGAACTGGATCACAGTATTCTGGCAGCAATCGGCAGCGGTATTGCGTGGATATTCACACCGCTTGGCTGGGGAGACTGGAGATCAGCAGTTGCAGCCATTACAGGTCTGGTAGCAAAGGAAAATGTAGTAGGTACTTTCGGAATTCTTTATGGATTTGCAGAAGTAGCGGAAGAAGGAAACGAAATCTGGGGCTCACTTGCAGGAAGTATGACAGCAGTTGCAGCATATTCCTTCCTTGTATTCAACCTTCTGTGTGCACCCTGCTTTGCAGCAATGGGAGCAATTAAGAGAGAAATGAACAATGCAAAATGGTTCTGGTTTGCGGTAGGATATCAGACACTGCTGGCATATGTTGTTGCGCTGTGCGTATATCAGATCGGAACATTTATCACAGCAGGAACATTCGGCGTTGGAGTTGTTGTGGCAATGATACTTGTAATCGGATTTATCTATCTGTTGGTTAGACCATATAAAGAAAGCAGCACATTGAAAGTTAACACAAAAAAGTTGGCAGGAGCCAAGTAAAAAAGAATTAAGGAACCGGCGTACAGCAGGTTCCTTCGGGAAAGGAGGCAGTTTCTATGGGAACACTTCTGGCGGGAGCTATCGTGGTGGGTGCGGTTGCACTTGTAATCCGCGGCATGATAAGAGATAAAAAGAACGGCAAATCAATTCAATGCGGCGGGGATTGCAAACATTGCGGAGGTCATTGTGGAAAGTAAAGAAATGATAGTTGAGAAACTAAAAGAGAACGGATGCAGGATAACGAAGCAGCGTCTCATATTGATCGACATCATTCTGGAAAATGAATGTCAGAGCTGCAAGGAAATCTATTATAAAGCGGCCCAGATTGACCATAAAATTGGCGTGGCGACGGTGTACAGAATGGTGAATGCCCTGGAAGAAATAGGGGCGATTAACCGGAAGCTGGTACTCACTCTCTGAAACCGGTAATAATTGAAGATACTGCCGTCTGTATGAACGGGACACCACAGCAGCTGCTGTTATATAAAACAAGGAATAGCGCTTAATGAGAGATACTCCCACTAAGCGCTTTTCTTATTTCATGGAAAATAATTCAAATATAAGAGGTGAATATGAAAAAAATTATCAATGGTATATTTATTGCACTGGGATTTTTGTTTATTGGTCTGGGCGCTGTGGGGATCGCACTGCCGCTTCTTCCGGCAACTCCTTTTCTTATATTGGCAGCAATCTGCTTTGCCAAAGGTTCTGAGAAGTTCCATACCTGGTTTATAGGGACTTCACTATACCAGAAATATGTAGAGCCGGCCGTGAACAAAAAAGAGATGGAGAAGGCGGCAAAGAAAAAGGCATTGGGTACATTGTGTCTGATCTTTACAATCAGTTTCCTGCTAGTGCCTGTATGGCAGGCAAAAGCTGTCATTCTGGCGGTTGCCCTGTTCCATATCTATTATTTTACGTTTAAGATTAAAACGGCAAAGTGTAAAAAAAGGGAGATTGCAGTAAATGATTAATAACGCGAAAAGGAGCAGCACAGCAATGAAAAAGTATGGTGAGGTTTTGTTTTACATCGTAACAGTGGTCATGATTCTTTCCGGATTTTTAATTCATCCTCTGGGGGGCCTGATGGCGGTGAAAATCATACATAAGATGTCCGGGCTTATATTCTGTATCTTCCTGATCGGACATATAACGCGCTATGGAAGACGGATCAGAAAGGGGAAGAAAGCTCATGTTTCATAAACGGTTATTAAAAGAGTTCAGGGACAATCAAAAATATATAGCCGGCATGGTTGCCACACAGTGGGTTACCCTGCTGGCGAATGTTGTTCTGATGCTTGCAGCAGCTGATTTTATCGGTAAAATGAGAAGCGGTATCCTTGGGATTGCCGGTATCGCGCAAATTCTGCTGATTCTGGCCGGTGTGCTTTTGGTAAGAGGAGTCATGAATACGCTGAACAGCAGGTTTTCATTTCAGGCCTCCACAGAAGTAAAATGCCGTCTCCGGGAGAAGGTTTATGCAAAACTGATGAAGCTGGGCGGCAGATACAGAGATACAATTGCAACATCTGAGGCGGTACAGATCAGTACAGAGGGGGTAGATCAGCTGGAGATTTATTTCGGCAAGTATGTGCCGCAGTTCTTCTACAGCCTGCTGGCGCCCCTTACGCTGTTCATTATCGTAGGGATGATGAATATGAAGGTAGCGGGCGTCCTGCTTCTTTGTGTGCCATTGATTCCGCTCTCTATTGTGGCGGTGCAGAAATTTGCGAAAAAAATGCTGAAACGATACTGGGGTACCTATACAGAACTGGGCGATTCATTTCTGGAGAACCTCCAGGGTCTGACCACGCTGAAGATCTATCAGGCGGACGGCAGATACGCGGAGAAAATGGATGAGGAAGCCGAAAAGTTCAGAAAGATAACGATGCGCGTGCTGATCATGCAGCTGAATTCTATCAGCGTCATGGATCTGGTTGCATATGGTGGGGCGGCGGCAGGGATTATTCTGGGTATCCTGGAATTCGGAAAAGGAAGCATCAGCCTGGAAGAGTGTTTCTTTATGATCATGATTTCCGCTGAGTTTTTCCTTCCCCTGCGTCTGCTGGGATCTTTTTTCCACATCGCAATGAACGGCAATGCGGCTGTGGATAAGATATTCCGCCTTCTGGATGCGCCGGTTCCGCAGAAGGGAACGGTCTGCCTGACAAAGGGAAATGATGTACAGTTTCAGAATGTATCTTTCGGTTACGATGAAGAAAAGCAGGTGCTGAAAGGAGTCAGCTTTGAAGTGCCTCAGCGGGGATTCACGGCGCTGGTCGGAGAATCCGGATGCGGGAAGAGCACCATTGCCTCCCTGCTGATGCAGGACCACGCGTCCTATAAGGGGAAGGTAACGGTCGGCGGAGTCAGTGTCTGTGATCTGGCTGAGGACACGCTTTACAGTAAGATTACGAGAATACGGCATGACAGTTATTTGTTTAAGGGGTCCGTTGCGGACAATCTCCGGATGGGCAGGGAAGATGCTTCGGAATCGGAGATGGCGGATGTGCTGAAAAAGGTGAATCTGTATGATACCGTAATGGAAAAAGGCGGGCTTTCGATGCAGCTGGATGAGAAGGCATCTAATCTGTCCGGCGGACAGAAGCAGCGGCTTGCCCTGGCGCGCGCCATACTTCATGACAGCGATATTTACATTTTTGATGAGGCAACGTCAAATATTGATGCCGAGAGCGAAAACCAGATTATGAAAGTCATACACGGACTTGCAGGCACAAAAACGGTATTTTTAATTTCTCACAGGCTCGCGAATGTGACAAGTGCGGATCAGATTCTGATGATCAAAGACGGCCAGATTGCAGAACGGGGCACCCATCTGGAGTTGATGGGAATGCAGGGCGAGTATGCAAGGCTTTATAAGGGACAGAAAGAGCTTGAAAAATATACAGGAGAGGGGGCGGCGTAATGGAACATAATGAAGAAAAAATGAGAAGTTCATTCCAGGTGATGGCCGGGCTGATCGGTATGGTCAAGCCACTTTTAGGTTTTATGGTCCTGGCAGTCCTTATGGGATGCATCGGAAATCTTGCCGCAACATTTCTGACTGTTTTCGGGGGATACGGGCTGCTGTCTGCGGCCGGCGTTTACGACGGAAAGCCGTTTTATGTCATAGCAGCCGTTTTGATTATATTTGCTGTGTTCAGAGGAATTTTGCGCTATGCGGAACAGTCCTGCAATCACTTTATTGCATTTAAGCTGCTGGCAAGAATCCGGCACCAGGTATTCGCGGCTCTTAGAAAGCTGGCACCCGCCAGGCTGGACGGAAGCGGGAAGGGAAATTTGATTTCGATTATCACCAGCGATATTGAGCTGCTGGAAGTGTTTTATGCCCACACGATTTCGCCCGTTGCCATTGCGGTAATTACATCGGTTTTTATGTCTGTATTTATCGGGTATCAGCACCCGGCAGCCGGTGTGCTGGCGCTGGTGTCTTACGTTGTGGTTGGTGCCGTAATTCCTCTGCTGAACGGGAGAAAGGGAAAAGAAAGCGGACAGAAGTACCGGGATTCTTTTGGAGAACTGAATACAGCCGTGCTTGATAACCTATACGGCCTGGAAGAGCTGCTGCAGTACGGCCAGACAGGAAAGCGAATGGAAAAGATGGCAGAACAGACAGAAGAACTGGAAAAGACCAGTAAAAGGCTGAAAAAAGACGAGAACGTGCAGAGAATTTCCACGGATACGGTGATTCTTGTTGCCGGTATTCTGATGCTGGTCCTCTGCGGATATTTTGTCCGTGAGGGAGAAATGGATTTCTATCAGGGCGTGATTGCGGTGATCGCAGTGATGAGTTCTTTCGGTCCTGCGGCAGCATTGTCCGCACTGTCAAATAACCTGAATCATACACTGGCCAGCGGAAACCGGGTACTGAACATTTTAGAGGAGAAGCCAGTTGTAGAGGATGTCAGGGAGGGCGCAGAGCTGGAAGAAGGCACGGTGGCATGCCAGAATATCGGTTTCCGCTACCAGGAGGCGCAGGACGGTGTTCTGAAGAACTTTAACGCTGATTTTGAACCGGGAAAAATTCATGGGATATTTGGAAGAAGCGGGTGCGGGAAATCTACCCTGCTGAAATTGATGATGCGCTTCTACGAGGCGGACCAGGGCAAGATTACCTATGGCGGTGAGAATGTCAACAACATACGGACAGATTCCCTGCGTTCCGGTATTGCTTATGTAACGCAGGAAACATTTCTTTTCCATGATACCATTGAAAACAACATCAGGATCGCGGACGAAAATGCTACCAGGCAGGAGGTAGAGGATGCGGCAAAGAAAGCATCCATCCATGAGTTTATCATGTCGCTGCCCAAGGGATATGACAGCAGGCTGACGGAGCTCGGAGACTGCATATCGGGTGGAGAAAAGCAGCGTATCGGAATTGCCAGGGCGTTTCTGCATAAAAGCCGGATGATCCTGCTGGATGAACCGACCAGCAACATCGATAGCCTGAACGAGGGAATCATACTAAAGAGCCTGAAAAAAGAGAAAGAAGGAAAGCTGATTCTGCTTGTTTCTCACAGAAAATCAACAATGGGAATCGCCGACAAAGTGGTTCAGATGTAAGAAACGATAAAATTTCTCAACAACAATGGTTAGCTTTGACTAGCCGGAAAACTCCCTGCTATGATGGTTAAGAAGGCAGGGACAGGCGCATTTTTCGAATAGGAGTGATAGAAATATGAAACAGCATAAGTTTTGGGCGTGGGCCGCAGTCTTTTGTTTCGCGATGGTGTTCTATACCGGATACAAACATAAGTAGAAACATACGTACAACAGATAAAGTATAAGGAGGATAACAGGAATGGATATTTTTAAATTAAAGAGAATCGGGATTTTTGCAGGCGGTGTATTGTTTGGAACGGCAGGCGTAAAAGTTCTTTCCAGCAAGGATGCAAAAAAGGTGTATACGAACTGTACAGCAGCTGTGCTGCGCGCAAAGGAATGTGTGATGAAGACCGCCACCACAGTACAGGAGAATGCAGAGGATATCCTGGCAGAGGCAAAGCAGATCAATGAGGAACGCGCTGAAAAAGACGCGGTGCAGACAGACGAGATGCCTTCAGGTGAAGAGACGGCTGAAGCGTAGGAAATCTGCTGGTAAATAAATGTGACCAAGACGGGGCTGGGCAGATGCGACAGTCCCGTTTTACTGCATCGGTGATGGAAATATATGGGAGGCGTTACAGTGAAGTTTATAATAAAACATGAAATAAAAGGGCGGATGCGCATACATGCAGTGCAGGGGCAGATGACATACCAGGAGGCGGATACGCTGCAGTATTATCTGGAAAGCTTCCCTCAGGTGATGGAAGTAAAAATATACGAGCGGACAGCAGATGTATCTGTACGGTTCAGCGGGGACAGGGAGGAACTGCTGGCTCTGCTGAAAAAGTATCATTATGAAGACGTGGAGGTTCCGGAGGGGCTGATTGAGAATTCGGGCAGAGAGCTCAATGCAGAATATCAGGAGAGGCTGATTCAAAAAGTCATTCTGCGGTATGGAAGTAAACTTCTTATACCATATCCTGTCCGGAAAGCCTACATAGTGCTGAAGTCTCTCAAATACCTGTGGAAAGGCTTCAAAAGCCTGATGAAAGGCCGCCTGGAGGTTCCGGTTCTGGATGCCACAGCAATCGGAGTGTCTGTGCTGCGGGGAGACATGGAGACGGCCGGTTCCGTGATGTTCCTATTGGGGATTGGGGAAGTGCTGGAAGAGTGGACACATAAAAAGTCTGTCGGGGATCTTGCCCGAAGTATGTCCCTGAATGTCAAAAAAGTATGGCTGAAAACAGGAGACCAGGAAGTGCTCACAGATGTTACCCGGATTGTACCCGGGGATCAGGTGGTTGTCCACATGGGCAATGTCATACCCTTTGACGGTACTGTTGCCGGGGGTGAGGGACTAGTTAACCAGTCTTCACTTACCGGGGAAGGACTACCGGTGCGGAAGGAAACAGACGGTTATGTGTACGCCGGTTCTGTGCTGGAAGAGGGCGAGCTGGTCGTTCTGGTGAAAAAAACAAAGGGGTCTACCCGTTTTGAAAAGATTGTATCCATGATTGAAGAATCGGAAAAACTAAAATCAACAGTGGAAGGAAAGGCAGAGCATCTGGCGGACAGGCTGGTTCCGTATACATTGGCGGGAACCGGACTCATCTGGCTGCTTACCAGGAATGTCACGAAGGCGCTGTGCGTGCTAATGGTGGACTTTTCCTGTGCGTTAAAGCTGGCAATGCCGATCGCCGTTTTATCTGCCATAAGGGAGGCAAACCAGAACCGTATCACGGTAAAAGGCGGAAAATACCTTGAAGCGGCAGCGGAAGCGGAGACCATCGTATTTGACAAGACGGGGACGCTCACCAAGGCAAAACCAACGGTGAAAGAGGTCATTACATTCGGTGAAGGCGAAGCGGATGACATGCTGAGAATTGCAGCATGCCTGGAAGAGCATTTCCCGCATTCCATGGCAAAAGCTGTGGTGAAAGCGGCCAAAGTAAAAGGGCTTGTCCATGAAGAGATGCATGCTAAAGTAGATTATATCGTCGCGCATGGTATTTCATCCTCCATAGACGGGAGGAAGGTTGTGATTGGCAGCCATCATTTTGTCTTTGAGGATGAAAACTGTACGATTCGGGAAGGATATGAAGAAAAATTCAGCAGCCTTCCTACAGAATATTCTCATCTTTATCTGGCCATAGAGCAGAAGCTTGCCGCAGTCATATGTATAGAAGACCCGCTGCGAGAAGAGGCAAAAGAAGTAATAACACGTCTGCGCGGGGCCGGTTTCAAAAAAATAGTCATGATGACCGGGGACAGTGAGCGCACGGCGGCAGCCATTGCGGAAAAAGTCGGAGTGGACGAGTACTATTCTGAAGTTTTGCCGGAAGACAAGGCAAGATTTATAGAGATGGAAAAAGCAGCCGGGCGGAAAGTCATTATGACGGGGGATGGTATCAATGATTCCCCGGCTCTTTCGGCAGCAGATGTGGGAATTGCCATCAGCGACGGCGCCGAGATAGCAAGGGAGATAGCAGATATCACAATCGCTGCCGACGATCTCAGGGAGATCGTGAAGCTGAGGCAGTTAAGCGATGCACTCATGAACAGGATTCAAAGAAACTACCGCTTTATAGTGGGATTCAATACATCGCTCATTGTACTGGGGATCGCAGGAATATTAATGCCTGCAACTTCGGCTTTCCTGCATAATGTTTCTACGCTGGGAATCAGTCTGAAAAGCATGCAGAATCTTTTAGAGGAAGAATAAAGGATAAATATATGGAAGACAGGGCACTCCGCGGACTGATGGCAGACTTGTTCTGCTGTCTGGTCCGAGGAGCTGTGCATATAAATTTAAATATGATTAGTTATTGAGAAAAAGTATCAGTATATCTTATTGATTTTTTGAATGAGAATGGTTATCATATAATTAGGTTAGTCAAAACTAACCAACCCGAAATAACCACGAAACTGTATTAGAACATTGAAACATCTAGCAGAATGCATTCAGGAAGGCAATAAGGAGGTTTTTATGAGTATTGTAATAATTGGAGGACATGACCGGATGGTATGTCAATATAAGAAAATCTGTAAACAGTTCCACTGTAAAGCTAAGGTATTTACCCAGATGTCTGCGGGGCTGGGAAAACAGATTGGAAGCCCGGATCTGATCGTGCTCTTCACGAATACTGTATCACATAAAATGGTAAAATGTGCTGTGGAGGAGGCCGGACGGTGCAATGCGGATGTAATCAGATGCCATACAAGCAGTAAAAATGCCCTGGAGGAAATATTGGGGGGCGTCTGTGGTAATGTTTCATAAATAATTATATCAGAAAAAAGCGTTCAGATTGTTGCGGTCTGAACGCTTTTTTATGATATAGAATATAATTTTCGGGGGAATATTGTCGGGCCTGACGGTTCAAGATGTGGACGGGAGTGCAGATATTTGCTATAATACCAGCAAAGATACAGCTGATAACATTACCGATTGGGGCATAAAGCGTGGCTGTCAATGGTTTCCTATAACCCCGGATAAAAAAGGTTTTAAGATAAGAATACAAAAGAAAGAAGAGATTACAATGCCGTTTCCGATTTACCTTGGCTGGGGCCTTCTTGTGCCCGCCGGACTTTCCCTGCTCTATGACTGTGCATCACATAATGCGATGATCGCTTTGGGATATCAGCAAAAAAATACGATCCGGGAACGGTTCTGGAATTTCCTCCCTGCCTTTCTCTTGTTTCTGCTTTGGGGAATGATCAATATACCTTTGCCGTTTCTCTATATTCTGGCATATCTGGGAAAGCTTTCCCTGCTGTTTTACAAAAGTGTAAGTCGTACCAGAGGGCTTTTCTTAATTAATCTTACCCATTTGACGACCATAGCGCTGCATATGATCCTGATTAGTTTATTCTCACTTTTGACCGGGATACAGATGAACGATCTTCTGAGTCAGCCTTTTTGGCGGATCGCCACCATTGGCATTTTACTGGCTGCAAACACTCTGACGGCCTGCATGGTTCCACGCTGGGGAATGATAATGGAGGTACTGCGCACCCAGGCGGAGAGCGAGGAAGTCAGGCCTTTTATAAAATTTCTCTGGTTCTGTAATATTTTCCTGATGCTGGACAGCGTACTGTGCATCTCTGATATTGACTGGAAATTGCTACCGGTTTTTTTGATTGGAAGTACGGTGTTGCTGGAGTTCTACCTGATTCGGTTTTTAAGCCATATTTATCAGCTCTTAAAGGTACATTATCTGGAAGCAGAACACAACCTTCTGTTGGAAAAACTGGAACAGCAGAACAAAAATGCTGCTGAACTGCGAAGTAAAATAGTCCTGGATCCCATGACCGGAATATTTACACGGCGGTATGCAATAGAACGGGTGGAATTCCTTCTACAGGAAAAAGAGCCGTTTTCCCTTGTTTTTATAGATCTTGATCAACTCAAACAGATCAATGACCGGGAGGGACACCATGCGGGGGACCTGTATCTTACCAGGTTTACGAAGGAACTGGGATCCTGCCTGCGGAAGGCAGACATCTTTGCGCGTGTAGGCGGGGATGAGTTTGTTGTACTGCTTCCGGGATGTCCACTGAAAACTGCCAGGAAACGCTTTGAATCCATCCGGGGGCACCTGGCGGTGCAATGCAGACCTTCTTTTGCTTTCAGCTATGGCATTACATATGTTATGAAGAATTCCGGTGACAGTGTGGAACAGATTTTACGCCGGGCAGATCAGGCAATGTATCAGGATAAACAGGCGAGGTCCTGAACAGAAAGGAGGGACGTGAGATGATATTACTTCTGACAGCTGCGGCCTATTACTATTTTAACTGGCAGTACTTTCTAATGGCCGGAAAACTCCGTCAAATGCCAGTACTTCGTGTATGGTTCGTCCCTATCAGTTTTGCCGTCAACTACCTGTTTTTCATTTTCTGCAGTATACTGGAGTTCCCGCTGATCGTGAACTGGTTTCTGTTCGCGTTTTTGTTGTTTTTTGAAACTCTGTTTTATAGTAAAGGAGCAGGAAGATGTGCACTGTTCAGTACGCTGATCGGAATTATCTACGGGCTTGCCGTGAATATTTTCTGCCGCAGTATCATAGCGATTCTGCTGAATCAGCCTCTGCAATGTTTTGATAATCGTACCAGCAGCGTCGGCAATCTGAAAGGGATACCGGTTTTGCTGGGCTTTGTACTGGCAGGTGCCATCATGCAGGTATTTAAGCGCCCGGCTTTTATAGATCGGCTGCGGCTGATCCTTAGATATCCCAGACATCACGCCTTTCTGCTGGAAATGATGGCCGGTCTGTTTTTTTATCTGTTCCTTAACCTGCTGTTGTATTCTACGCCCCTCAACGATCTTCTGCTGAAGGTATGGAGTATCAAATCATGCCTGTTCAGCGTGATTGGTTTTTATATTGCGATCCGCTATGCGGTTCGGATTTGTGAGCTGGATGATTACCGGGAGAAAAATCTGCGTATTGAACAGGAACTGAAGGAACAGAAGTGGGAGGAAGAATACCTGCGGCGTCAGGCGGCTATTGACTCACTGACGGGGCTTTACGACCGGCAGTATGCGGAGGAGACGTTATCAGCGCTGATGTCACAGAATACCCGCTTTTCCTTATGCTTTCTGGATCTGGACGGGCTCAAGAATGTCAATGACCAGTACGGGCACGAGGAAGGTGACCGCTACATTCTGAAGGCGGTAAGGGAGATCCACAGCGTCTGCCGAAGCAGTGACTCCCTGTTTCGTTACGGCGGGGATGAGTTTCTGCTTCTGCTTGCGGATATGGGGGCCGAAGGTGCAAAAGTAAAGGCGGAAGCAGTTAATGGCAGGCTGCACGGTCTTGCGGAAGAAGGTTCCTTTTCTTATCAGCTTTCCTTCAGTTATGGCGTGGCTGAGAGCGGAGAATATTCCGATTGCGGAGCCATGATTCATGCGGCTGACCATCGGATGTATGAACAGAAGAGGCAAAAATGCCTGGCGCGGGATTAAGCTGTGCCCTCAGGGTATGCCCTTTCACATTTTTAAGACAACCACTATTAGATATATAAGAAGTCTATGGATGCCATTCTGACAGACCAGGGGGCGGTGAGATGGCGGAGCAGGACGCCGCAGTATGGATGAGAAATCATTTATGCTGTGGCGTTCTTTATGTTATATAGGAGAGGCTTTAGAATATGTTTATACAACAAAAATACTCCGGGAGGAATGTAAACGCCATGATAAGTACATATAAGGTAAAAGAAGTATGGATTATATGGATAAAATTAAAGAAGATTAAAGATAATAGATATATAAATTAATATCTTTGATATAAAAATTAAAATAATTAATTTTTATATTGAAAATTATGATATATGGTGATATATTATTAACAGGAAGGAAGTGAATATATGAAAAAGGTCATTAGCCAGTGCCCGGTCTGCGTAGGGGAACTCAGTGTTGTGCGTCTGAAGTGTGCAAAGTGCGGCACAGTGATAGAGAATGATTTTACACTCAGTAAGTTCGACTATCTGTCAGCCGAGGAACTGCATTTCACCGAGACATTCATCAAGTGCCGGGGTAATATCAAAGAGGTGGAAAAGGAGCTGGGGATTTCGTATCCCACTGTGAGGGCGAAGCTGGACGGGGTCATTCAGAGACTCGGTTATGAGAAGGAGGCTGCCAGGGATGAGGAGATGCTTCGGCGGGAGGCTGTTCTCAGGGCACTGGAGCAGGGGGAGATCACCGCGGAGGAGGCAATCCAGAAGCTGAAGTGAGCAGATATGAAACCAGATATCCAGAAAGATATTATATTACAAACCCTAAGGAAAGATTCAAGGTAAAACAACATATATTATGAAAAAATGGAGGATAATATGGACGAGCGATTGAGAATATTAAAGATGGTAGAAGAAGGAACCGTGACCGCAGAGCAGGCGGCAGAACTTATGAAAGCCATGGGAGTGGAAGCAGAGCAGACAACTGCTGTTGCGAACAGAAGCTATGATAAGAAGATGTTTCGTATCATAGTTGACAGCCCTGTGGGAGATAAAGTGAATATCCAGTTTCCGGTCGGTGCAGTGAAAAAGGTGCTAAAGGCAACCGGAAAGCTGCCGCTGCCCGAACAGGAGCTGCAGGGGATGGATTTATCTTCTATCATGGACGCCGTATCGGAGTGTCTGGATGAAGAGGTTGAAGGTGATTTTGTCAATGTCAGTGCAGCAGACGGCACCACGGTCAGAATATATGTGGATAAATAATTAAAAACGAACGGCAAGCGAGGAAACATATTATGATGGTAGTAGTAAAATCTCCGGATGTAAACTTAAGAATTCCGGTCCCCATGGGAATGGCATCTCTTGCAGTAAAAGTAATACCGGAGGCTGCATTTCGACAGATGCGCAAAGATGTGCCCCCGCCCTATGATGCACTCATCACCAGGCCGGTTCTGGTGATGATGCTGGATGAATGCATGGATATCCTGAAGGAGAATAAAGGACTTGAGGTTGTACATGTGGAAGCTTCGGACGGGACTTTTGTCTCAATAAAGTTATAGGACATTTTAAAATAAAAACAGACACAGGTTTTTTACCGCCCGGAGCAGGTGATCCTTCCAGGATTGTTTACTTCAGGCGGTAATTTTTATCCGATCCTGTAAGGGAACAGAACCAGCAGCCAAAATTCCACTCTTTTATGGAAGATTTTCCAGAAATCTTAAAAATTTATTAGGATTTATGAAAGAAACGGGGAGAAGAGGTGCAACTTTTGAAAAGTCTGTTATAATAGCAATAGACTGAAGAGAAAGGGCGGCTGATATGGGAAAAATATCCGGAAAAAGAAAACCAGTTGTACCACAATATGCAATATTCCCACTTCTATCCTGTGTTATCCTGAACTTTATTGTTTATACCGGCACAGATTTTCTGGCGGGATCATGGAAACATTATGACTTAACGCTTCCCATAGACCGGGCGGTTCCGGTTATTCCGGGATTTGTCACTGTCTATCTGGGATGTTATCTGTTCTGGATTGTGAACTATATACTGATAGCACGGCAGGGGGAGGAACACTGCATCCAGTTTGCAACAGCGGATATGCTGTCAAGGCTGGTCTGTGCGTTTTTCTATCTGGTGCTTCCGACTACCAATGTGCGGCCGGTACTTTCCGGCGGCGGGATCTGGGAGATGCTGCTGGGAATGGTATATGGGATGGATGACCCCACAAGGCTGTTTCCATCCATCCACTGCCTTGTGAGCTGGTTCTGCTTTATCGGTATCCGGGGACGGAAGAATGTACCGAGGGCATACAGAGTTTTTTCATGTCTGTTTGCGCTGCTGGTCTGTGTATCCACGCAGTTTACAAAACAGCATTACATAGTGGATGTGTTCGGTGGAATTCTCCTGGCCGAAGGAATGTACTGGCTGGCGTTCCATACACAGCTGTACAGGTATCCGAAGCGGGTATTTGATATGCTGAATAAAAAATGTTTTCGCAGGCAGGACGTGTCAGTCAGAAAGCAGGTGGGCTGTGAAGAGTAAAAAGAAAAAGATTGTAAATGCCGTGTTTGTCCTGCTGGTGTTTGCATTGACTATCTATAGTGTTTTTAAAGGGGAAGATCTGCGGGCGGTGCTTAGGACCATCCTGCAGGTAAATCCCTGGTATCTCCTTCCAGGAGTTCTGGGGGTGGTAGTTTTCATCTGGGGAGAGTCCATTATCATCCATTATATGTTTGGAACACTTGGGATTCGCGAGAAGAAATGGACCTGTTTTCTATATTCCTGTGTGGGATTCTTTTTCAGTGCCATCACCCCTTCGGCCAGCGGAGGGCAGCCGATGCAGATATACTATATGCGGAAAAATAAAATTCCGGTTCCTGTCTCGACATTGGTGCTGATGATTGTTACAATTACATATAAATTGGTATTAGTGGCAGTGGGACTGTTCGTGGCCTTCTTTCAGAGGGGATTCGTACACAAATACCTGGAGGGGATACTGCCGGTATTTTATCTGGGAGTAGGTTTGAACGTAGTGTGCTGCATTGCCATGTCGATCCTGGCATTTCATCCGGCGCTGGCAAAGGGGATTATGATGTGGTGCCTGAAGATACTGGAACGCATCCACATTATGAAGCGCAAGCCGGAGAGGACGCAGAGGCTGGAAGCGTCTATGGATCAGTATAATGCGACAGCAGCCTATCTGCGCAGTCATGTTAGAGTCATGGTCAATGTCCTGCTGATTACATTTTTCCAGAGATTTGCCCTGTTTTTTGTGACATGGTTTGTCTACAGGGCATTCGGACTTCACGGAGCGCATATTTATGACGTTGTTATGCTCCAGGCAGTGGTATCGGTATCGGTAGATATGCTACCGCTCCCGGGCGGAATGGGAATCAGTGAAAATCTGTTCCTGATTATTTTCAAAGGTATATTTGCAGCGGGGCTTCTGCTGCCGGGAATGGTATTAAGCCGCGGAATTGCATATTACATACAGTTGCTGCTCAGTGCAGGAATGACACTGTTCGCACATCTGACAATTGGACAAAAGGTAACGGATAAAATATACCCAAAGGGCACCACATAACACATGACCTGCGGGCGGATCTGCAGCAAGCTGCAGAATTATGTATAAACTAAGGAAAAGAGAGAGAAAATGATTGGATTTTATAATTATACAGTGGTGTTGACTTACATCAGTCTGGGCATATCCGCATTCGGCATGACACAGGCGATTCACGGAAGATTTAAAACGGCAATTATCTGCCTGGCATTATCCGGACTCTGCGATATGTTTGACGGGAAAATCGCCCGTGCAAAAAAGGACAGGACCGAGGACGAGAAGGCATTTGGCATTCAAATCGATTCATTGTGCGATGTTGTCTGTTTCGGGGCATTTCCTGCACTGATCTGCTATCTGCTGGGCGTGCGGGGACCACTGGGCATGGCGATTATCATAATGTACTGTATCAACTCTGTAATCCGGCTGGCGTACTTTAATGTAATGGAGGCAAAGAATGCACTGGTGACGGAGGATGGTGAAAAGTTCTACCGGGGGCTGCCAATTACATCCATGGCGATTGTCCTGCCGCTGGTATTTATGATTCAGTTTTTTGTTCCCGATTTTGTTTTCCGGATCTGTCTGCATCTGGCACTTTTGATTGTGGGGATTTTGTTCATTGTGAACTTTAAACTGAAAAAACCGAAAAATATGACACTGGCAGTCATTGTGGGAGTTGTAGCAGCTGCGGTAGTGGTCATGATATTTTTTACGCGCTACAGGATCAGCTTCCATCCCGGATGGCCCTGGATTGTGAGACGGTAGTGGGCCGGTAAAATTTAGAATAAATTCAGCCGAAAATTACTGGCAGATGGCAGAAAGATCACAGGAAAATAGTGGAAAGGATTATCCCCGGACATTACAGATTATATTTATTTTACGGTCGGGGATGCAGAGACTACATATGAAATATATCGACAGAGACGGTAATATGACGGAAGAAAAGAACGGGCAGGACAGACTGCTTGAGTGGCTGTACACGCACAGGAGCGGAAGACTGCTCATTGGCCTGCTGGTGCGGCCGGGAATATCAAAGGCAGGGGGATGGCTGCTGGACAGAAGATGGTCCACATGCCTGATTGCCCCATTTGTAAAGAAAAGCGGCATCGATCTGTCCTCCTATGTGGATAAGAAATATAAGTCTTACAATGACTTTTTTACACGTGAGATTAAACCCGGATTCCGGCCGCTGGAAGGCGGCGAAGGGGCGTTGATCAGCCCCTGTGATGGTAAGCTGAGCGTGTATCCGATCACGGAGAAAGTGGGGGAAGAGAGCGGATTCTGCATCAAAAATACCGAATATACGGTGAAATCGCTGCTCCGCTCCTCGAGCCTGGCAAAGCGCTACTTGGGAGGCTGGGCCTGTGTGTTCCGCCTGACGGTTGATGATTACCACAGATACTGTTATGTAGATGACGGCGAGAAGTCAGAGAATTACCGGATCAACGGCATCTTTCACACGGTGAACCCGGCGGCGGGGGATGTATATCCGATCTATAAAGAAAATACGAGAGAATATTCTCTTTTAAAGAGCAGGCATTTTAAGACCGTGCTGATGATGGAGGTTGGTGCGCTGATGGTGGGCCGCATAACAAACTACCATGAGGCATGCCAGGTCAAGAGGGGAGAAGCCAAGGGGCGGTTCGAGTTCGGCGGGTCTACCGTGGTGCTGCTTTTCCAGAAAGACGCAGTAGAGCTGGAGGAACGGTTGGTCCGCAATACACAGGCGGGATGTGAGACAATCATAAAAATGGGGGAGCGGATTGGGAGGGAGGTCGCTCCGCGAAATGAGCGGCAGGAAGTTTCCGAAAAAGAAGGCAGGGGTGCTGGAAACGGAATACGGCAGTAAGCTGGAGTAGAGTAAAAAGGAAGGAAAACCAGGGCAGACCTGGCCACATCACCTGAAGCCCTGATGGCTTCAGGCGCTGGGGCCAGGAAGATATGTGATTTGTGATCACATATCTTACCCTGGTTTTCCTTCCTTTTTACTCAACTCCAGCTAACAGCCGTAAAGACGCTTCCAGCACCCCTGTCTTCTTTTTCGGAAACTTCCTGCCGCTCATTTCGCGGAGCTTGGCGCTTCCAGGCGGGAGGTGTATACGGATGGGATTTTGTTAATTGGCTTGATTAAACAGAATTTATTTAATATAATATATTTATCTGAAATTTAAAAGTAATTCAGAGAAGATTTAAACTATAGAGAGCAGAACACCTTGTTATGCAGACTTTTTGAGACGAATAGCCAGATGTAGTAATGTCTGTATCAGAGGGAGGAGAGGGAGGAATTATTGGTGATTTCCAGAAAACTTAGGATATTTATTGCAGAGGATGAGGCAATTATCCTGCGGAGATTTATGGATAAAGTAAGAAGCATGGGACATGAGGTAGTTGGTACTGCACTCAATGGTCTGGATGCTGAGAAAGGGATTGATCAAAAGGAACCGGATATGGTTCTGATTGACATAAATATGCCTGGAAAAGATGGATTGACAGTGGTTCGGGAGACGTGTGCACCGAAGCAGATTCCGGCGATTATTATAACAGGTCATTATTCAGAGGAGTTAATGGAACGGGCGAATCATGAGTGTGTTTTTGCTTATCTTATGAAGCCTGTTGACCATCAGCAACTGGAAGCTGCTATTAATGTTGCATGGAGTAAATATGAGCAGTATCTGGACACTTGTGCTGAGGCGAAGCAGCTGAAGGAAAATCTTGCAAACAGAATTATTGTAGAGCGTGCAAAAGGAATTCTGATGGATAGCTTTGGCTTAAAAGAAAGTGAAGCAATGAACAGATTACAGAAGATGAGCAAAGATAAAAATAAGAAACTCGTAAATATTGCAAAAGAAATCGTTGAAAAGGCAAAATTACTAGGCATGTAATAAAGCGGGGAAGGGATGTCAGTGTTAAAGATTGATCATATTACAGGAGTGAGTACGCGGCGTGTTAAGGACTTTTCGTATTCTCAGCCAACAGGACAGACACAGATACTGCTTTGCCCGAGCGTTAAGTTTTTAAGTGAGCTGCAGGAAATCCTTCAGAGGAAAACTGCGTTGGTTCGGGGCAGTGTTACTCTGGATGGAAAGAACTATTTGTCCAATTCCATGCGCGGTGAGATTCAGATTATAGATTCCGGGGAACGGCTTTTCCCGGATCTGTCTGTGGTGGAGAATGTATTCAGTGATAAGAGTTTTGTACTGGCCCGGAGCAAAAGATACCAGGAGAGATTTACGCAGATTTTGCGGGAGACCGATTATCGGATTAATGGAGATCTGCTTGTTAAAAATCTTTCGGGTGAACAGCGGAAAATTGCAGAAATACTTCATTGCTATTATATGAAGCCCAGACTGCTTATTGTACGGGAACTGTCGTCAATTGTTTCGTATGGTGTGTTTTTGCGTTTCCAGAAAGTACTGGATATGCTTAACAGTTCTGGCACGACTGTTTTATATCTGATGAGCCAATGGGAAGAAACATTGAAAGTATCCAAAGATATTTCACTGATAATTAATGGGCAGAATCAAGGAGAATATTCCGCGGATGAAGTACGGAGAGATCCGAGTGAGCTGTGTTATATTACAATGGGGGCAAGACATTTTCAGGAAAAGTATAACCAGGAAGACCGGGAATATGATTTATTCCGTACTTTAGTAACGAATGCGCCTAAAGCGGCAGCGGGGCATAATATTCGCAATACACTTCAAATGTTTGCCAATTATCTGCTTCAAATGCTGGATGCCGATTCGGTTGTAACATATCTGGTGGACAAGCGGTTGAACAAAACACTAGAGAATATTGCACAGACAAAAAATGATGAATATCCCAACCTGGAGCCGGAAATGATACGAGACATTCTAGATAAGAATGGACTGGTTTATTTAACCCAGAATGATCTTTCATTCAGCCGTTATTTTATTAAGCAGACTACAAATCAAACGGTGTTATGCTATCCTGTTAATGTGAACGAATCCCTCGCCTTACTGGTGCAGGTTGGTTATTTAAGACATTACACTTATACAGACCGGGACACTGTTATCATTGAATGGGTTGCCCAGGAAATGAGCGTGTTTATTGAGAATTCCAGATTAATGGGAAGCTCAGTACTATTGCGGGAAAGCCATCATCGTATTAAAAATAATCTGCAGATTATAGTGAGCCTGATGGAAATGGAAAGAGAGAATAGCTTTTCTCAGATCAGCGATGAAAGTACGAAAAAAGAAATGGAAGATGCATTTGACAGTGCCATTGGGCGAATAAAATGTATCGCACAGATTCATGATCTTCTGACCAAAGAAAATGCACAGAGCAGTTTCATGGATATGCACATGATTGTAAAATCCGTCAGTGCTTTTTATCAGGACGCTGCAGCTGTAAACCTCTATTTTGAAAGTATTTATGTCCCGTATTCGAAGGCTGTTTCGGTTGCGCTTGTGATAAACGAAATTATCAGTAACAGTATAAAACATAATAGTATGGATTCAGAAAAGATGACAATTGATATTACAGCGACGGTGGATCTGCACAGTCAGACTATACATCTAACCTGTAAAGACAATGGGGTGGGATATCCGTGCGGGAATGGCATGGAATATTACAGTCAGTCAGAGGGACTTGGCATGCTGGTGATTGATTCCGTAATTGGTATGGAATTTGAAGGAGAATATCATTTTTATAATAAAAATGGTGCAGTGGTAGATATGATTATACCGCAAAAAGCATTGCTGCCTATTGAAAAACGTGAAGTGAATGAGATTAAATAATACACAATTATACTGGTAAAGTTATGGGCAGGTTTAACAAAAGTTATTTTTAAATATTGTTGATTGTGACTAAAAATGAAATTAATCTCAAGTATGTATTGACATTATTGATAAAAGATGTAAAATAAACGTAAATAAATAATGTTTCGTCTAATGACTGGACGAAACTATGGATAAATGATACGAGTTGTGATAGCTGGTATTTGCGTAAGGTTACTTATGCGGATACCAGCTTTTTTGATATAAGAAAATCCTTTTATCCAAAACCCGGCTATCGATGCATCCGCCGTGACAGGTATATATTCGAATGGCGGCATCAAGGCAGCGTGCAAAGTGGCCCCTCCACTTTGTTCAAAAATGAAACTGGATTCAATACGCGCGTTGAATATAAAAATTTTAAGTAAAAAAGGAGGAAGCTATGAAACGAAAACTTATGACATTGGGACTTATCGCAGTTATGACAATTAGTGTATTAACGGGATGTGGGACACCTGCGGGGAAAGAGAGCACACAGACAACAGGAAACGGAGAAGCAGGTACTGCGGATACTGACAAGAAGGTCGGTTATACGATCTGCTGGACGGTTGGAGATCTCTCTAATCCGATTTGGGCAGAGAAGGTTGATCAGGCAAAGAAAACGGCAGAAGAATATGGGTGTAATTTTGAGGCAGTATCATGTGACAATGATTCATCTAAACAGGTTGCACAGATTGAGAGCTTTATTGAACGCAAAGTTGATGCAATCATGATTGGTGCAGCCGACCCAAATGCTTTAGACGATGTTTGTAAAAAGGCAATGGATGCCGGTATTGTTATTATGGTAGAAGGCATTAAGTTAAATAACTACACGATTTCTATGATTGCGGATAACTATGAAGCTGGAAAAATGATTGGGGAAGAGACAGCAAAGTTTATTAACGAAAACTACGATGGAGTTGCAGAGGTCGGGCTAATTACTTACTATGAGAACAATGAATGTACGATTCGGGGACAGGGAATGGTTGATGCATTGACTGAACTTTGTCCGGGGGCAAAAGTAGTGCAGGAATGTTCTACGTGTGTTGCCGATGAGGCGATGACTTATGTTGAAAACTGGCTACAGGCAAATCCCGATATGAAGGCCATTATGTCTATCGGAGATGGCGGTGGAATCGGAGCGAATCAGGCAGTGAAAGCGGCAGGAAAGGATGAAGGATTTGGCATTTTTGCAGTAGATGGCACTGTTGAAGCATTGCAGCTGATGGCTGATGGAGATCCGATTCGTGCGGAACTCTCATTTGGCAGCGGATGGCAGCTTGGTGAACAGGCGTTTAAGGTTTGTTATACCGCTCTGACGGAAGACGATTTTGACAAAGATGTCTATGAAGAGGTATGCCTTGTGACATATGATAATCTGAAAGACAAGGTGGAAGAGTGGGGATATGAGGATCGAATAGACCTCTCTAATCTGAAATAACTTTTCCGGCTGATATAGTATAGTGCTCTTGATGAAGGCATCAGGCGGACTTAAATCATATACGAAGCAAAAGGAAGGGTGCAATAATAAAGGAGGCACATGGTGAATAACAGCAATGTACTGGAATTTCAAAGCATAGTAAAGCGCTATCCGGGTGTTTTAGCATTAAATCATGTAAGTATTGCGTTTAAAAGAGGCGAAGTACATGCATTGGTCGGAGAGAACGGTGCTGGGAAATCCACACTCATAAAAACGGCAACCGGTGCAATTGAACCAACATCAGGGAAAATCGTAATTGACGGAGAGGAATACAGTCATCTAAAACCTGATACTTCACGGGAGAAGGGAATAGCGGTAATCTATCAGGAGTTTAACCTTGTTAACGATCTTTCTGTTGCTGAGAATGTATTTCTTGGAAACAGGAAGTGCAAACGTGGATTGGTGGATATGAAGACCATGGTGGCGGAAAGCAGGAGAATATTTGACGAACTTGGAATAGATATTGATACCGGAATCCGGGTTCGGGAGCTGACAACCGGCTATCAGCAGATGACTGAAATCGCAAAGGCACTTTCTCAGAATACCAAGATCCTTATCATGGATGAACCTTCTGCATCGCTGACCAGCAGGGAGGTTGAAATGCTCTTTCAAATTGTGAAACGTCTGAAAGAAGCAGGGGTTACAGTGGTCTATATATCCCATCGTCTGGACGAAATATTTGAGATCTCAGACCGTGTTTCAGTTCTTCGCGACGGGGAATTAATAGAAACACTTGAGACGAAAGATACGAACCGACAGGAACTCATATCACTAATGGTTGGACGCAAGTTATCAGAAAGCTATTCTGATCCTGCGGTAAAACCAACAGATGAAGTGGTGCTTGAAATACAGCATTTATCAGGACCTGGGGTGAAAGATGTAAGTTTTCAATTACATAAAGGTGAAATACTGGGGCTTGGCGGTCTGATTGGTGCGGGAAGAACAGAAACGGTACAGATTATCAGCGGGGCGAACCGCAGGTACGGGGGCAGGATTTTCTTTCACGGGCGGGAAATTATGCCGCGTAATCCACGGGATGCAGTAGATCTTGGAATTGCTTTAGTACCGGAAGACAGGAAGAAACAAGGACTGATGCTCCACATGAGTATAGCTGAAAATATTGCGTTTCCAAGCTTATCTGACCTGTCCAGACTGGGAGTACTGAACCACGATAAAATTAAAAAGATGGTTACGGAATATAAAAGTATATTGAGAATAAAGGCCCCTTCCGCCGAACAGTTGGCCGGCAATCTGTCCGGCGGAAATCAGCAGAAGATAGTGCTGGCTAAGTGGCTGGCAAAAAAACCAGATGTTATTATTCTTGATGAGCCGACCAGAGGGATTGATGTAGGTGCGAAACAGGAGATTTATGCGATTATGAATGAACTGGTTGAAGCAGGTAAATCCATAATTATGATTTCATCAGATATGGAGGAACTGCTGGGGAAATCCGGAAGAATTATTGTATTTTCTGAGGGGTGTGCAGCGGGCGAGCTGAAAAAAGACGAGTTTGGTCAGGAAGCAGTATTGTCTCTGGCTTCAGGATTAAACTAAGAAAAGGAGAAGATGTTTATAATGAAGAAAAAGGTAACAGCAGCATGGGCGAAGCAGAACATTATAATGTTTGCATTTATTGCATTATTTATTATCTTTACCATTATTTGCCCGACATTCACAAACTCAAATAATATTTTGAATATTACAAGGCAAATTTCTTTTATAGGGATAGCGGCAGTAGGGATGATGTCTGTAATTTTAACCGGAGGCATTGATTTGTCGATAGGTTCAACGGTTCAGTTAATAAATGTAATCTGTGCTGCAATTATGGTGTCATATGGAGCATCTGCGGTTATTGCAGTATTAGTCAGTATCATTCTGGCATTGATAATCGGCCTGATTAATGGTGTATTAATAGCAAAAGTACATATACCGCCAATTATAGTAACAATGGCCAGCATGAATGTAGTGAACGGGGCGGCGTACTTAATATCCGGAGGACAGTCCATATTTGGTTTTTCAAAGGATTTTGCGATTATGGGCCAGGGATATATAGGAATCATTCCGATACCGACAATCATCATGTTTGTGATCTTTGCAGTGGGCGCATTCGTATTAAATATGACAATCTTTGGACGTAATTTATATGCTGTGGGCGGTAATGCGGAAGCCACCAGACTGGCCGGGACTAATGTGGAACAGGTTCAGATAATGGCTTATGTGGCATCCTCCTTCTTTGCAAGCATTGCAGGCTTGCTTATGCTATCCAGGCTGATGTCAGGCACCGCTAATACGGGAAAGGGATTTGAGTTTGAAGTTATTACAGCCGTTGTATTAGGGGGCGTGTCGGTAAATGGAGGGTCTGGACGGCTGTTTTCAGTCATTTTCGGTGTCCTGATTATCGGTGTCCTCAATAACGGACTGACTCTGATGGGTATGAACACTTACTGGCAGCATATATTCAACGGTATTGTTCTTGTAATTGCCGTTGGTATGGACTGTATATCCAAACGGCGAAGCAGTATTATAAAAGTTGCGGATGACAGCGAATAAGAGGATGGAGGGCCATGGAATGATAACAAGTGAAGAAAAAAACTATTTACGTGAGCTTGCAAAAAAATTACAAAATATTACATTAAATGAAAAATGGAGACAACTGGAGCAGGACTGGAAAGATCTGAATCGTTTAAAAGGCCGCCGGACTATGATTTATTCCTTTATGATCAACGATGTATGGGCGGAAATTCTGCATCCGTCAAAGACGCTCAAGACAAAAGAACCTCTGCTGCGTGAAATCGAGTATGATATAGTGAAGCGCATTTACAGAGCGGAACATTTTCATTGTGATACAATCATCTATCCTGATATTTATGTTCCGATTGAATACAAATTTACGGACTGGGTTGAGAACCGTCAAAAGCCGTTTGCGGATTTTACAAAAGAGGAGTTACGTAAAGCAGAGGCATATCACCCGGTATTAGAATCAACAGATGATATAAAAAAACTGCGTAAACCAGAATTGGAATATCTGGATTGGAAAAAAACTAATGAAGGATATGAAATGGTCTGCGATATTTTGGGGGACATTCTGCCGGTACATAAAGGCTGCCCATTTGGTGCGCATACGGATTCAGAGGTGTTTGGCTGGGGCATGAGTATCATAGATGTCCTGGCGGAATTAAGAGGATTAGAATCGCTGTTTTATGATTTTTACGAAGAACCGGAATTTCTTCATGAGACACTGGCTTTTATGCAGGAGGGATACCAGGACTATATTGACACAATGGAAAAGGAACACTTATTCATTCCAAATCATAGTGCATATATCGGCGTAAATGCTGTATCTGGAGGAGAGGGCACATCTACAGGCGAAAATGGCCTAGCTGTTACGGATGAACTGCCCGGAAAAGATTATGATCCGGAAAATGTAATGGCTAAGGATTTGTGGGGCTATTGCCAGGGACAGGAACTCACAGACGTCAGCGGCGACATGAGGTCTGAATTCTGCCTGGATTATCAGAAACCAATTGCGGAAAGATTTGGGATGCTGGCTTATGGCTGCTGCGAAAATAATGATTTCAATTATGATAATATATTGAATACTTTTTCAAAAAATCTGCGAGTCGTGTCGGTTCCATATTGTTCCAATCTGCAGATTGCGGCAGAACGATTAAAAGATCATGTGATGGCCTGGCGGCCGCTGACGGAACCCATTGGTATGTTTAATGAAGAGAAATTTCGAAATGAAACAATGAAAAGCATGGAAATCATGAAAGATAATAACGCTGCATATTGGTGTGGAGCTCCTCTTACTTTGGAAGGGCAGCCGGAAGTACTTGAAACAATGACAAAGATTGTCAGGGAATGCTCAGAAGCTTTTGCAAGAAGCTAGGCTGAATGGATGTTTGAAAATTAAAGATATTCTGCATTTTCGAGTTTTAAGCACTTAAAACAAGATCGAAAACAAAGGAGAGATGTAATTATGAAAGCAGCTGTATATCATGGAAAACATGATCTGCGTGTGGAAGAGGTTGCAGACAAAAATATAACAGAAGATGAAGTTTTAATTGAAGTCAGGTATTGTGGGGTCTGCGGCACAGACATACATATTTTCGATGGGGATGGGGGGAGTTCCGATGTCCATCCGCCGTTAATTCCAGGGCACGAATTTTCCGGTGTAATTGCAGAAGTTGGTTCTCAGGTTAAGAATTTATCCGTAGGAGATCGTGTCAGTGCGGATCCAAACGTAATGTGTGGAAAATGCCATTACTGCAGAAATCAGAAAGAGCATTTCTGTGTCAATAATATCGGAATTGGAACCACGGCAGATGGTGGCTTTGCAGAATATATTGTTATGAAAGCAAGCCATGTGTTCCGAGTCCCTGATCATCTGGACTTTATATCAGCAGCCATGGCAGAGCCAATATCCTGCTGTCTGCACGGAATTGATTTATGCCATATCAAACAGGGAGACACAGTTCTGATTATTGGCGGAGGCCCTATTGGCAATATTATGCTGCAGCTGGCGAAAAACAGCGGAGCCTCCAGTGTGATTCTCTCGGAACCTGTAAAAGAAAAGAGAGAACTGGCATTAAAACTGGGCGCAGATGCAGCGATTGACCCGATCAAAGAAGACCTGAATGCTTTTCTTTCAAATAATACACAAAACGTGGATTGTGTTATAGAATGTGTCGGAAATGTTCATACACAGGAGGACGCTGTCCGCCTTGCTGGAAAGGGAGCAACAGTCATGCTTTTCGGACTGACCGGTCCTGATAAAAAAATTACAATTAAGCCGGACGATATTTTCAAAAAGGAACTGCATATTACCTCATCCTATATCAACCCATATGCATTTTCAAGAGCAATACAGATTCTGGCCTCCGGCATGCTGGATGTTAAGAGTCTAATTACAACGGTTGTTCCGTTAGAACGCATTACAGAAGTTTTTACGAATCCAGAATTAAGGAAAAGCGGCAAGGCTATGATTCGGATTTCTGAGTAATGATTAATAACATAAGATAGAAAAAGAATCGCAGTCCGTGAGAAGAGTGCGGTTCTTTTTGGTTTTACAGGTAAGTCGCCTATAAGGCAAAAAGCTCTTTCTGTGAGACGAGCAATGTAGAGTGAGTGGCAGAGGCCGCGATGTAATCACCACAGGTGCGTATTTCATAAGCAAAACTCTGTTTTTAGCTGTCCTGTTTTGGGTAAATCGTGATGGAAAATTATTCACTTCAGGCGTATAATAATACCGTTGGTTATAACGAGGGCTTATGAGGTGAAGGGCATGATTAAGGACAGAGAATTTTACATAAATTTTTTTAAGATATACAGTGCGCTGGTGCTGCAGAATGTTATTACTTTGAGTGTGAATCTGGCGGATAATATGATGCTGGGGGCTTACAGTGAGACTTCTCTGGCGGGGGTTGCGGCGGTGAATCAGATTCAGTTTATTTTTCAGCAGCTGCTGATGGCGCTGGGGGACGGGCTGGTTATTTTCTGCAGCCAGTACTGGGGGAAGAAGCAGGTGCAGCCGATGAAGAAGATTGCGGCATCTGCCATGCATGCGGCGCTTGTCATTGCGGTGCTGCTTTTTGTTCTGGTCAGTGTGTTTCCGAATCAGGTTGTGGGGATGTTTACTACGGATAAGCCGATTATTGGTGAGGGCGTGAAATATCTGGAGATTATCAGGTTCACATATCTGTTTTTTGCGGTTACCCAGCTGCTTCTGGCGGCGCTTAGAAGTGTGGAAGTAGTGCGGATCGCCATGTGTCTCTCGGTGGTAACATTTTTCGTGAACTGCGGGATTAATTATGTTCTGATCTACGGGCATTTCGGCGCACCGGAATTGGGAGCCAGAGGCGCGGCAGTCGGGACTCTGATCGCCAGAATCATTGAGTGTACGGTTCTAATTATTTTTGTAGTGACAAAGGAAAAGAAGCTGAATCTGAGACTAAAAGATTACCTGCATTTTGACAGGGTGCTTTGTAAGGATTACTTCAAAATTACAGCGCCCATGCTGGTGGTGCAGGGGCTGTGGGGGCTGAATACGGCTCTTCAGACCGTGATTCTCGGACATATGACTGCGGCGGCGATCGCGGCGAACAGTGTGGCATCGACGCTCTTTATGATGGTGAAATCCATGGCGGTTGGTGCGGCGTCCACTGCATCTATCATTATAGGAAAGACGATCGGGATGGGGGATATCAAAGTTGTAAAACAATATTCCATCCGGCTTCAGAAACTGTTTCTGGGAATCGGGATTGTTTCCGGTATTATTTTATTCTTTATCCGCATTCCGATTCTGAATCTGTACGACCTGTCCGCTTCCACGAAGGAGATGGCGAATACATTCCTGATCATTCTGAGTGTGGTAATTGTAGGGATGTCCTATCAGATGCCAACCAATAATGGCATAATCAGAGGCGGTGGAAATGCGATGTTTGTTGTAAAAATGGATCTGGTCAGCATCTGGATGATTGTAATTCCGCTTTCCTTTATTATGGCATTTGTAGTGAAAGCTTCTCCCGCAGTGGTTGTATGCTGTCTGAATGCAGACCAGATCTTCAAATGTATTCCGGCCTTTCTGGAATCACACTATGGAAACTGGATACGGAAGCTTACCCGGGATGTGTAGAGACAGCGTGAATCCTCTGGTAAATGTCTGCAGACGGCAAGCGGACGACGGCCCCGTCCGGCGGTGCGGTTAAGGCTGGTGTGTATCTTCCGACGGCCAATTTATTAAGACTTTTAATACATTTTGTGCCAGAACCGCATCAATGGTTCCACCCATTTTTTCCGTCATTTCTCTGACGATTGCCAGACCCAGACCGGAGGAACCTTTGCGGCGTGCTCCGTCCGCTTTATAGAAACGATCAAATATCTGCGCCACATCAATTTCTGAATCCTCAGCAACAGGATTTTCAAAGGACAGCACTCTGCCCGCCTGTCTGATCGTAATGCCGCCGGTTCCGTGCAGCAGGGCATTCTGGATCAGATTGCGGAAAATCCTTGTCAGGCATTCTTCATCCGCCATCATCCGTATCCCCTCATCTTCAAATTCTACCACAGGTTCCACTCCCTTTTCCTCAAACTGCCGGTACATTCCCACAAGACATTCCCCAAGAAGCGGTAGAACCTGCACAGGCCGTATAGACAGCTCAAATTCATCGCTGGAAAGTTTTGTGTACAAAAATAATTCTTCCAGCATGTCTTTCAGCTCTTCCAGTCTGTCCTGGCTGACGTTCAGATACCGGTCTCTTTTTTCTTCGTCCGCGCATTCTGCACCCATTTGAAGATACCCCGCTGCACTTGTCAGCGGGGTGCGGATATCGTGCGCCAGGGCAGAGATATTCTGTTTCAGCCTTTTCTGGGCCTTGTCATACTGTATCTCTTTCTGACGGTTCAGTTTCATCACCAGATTCAGCTTTCGGCAGAGTTCCAGAAAAGATTTATCCTTCCGGGTTACAAAAAGCTCCATGTGGCTGCCCTGGGCCAGCTCATCCAGCTGCCGGCAGACGGACCGGATCTCCAGGCGGTATCGGATGCAGCGTATGAGCAGAAAAACTGCGATAGCTGCAAATGTCACTGTCAAAATTACCATCGTATCATACCTCCTGTTCAAGAGCCGGTTTATCATCTAACTTACTTACTACGGCTCTCTGCTAAATATCTTTCTTATTCAGAACCACTCCTGCAAATACCGTATACACAATCAGGAACACAATCCCAACGGCAAATCCCGCCAGGTCGGCAGGACCATGATATACCTCCGGAGCGCCAGTCAGGCTAAAATATAAAGTGTACTTCAGCCAGCCGTTTGCGTGGAAGAATCCAAGAAGTGCGTTCAGTATAGTAACAATTACACCGCTTGCCACCAATACGGCTGTCAGAATCCCGGCCGCTATACTGCGGGTGAGCATACAAACCACCATAGTCAGCGCCAGGATCGCCATGGTCAGAACCCAGGCCTGTGCCATATAGAACAGTACAGAGGAAAGCTTTGTAAAAGGAACGCTTCCGCCTATTATCAGATTCACTAAAAAAGTAAACAAATAAGCCGCCGCCAGATAGATTATATCTAAGATGGCGAAAGAAAGCATCTTGCTGCCCACATATTTCCAACGGTTTACGTGAATTGACATAATGTTCTTAATAAATCCGTTTTTAAAATCTGCACATACAAATATGGTAAAATATACAGAAATCACAAGAGAAAAGAAGCCGCCGTCCGTACAGGACTGTCTGAATACCAGCAGAAGATTGATCTCCTGGAACAGCGCCTTTGCTTCCTCCACCTCTGCAATATCCATCATGCCAAGTTTACCTGCAATCACCTGTCCTCCGGGTGTCAGCATTAAAAAGAGGAGAAAATATACGAGCGCGATTGTTGCAAGAATAATTCCCAGGCAGATATAAGCCGCTTTGCCTTTTCTCATCCGGTATAAATCCATTCGCATTAAACTAAGCATTGCGGGCACCTCCTTCCATCTTATCCAGGAAGTATTCTTCCAGATTCATATGGTGGAAGCCCGAGGAGTACACCTGCACCTGATTCGTTACCAGCAGCTGTATCAGCCATGCACTGTCTGTAAAACCATAGATGCGTAGTGTCTGGTTATCATAAACTTCCAAACCTGCATCTTTCAGATTTTCTGAAATAACAGGAAGCGCACGGTCTACATTATCTACCTCAAGCTGGAAATAATCACGGCACTTTTCTTCCAGTTTTTCTTTGCTGATCTGTTCCGTCATTCTCCCGCCGCGGATAATTCCGTAATGGGAAGCTATTTTACTCAATTCACCGAGGATATGTGAACTTAGAAGGATCGTCTTTCCTTCCTCATTTAGTGTGTTCATCAGTTCACGAAGTTCCCGGATTCCTTCCGGATCCAGTCCATTGATCGGCTCATCCAGGATGAGAAGATCAGGATTGCCAAGGAGCGCAAGGGCAACGCCCAGCCTCTGCTTCATCCCCATGGAAAAATGTTTTACCTTCTTATTGCCGGTATTAGTAAGACCTGTGATCTCCAGCACGGAGTCTATCGTTCTCTTATCAGCCAGTCCCATGCATTCTGCCTTCATTCTGACATTATCCCGTGCCGTCAAATCGTGATGCAGCCCGGCCTCTTCGATCAGCACGCCTGTCCTTCTGCGTACCATCGGATCATTGACAGATCTTCCGAATAATTTGGCTTCCCCGTTGGTTGGATGCACCAGACCGCAGAGCATTTTCAATGTAGTAGACTTCCCCGAGCCGTTCGGTCCGATTAATCCGTAGATTGCACCGGTCTTAACCTGCATATTCAGCTGGCTGACCGCTTCCGTGTTCCCATATGTCTTGCAGAGCCCCATCGTCTCTACTGCAAATTCTTCATTCATAAGCTCAACTCCCTTTGCGTTTTTTGTTTATGGCATCATTATAAAAGAGAAAGTTTCATAAAGTGCTCAAAAAAGTTTAAGAAAGTTTAAAGCCTAATCCCCAGACCGTCTGGATATAAGAATCAGTCCCGCTGTCTTTCAGTTTAGAGCGGATATTACTGATGTGCACATTAATGGTCTTATCCTCAGCCAGATACTCTTCACCCCAGGCATATTCATAAATCATCTGCTTTGAGAACACCCGTTTCGGATTCCGCAGGAACAATTCCATAATCAAAAACTCATGACTCGTCAGCTCAACAGGAATCCCTCCCGCCGTCATCTCATGGTTGGCAGGATTCATCGTCCACTCCCGATAAGACAAAACACCTTCATCGATCCCTGCCTCCGGCTGCTGTCCCCGTTTTCGGAGCTGAACCTGAATGCGCACCAGCAATTCCTGCAGTTCAAAAGGCTTACATATATAATCATCCGCCCCCGCCTTAAGCAGTTCAATCTTACTGTCCAGCCCATTCTTAGCCGAAAGCACAATCACCGGAACCCGCCCCGCAAAGACCTCAATCAGCTCTTCGCCCGAAATCCCCGGCAGCATCAGATCCAGAATAATCAGATCAAATTCCTTCATAGAAAAAAGCAGCTTCCCCTCACTTCCCGAAAAAGCCTGAGAGCAGCAGAAGCCCTCCCCGCCCAAATATTCAGATATCATCTGATTAATATCAGAATCATCCTCAATAATAAGAATACGATACATCCTGTTTCACTCCTTAATTGGCCGAAAAAATCTCATTATTCCGGCAAAATACATACACGACAATCATAACATAAATCCCTGCTGAAGTCATCCGAAACGGGATTTGGGGAGCGGGCTTTGGTCTTGCGGGCGGATGGGGAATGGCTGTGTGGATCTTGTATTCTGCTTAAATGGAGTGTTTTGAGAATATGAAAAGGATACCCAGGGAATGATGCTGTGTAATTATCTGTATTATACGAATTCTCTGTTGTTTGGGTATTTGACATATCTGGTCACAGAGTATAATATTTCTTTAGAGTAGTTTTACGGGAAAATGAAAATAATTATATTCTGACGTATGCGGGTCCTATTGGACACGGGCAGCAGGCGGATAGAATGAAAGGTGGTTTGTATGGGAAGACCGGTGAAGTGCAGGCGGATATGCCAGATGCCAAAAGTGGATGAATTTATTCCTTCCGACCAGGGATGCGATGAAATTATAGAGATGACTGTGGATGAATATGAGACGATCCGTCTGATTGATCATCTTGAATATTCACAGGAGCAGTGCGCACAGCAGATGAATGTGGCAAGAACAACGATCCAGGCTGTCTATGATTCAGCCAGAAAGAAACTGGCTGACGTGCTGGTAGAGGGAAAACGGCTGAAGATCGGGGGCGGTTCATATGAAGTGTGCCCCAAGGCGTCAGGATGCTGCCGCAGGCAGTGTGAACGTGCAAAATGTAAGAGCAGTGAGAGGGAATGTAAGAAGTAGGAGTACTGTGCAGGAATATAAAAGGCAGGAGCGCTGTGCGTGTACGCAAAATAGGAATGCTTCGTATGGAAAAAGAAAAGGTGAAAATCAAGTGTGGGAATGGAAAACAGATAGGTTATTGACATATGCCGGAAATAGGTGTACAATTTTGTTACAAAATCATTAGGAGGTATGGGGATGAAAATAGCAGTAACCTACAAAGACGGAGAGATATTCCAGCATTTTGGCCATTGTGAAGAATTTAAGATGTATGAGGTGGAAGAGGGCAATATCAAATCCTCAGAAGTCGTAAGTGCTGTCGGAAGCGGACATGGAGCACTTGCAGGTTTTCTGAAGGAGCATGGTGTACAGACTTTAATCTGCGGAGGAATCGGCGGAGGAGCACGTATGGCTCTGGCTGAGGAGAACATTGAACTTTACCCCGGAGCAGCGGGAGATGCAGATGCCAGTGTAGAGGCATTGCTGAAAGGTGTGCTGGCATATAATCCAGATGTAATGTGCAGCCATCATCACGGCGAGGGACACAACTGCGGAAACCACAGCTGCGGAGAAGACAAACACGGGTGTGCAGGGAACCACTAAAACAGAAAAATCTTCATGGAAATGACCAGAACAGAGTGGGATAAGTTCCATGGGGATTTTTTATTTTAAAGGGAAAGGGGCCAAAGACAGGTAAAGTTCAGGGACTGACATTTTAAGATTTTCAAAAAAATCAAAAAAGGACTGGGCCTTAAATAGTTTACACTATCGCCTGTCCCGCCCGGCAAGTTCGTCTAATGATATATCAAACAGATCTGCAATTTTTATAATTTCATATATATCAGGAATTCGTTTGCCTATCTCGTAGTTAGATAGCGTCTGACGTTTCATGTATAATTTATTTGCCACCTGTTCCTGCGTCATGTGGTGTTTTCTGCGCAATAACCGTATGTTGTGACCGATTGTATTTTGTGACATATCTTAACCCCCTGTTCAGTCCCTGGCATTTTAAAACAGATATAATAATTGTAACCGCCAAAGCCTGATTAATAATAAAAATAAAGTATACTTATAGACATATAATATCAGCTTATAGAGATGATATCAAGAAATGATTCTGCATGAGGGATAAAATACATATTCCTTATATTAAAAGGGGGCCTGCCATAAGACAGCCCCCTTTTTTGCTGATTTCAATCAAAATTATTTACTTGCATTCTCAGCGAATTCGGTAGTTACCAGGTCTTCATAAGGTGCACGCGTATCCAGTTCGCCTGCGCTCTCCAGGATATCCTGCAGCAGATCAAAGCTGCTTTCCTCGAATACAAGATTATCTTTCCATGTATCCTGATCATAATATCTGGTTACAATTTTCGTAATCGTATCCAGGTCTGTTTCCGGAAACTGCGGTTCAATGACTGCTGCGATCTCTTCCGGAGTGTGAGACTGTACATAGTCCATTCCTTTTTGAAGAGCATTCACAAAGCCCTGGATCACATCCGGATTTTTATCAATAAAGCTTTGTTTTGCACTGTAAGCCGTGTAGGGTACATATCCGCTGTCTTCACCGAGAGATGCGACAACAAAGCCTTTGCCTTCTGATTCCAGTGTGGTTGCCCCTGGTTCAAATTCGACGGTAAAGTCGCCCTGTCCCTCAGCAAAAGCAGCGGCAGTAGAACCAAAATCAATATTCTGGTTGATCTCCAGGTCGGCAGTCGGATCGATACCGTTCTGTTTCAGAATATACTCGAAGACCATCTCCGGCATTCCGCCTTTCCTTCCTCCAAGTACAGTACTGTCCTTGATATCATCCCATGAAAAATCAGGCATTTCGTCCCTGGCAACCAGGAAATTTCCTGCACGTTGTGTAAGCTGCGCGAAGTTGACAACAAAGTCGTTGGCACCTTCATTGTAGGTATAAATCGATGCTTCAGATCCCATAAAGCCGATATCGGCTTCACCTGACAGGACCGCGGTCATGGTCTTATCCGCACCAAAACCGCATACCAGATCGAGGTTGATCCCCTCATCTTCAAAATAACCTTCTTCCACAGCTACGTACATAGGTGCGTAGAAAATTGAATGCGCTACCTCATTCAAAGTGACATCTGTCATTTCTTTTACTGCATCCTCTTTCTGTGTCTCTGATGTGGCTTTCCCGGATGTTTCCTTGTCATCCTTCTGTGAACCGCAGCCGGCAAGCAGAGCCATTACCATAACGGCTGCAAGCAGTGCGGCAAGTATCCGCTTCTTCATAAAATTCCTCCTGTAAAAGTTCGGTCTCCTATACTATATGAAAGTTATAAAAATTGGTTCATATTTGCGGGAGGGATAGTAATTTTCAATGACCTCTGATATGATAAAGGAAAGAGAGATGCAATTAAGGCATGATTCATAGAAGAGGACAATATATGAGAAGAGAAGCTGATTTAAATGCATGGGGAAAATTATACGAAACTGCAGGAAAAATAAAGGCTCTGGAACCCTGGAAAGATTTCTGGGATATGGATTTAATCATCGTGTGTCCGAAGGGAAAAAAGGTTCCTTACTTCTGCAGCATCATGGGGCGGGCAGGTTCCTGCTGCGGGATTAGTGTTTATAAAGGGGAGGATGGTCTCCGGGACCTGGATATGCTGACGATGGCCGATGTCGGGGGAATCCCTCTGGATTATGCCGTATTTGAGCAGAATAATCTGACATGTTACTGGGGGGACCGGGAAGAGGTAGATCCGAAGCAGAAAAAGATCATCAAAGATCTTGGTCTGAAGTTTCGAGGAAGAGGCCAGTGGCTTTTCTTCCTGTCCTTTAAAAAGAGGTATACCCCGTACATTCCTGATGCCGAAGAGATTGAGGAACTGACGATAGTCTTCGAAGGGCTTCTGGCCATCATACAGGACTATCAGGAAAATCATATCCCAGTGGATTACGAACAGGGCGAGTACCTCTGGAGTATTTACAATAAAAAAGAGGAAAGATGGAAAAGTGAAATACATGCCCTTCCCTATGATCCGGATCTGGAAATCAGCATCATAGAACTCAGCGATGAGATATTAAAGAAAAAGCTGCAGAAATGTCCTTATGTTGAGGGGGAACTGCAGATGGACTTTCTCTATCTGAACAGCAGTACCATTGAAAATCAATATGACCGGCCCATAAACCCGCTGCTGTTTCTGGTAGTGGACGGAGAAAGCGGAATGCTGCTCAGAGCGGAACTGCTGGATCCAGAAAATAAGGAGATTGACGTGATCCTGAGCTTCTTCATCCAGTTTACGCAGCAATACGGCAGAATAAAAACAATAAAAGCTAGAAATCCCATTATCTACTCCGCACTTACAGACATTTGTCAAAAGTGCAAAATAGACCTGACAAACGGTGATATGACAGAAATAGACGAAGCAATTCAGGATCTGAAAGCTCACTTATAGACAGAAATAAGCAGTAACAAAAGTATGCATATAGAGGCAATATTAAAGAAAAACAAAATTAAAAAGGGCTGTGCAGATTCTCCAGCCCTTTTTTTGTTATTTAAAGCTATGCGCTAGTGCGCCCAGTTAAGGG